>NZ_OY782759.1:612026-1224053 GCF_963678195.1 uncultured Hyphomonas sp.
GTTATTCCCGCGTGCTGAAAGTGGCCCGGACCATCGCGGACCTGGACGGATCAGATGCTGTACGCCGCGTACACATTGCTGAAGCCCTGTCTTACCGCCAGCGTCCTGTTGGGTGCGAAGGGCATGTCGAAAGAAAAGTGACTGGAAATATTCAAGTTAGTTGAAATTTGTACAATTTTAGGATTAGAGGGAAGTTCAACAGATAGTTGTGCTGAAACGACACGATTATAGTACTGGGATTTTAAGCATGAGCTTGAATACATTGTGGCATGGCTCGAATGACGACAACGAGCTTCTGAAGAAAATCGTTGGTCCACGTGCTTTCGGTGAGCGACCGATAGACCGCTTGGATGAGGTGCTGGCTTTCAAGGCTAGGACTGCCAACATGATTGCTAAGCTACTTGAGGTTACCCCACAGGATACTGTACTCGACATTGGCGCTGGTGGTGGTTTGGTCGCTGCCCGGATGGCGGATCTCGCGAAACAAGTCGTGTGCGTCGATATCAGTCCTGAACAAAAGGCTTTTGCGGAACGGCTAGCGCTCCGAGACATTGATAACGTCACTTACCATGTCATGGAGTATGCGGATTTTAGCCAGATTGCAGACCTTGGGATAAAGCATGCGTTTTCGACCGCAGTGTTCATCCACTTCAGCCCTTACGATATTGCAGCTTATCTCCGAGCGTTGGCGGAGATCATTCCTGTCGGCGGAAGGTTCTGGTTTTCATTCGTTGATGGAGACCAGATCAATCCCGAAGAGCACAAAACCTTTCAACAGCACTTGGCAATTCACACTTCCCGGGGTGACCCGCGTTATCTGATTTGTCCACAATCTCCGGCTTTCATCCGCAAGCTCGCCACCATGTACGGGTGGTCGGTGCTGACAACGCGGCCACTGGGAACGGCAAATATGATTATGGTTGTTGAGCGGCAGTAACTTAAGCAAATTCTGGCTCAGAACCCGCGGGGTTTGCAGGTTATCGATGACCCCGGTTTTTTTACCGCCAGCGTGCGGCGGGGCAGGGCGAGGGTGTCAATGCAGAGGCCATGGCCCGTTAGGAAGCAGCCCTCGAAACATGTGCCGGATTTAAACAAATCCTAAAGCGTCTGTTGCAGGATGCGGCCATGACCAAGCCTTCCCTGCCGCCGGGCGAGCACCGCCCGCAAGAGACATTCCTCGCCGCCGCGAGCCATGAAATCCGCACGCCGCTGAACGGGATTCTCGGCACGGTGTCGCTGTTGCTGGAAACCGAACTGGAACCGGCCCAGCGGGAATATGCCGAAGCCATCCGGCTGAGCGGCTCCCGTCTGCTCGATCTCCTGAACAATGTGCTCGATTATGCGCGCCTCGATGCTTCTGCCATCGAACTGGAAACCGAGGCGTTCTGCCCGGTCCGGCTCGGCCGGGAAGTGATGGAGTTGCTGAGCCCGCGCGCCCATGCCGCCGGGCTGGACATTGCCGCGCGTGCCTCGGTCCTGCCGATGCCGTCCTATTCGGGCGATGCGGGCCGTATCCGCCAGATCCTGTTCAACCTCGTTGGCAATGCGCTGAAATTTACCGAAAGCGGCGCAGTCCTGCTCGACATCTGCGCGCATGAAGACGGGCTGGAATACCGGATCATCGACACTGGCCCCGGCATTGCGCCGGAAGATCGGGAGCGTCTGTTCGAGGCGTTCCGCCAGACCAGCCGGCAGGACGCCTACAAGGATGGCGGCGTTGGGCTTGGCCTTGCCATCGTCAAGCGCCTGACAGACCTGTTGGGCGGCCGGATCGAAGTCACCGGAGAGCCCGGTCTGGGCACCTGTTTTTCTGTCTTTCTCCCATTGAAGAGGGCAGACCTGCCGCCGACGCATGACCTGCCGGTTCTCGACGCCGTGGTGGGGATCGCGGGCCTGCCGCCGGCCACCTGCCTGTCGACCACGGCAGCCCTGATCAATGCCTCGGCCAGGCCTGTGCGGATCGATGTGTCGTCCGGCCATGTGCCGCCGGAGGTCGATGTGCTGCTGATCGGGGCGGAACAGCCGGAGGAAACGGTGCGCGCGCTCGCCCGAAAGGCACCGGCGCTCATTGTGCTGAGGCCGGAAGACCGGGGCGCCATTGCGCGCTTCAAGGCGATGGGATGCGCTGGCTGGCTGGTACGCCCGCTGAGAGCCTCGTCGCTGATCGAGCGCATCCATGTTGTCAAAACGGGCGGCTTGCCGGTCGACGAGCCCGAAAAGCTGACAGGGGCCGGGCGCGTGCTGATCGCGGACGACAATCCGGTCAATGCGATGATTGCACGGCGCGCCTTGGAATCGGCCGGATTTACCGTCACAGTCGCTTCAACAGGTATAGAAGCGCTGGAGGCCGCGAAGAGCATGAATCCCGCCCTGGTCCTGATGGATCTCCGCATGCCCGAAATGGATGGGTTCGAAGCCATGCGCCAGCTGCGCGCCGGCGGTTCGGACGTCCCGGTCATTGCGGTCTCCGCCGAAGTGAACGCCGACATCGAACGCCAGGCCAGGACGGCCGGGGCCAATGATGTCGTGGCCAAGCCGATCGAGCCTCAGGCCCTTCGGACCCTCGCGATCAGATGGACTGGCGCTGCCGGAAAGGCCGGCGCTGCATGAGCGGCAATGCCGCGCTTCCGGTGAAGAAGCCCTCCCGGGCGGCGCGCGCTTTCCGGGCCCTGAAAGACCGCCGCATGGCGGCGATGCTGATCCTCGCCTTCGCAGCCAGCATTCCCTATGGCGCCATTGTCGGCGTGCTGACAGCCTGGCTGACCCAGGAGGGGATCGACACGGATACGATCGGCGTTCTTTCGCTCGTCGCCATCGGGTATTCGTTCAAATATCTCTGGGCGCCCTTGTTCCAGACGCCGCATGGCGTGCCGTTCATCCGCGTCGGCGGGCGGCGGTCCTGGCTGATCCTTTGCCAGGCTTCGATTGCTGTACTGCTGGCGGTGCTGGCCTTCTCCAACCCGCCGCAGAATATCGGTCTGGTGGCGCTGATCTGTTTCGTGATCCTGATCCTCGGGCCCACGCATGACATTATCCTCGACGCCTGGCGGATCGAAGTGGCCCGGTCTGAAGAAGACAAGGACCTGATGTCGGCGCTTTATCAGTTCGGCTACAAGTCGGGCGGCTTCATCTCAGGTTTCGTTGCGCTGCTGGTGGCGGCGCGCGGCGGGTGGTCGGTCGCTTATGTGATGATGGCCGGTTTTGTCGGCCTGACCATTCTGGGCAGCCTGCTGGCGCCGGAGCCTGAATATAACAAGCACGAACACACGACGCGGCTCAGCTTCCTGCCATCCGTGCCGGGGCGGGAAGCCGCGCCGGCAGTGGCTTTCGTGGCGGCCTGCTGGGCGACGGCCTTTGTCATGATTGCTTCCTTTGCGGTCATGCGGCTCGGCTTCAATGCAGATATCTCCTCGCGCACTTTCGTGTCGGAGCAGGGGCCCATCATTGTCATCCTGACCGTGATCGTGCCGTCCGTCGTGGCGGCATTCCTGCTTGTCCGGAACAAGGGGGAGGCGGTCGATGCGCCGCTGTTTTCACCTGGTCAGAGCCGGCGCAGCAAGCTGGTCGCGACCCTGTTTCGCGCCATTTTCGACCCTCTGATGGACCTGATCTACCGCCTGCGCTGGTGGACGATTCTCGTGCTCGCCCTGGCGCTGACCTATCGCTTCACCGATGCGGTCTGGGGCTCGTTCGCCTATCCGTTTTACCTGCGCGGCGATCTCGATGCGCTTGGCCATACGCTGGACGATGTGGCGATCGCCTCCAAATTCTTCGGCGTGATCGCGACCATTCTGGGCTCACTGATCGGGGCGACGCTGATCGCAACCATCGGCCGGATGCCGGTCTTTTTTATCGGCGGCGTCGTGGCGGCGGCGACGAACCTGCTTTATGCAGACCTGGCCCATGGGGCGCATGCCGTGGATGCCTTCCTGGCGGTGACCCATCTTGATGGGCCTTTGATCGCCTTTGCAGACTTTGCGGCGAAGCTACAACCGCATGAAGTTGCCCTGCCGGCAGACCACAGCCAGCGGCTGGCCCGGCTGATGGTCACCATTTTTGCCGAGAACATTGCCGGCGGGTTCGCGCTGGTTGCCATGACGGCGTATCTGACTGCCGTGGTGAACCCGCGCTTTGCGGCGGTTCAGTATGCGCTGCTTGCCTCGCTGACCATGCTGATCGGGACGCTCGGCCGTCCCTGGCTGGGCGCGATGATCGAGACGAATGGCTTTTATCCGGTTTTCATTGTTACCTTCTGGCTGGGCGGCGTTGCAGTCCTGCTCAGCATAGTGGAATGGTGGCGACAGGCGCGTGTGGCGCGCATCGCAAAAGAAGGAGCTGTAAATGGATAGTCAAAGACCCAAGGGGCTCGGCGGCCACTGGCGGCTCTATGTGGCGATGGGCGTGCTGTCGCTTCTGGGCGGCATGTTCGCCCTTCTGAACCCTTATATCGCTTCGATCTTCGTGCTTCAGCTCGTGGCCTTCTGTTCATCCTGCTGGGCGTGATGCAGGTGGCGTTTACGCTACGCTCGCCCTTCGGCCTGTCCTGGTTTGACCTTGGTATGGGCGTTCTGCAGATTCTTCTGGGCGTCATGCTGGCGACCAATGTGCTCGGCGGGCTCGTCTCGCTGACGCTGATCCTCGCCTTTCTGTTCATGCTGGAAGGCGTGATCCTCGTCATGGCCGGAATGAATCTCCGCCCGTTCCGGTCCTGGCTCTGGCTGGTCGTGGGCGGTACGATTTCGATCCTGCTGGCGGTCTTCGTTCTGATGAATCTGCCGGAAGCGGCCGAGACTCTGCTGGGCATGCTTCTGGGCATCGACCTCCTGTCCAACGGGCTCTGGCTTGTTGCAGCGGGCCTGATGCTCCGCAATCACTGAGAAGGCGGGAAACCGGCACGGGAAGGGGCTGGCGGCCCGCCGCGGCGCGCCCTAGGCTCCGGCATATTCTTCTCTGTCGGAGCCTTCCCATGAAATCCTTGTTCGCC
Source organism: uncultured Hyphomonas sp. (assembly GCF_963678195.1). Lineage (NCBI taxonomy): Bacteria > Pseudomonadati > Pseudomonadota > Alphaproteobacteria > Hyphomonadales > Hyphomonadaceae > Hyphomonas > uncultured Hyphomonas sp. The sequence goes on from NZ_OY782759.1 coordinate 617,011, forward strand.
GCCGCTGCCATCGCCCTTCTGCCGCTTGCGGCATGTGCCACGCAGGATGGCGCGCCGATCTCGGCCATCAATGCGCAGAGCGATGCTGAAACCGCAGCGATCACGGCGCTGCTGGAGGCGCAGGATGCGGCGTGGAACCGGGGCGACATTGACGCCTTCATGGAAGGCTACTGGAAGTCGCCTGAGCTGCGCTTTGCGTCCGGCGGCAAGGTGACGCGTGGCTGGGACGAAACCAATGCCCGCTACCACAACACCTATGGCGGCCCGGAGACGATGGGCACGCTGGTGACCGACGACTATGAAATCGTACTGCTGGGCCCCGATGCCGCCGTCGCGCATGGCCGGTGGAAGCTGGAAGGCCGCGAAGGGACGCCCTGGGGGCTCTATACGCTGATCCTGCGCAAGATGGGCGGCGAGTGGAAGATCGTCTCGGATACGACCACGTCGGCTGGCTGAGGTCTTCGGTCTGCCATGAAATGACCTTATGCCTCCGGCTTGGCATGCCCGCGCTTTGACGGCAAAAAGCGATCAGTGGCCCCGTGCGGTCGCAGGATCAGGGGACCGGCATGAAGCGAGCGACACTCGACCAGGAGACGGCGAATTTCGCCCTGGAACGCTCGATTGAGCGGCCCTGGTTCCGGAGCTTCATCACCGGCCTCATCATCTTCAATGCGGTGATCCTGGGTATCCTGACCTATCGGCATTCCCTGCCGGCGGAATTGGTTCTGACACTGGAGATCATGGACCATGGGATCACCTATGTGTTCGCAGTGGAGATCCTGCTGAAACTGGTGGTCTACCGGTTCCAGTTCTTCCGGCGCGGCTGGAACTGGTTCGACTTCATCGTCGTTGGCATTTCGCTGATTCCAGGGGGCGGGGCGTTCAGCGTCCTTCGGGCCTTGCGCGTCCTGCGGGTGCTGCGCCTCCTGCATGTTGTGCCGGTGATGCGCCGGATTACCGAGGCACTGCTGAAAGCCCTGCCGGGCATGGGTGCCATCGTCGCCGTGCTGGCGCTGGTGACCTATGTCGCGGCCGTGATGGCGACCAATATGTTCGGCAATACGGAAACCGAGGAAGTGCGCCAGCTCTTTGGCGACCTGCCGAGCTCGGCCCTGTCGCTGTTCCAGGTCATGACCATGGATGGCTGGCGGTTCGAAGTGATGCAGAAAGTCATCGATGACGGCCATCCGATGGCGTGGGTGTTCTTCCTGATTTTCATCTTCGTGGCGAGCTTTGCCATCCTCAACCTGTTCATCGCGCTGGTCGTGGATTCACTGGCGGCAGAGCAGAAAACCCTTCTGGAAGAAGGGCTTGAGGATCTGGAGGAGGAGTTCGAGGAAGAGCGCGAAGAGGCCGACGATGCCCGTCATGAGATTCTGGCCGTTCTGAAGCAGTTGCAACAGGAGATGGCCGAGCTTAAAGCCGCCGTGGCGGCCCGCGACAGGCCGCCGGAGACCTGACTCATTAAGCCCGCTTCACAGAACTGTCAGCAACCCGGCCTCCCAAGATCTGAAAATCCTGCTATAAGGCGCCAACGATGAGCCTGTGGACGCGACTTCTTGAGGGCGGCAGACGCCTTTTTGATCCCGACATCACGCATGACGACGAGCCTCGCGAGCCGGGGGAGGTTCCGTGCGCGCCGGACCCGAACGATGTGGGCTTTACTGCAGCGGTTGTTGGCCTCGGCGCCAAGCTGGCCAAGGCGGACGGCACCGTTTCCGACAAGGAAATCATGGTCTTCTCCCGTGTCTTCCGCGCCCCGCCGGAAGAGGCTGACAATGTGCGCCGCGTGTTCAATCTCGCCCGCCAGACGGTGCGGGGCTATGAAGGCTATGCGCGCCGGATCGGCCGGCGCTATCACGACCGGCCCTGCCTGCTGGAAGGCGTGATGGACGGCCTGTTCCAGATCGCGGGCGCTGATGGCGTCATTACACAGGACGAGCTGATCTATCTGCAGAATGTGTCGGAGGCGTTCGGCTTCAGCGAAGCCACCTTCCGCCGGATCAAGGCCGCCCATATGGGCCCTGACCGGAACGATCCCTATCACGTGCTGGGCGTGGCGCATGACGCCGACTTTGGTGTCATTCGCGCGGCCTATCGCCGGCTGATGGCGGATCACCATCCAGACCGAGTGATCCAGATGGGCGCGCCGCGCGAATTCGAAGACGCCGCCCACGCCAAAGCTGCCGCGATTACAGCCGCTTATGCCCAGATCCGCACCGAGCGGGGCCTGCTGATCCGGCAGGACTCCTGAGCGAAACATAAGTTTCTGTAAGGTGCCGCCTGCGCCGCGTTGACGGGGGGCCATGATGCCGCCATGTTGATCAGGCAAAGGAATTGCCATGACTCAGACAGCCCCGCATCCCGCCGGATTTGATTTCGCCGCCACCCTTCGCGCTGGCTTTGCCCTGTTTCTTCAGGTGATGATCGGGATGATGCTGGTCCTGACCGCCGGGATCGTTGCCGTGATGACCGCCATCGCAGGCGTGCTGATCGGAACTGCGGCGCTGGTGATGCGCTTTGCCGGCGGACGCCGCACACGCCGCCAGGCGGAAGGTGCCGGCCATGAGACCGTAACACTGGAAGCCCGCCGCACACCGCGCGGCTGGACGGTTGAATAAGTCCGCTTCCGGACCCTCAACAACACCCTCTAAAGACCATCTATACACCCTCTATACGGCCCGTTTCACGCGGGCCGTTTGCTTTTCTTCGCATGTCACTTGACGCGAGTTCGCTACAAATGTAGTGAGTCGGTGACCTTGATAGTGATCCCGGCACAGGTGAAGCCATGTCCCAGCCCAATTCCTCCGAACTTATCGTGTTGAAGCATCTCTGGTCCGCCGGGCCGCAAAGTGCGCGCGAAGTGCATCAGGCCGTCGGCCCGGCGCAGGGATGGAAGCCGTCCACCACGCGCACCGTGATCGCCCGGATGGAAGAGAAGGGGTGGGTGGACCGCAAGGACATGCATGGCATGGCCGTCTTTTCCGCCGTGCTGGACCGGACCGCCACGCTGGGCGGGCTCGTCCGCCACCTTGCCAGACAGGTCCTCGACATGGACGGGCCGATCCCGGCGGCGCTGTTTGCCGAAAGCCCGCACCTGTCCGATGCCGAGCTCGACGAGCTGGACGCCATCATCAATGCCGCCGAGGATGAGACGAAAGGGGGCAAGTCATGAGCCCGCTGGGTCTGGTCCTTCTCGTTCTTGGCTGGAGCGCGGCTGTCTGGGCCGGTGCCAGCCTGATCTGCCGGAAACAGCCTTCGCCGAAAGTTGCGCAGGCGATCTGGCGCGGCGCGGCGCTTGCGTTGCTAGCGCCCTTTGCTGCGGCTCTGGTCGTGCCGGGCTTCTCCGTAGAGGTCGACGTTCCGCTGGGCGAGCTGCCCTTGCTGGAGCCGGTCATGATCACCCCGCAGGATGGCGTTGCCATGCCCGCGCCCGCCGCCGGGGTCAAACTGCCGGACATTGGCACGCTGATTATCTGGACTGTTGTCGCAGGCTGGGGCGTACGCCTCCTGCTCTGGGGGATCAGCCAGCTCCGTCTGCAGCGGCTGAAGGCGCGCGCCATGCGCACACACCGTCCGATCGGCCATTGGGCGGAAGCCGTCGGCCTCGCCCGCACGCCGCGCGTGTTTGTCATTCCGCGCGGCGCCCCATTCCTGGCCGGTATCCTGAAACGCGCCATCTATGTGCCCGCCGCCCTGATCCGCGGGGGAGGGGCGAGCGAAGTGGTCGTCCACGAACTGGTTCACCTGAAACGCGGGGACCTGATCGCCAGACCCCTGGAACGGATCGTGGCGGACCTTTTCTGGTTGTCCCCCTTTGCCTGGTGGATTCGCGGGCAGCTCGACTTCTGGCGCGAAGCGGTTGTCGATGAAGAGACCGTCGAATTGACAGGCGACCCGATCGCCTATGCCCGGACCCTGACGTCTGCTGCGCGCATCTCGCGCGATGAGGCGGTGCTGCCTGTGGCGGCATTCATCCTCCGGAAGAAAGGAACCCTGAAGATGCGTCTCAACGAATTGCTGACAGAAAAACCCCGCCCGCGCCGCATGGGGCTGGTGCTCGCCGCCGCCCTGATGTGCGCCGCCCCGCTGGCCGTTGCGCAGGGCATGCTGATCAAGGGGGCCGCTGCCGTGCCCGGCGAAACCCTGTTCTACAGCCACGCCGTTCTGGACAAGGCCACGCTGACCAGCGCGTTCGGGGAAAGGGTCGACCCGTTTACCAAGAAGACTGCCACACACCGCGGGGTAGACCTTGCTGCCGCACGCGGCACGCCGGCTTACGCGCCTGCCGACGGAACAGTCATCTTCGCAGGTCAAAAGGCGGGCTATGGCAATGTCGTTGAATTGATGGTCGGCAACGACACGGTGCTGCGTTTCGGCCAGCTGGATACGCTGTCGGTGGAACAAGGCCAGTTGTTGAAAGCCGGTGATGAAATTGGCGGGGTTGGTACTTCCGGGCGCTCCACCGGACCTCATCTCCACCTCGAAGTCTGGCGTGATGGTGAGCTAACTGATCCGCAAACGGAAGAGGGGCTCGTCCTGGCGGACAGCCTGTTCATCATGTCGAGTTCGGGAGCAAAAGCGCCAGCGGCACCGGTTGCGGCTCTGTCGCCGGAGCGCCCGGAAGCGTGCGTCAAGGCAGCGCTATGGTCCCCCAAGGGCGCGGGTCATGCGGATTGGTTGGCGCGGCGGGAAGCGGGGCGTGAGGCGAACCGTCAGGCCGGGGTGGTTTTCGATACGGGCTCCATGCCCTATGCCGTGTCGCCGCCTGCGCCCTATTATCCGGCAGAGGCTGTCGAGAAGGGCTTGAGCGGATCTTGCGAAGTCCTGTTCGATCTGGGACCGGACGGCATACCGAAAAACATGGCGGCGGTCTGTTCCGACCCGGTCTTCGAAGACTCTGCAGCTGAACTGAGAGGCGCCCGTTTTGCACCCATCAACGGCCCGGACGGAAAACCCGCAGAGGTGACGGGACTGACCTATCCTATCGACTACTGCATCGAAGGATGAGGGCAGCGGCCTTGTTACTGGCGGCGTTGCTGACAGGCTGCGCCGCCACACTTTCGGGCACGGAAAAAGCAGTACGCAGGCAGGCCCTGCTATTGCAGCCGGGTGGGGAGGCCACGCTGCGAATTGATTGTCTGCCAGGCCTGATGCCTGTCTCCGCCAAGCCAAAGGCGAGCGGTGCCATCATCATTACCGAGAGCCGCCCGGCAGAGCCCGGCTCATGGTGGGTGACTTTCGCCAACCCCTCAGGCACTCCGGTTCGGGAGGAGATTTCAATAAGGCTTCAGTGCCGATAAGCTGGAACGATTAGCGGTCGAAGAGTTTCGAGACGCTTTCCTCGTTCGCGATGCGGCGGATGGCTTCGCCCAGCAGCGGCGCGATTGGCAGTATGCGGATGGATTTTGACTTCTTGGCCACATCCGACGGGGCGATCGTGTCGGTCATGACCAGTTCGTCCAGCACCGATTTCTCGATCCGTTCCACCGCCTTGCCGGACAGGACGCCATGGCTGACATAGGCGGAGACGGATTTCGCGCCCTGGTCCTTCAGGGCGGCGGCGGCATTGGCCAGCGTGCCGCCGCTATCGCACATGTCGTCCAGCATGATGCAGCGCTTGCTGCTGACATCGCCGATGATGTTCATCACTTCTGATTTGCCGGCTTCCGGGCGGCGCTTGTCGACGATGGCGAGGTCGGCATCGTCGAGCCGCTTGGCAAGGGAGCGCGCGCGCACCACGCCGCCGACATCCGGCGAGACGACCACGAGTTTGTCCTTGCCGTAGCGTTCCTTGATGTCGTCGATCATCACCGGGCTGCCGAAGAGATTGTCGGTGGGGATGTCGAAGAAGCCCTGGATCTGGCCGGCGTGCAGGTCCACGGTGAGGACGCGGTCGGCGCCGGCGGTGGAGATGAGATTGGCGACGAGCTTCGCCGAGATCGGTGTGCGGCCGTCGGTCTTCCGGTCCTGGCGGGCATAACCGAAATAGGGGATCACGGCGGTGATGCGGCGGGCCGAGGCGCGCTTCAGCGCATCCATCATGATCAGCAGCTGCATCAGATTGTCGTTGGCCGGGAAGGAGGTCGACTGGATGACGAAGACGTCCTCGCCGCGGACATTCTCATCGATGCGGACGAAGATTTCCTCGTCTGCGAAGGATTTCACCTCCGAGCGGGTCAGCCGCATGTCCAGATAGTCGGCAATGGCTTCGGCCAACGGGCGGTTTGCGTTGCAGGAGAGAAGTTTCATGTCGGCTTTAGCCCCTGTGATGCCCCGGATGGCGACGCTTCTGTAACAGGGAGCGGCGAGTCGCAACCGGACTCTGGCACTGAATGCAACTTTTTACGGCGCAAGCACAATGACTGAGGCATTTCGGCCATAGTCCGGCTCGCCGCGGTGATTTCGCCTGCGGTTGGAGAAATAGGCGTCTTCCAGCGCGCAGGTGTCGAGGCCCAGATTGGCGACATGGCCAATGTCCATGGCGGCAAGACTGGCCGCGCAATAAGCCGGAAGGTCGAAATGGAAGCGGTCTCCCTTGCCTGGTACGAACAGGTGCTCGCTGGCGGGGGAGGCCTCCAGGAAGGTGTCGCGGAATTCAGGGCCGACTTCATAGCTCGCCTGGCCGATGGTCGGTCCGATGGCAGCATGGATATGTCCTGGCCGGGCGCCGAGTTCGGTCATCGAGGCGACCGTGGCTTCCAGAACGCCGCCAATGGCGCCTTTCCAGCCCGCATGCGCCGCGCCGATCACGCCGGCTTCGGCATCCGCAAAGAGGACCGGCGTGCAGTCCGCCGTCAGGATGCACAGGCCAAAGCCGGGCAGGGTGGTGACCATGGCGTCGGCCTGCGGGCGGTCTGTGTCCCAGGCTTCGGTGACGTGGACGACCTCCGCCGAATGGATCTGGTGGCAGGAGAGCAGGGCATCCGCGCCCATGGCCTGGCGGATGATCTCGCGGTTCTGCGCCACCGCCGCCGGATCGTCGTTCGAGCCCGGCCCGGCATTGAGGCTGGTATAGAGCCCGGTGGAAACGCCGCCCGCCCGTCCGAAAAAGCCGTGGCGGATCCCCGTCAGGCCGGATAGGCCGGGGGCGGTCTCGAAAGGGGGCGGGGCAGGCTCTGGCATGCCTTCAGGCGTGCTGCGCCCCGCCCGCCCTGTCAAGTTACACCCAGTACCACCTATTGGTGGTAGGCGCTTTCGCCATGGGTGGCGGAGTCGAGTCCGGCTTCCTCGTCCTCCGGCGAGACGCGCAGCGGAATCACCGTGCGGATCGCATAGAGCAGGCCCGCGGTCACCACAGCCGAAAGGGCGGCAACCACCGTTACGCCGAGCAGCTGGACCCCGAACTGGACGAAGACCGGTTTCGACAGGCCCGGCGCCAGTGGCCCGAACGCGGCCAGAAAGGGCAGGGCGAGACTGCCCAGAATGCCGCCGACGCCATGCACGGCGAAGACGTCGAGACTGTCGTCGATCTGCAGCTTCTGCCGGATCAGCACGACGGCGCCATAGCAGACAAAGGCGCTGGCCGCGCCGATGACGTATGCCTAATATATAGGCTTATTTGAGCGAGAAGCGTGCGGGTTTTGAGCGATTTTGGGGTGTTTTGGCGCGATGCCTGATCGCTATGTGGTCGTGTCTGCTTTCTTTCTAGGCACCCCGTCTGGCGCAGGGCGTTCCAGAGAGGGGGAAGGCCCCGAGCGAAAATGAATAGACAGAAGAGTTGTTCAGGTAGAATTGCCGGATAGAATCCGGGCCATGCTCCGCTCAGATATTTCTCGTCCGCCGCTTCCGCCCGTTCCGCTGCATGGTGGCTGCCATTGCGGCGCCGTCCGGTATGAAATCACCGCGCGCCCGATGGCGGTGAATGCCTGCCACTGCGATGATTGCAAGCGGCTGTCGGGCGCGACGTTCGGGGTCTATCTGCATGTGCCGAAGGATGCGCTGGCGGTGACTTGCGGCACGTTCGACGTTTTCCGGCGGACGGGCGGCAGCGGGCACACGATCCCGATCGAACGCTGCAGGGATTGCGGCATGCGGATGTGGCATCTGCCGGAAGCCGCGCCGGATCTTGTCATCCTCTGCGCCGGCACGCTGGACGACCCGTCCTGGGCCGTGCCGACCTCTCACATCTTCATAGAGGAAGCCGCCCCCGACGCGGTCGCCGCCAACGACGCCCTCGTCATCGAAGCCTTCAACTCCACCCGGCAGGCGCTATGGGAGCATTTCGATCAGATCTACTCCACCTGATCAGTGTAGGCGCCCTCTTCGAAGGCTTCGGCGAGTTTGAAGCGCTGGATCTTGCCGGAGCCGGTGAGGGGCCAGTCATCGACCCAGATCCAGTAGGCTGGCGTCTTTTGCGGTGACAGGCGCTCGCGGATGAAGGTCTTCAGTTCCGCATCCGTCGGGCGCGGCTTTGAATTGCCGCGCATGAAGCAGGCGACCTGTTCGCCCCATTTCTCGTCCGGAATGCCGACAATGGCGATTTCGGAAATGGCCTCGTGTTCCAGCAGGGCGTTCTCGATTTCCGCCGGGAACAGGTTTTCCCCGCCGCGGATGATCATCTCCTTCACCCGGCCGGTGATCTTCACATAGCCGCGTTCGTCCATGCGGCCGAGGTCGCCGGTGTGCAGCCATTTCTCTTCGTCGATGGTTGCCGCGGTGGCTTCCGGATTATCGTTGTAGCCGAGCATGACGGAATAGGCGCGGGCGCAGATCTCGCCCTGTTCGCCAATCGGCATGACCTCATTAGTGGCCGGATCGCGGATCGAGATTTCCGTATACGGCACAGGCTGGCCGATGGTCTGGGTCAGGTCTTCCTCGCTGTCTTCATACCAGGCCTGGGTCAGGGCAGGGGAGGTTTCGGTCTGGCCATAGATGATCTGGATCGGCGCACCGAACACTTTGCGGGCCTTGCGGCAGAGTTCCGGCGGCACCATCGACCCGCCGGACATGATGCGCCGCGTGGCAGAGACGTCGCGGCCTGATTTTTCCACTTCCTCGATCAGCGCGACCAGCATGGTCGGCACACCGAGGATGAATTTGGTGCGCTCGCGCTCCATCACTTTCACAACCATGGCAGGATCGAACATGGGCGCCAGCAGCAGGGTCGCCCCGACGCCGAGGCCGCCCAGCACGAGAATGGCGCAGCCGGTCGTATGGAAGAGGGGCATGTGGTGCACGAAGACATCGCCCTGGTTCACGCCGGCGCGCTTCATGGCCTCGATGCCGTTCATGACGAGGCCGTTATGGTGGAGCAGGGCGCCCTTGGGAAAGCCTGTCGTGCCGGATGTGTACTGGATCTGTGTCGGGTCCAGCGGGCCGGGGTTGCGCAGCTCGCCGCTGCCTTCGCCATCGAACAGGGCGGCCTGATCGGTCAGCAGGATGCGGTGGCGGATGGCCGGGATCTCGTTGCAGACCTCATCTGCGATCTTCTGCATCGGATTGCCCCGGAAGTCGGCGACATAATAAATCGCTTCGGAGCGGGACTGTTCGAGCACGTATTTCAGCTCACGCTTCTGATAGGCCGGGTTCACCGTGACGAGCGAGATGCCCGCGAGGCCGCAGGCAAGTTCCAGCAGAACCCATTCGGGTACATTGTTGGCATAGGCCGCGACGCGGGCGCCTTCCTCGTGGCGGCTGGCGAGCGCCCGGGCGAGGCGTTCGGCATCGAAAAGGAGTTCCTTGTACGACCAGGTGCGCAGGACCGCGCCGTCATAATCCAGCGCTTTCAGGGCGGGCTGGTCCGGGTGGCGCGCGGTGGAGGCGCGCAGCATGTCGCCGATTGTCCGGGGGGCCGGTTCCGGGCCTCCATGGGCCGGAAAATAGGATTCCGTCAGCGAAACCTGATACATGCGTGCCTCCCAACACTTATTTTATATGGGAGACTACAGGCAAAATTTCTGCGCCGCTATGGGGCCAAACCGGCGCAGGGACGGTAGATTCGCCTAGTAGGCGTAATCTCCGCGGCGGCGCAGGTATCCGGCCATGCGCGAGCGCTTGTCGTCCAGATCGTCTTCGATGATCGAGGGGATCAGGAAGAAGTCCAGAAACCACCAGACAAAGCCCACAAGGATGAAATAGGACAGGATCTGCAGGATCGCGCTGATCGGCTTGCCGAGGTAAAACCGGTGGGCCGACACGAAGCCGAGGAAGAACCAGAGCAGGTAGGCCGCACCGGCACTCTTGCGCTCATTGGCAACGCGTTGCTCGATCAGGATCATGTCATCGGTTGTAAGGCTCATGGCCCGGGGTCTCCTTCTTATCGAATAACAATATATGTTGTCTCCTGCGGGATTCCAAGGGCAGCGCCAAAAAACATGCGTTATTGAGCCCGGGCGCCGGCCCTGCTAAGCGCCGCTGATGTACCAGATATCGGCAAGAGGCGCGCGGGCGCCGGTGGAAGCAGCATGGGATGCCCTGGCCTGGGCAGACCCGTCGCCTGCAGGCGCAGTGGACTGCAAGGAAGACGGGCGCGGCGTCTGGCGCCTCGACGCCTTCGCGGAAACGCAGGACGAGGCGGATGACTGCGTCGCCATTATCAATGAGACGAGTCCGGAGCTGAACGCCCGGGTGGAAGAAGTGATCGAGCGCGACTGGGTGACGATGTCACTTGAAGGTCTGCCGCCGGTCTCGGCGGGTCCGTTCTTTGTCGCCGGTAGTCATGCCATCGCAAGGCATGCGCCGGGCAAGATCGCCGTCTTGATCGAGGCCGGACCGGCTTTCGGCACCGGCCATCACGGCACGACGCTCGGCTGCCTGCTGGCGCTGGACGATGTGCGCCGCCGCCGCGCCATCGGGAAAGTGCTGGATCTCGGCACAGGCTCCGGCGTGCTGGCGATCGCCGCGCTGAAGGCCGGGGCGAGCATGGCGCTGGGCACCGATATCGACTTCGACAGCGTGCCCGTCGCGAACGAGAACGCGAAGAAGAACAATGTCACCGGCTTCACGGCCATGCATGTGACCGGCGCGCGGCATCCGCGCATCCGGCAGGCGGCACCTTACGATACGGTGTTTGCGAATATTCTGATGAAGCCGCTGATCGGTCTCGCGCCGGAAATTGCTCGCCTCACGGCGCCCGGCGGCACGATCATCCTCTCGGGCCTGCTGCATCATCAGGCCATGCAGGTGCGTCAGGCCTTCGAGGGCCACGGCATCCTGTTCGAACGCCGCATCCGCAAGGATGGCTGGTCAACGCTCGTCATGCGCCAGCCTGGCTGAAGCAGGGGTTCCCCAAATAAAAATCTCCCGCCGCATCCCAGGGAGGATGGGCGGGAGAAGTGTACGCTACACTTAGGGGTGGGCCTGCTCAGGAGGAGGTGAGGAAGCAGGCCCCAGGGATAATCAGGCGTGTGCGGCGCGGCGCGCCCAGCGGGCCATGCGGCGGGCCAGGATGCGCGGACGGTTCACCGGCATCTGCACGGTTTCGCCGGCAATGATGGCGCGGGTGAGGTCGTTGACTTCCGAACCGCGAATTTCGGCGGTGTCGGTGCGGGTGGAAGTCACCAGATCGGTGTTCATAAGTTTTGCTTTCGTTGTTCTTGCGATATTTATTCGTACGTTCTTTTTCCGAACCCACTCTTTCAGGAAGAATGACTTCAGAGGGCCGCCATATAGGACTCCGAGGTAAACAAAAAAGAGGGGAAGTACGTAAAAGTGCATGCTGAAATGCATAGCTCAAATGCGCTTTCCTCGGGGCAGGCGCGGCGGTAAGACTCCGGCATGAGACAGACCTTCGATATCAAGGGCGGCCCCCAGGATGGGCGCGCGCACCTTCCGCTGCTTCGCAAAGAGCTTGGCAATATGGGCCTCGACGGCTTTTACGTGCCGCACGATGACGAATACCAGAACGAATACCTGCCGGATGCGAATGAGCGCCTGGCCTGGGTGTCGGGCTTTACCGGCTCGTTCGGCTCGGCCTTTGTGTTTACCGACAAGGCCGTGATCTTTGCCGATGGCCGCTACACGATCCAGGCCGCTGACCAGACTGATCCGGATTTGTGGGAACGCCAGGCGATCCCGGAACCCGGCGCCTTTGGCTGGCTGGCGAAGCAGAAACTTGCCGGCAAGACGGTCGGCTATGACCCGCGCCTGATGAGCCCCAATGATGTGGCGCTGCTGCAGGCCGCTGCGAAGAAGTCCGGCGCCTCGCTGGTCGCTGTGGACGCAAACCCGATCGACACGGCCTGGACGGATCGTCCGCTGCAGCCCATGGCGGAGGTCGCGCCCTATCACGTCAAATATGCCGGCGTTGCGCATGACGAGAAACGCGCCGACATCGGCAAGGCACTGGAAGAAGACGGCGTGGATGCAGCGGTGCTGACCTCGCCGGCGTCACTGGCCTGGGCGTTCAACATCCGGGGCGGGGACGTGATGTGCACACCGCTGCCGCTCGGCCGGGCGATCATGCACAAGGACGGCACGGCAGACCTCTTCCTCGATGAGGCAAAGGTTTCGCCGAAACTGCGCAAACATCTCGGCAACACGGTCACCGTCCGTCCGCTGTCGGAAATCGATGAAGGGCTGGGCGAGCTGTCCGGCAAGACGGTCAGCCTCGATCCGGACCTCGCCTCGGCTTGGTTCTTCGACACGGTGGAAGCCGCTGGCGGAACAATCGTGCGCCAGCGTGACCCCGTGGCCCTGCCGCGCGCCTGCAAGAACGAAGCAGAGATCAAGGGCACGACCGCCGCGCACATCCGCGACGGTGTGGCCGTCACACGCTTCCTGCACTGGCTCGACACAGAAGGGCAGAGCGGCAAGGTGACGGAGATTGAGGCCGCGATCCGCCTTGAGAATTTCCGGGATGAGTATGACTCCCTGAAGGATCTGTCCTTCCCGTCTATCTCCGGCGCCGTGGAGCACGGCGCGCTGCCGCACTACACGGTATCGGAAGCCTCCAACCGGACGCTGGAACGCGGCTCGCTCTACCTGATCGATTCCGGCGGTCAGTATCCGGACGGGACAACGGACATCACCCGCACCGTGCCGATCGGTGAGCCGACGGCCGACATGATCCGCCACTATACGCTGGTGCTGAAGGGCCATATCGCGCTGGCAGCCGTGCGCTTCCCGCAGGGCACGACGGGCACGCATCTCGATGTGCTGGCGCGCCATGCGCTGTGGCAGGCCGGGCTCGACTACCAGCACGGTACGGGCCATGGCGTCGGCGTTTATCTCGGCGTGCATGAAGGCCCGCACCGGATTTCCAAGGTGTGGAACGATGTGCCGCTGATGCCGGGCATGATCGTCTCGAACGAGCCTGGTTATTACCGGGAAGGGCAGTACGGTATCCGTATCGAGAATTTGCAATACATCACGCCGGCCGCGCCTATCGAGGGCGGCGAGATCGACATGCTGGGTTTCGAAAACCTAACCTTCGCTCCGCTTGCGCGTGATCTGATCGACGTGAAACTCCTGACGAAGGACGAGCGCAAATACGTCAACGACTATCACAAACAGGTCTGGAAATCGCTGAACCGCAAACTGCCCGACGATGCGAAGGCGTGGCTGAAAGAGGCTACGAAGCGGATCTGATGCGCGCCGGCCTGCCTCTCCTGGTCCTGCTGGGCGTCGCCGCGTGTCAGCAGGCGCCGGAGACGGCGCAGGCCGCGACCACATTGGCGCCTGCCTGTTCCTATGATGCCGAGGCCATGCTGGCGCTCGATGTCGATACGTTCGACTCCACGCCGGACGCCGGCTGGCGCACCGTGGCCAATATTCCGGGCTGCGAAGCGGCCGGGGCAGGGCTCCTCGCCACTTACCGCGAGCAGAAGCCTGGTCTGTCTGCGGATGATGTGGGAGGCCTGTTGCATCATGAGTTCCAGCTGCGGGCGGCCTCCGGACAGGACGATGCGGCAAAGGAGATTGCTCAACAGCTGATCTCCTTGCGCGCCGAGGATGACGTGATGCGATCCTATCACGAAGCGGAGCTTGCTTTCCTGGCGCGGGACCTCGAAGCCCTTACGGTCGCCCGGGACAGGCTGGCGACCGTTCCGAAACCTGACGGGTTCGAGGCGGGCGTGGAAGCCTTCAAGGCCAAATATCCGGATTACCCGCCGCCCGTCTGGCCGATCAATCTCGACGTGGTCGACGGCTTCATCACCTGTTTCGACAAACCCTATGCCGAAGCCTATACATTCAGCTGCCGGCCGGGCAGGGAAGACGACGGCGCGAATCTGACCCGTCAGACTCCGGAGTAGATCACGACCTTCAGGGCCGGGTTTTCCGTGACCTGAAGGGCAACATATTCATACTTCACGCCGCCTCTGCCGCCCGGCGGGTAGAGCGTCTTGCGCCCGGCGCCCCCGGTCTTGATGCCATGCTGGCGCCACCATTTTGCGAACAGAGCGCTCTCTGTCTGAAGCCGGGCTGTCAGCTTCACGAAGCGGGGATCGGCGGCGTTGATGTCATGAACGGGCCGGAACTCGGCCAGCATGCGCTTTGCCTCGGCTTCCCAGCCTGTCCCGAACAGCTTGCGTGAGGCGGGGCGGAGGAACATGCCGATAAAGACGTTCCTGTCTGCCTCCGCAACATCGCCAAACCCGAATAAGGCGTCAGCCGCAGGGTTCCAGTGCAGCACATCGCCCAGCCTGTTGGTGATGTAAGCGGGCTGGGCCAGCCGGTCGATCATGCGCTGCACAGTGGGCGGAACAGTTTCGTCAGCGGCGTCCTGGGGCAGGGCGATGCCGGACAGGGCGTAGAGGTGAGCCGTCTCGACCATGTCGAGCCGCAAGGCCCGGGCAATCGCGTCAACGGTCTGCCGGGACGGGGTGACGGGGCGGCCCTGTTCCAGCCGGATGTACCAGTCGACAGAAATACCTGCGAGCTCTGCCACCTCATCACGGCGAAGCCCCGGGGTACGGCGCCGGCCGCCTTCGGGCAGGCCAAGGGTCTCCGGCCGGATCGCCTCGCGCCGGGAGCGGAGGAACCGGCCAAGTTCATTGCGGGCATGGCGAAGAGGGGGGCGCGTCGTCGTTTGCATCTCAGGGTGGGTCTATTTTATCCTATGATAATCCTAGTCCTGTTTGCGGCGTGACGCTCACCTTAGTCTCGGCAAACGATCCGTCAACTGCGGGTCGAAAGAGAAAGGAAAATCCCATGCCAATGATTCAAGTCTGGATGCGTTCCGGGAAGGACAAGGCCTACAGGGCGGCTGTTTCGGCAAGCATCCATCAGGCGATGATGTCGGTCCTGAACCTGCCGGAGGATGACTATTTCCAGGTCACGCACGAACTGGAAAAAGAAGAGAACTATATCTTTGACCCGAACTATTTCGGTATGCCGCGCAGCCCGGACTTCCTGATGATACGGCTGTCGTTCAATGCCCGGCCGGCCGCTGTGAAACAGCGCCTGTTCGAGACGATTGCGGACAATCTCCTGAAATCTCCCGGCCTCCGCCGCGAGGACATCGGCATGAGCATCGTCGAGACCACTTTCGAGAACTGGTGGGCCCATGGCCGCCGGGTGGACAAGGAGACGGGCACGGATGAGCGGATGGGAAAGGCTTAGGTCAGCCCCAATTGTGTGAGGGCATCCTGCACGCCGTCGAAACGCGGGCGGATGTCCTCTCCGATATGAGCATGGGTGGGAATGTAGAACAGGCCGAGGTCGAGCCCCTTCAGGGCGATCTCGGCGCACTGCTCTGGCATGATGACGTTGAACTCCGGAGGGATCATCGCCGGATCCGGAATTCCGCTGGCGATCAGCGGCGTGTAGACCCCGCCCGGCATCAGCACGTGAAGATCCATCAGTTCGCCGCCAAGGTCCTCGCGCAGCCACTCGGCCATGATCAGCACGCCATGCTTGGTCGCGCCATAGGCGCCGATATGGGCGCGCTTCACGGCATGCGGCAGGCTGAGCGAGTTTTCGGACCCCGTGATCATCAGCCGCCCCCGCACGCCTGAGCCTGTCAGGACAGCGGCATAGGCCTGCGCCATGCGGAAGGGGGCGAACATGTTCACTTCGAACATGCGCATCGTCTCTGGCCCGAAATCCTCTTTCGTCATCCGCTTGTGCCGATCGATACCGGCATTGGCGCAGACGAGATCCAAACGGCCTTTCCAATCAAACGCCTCTTTCACAAGCGGGGCAGGGGCTTCCGGTTTTGACAGGTCGCAGGGGATGGCAAGGCCTGGGCGGGTAAGGTTTGCGGCGACCTCCTTGGCGAGGTTTTCCTGAATGTCTGCAATCACGACGTCAGCGCCGCGCTGGCTCAGCTGGATTGCCAGCGCTTCGCCGATGCCGGATGCCCCGCCTGTGACCAGCGCCACTTTGCCTGTGTAATCGATCATGTTTGCGGCCTCCCTGATTTTCGCCTTTTTTGGCAAGCTATACTGAAAGCGTGGCCGGGCAGAGGCCCAAGACGAAATCTGCCAGATTTTCCGTCCGTGCAGATTCTATTTGTTCTGCATTTGTTCTCGTGATAGGAACGCACTCCGTAGAGTTGGGAGTGCAATCATGATCCTTGCTTTGTCCATTCGGGATTTCGTGCTGATCGACCGTCTCGATATCGAGCCGGGCGACGGCTTTACCGCGCTGACCGGCGAGACCGGGGCCGGCAAATCCATCATTCTCGATGCGCTGGCCCTGACGCTGGGCGCCGCTGCAGACCGGAGCCTTGTCCGCGCCGGGGCAGAGCAGGCGAGCGTCGCGGCGGAATTTGCCGCCGTGCCGGGCCATCCGGTCTGGGACGTGCTCGCCGAGCATGGCTTCGAGGCTGGCCCGGACGAGACGCTGACCCTGAAACGCATCGTGCGGGCCAACGGGCCCGCCCGTGCCTTTATCAACGACCAGCCGGTGAGCGCGGCCCTTCTGGCGGAAGCGGGCGAGACGCTGGTGGAGATCCATGGCCAGCACGCCGCCTCGGCGCTGATGCGGCCATCCTCCCATCGCAAGATGCTGGACCTGTTCGCAGGCAATGAGGCCCTGCTGGAGGCGTGCGCAGCGGCGCATGCGGCCCGGCTGGAAGCGCGTGAGACACGGGAACGGCTGGAGGCCGAAACCGAGGAAGCGCTGCGCACGCGGGAATGGCTGGCTGGCGCGGTGGAGGAGCTCGACACGCTCGCTCCGCAAGCCGGGGAGGCCGGCAGCCTGACAGAGACCCGCACGCGCCTCATGCAGTCCGAGCGCGTCACAGAGGCCATCACCGAAGCGGAGGAGGCGCTCGCAGATGCCGAGATCGAGACAGCCCTGTCGAAAGCCTCCCGTGCGGCGGAACGCATTTGCCGCCTGCCGGGCTTCGATGGCGCCGATCACCCGATGGCCCACGCAGCCCGCGCCGCCGCCGAGGCGCTGGAACGGGCGCTGATCGAAACAGGGGAGGCCGAAGCAGCGATTGCCGCACTGGAAAGCCTGGTCGAGCACGACACGACCGCGCTGGAGTCTGCCGAGGCGCGGCTCTTCGCGCTGCGCGCCGTGGCCCGCAAGCATATGGTCGACCCGGACCTGTTACCGGACATGCTGGAAACCCTGCAGGAGCGGCTGAACCTGGTCGAGGCCGGCGAGGATGCCCTCATCCGGGCCCGCAAGGCCGAGAGCGCTGCGAACGCTGCCTGGCACGCGGCAGCCGAGAAGCTGACCGCGGCGCGTAAGGCGGCAGCCGCGCAGCTCGGAAAAGCCATCGCCAAGGAACTTGCGCCATTGAAGCTCGGCCGCGCGGTGATCCGCGTGTCTGTGACGCCGCTGGGCGAAGACGGCGGCGCGCATGGCGCCGACCGGGTGGAGTTCGATGCCGAGACCAATCCCGGCGCCGGCTTCGGCCCGTTGCGCAAGATCGCTTCGGGCGGCGAACTGGCGCGCGTCTCGCTGGCCCTGAAATGCGCCCTCGCCGAGGCGGGCAGCGCCGGCACGCTGATCTTCGATGAGGCCGATCAGGGCGTCGGCGGCGCGGTGGCCGCGGCTATTGGTGAGCGGCTGATCCGGCTGGGGCGCACGCGTCAGGTCTTTGCCATCACCCACAGCCCGCAGGTGGCCGCCGCCGCCCGCTCGCAGTGGCTTGTGGAAAAGGGCAGGGGCAAGTCTGGTGGCACGCGCCTGCGCGGGCTAGATGAGTCGGACAGGCAGGAAGAAATTGCCCGCATGCTGTCCGGCGCCGAAATTACCGAAGAGGCACGGGCAGCTGCCGGGAGGCTGTTGGAGGATGTATGAGCGAGGCGACCCCGGTCGAGGACCTGACGCGCGACGAGGCTGCGGTCGAACTTGAACGCCTGGCTGGCCTGATGGCCGAGGCGGACGCGGCTTACTATCAGGAAGACGCGCCGCTGATGACCGATGCGGAATACGACGCTGCGCGCCTGCGCAATGCCGCAATTGAGGCGCGCTTCCCGGACCTGAAGCGGGAAGACAGCCCGTCAGACCGGGTGGGCGCCGCCGCGCATGAGGGCTTTGCCAAGGCCGCGCATGCTGCGCCCATGCTGTCGCTCGACAATGCGTTCTCGGATGAGGATGTCAGTGATTTTGCTGACCGGATCCGGCGCTTCCTCGGCCTTGGCGCCGATGAGGAGGTCGCGATCACGGCCGAGCCGAAGATCGACGGTCTCTCCCTCAGCCTCACCTATGAGAAGGGGAAACTGAAACGCGCCGCAACACGAGGCAATGGCGAAGTGGGGGAGGACGTCACCGCCAATGCCCGGACGTTGGACGACATTCCGGAAAAGCTCGGTGGCAAGGGCTGGCCGGACATGATTGAGATCCGCGGCGAAGTCTATATGACCAAGGCGGATTTTGCGGCGCTCAATGCGCGCGAAGAGGCGGCGGGCCGGAAGGTCTTTGCCAATCCGCGCAATGCGGCCGCAGGCAGCCTGCGCCAGCTGGATGTCGAGGTCACGAAATCCCGCCCATTGCGTTTCTTCGCCTATGCCTGGGCGGCCGAAAGCGCGCCATTTGCCGAGACCCAGCATGAAGCCGTGCAGGCATTCGCAGACTGGGGCTTTTCGACCAACCCCTTGATGGTTCGTGCCGGGACGGTTGACGAATTGCTGACCGCCTATCGCGATGTCGAGGCAAAGCGGGCAGACCTGCCCTATGACATCGATGGCGTTGTCTACAAGGTGGACCGGCTGGACTGGCAGCAGCGGCTGGGCTTCGTGTCCCGCGCGCCGCGCTGGGCCATTGCGCACAAATTCCCGGCGGAGAAGGCGACGACGGAATTGCAGGGGATCGACATTCAGGTTGGCCGTACTGGCTCTCTGACACCTGTTGCGCGGCTGAAGCCGGTGACGGTCGGCGGCGTGGTCGTCTCCAACGCCACGCTGCACAATGAAGACGAGATTGCACGCCTTGGCGTGAAGCCCGGCGACACGGTGGAGATCCAGCGTGCGGGCGATGTGATCCCACAGGTCCTCCGTGTTGTGAAGGATGGCGGCGGCGCGCCCTGGCAGATGCCGCACCAGTGCCCGATCTGCGGCTCGGATGCGGTCCGGGAGATCGATGCCAAGGGCGAGGAAGACGTGCGCCGGCGCTGCACCGGCGGCCTCGTCTGCCCCGCGCAGGCGGTGGAGCGGCTGAAGCATTTCGTCTCCCGCAAGGCGCTGGACATTGATGGCCTCGGTGCCAGGCAAGTCCTGCTTTTCCATGAAAAGGGCGTCCTGAAAGTTCCGCAGGATATTTTCCGGCTCCCCGCCGCCATTGAGGCCGCGGGTCTGCCGCCGCTCGAAGAATGGGATGGCTTCGGCAAGGTCTCGGCGAAGAAACTGCTGGATGCCATCGATGCGCGCCGGACGGTGCCGTTCGCGCGGTTTCTGAACGGGCTCGGCATCCGGCATGTCGGGCAAACCACGTCGCAACTCTTCGCGCGGACATTCCTGAAGTGGGATGTGTTCTGGCAAAACGTTGTCTCTGCCGCTGAAGAGGGGGAGGGCAGCGAGGCCTGGGAAGCGCTGGCCGGCATTGACGGTATCGGCGCAACGGCGGTCAACGCGCTCTGCGATTTCGAGCGTGAGGCGCACAATCGCGAGATGCTGGCGGCCTTGCTCTCCGAGCTGACGATTCAGGACGAAGCCAAAGCCGCCTCTGACAGTCCGGTCGCAGGCAAGACAATCGTCTTCACCGGCACCTTGGAGCGCATGACGCGGGACGAGGCCAAGGCACGCGCCAGTGCACTGGGCGCAAAAGTCTCAGGCTCGGTGTCCGCCAAGACGGACCTTCTGGTCGCCGGACCAGGCGCCGGATCAAAGCTCAAGAAGGCTCAGGATCTCGGTGTGCAGACGATGACCGAGGATGAATGGTTTGACCTGATCGGTGGCTGAGGCGGCCTATTTGCCGCCCGGGATCAGCCGCTGCAGCAGCGTGCGTTTCGGCGCCGACGTATCGATCATGATACCTTCCGACGTCATCAGCTGGTAGGCCATCCTGTACCAGTCCGAATCCGGATAATTGTAGCCGAGCGTGGCAGCCGCTTCGGTCGCCTGCGGGCGCATGCCGATCGAGAGATAGGCCTCGACGAGGCGGTAGAGCGCTTCTTCGGAGTGGGACGTCTCGTCATACTCCTTCACCACGGTGCGGAAACGATTGATCGCTGCCAGCGTCTGGTTGGACCGCAGGTACCAGCGGCCGACTTCCATCTCCTTGCCGGCCAGCTGGTCATTGACCATGTCCAGCTTCACCTGCGCGTCGCGGGCATATTTGCTCTCCGGGAAACGGCGCAGCACGTCCTGAAGCGAGGCCTTGGTCTGCACGGTCATGCCCTGGTCGCGGCCGACATCGACGATCTGTTCGAACTGGCTGACGGCGATCAGGTAGTAGGCATAAGCCGCTTCGGAGCCGCCCGGATGCAGCGAGATGTAACGCTGCGCGGCCGCGATGGTCTCGTCATAATCATGGCGCTGGTATTGGGCGTAGGCCGTCATCACCATCGCCTTGCGGGCCCATTCGGAATAGGGGTGCTGTCGCTCGACTTCGTTGAACAGCAGGATGGCGGTCTCATAGTCGCGCTGGTCCAGCTCGCGGCCTGCCTGATTATAGAGCTGCTCGACCGGGCGCTCGACATAGGCCAGTTCGCGCTGGCGCTTTTCCCGGTTCTGGCATGCGGTGAGGCTGACAGCCACGGCAATCAGGGCGAGGGCAAGGGGCTTGGCAGGCTTCATGGGCTCTGGCGCGCTTTCTGAAATTCTTGACGCTTTTGATTAGCGCGAACCCGGCCTGTTTTCCAAGGAACTTTCACAGGCTGTATACCTTGTTCAGGCCCGCATGCGGGTCGGCCCGACAAGTGTTGCGGTCTTTTAATGCGGGTTTGCGGGCGGCGGCTTAGATCGCGGCCCCGGCGCGCACGGCTTGCGAGACGAGATCGGTGTCGGCGTCGCTTTCCCAGCACCAGGCTTCCGGCGTCTCCAGAAGCTTGCGGACCAGCTTGTTGTTGAGGGCATGGCCCGGCTGCACGGCATCATAGGCGCCCGCAATCGGCGCACCGGCCAGCATCAGGTCTCCCACGGCGTCCAGCATCTTATGGCGTACGAACTCATCCTCGATGCGCAGGCCTTCCGGGTTCATGATCGCTTCGTCGTCATCGATCACGACGGCATTGTCGAGCGAACCGCCGCGGGCAAGGCCCATGGAGCGGAGCATCTCGACATCGCGGGCAAAGCCATAGGTGCGGGCGAAGGCGAGGTCACGGGCAAACATGCCGGGTGCCAGGCGCAGGGCCATCTGCTGCACGCCGATGACGCTGTTGTCATACTCAATCCGGGCGCGCAGCGTGAGGTGGTTGTCGGGAGAAGGCGACAGCGACGCACGCTTCGGCCCGTCGACGATTTCGATCGTTTCGAGAATACGGATGCGGCGGCGCGGCGCGGTCTGCTGTTTCAGGCCGGCCTGCAGCAGCAATTCGCAATAGACCGCCGAGGAGCCGTCCATGATCGGCACTTCCGGCCCGTCGATCTCGATCAGGAGATTGTCGATGCCAAGGCCACAGACGGCTGCCATCAGGTGTTCGACGACCGCCACAGACACGCCATTCCCGTTCGAGATGGTGGTGCCGAGCTGCACGTCGGAAACATTGGTTGCGTGGGCGAGGATGCTGGCATTCTTCAGGCCAAGGTCGGTCCGGCGGAAAACGACGCCTGTGCCCACCGGGGCCGGCTTCAGCACCAGCCGGGCTTTTTCGCCGCTATGGACGCCGACGCCGGCGCACATGGCCGGCCGCTCGATGGTCTGCTGCATTTCCATGCCAAATCTACTCACATCTGCCCCATTGGAACTGCCATCTTTGTGGGGGCAGGGGCTGGAACGGGCAAAACACGGCTTGTTTCGCCGTGTTACAAAAGGGGCCGCATCATATGATACGGCCCTGTTTCTATTTGATTTTCATTGTGACAGGTTAACCCTGCCTGACTGTTTTTTCATGTCACTGGCAGGCGTGCCTGCTGAGCGGGTCAGTGATTGGCCGACCGGCGCAGGAAAGCGGGAATCTCAAGGTCCGCATCGTCGAACGGGGCCGGTTCCGGATGATCGTCCGGCGAAGACACGATCGGGGCCGGTTCCGCGGCGTCGTCGTTTTCGCCCTGCGGCGTGTTGCGGCGCCAGCCAAACAGATTGGCAAAGCCCGATCCGCTTTGCTCGGCTTTCGGTTTTTCGGCGACGGGCGCGTCGCGATGGGCGGAGAATACGGAATCTGCAGACACTTCTTCGTCTCCTTCTGCGCCTTCGTAGTGGGTTTCTTCCTGTTGGGCCGCATCCGCGTCAGCTTCTGCCTCAGCTGGCGTCGGCCGGTGCGTGATGATGGTCGGACGGTCTTCATCCGCAGCCGGGGCAGGGGCCTCGGCGGGCGCGTCTTCCATCTGCGTTTCAGCCGGTTCGGTGGTTTCCGCTTCAGGTTCGATTTCGGGTTCCGGGTCTTCAACCGGGGCAGCGATCGGCTGGCGGACCGTTTCCTGTTCCACGGCAGGCTGGGCGGTGAAGTTGGCTTCGACACCCGCCGCGATCACGGACACGCGCAGACGGCCTTCCAGTTCGGTGTCGAAGGCCGACCCGAGAATGATGTTCGCATCGGTATCCACCTCGCGGCGGATCTCATTGGCGGCTTCGTCCAGCTCGAACAGGGTCATGTCATAGCCGCCGGTAATGTTGATGAGCACGCCTTTGGCGCCCTTCATCGAAATGTCGTCCAGCAGCGGGTTGTCGATGGCCTGGCGCGCGGCTTCCAGGGCACGGTTCTCCCCGGTGGCTTCGCCCATGCCCATCATGGCGGTGCCCATACCGTGCATGATCGAGCTGACATCGGCGAAGTCGAGATTGATCAGGCCGGGCATGACCATAAGGTCGGTGATGCCGCGCACGCCGGAATAGAGCACGTCGTCAGCCATGCGGAAGGCTTCGGCGAAGGTCGTGCGGTCATTGGCGATGCGGAAGAGGTTCTGGTTCGGCACCACGATCATCGTGTCGACATGAGAGCGGATCAGGTCCAGCCCGCTTTCAGCCACGTGCATGCGGCGGTTGCCTTCGAAGCCGAACGGCTTGGTCACGACGGCAACGGTGAGGATTTCCATTTCGCGGGCAGCGCGGGCAATGATGGGGGCTGCGCCTGTGCCGGTGCCACCGCCCATGCCAGCAGCGATGAACACCATGTGTGCCCCTTCAAGCTGCTGCTTGATCTCGTCGATGGATTCCTCGGCGGCTTTTTCACCGATTTCCGGACGTGCACCGGCGCCAAGACCGGACGTGGTGACCGGGCCGAGCTGGATGCGCGTGTCGGCTTTCGAACGCGAGAGGGCCTGCGCGTCGGTATTGGCTGCAATGAACTCGACGCCCTGCAGGTTCGCTTCGATCATGTTGTCGACTGCGTTGCCACCGGCACCGCCGACGCCAAAGACCAGGATCCTGGGCTTCAGTTCGTAATTCATTGCATCCCTCACTTCACTCTACTCGTTCGCGGACCCCTGCCGTGAGGCAAGATGACGTGATGCGGCTAAGAAGCAGTTAAGTGGAGTGAAATCGGCTCAGAAATTTTCTTCGAGCCAATGGAACACTTTGTTCACCACGCCGCTTCTCGACTCTGGTCCGTCCTTGCGCGAAGCAGCTGCCCTCACTGCGTCCGCAAACCCCAACTCGGAGTACAGTAGCAGACCGGAGGCTGTGGAGAAAGCTGGTGTTGCCAGTGTTTCGCCCAGAAATTCGGCGATGGTCGGGCGCCCAAGCCGCACTGGCGCCTGCAGGATGCGGCTGGCGACGTCGCGCACGCCCGGCAACTGCGAAGCGCCGCCCGTCAGCACGACCCGGTGGGGGAGTACTTTGCGTACACCACTGGAATCGAGGGTCTGGCGAACGAATTCGAACGTCTCTTCAACCCGCGGGGCGATGATCGCTGCCAGTTGGCCGCGCTCCATGCGCGTTGCCTGCAGGCGGCCATCGTCGCCAAGGCGCGGGACTTCGATTCTTTCGGCAAGGCCGGGGCCTTCAAGATTGGCCGTGCCATAGACGCTTTTCAGGCGTTCGGCAGCCGCGAAGGTCGTGCCGAGGCCCTGCGCCAGGTCAGAAGTCACATGTGATCCACCCGCCGGTACAAGGCCCAGCCAGGCCGGGGAACCGTTCAGGTAGACCGAGACGGCCGTCACGCCGGCACCCATATCGATGCAGATGGCGCCATTCTCGATTTCGTCGTCGATCAGCGTGCCTGCGCCGCTCGCAATGGAGGAGGGGATCAGGGCCGTGACACCGATATGTGCGCGGCCCACGCATTCGACGAGGTTCTTCACCACCGATTTCGGTGCGGTGACGACCGACAGCAGCAGGCTCAGCTCATTGGCATACATGCCCTGCGGCTCGCGCACGCCTTCCTGCTCGTCGACGCGGTAGGCAACCGGCCAGGCGGCGAGGGTTTCTTCGCCGCGCGCCGGGATCTTCGCCAGCGCCTGGGCCTGGATGCGCCGCACGTCTTTCTGGTTGATCTCCCGTCCGTCGATCGCGATCCGGGCGGTTACCAGCGTGGAGGCCAGTTTCTGTCCGGTGATGCCGAGCATCACATTGGAGATCTGTTCTCCGGCTTCGCGTTCGGCATCTTCCACGGCGAGACGGATGGCGCGTTCGAGGCCTTCCATGTCCGTGATCGTGCCGCCGGTGAAGCCGCGCGATTGCTGGCGTCCGGCGCCGAGGATGCGGAAGCTGCGGGGGCCGGATCCGTCATTGCGGCCGATCAGGCAGGTGATCTTCGAGCAGCCGATGTCCAGCGCCGCCACCGTGCCGGTCTGCGAACGGCCCATACGCGGGGCCCGGCGGGACTGGACGTTCGCCATCAGGACCGCGCCGCGATTTCGCGCGCATTGAAGTTCGGCGGGTTGACCGGGCCGAGATAGACGCGGCCGGCATTGCGCAGGTCGATCATTTTCAGCGGGCGCTGCATGAGGGCGGTGCGCACCTGAAGGTCGCTCAGGCGGCCAAGCGCGCTCGTCAGGTCGATATCTTCCGGCAGGCGGACGGTGGCGCCGGAAATCAGGCGCATGTCCCAGCGGCGGTCATTGATGCGGGTCGCGATGGCGAGATCGCTGGTGACGGCGGGTGCATCGGCCAGTGCCTTGACGAGCGCAGGGGCGGCTTCCGGTGCACCGCGGCCGGCGACGCGGACAAGGTCCGGATGGTCGCTGGCGCGTTCATCCGGGATGACACGGCCAAGGCCGTCGACCACGGTCCACTCAGTGCCGTCATGCCAGATGGCGACCGGCTCGGCGGCGTCCGCTATAATCACGACCTGGTCCGGCCAGAGGCGGTGCACGCGCACGTTCAGCACTTTATGGGTGCCCTCAACGCGGCGGCGGATGATGTAGGGATCGGCGCGGAACATGTTCTCGCCGGGCTCGATCATGGCGGCCGCGCGGATTTCCTGCTGCAGTGCCGGATCCTGTTCCAGGCCGAGGACGGAGACTTCGTTGACCGAGACGCCGGCCATGCGGGCGGAATCATCCATGAAGCCGGCAAACCGGTTTTCGATCTGCGACATGGATCCGCCCATCCAGGCGGCCAGCGCCACGATGATGGCGATCAGCATGACAAAGCCGAACAGGACGGACGAGACGCGCACTTCCTCGCCTGTCACTTCGTCCACGAAAGTGATCGGTTCGCGCTTGCGCTTCGGAGGGGGCTGGTTGCGGCTTATCTTCGGCATGAAGCGTCCTCAATCATCCATGCGACCAGGTCTTCGAAGGACATGCCCACGAAGGCGGCCTGTTCAGGGACAAGTGAGGTCGGCGTCATGCCTGGCTGGGTATTTGTCTCAAGGATCACGAGCCGGTCTCTCTTGTCGTCGTAGCGAAAGTCGGATCGCGTCGCGCCCCGGCAGCCAAGGACCTGATGTGCCCGCAAGGCGAAGTCCATCGCCATGGCGGTTATGTGCTCAGGCACGTCTGCCGGGATCACATGACGTGATCCACCAGCTGAATATTTTGCATCGAAATCGTAATAGTCCCTTAAGGTCGTGATCTCTGTCACGGCGAGGGCCCGGTCGCCCAGCACGGCGACGGTCAGTTCCCGGCCGGGAATGAATTCCTCGGCCATGAGATAGTCGCCATAATGCCAGCTCTCGCCCAGCAATTCCTGAGGCGGGCCATTGGTGCCTTCGCGCACAATCAGGACGCCGAAACTGGAGCCTTCATTGACGGGTTTCACCACATAGGGCGGCTCCAGCGGGTGAGCCGCGGCCGCCTCTTCGCGGGTGACCTGCCTGTCTTCGGCCACGGGCAGGCCAGCAGCGCGGTAGACCGCCTTGGATTTCAGCTTGTCCATGGCGAGGGCAGATGCCAGCACGCCGGAATGGGAATAGGGCAGGTCCATGATCTCCAGCAGGCCCTGCACGCAGCCATCCTCGCCCCAGGGGCCATGCAGTCCGTTCAGGACGACGTCCGGTTTCACCTCCGACAGCTGGGCGGCCAGATCGCGGCCTGCATCGATACCGATCGCGTCATAGCCTGCGGCCTGTGCGGCCTTCAGCATCTGCGTGCCCGAGGAAATCGAGACCTCACGTTCAGAGGACCAGCCGCCATAGATGACTGCGACACGTTTCATTCTGAAAGTCCTTCCTGCCCGGTGCGCCCGCCGGGCTCACCTGTTTCTAACTGTCTTTTCTGCTCCGTGCCGGTGAATAGGGGCTTAAGCGAGGCGAAGCGGCGGCAGGGCGCAGCCGGATTACGAAAATGTCATGATCGGGCACTCTTGCGCCGTGACGACTACAACAGTAGTCGTTATCGAATAACGAAAAGATGAGTCGCTGGCGGGGGCGCCGGTTTCTCTTCACCAAAACTGAGGAAGCAGGAGGCGCCCCGTGGCTGTCAGCCGTACCCTATTGTCTGGATTTGCCGCTCTGGCGGCAGCCGGTCTCACCGCAATCCCCGCCATGGCCGAGCCTGATGCGGGCACGCCCGCCTCTGCCGGCATCGATTTCGCGCCCGCCGATTTCGCGCAGTACAATCCGCAAACCGCGCTGGACATGGTGAACCGGATTCCCGGCTTTTCCATCCAGGGCGATGATGACGGATCGCGCGGCTTCGGGCAGGCCAGCGGTAATGTCCTGATCAATGGCCAGCGGGTTTCCGGCAAATCAAACGGGGCCGAAGCGGCGCTCGGGCGGATTTCCGCCACGCGGGTTGTCCGCATCGAAGTCGTCGACGGCACCACGCTGGATATTCCGGGCCTGTCCGGGCAGGTGGTGAATGTCACGACTGACGGGGAAGGGGGCATGTCCGGCACCTGGCGCTGGAAATCCCGCTTCCGGGAAAACCTGACGCCTTACTTCCATGAGGGCGTGGTCACCCTGTCCGGCGGCGGCGAACGCCTGAACTGGAGCGTCGAGGCGAGCAGCCTGCCGGAACGCGGCGCCCATGCAGGATGGGAATCCATCACGTCGGCGGACGGCACGCTGCTGGAACGCCGCAAGGAAGACGTGACCAATATTGCCGACAATGCATCCGTGTCCGGATCACTTTCCTGGACACCGCCAAGCGGTGTGGTGGCGAACCTCAATGGCCGGGTCGGTATCTATCAGTTCGACCGGAAGGAAATTTCGAAGACCTTTCCTGTCGGCGGGCTGGAAGGCCGGCGCCTCTTTCTCAAGGGAGAAGACGAATGGAATGCCGAGTTCGGCGGGGATTATGAATTCGGCCTCGGGCCGGGCCGCCTGAAAGCAATCGGACTGATCCGCCGCGAGAACAGCCCGGTGAACGATTCCGTCCGTATCGGTGCGGTCGACGGGTCTGACCTCTCGGAAACGCGGTTCAGCCAGACCGTAGATGAAGGCGAATATATCGGCCGGGGCGAATATGCCTGGGCGACGGGTGAGGGCCGCGACTGGCAGGTCTCTGTCGAGAATGCGTTCAACTTCCTTGAAGCCGAAGCCGGGCTGAGCATTGCACTGGACGGCCAGCCCTTCGAGATCATTCCGCTGCCGGGCGCCAATTCCCGCGTTGAGGAAAACCGCTGGGAAGTGGCCATCACGCATGGGCGCGTCCTGACGGAGGCGCTGCGGCTGCAGGTTTCTCTCGGGGCGGAATATTCCGAGCTTACCCAGTCGGGCGACAATACCAATGCGCGGGAATTCACCCGGCCGAAGGGCTTTGTCAGCCTGTCCTGGCAGGCCGACCCGAAGCTTAAGCTGACGGCACGCCTCGACCGGGAAGTCGGCCAGCTCGACTTCTTCGACTTCATCTCCTCGGTGAACCTCAATGCCGACAATGGCAATTCCGGCAATGCCGAAATCGTGCCGCAACAGGCCTGGAAGTGGAGCCTGCAGGCGGAGAAGGATTTTGGCGCCTGGGGGGCGGCGACGCTGAACACCTATTATTCCGACATTGAAGACATCGTCGACCGGGTCCCGATCGGCACAGGCGACGGGCCGGGAAATCTCGACACCGCCTGGGAAATTGGCGTGACGCTCGACACAACGCTCAAGCTTGACAGGCTGGGCGTTCCCGGCGGTGAGCTGACGAGCTTTGCCGAAGTTTACGATTCCGAGGTCACCGACCCGCTGACCGGGGAGGTCCGCCGGATCAATGACAGCCAGCTCTATTATGTGAACCTGGAGTTCCGGCAGGATGTTCCGGGAACGGACTGGGCCTGGGGCGCCTTTGCGGAGAAGTTCGAACGCAACCCTTACTACCAACTTGGTGAAAGCGGCATCGAAGCTTCCACACCCGGCTATGCCTATGCGTTCCTGGAGCACAAGGATGTGCTGGGCCTGACGGCCACGCTGGCGGTCGGAAACCTCCTGAACCAGAAAGACAGTTTCCGGAGGGAGATTTATGAGACCAGCCGGCTGGGTCCGGTCGCTTCGATTGAAGACCGCAATCGCCGCTTCGGTCCGATTGCGATTTTCGAACTGCGCGGAACGCTCTAGGCCGTCTCGCTGGCCAGCTGGCCGATGCGGCGCACTTCCCAGCGGAGCTCCACGCCCTGCGTTTCCAGCACCCGGCGGCGGACGAGTTCGCCCAGCGCTTCAAGATCGGCGGCGGTGGCGTCGCCGGTATTGATCAGGAAATTGCAGTGTTTGGGAGAGACCTGCGCGCCGCCCACTTTCAGGCCCCGGCAGCCTGCCGCGTCGATCAGCTTCCAGGCGGAGCGCTGGTCCGGCGTGCCCGGCGGGTCCGGATTGGCGAAGGTGGAGCCGGAGGTCTTTTCCTTGATCGGCTGGGTGTCGGCGCGGCGTGCCTGCAGCTGTTCGATGTCAGCGAGGATTTTTTCCGGGGCGTCGGTATCATTGCCTTCCAGAATGAGCCGGGTGACGATCAGATCATCCGGCAAATCTGTGTGGCGATAGGAGAAATGCGCTTCCGGCTGGGCGCCCGGCTTGCCCGGCCCGCGATAGGCCGCTTTTGTACCGTCCCGTCGGAAACCGTGCAGGGCCACCAGCGTGTCGCGCAGCTCGCGGCCATAACAGCCCGCATTGGTGCGCGTCGCCCCGCCGATAGAGCCCGGAATGCCGGACAGGAATTCCAGCCCCCGTATCCCGTTCGCAGCAGCAGCCTTGGCGACCGACAGGTCCAGCGCGCCCGCGCGGGCTGACAGCGTGATGCCGTCCAGCGCCTCGACCTCGCCCCAGTATTTGCCCATCAGGCGGATCACGACGCCTTCAATGCCGCCATCGCGCACGATCACGTTGGAGCCGACCCCCAGCACCGTCACCGGCACGGAAGGGTCCAGCGCCGCGAGGAAGCCCTGCAGGTCGTCCTCGTCAGCCGGCAGGAACAAGGCATCCGCCGGCCCGCCCACCCGGAACCAGGTGTAGGGCGCCAGCGGCGCATTCTCGATGATCTTGCCACGCACGGAGGGGAGGGGAAACGCCGTCATACGCTGGCGTTCCCCCGACTTGCCCGCGAAGTCAAGTGTGACCGAAGGCGAGTTGCTCCAGCGCGTCAACGCAGGATGTAACCGGTTTTCCTGCCGTATCGATGGCGGCGTGTCTGTTCGGATTGGGTTCCCACACGCGTGAGGACACAGCGCTCAGTTGGACTGGAGCAAGCCCTTCAATCCCTGTATCGCGGGTTTGAAGCCGGGTGCGGACTTCTCCGATGTCTGAGCAGAGGATTTCGATCTCGACGATATCTGTATCGGTTGCTGCGGCGACATCGCGCCAGCCCTGACGGGCCATTTCGACGGCGTTGACCGCATCCGCGATAACGTTCCGGCCCTCACCGAGGTGCCGGGCAGCCAAACGATAGCCTTGCTGGTAGCCGCGTGTGCCGACATCGAAGTCAGCACCATGCTGATTACGCAAATCCTGTTCGAACACGTCGATGCACAAAAGCTTCGCGCCAGCCCGTCCGGCGAGAATTTTGCTCAGCGTTGATTTTCCGGAACCCGGCAGGCCTGACATCATGACCAGCCGGGGCATGGCAGCTTACACCCGCTGGGTGCTGAGGGCGCCGTGGCAGTGTTTGTATTTCTTGCCGGAGCCGCACGGGCAGGGCGAGTTACGCGGCGTGTTCGACCAGTCGTCTTCGGCTTGCTGCAGTTCCGGGCCGGGCGGTTGGGATTTGTCGTCCGGGTCCATCTCGTTGATACCGGTATCGGGGTCGAGGTGCGTTTCGTGCGCTGGTGCCTTTGGTGGCTGCGGGACCGGCATCTGTGCTGGCGCAGGTCTTTGCGGCATCTGGGCCGGGGCAGGGCGCTGCTGTGCCTGTTCCGGCGGCGCCTGCTGTTGTACACGGATGTGCATCAGCGAACGGGTCACCGTTGCGCGCAGTTCTTCCAGCAGATTGTGGAACAGGTTGAAGGCTTCGGACTTGAACTCGTTCAGCGGGTCGCGCTGGCCGTAGGAACGCAGGTGGATCACCGACCGCAACTGGTCGATCATCTGCAGGTGTTCGCGCCAGCGCATGTCGAGAACCTGAAGCAGGATCTGCTTCTCGATCCGGTGCATCTGCTCCGCGCCGACGGCATCGGTGATCGCTTCATAGACCTTGTCCACCGCATCCCGGATGCGCTGGGCCAGTTCCTTGTTGGCGACACCTTCCTCGGCGGCCCATTCATCGATCGGCAGATCAATCGCGAATTCATTGCGCATGGCTTCGCGCAGGCCCTGAACGTCCCACTGCTCCGCATACGCTTTTTCCGGCATGGTGCGGGTCACGAGTGCGTCGATCACATGTTCGCGCATTTCGAGGATCACGTCGGAGACATCATCGGCCCGCATGAATTCCATGCGCTGTTCGAAGATGGCCTTGCGCTGGTCATTGATCACGTCGTCATATTTGAGGACGTTCTTGCGGATCTCGAAATTGCGCTGTTCGATCTTGCGCTGCGAGGTTTCCATCGCCTTGTTCATCCAGGGATGGGTGATGCCCTCGTCTTCCTTGATGCCGAGGCGGCGCATCACGGCGTCCATGCGCTCAGCTGCGAAGATGCGCATCAGGTCATCTTCGATGGAGATGTAGAATTTCGATTTTCCGGGGTCGCCCTGACGGCCCGTCCGGCCGCGCAGCTGGTTGTCGATGCGGCGGCTTTCGTGGCGCTCCGTACCGAGAACATAAAGGCCGCCGGCATCGAGCGCGCGCTTTTTCTTGACCTCGATGTCGGCCTTGATCTGGGAGGCGAGCAGGGAGGTTTCGCCCTCGGTCAGATCGCGGCCAAGTTCGGCCTCTTTCTTTTCCTTCTCCTGCTCCAGGCGCATCTCGTAATTGCCGCCGAGCTGGATGTCGGTGCCGCGGCCGGCCATGTTGGTGGCGACCGTCACAGCGCCAGGAACGCCGGCATTGGCCACGATCATGGCTTCCTGCTCGTGGTGGCGCGCATTCAGAACCTTGTGGGGGATCTTCGCTGCGGTCAGCAGATTGTCGAGGACTTCCGATTTCTCGATCGAGGCCGTACCGAGCAGGATCGGCTGGCCTTTGGCGTGGCACTCGCGCACTTCCTTGACGATCTCGGCATATTTCGCCTTGGCCGTCCGGTAGACAACATCGTCCTCGTCGATCCGCTGGATCGGCTTGTTCGTCGGCAGGTCGATGACTTCCAGCTTGTAGATGTCGGCGAATTCGTCAGCCTCGGTCAGGGCCGTGCCGGTCATGCCGGACAGCTTGGTGTAGAGACGGAAATAGTTCTGGAAGGTGATTGAGGCGAGCGTCTGGTTCTCGGGCTTGATGTCGACGCGTTCCTTGGCCTCGATGGCCTGGTGCAGGCCTTCGGACAGGCGGCGGCCTTCCATCATCCGGCCGGTGAACTCATCGATCAGCATGACCTCGCCACCCTTGACGATATAGTCCTTGTCGCGGGCGTAGAGCTTGTGGGCGCGCAGGGCCTGGTTGGCGTGATGGACGAGGGTGATGTTGTGCGGCTCCCACAGGGAGCCTTCCATCAGGCCTTCTTCTTCCAGCCAGGCCTCGATCTTTTCCATGCCGGCTTCGGCATAGGTGACCGAGCGCTGTTTTTCGTCGAGTTCGTAGTCGTCCTCTTCCAGACGCGGGATCATCGCGTCAATCTTGATATAGAGGTCGGATCGGTCGTCGGTCGGGCCGGAAATGATCAGCGGCGTGCGCGCTTCGTCGATCAGGATGGAGTCCACCTCGTCGACGATGGCGAAGTGGTGTCCGCGCTGGGCCATCTGGTCCAGCGAGTATTTCATGTTGTCACGCAGATAATCGAAGCCGAATTCGTTGTTCGTGCCGTAGGTAATGTCGGCAGCGTAGGCGGCCTTGCGCTCCTCATCGGTGACGCCATGCACGATGATGCCGGTCGTCATGCCGAGGAAGCCATAGATCTGGCCCATCCATTCGGCGTCACGCTTGGCGAGGTAGTCGTTCACGGTCACGACGTGCACGCCCTTGCCCTCAAGGGCATTGAGATAGGCGGCAAGCGTGGCGACCAGTGTCTTGCCCTCACCGGTGCGCATCTCGGCGATCGCGCCGGAATGCAGGATCATGCCGCCCATCAGCTGGACATCGAAATGGCGCATGCCCAGCGCGCGGCGGGAGGCCTCGCGGGTGACGGCAAAGGCCTCTTCGAGCAGGGAGTCGAGCGTCGCGCCATCGGCCAGGCGTTTGCGGAATTCTGCGGTCTTGCCTTTGAGTGCGCTGTCGGAAAGCGCTTCCATCATGGGTTCGAGGGCATTGATGCGGTTGACGCGGGCGCGCAGGGGTTTCAGCTTGCGGTCGTTAGCGGAACCGAAAATCTTGCGGGCGACGGAAAACATATCAGGCTGCACCAATCAGGTCTGGGGCGAAGAAACAGTGATCCTGACCGTGTGACCGCACAGGAATACGCGGGTTCTCCCACCGAGATTACACCGGCCAAACCTACTCGACCAGCGCGCGGGTGAGACTTAAGAACGCCGCATTGGGGTGTCAATGCGGCGCCATCAGACAGCTGGAGTGATGACTGTGTTGAATCTGAAGGCTTTGCGGGTCAGCCCGCGTATCCTGTTTGCCGGACTTGCGATCCTGACGGCGGCTGCCTGCAGCCCGCCACCGGAGGAGGAAGTTCCTGTGCGCGTTGAAGGCGCAACAGCGGCGACGGTCAATGGCGAGAAAATCTATGTCAGCGATGTCGAGCTGGAAGCGGTGGCCCGGGGGCTCGTTCCGGCCGGGACGAAGGTCAAACGGGGCGATCCGGAATATGACACCGTCCTCAACCAGCTGATCGAGCAGAAGCTGATGTCCCAGGAGGCGATTCGGCGCGGACTCGACAAGGATCCGGCCGGCCGGCGGCGTCTCGAGATGGCCGAGGAGCGCATTCTCGGGAACCTGCTGGTCGAAAACCTCGTCGCTGAGGATGTGACCGAGGATCAGATCGAGGCGATGTACCAGAAACAGGTCGCCCTGCAGCAGGATGATGACGAGGTCCGCATCGCGCACATCCTGGTCGCCACGAAGGAAGAGGCGCAGGCCCTGTTCGACCGGATCCAGGCTGGCGAAAGCTTTGAGAGCCTGGTCAGTGCCAACTCTCTCGATACGGCCACGCGCATGGAGCAGGGGGACCTTGGCTATATTTCCCCGAATGATGAACCGGCGCCTTTCCCTCTGGTGATCGCGAATACGGGGGAGGGTGAGGTCGCACCACCTTTTGAATCGGCCGATGGCTGGCACATCCTGAAAGTGAAGGACCGGCGGTCGCGTGCCCCGAAAACGCGGGAAGAAATGCGGCCGGACATCGTCACCTTCCTGACGCTTGAACAGGTCGCGAAGATCGTGCGGCGTCTCAAGGCAGAGGCGCAGATCCAGCAGGGTGAACCGGGGCTCGACGGTGACAGCGCAACGCCTTACAGGCTTCCCGACACCGAAACCGGATCCGAAGACAGCCCGGCCCCTGAAGGAACAGAACTTTGAATCTCACCCCATCGCCATTTGCGACGCCTTTTCCGAAACTACCCGAGGTGAAAGGCGTGCGCGCTGCCACGGGCTCACGCGGCTTTTATGCAAAGCGCGGTGAGACGCGTGACGATGTTTTCCTGTTCGCCTTCGACGAGGGCACGACCTGCGCCGGGGTTTATACGATTTCGCGGACCGCTTCGGCCGATGTCCTCTGGTGCCGGCAAGCGCTGCAGACCGGGGGCGGGAAGGCCCGCGCGCTGGTCGCCAATTCCGGCAACTCGAACGCCTTCACCGGGCCGAAGGGCCAGGAGAAGAATGAGGCCACGTTGAAGGCCATGACCGAAACGCTGGGTGTCGCGAAGGAGCATTGCTACCTGGCCGCCACCGGCGTTATCGGCGAGCCGCTGCCGGATCCGAATTATGTCGGTGCGTTCGTTCCCGATCTTGCCGGAAAGCTCGGCACGCCGGACTGGGAAGCGGCGACCCGCGCCTTCATGACGACGGACACGTTTGCCAAGGGCGCCGGCATGTCGATGGACATTGACGGGCACGACGTGAACTTCGCCGGTATCGTGAAGGGCTCCGGCATGATCGCGCCGAATATGGCGACCATGCTGGCCTATGTCTTCACCGACGTGGCGATCGCGCATGACGTGCTGCAGGAACTGCTGGAAGAGATCACAAACGAGACCTTCAATTCGATCACCGTGGACGGCGACACATCCACCTCCGACACATTGATGGTGTTTGCGACCGGCCAGTCCGGCATGGATCCGATCACCTCGAAAGACGACCCGCGCCTCGATTCTGTGGCGATGGCGCTGCACTCTGTCTGTCTGGAACTTGCCCAGCTTGTCGTGAAGGACGGGGAAGGGGCGCAGAAATTCGTCACCATCCAGGTCGATGGGGCGGCCTCGCCGATGTCTGCGAAGATCATCGCCTGCGAGATCGCCAATTCGCCTCTCATCAAGACCGCCATGGCGGCCGGAGACGCGAACTGGGGCCGGATCGTCATGGCGGTCGGCAAGTCGCTGGAGCCGATCGACGCTACCAAACTCGCCATCTGGTTCGATGACGTTCAGGTTGCGGTGAATGGCGCGCGCAAGCCGGATTACAGCGAGGAGGCGGCGAGCGCCGTTTTCGCCCAGCCGGAATTCACGATCCGCGTGGATGTTGGCGCGGGTGAGCATTCGGCCACCGTCTGGACGTGCGATCTCACGCATGGCTATGTCGACATCAATGGCGCCTACCGGACATGAGCCCCAAATGAGTCATCGTCTCGTCCTGGTCGTTGCGGCCGCACTCTATAACGACAAAGGCGAAATCCTGTTGGCGCAGCGCCCGGAGGGCAAGCAGCTTGCGGGCCTGTGGGAGTTTCCGGGCGGCAAGGTCGAGCCCGGCGAAACGCCGGAGGCTGCACTCGTGCGGGAGCTTCAGGAAGAGCTCTCGATTACGGTTAAGGAATCGGAACTCCAGCCCATAACTTTTGCGAGTTTCACTTACCCCGACTTTCATCTTCTCATGCCACTCTACAAATGTCAGGCGTGGTCAGGCGAAGTGCATCCAAGCGAAGGCCAGGCCATCGCATGGGTTCCTCCGGCAAATCTGTCTGATTTCCCGGCCCCTCCGGCGGATATTCCGTTGTTCGAGGTTCTGTCGGGGGAGACATAACGGAGGGAAGATGAAAGACGCACGGAACCTGTTTACCCATTTCCTCGGCAGTGAGGATGGCGCCACGGCCGTTGAATATGCCCTGATTGCAGGCATCATCTGCCTTGCCATTGTTGGCGGCGTGACGGCGGTTGGGACATCCACCGGCAGCTCGCTCAACAAGGCTGCCGACGGCTTCGGTATGTGATCCTGTTACGCTATTCGCTGCGTTTGTCCTGACGGCGCACGGCGTCGGCGAGGCTTGCCCGGGCTGAACCGGGGCGGAGGGGCTGCGGCTGGCCCGGCGCTGGTGCCCAGCCCGATACGTGGACAATTTCGAAGCTCGCCCGGACGCGCCCGTCCGGATCCGCATGGCGTTGCCGGTACAGGCTGAGCGCCCGGTCCAGCACGGCGCGTGGCAGCGGCCGGATCATGCCCGGCGCCAGAGCATTCTGTTCCCCCATCCCTTTCAGGTCAGCCAGCAGACGCGCCGGGTCGCGGTAACGCACGACCACCGTGTCCCGGTCGGCGACGGGCAGGGCAAAGCCGGCCCGTTGCATGAGGTCGGCCATGTCCTTCAGGCCGGGCAGGGGGGAGAGACGCGGGGAAACGCCGCCGCGAAGTTCGGTTTCCGCTTCCATGAGGCAGTCGCGCAATTCGGCGAGCGTGCCGGCCCCGAACAGGGCGCCGAGAAACAGGCCATCCGGTTTCAGGCCCTGGCGCAGCCGCACCAGCGTGCCGGGCAGGTCGTTCACCCAGTGCAGCGAGAGCGCCGAGACGACCAGGTCATAACGGTTCTCCGGAAGGGCTGGCGTTTCCTCGTCCAGAACGCCTGCCTCCGTGCCCGCAGCCTGCGCGGCGGCAACCATCGCAGGTGACAGGTCCCCGGCATCGATGTCCGCCACGCGGCCAGTCTCTTTCAGGATGCGGGCGAGGCGCCCGTCATGGCAGCCGAGGTCCAGCGCGTGCTCAAACTGGCGCGGCGTATCCTGAACCCGTTCGGCGATGTCCCTCGACACACGCTCTTTCAGGAACGCATAATCGTCATAGCAAATGGCTGCCCGGTCGCGGTTGCGCGCAACACGGGCACGGTCGAACAGGCGCGGGGGAGTAGCGGGCGTCATGGCACGCGATATGGAGCAGCGGCACAGCCGTTCAAAGGCCTTTCTGCGGAATGCCGCGGATTTCCTGTGGCCGCCGCGTTCGCTGGTCAGCCGGGAACGCGGACTCGGCAAGGGGCCGCTGGCGCCGCATGAGTTCAGCCAGATCCACTTCCTGAGCAGCGCAGTCTGCAACCGGTGCGGCATGCCGCTGGGCCCGGAACTGGACGAAGGCGCGACCTGTGCGGTCTGCATCGCCCGCCCGCCGCGCTGGGACCGGGCCCGGGCGGCCTTTGTGTACGACCCCGCGTCACGGCGCCTGGTGCTGGACCTGAAACGCTCCGGACGCCGCGACGGGCTTGGCACGTTTGCCGGCTGGATGGCGCAGGCTGGCCGGACCTTGCTGGATGAAGCAGACGTGATTGTGCCGGTGCCCCTGCATTATGGCCGGCTGGCGAGCCGCGGGTTCAATCAGTCGGCCTGGCTGGGTGGGGCGTTGTCGCAGCGGACAGGGGTACCCATGGTCGT
The DNA here is from genome assembly GCF_963678195.1 of uncultured Hyphomonas sp. Classification (NCBI taxonomy): domain Bacteria; kingdom Pseudomonadati; phylum Pseudomonadota; class Alphaproteobacteria; order Hyphomonadales; family Hyphomonadaceae; genus Hyphomonas; species uncultured Hyphomonas sp. The sequence goes on from NZ_OY782759.1 coordinate 654,995, forward strand.
GGACGCCCTGAAACGGACCCGCCGTACGCCGACACAGGGCGGGCTTTCGGCCCGGGCGCGGCGGCGCAATATGGCCGGCGCCTTTGCGCTGCGCCAGAACCGGGCCGGGCATATAAAGGATAAACGCATCCTGCTGGTGGATGATGTGCTGACCACGGGCGCGACCCTTGGAGCGTGCACCCGTGCCCTCAGGCGGGCAGGGGCGCGGCAAGTGGATGTTCTGGTGCTGGCGCGCGTTGTACGGGAAACCGATGTCACCATATAATTCGTGTAATGGTTCCAAGGAGCTTATCCCCATGGCGAAAGTCACGATCTATACCCGGGCCTTCTGCCCCTATTGCTCGCGCGCGGTCTCGCTGCTGCGGGAGAAACAGGTCGAGTTCGAAGAAATCGATGCCGGCATGAGCCCGGACAAAAGGGCAGAGATGGTCCAGCGCGCCAATGGCGGGCGGACTTTCCCGCAGATCTTTGTCGGCGAGCACCATATCGGTGGCTGCGACGACATGATGGCGCTTGAACGGGCCGGCAAGCTGGACCCGATGCTGGCCCAGCCCTGAGGCGAGGAGGGCTGACCGGTGATCCGCTACGCGCTCCATTGCAAGGCCTGTGACGAGGACTTTGAAGCCTGGTTCGCCTCTTCCTCGGCCTATGAGACCCTGAAGGAAAAGCGCCAGGTGCGCTGCACGGCGTGCAATTCCTCCCGCGTGGACAAGCAGATCATGGCCCCGGCCGTCTCTTCGGCGACGAAGAAGAAGGATGTGCCGGCAGACCCGGAAAAAATGTTTGCCGCCTTCGCGGAGAAGGCCCGCCAGCATGTGGCGGAGAATTTCGACTATGTCGGCAGCGATTTCGCCGAAGAGGCCCGCTCCATGTATTATGGCGAACAGGATGAGCGTCCGATCTGGGGCGAGACGACCGAGGAAGAACGCGAAGCCCTGCAGGAAGAGGGCGTGCCTGCCGCCCCGCTGCCGGAGCCGTTCACGCCGCCCGTTCCCAAGGCAAAAGGCCAGCTGAACTGACAAAGCTGTCATCTGCGGCAATACGGGCGCCATCATCCGCTTGACCCTTCGCCTGCCTTCGATAATACGGCAGGCAGCAATGATTTCACGGGGAGAGCCCTAAATGGCTGCCAGCGAATACCACCACGGCGAAATGGACATCCACGACCAGCAAGCCACCTGGGATGGATTCATCAAGGGAACCACTTGGGGAAGCTTGATTCTGGCGCTGATGCTCGGACATGCCCTCATGACAGTCGCCCTCGGCCTTCACTGGGCGGTTTCCCTCGGACTGATGACCCTTGTAGGCATCGGGTCCGGCATTGTGCTGAATCTCGGCGGTCGCTGGTATGCAACGCTGGTCATCCTGCTGTTCACCGGCCTGTTTATTCAGGCAATGATCTGGCTCTTCGGCGTACTTATCTGACGTCTTCCTGACCCACATCGCAGGTTTCGCACATCGCCTCGGCCGGGTCGGCCTCGAGGCGGTGTAACCCTATGCGGCCATCACAGGTGAGGCAGAAGCCATAGCATCCCTTGTCCATCCGGGAGAGGGCCGCCTCTATCCGGGCGAGCTTGCGGGCATAGGACTGCAGGCTCATGCGCGCCGTCGGCTCACACTCCTTTGCCGCCAGCCCCAGACCGGAAGGTGCACGAAGGGAAACATTCGTCTTCATCGGAAATCATGCTGCGTCGGCTTTAAGGGGTTGGCAAGGCGCACCGGGCCAAAGAGTAGGTTGCCATATCGACTCTCGTGAAAAGCGAGCGATTTTCATACGAATTCGGAGACACGGATGGCCCAGCCCCCCCTCGTCCTGACCAATGTGACCAAGCGGTTTGGCGGCTTTACGGCCGTCCGGGAGCTGTCGCTGGACGTGCCGGAAGGGCACATCATCGGCTTTCTGGGGCCGAACGGGGCTGGCAAATCGACCAGTTTGCGCGTGTCGCTGGGGGTGATCCCGCCGGATGAGGGCGAGGTGCGCCTGTTCGGGGCGGCGCCGAATATCCTGTCGTTGCGCCAGGTCGGCTTCCTGCCGGAGGAGCGCGGCCTCTACAAGAAGATGACCGCGCGCGACACGATTGCCTATTTCGCCCGCCTGAAAGGCCTCAGCGCCGGGGCGGCGAAGGCCCGCGCGAATGAGCTGATGGACTCAACCGGGCTGGGCGAGTTCCGCAATACCCGCGTCTCCAAGCTCTCCAAGGGCATGGCGCAGAAGGTTCAGATCCTCTCGACGCTTGCCCACAAGCCGGATTTCCTGATTCTCGACGAGCCGTTCTCCGGGCTCGACCCGGTCAACCAGCAGGTTCTGGAGGACCTGATCCGCGAAGAACATGCCCGCGGCGCCACGATCCTGTTCTCCACCCATGTGATGGAGCATGCCGAACGTCTGTGCGACCGGATTGTGATGATGGCGCGCGGACGCAAGGTCTTCGATGGCACACTGCCGGAAGCCTTCGCAACGCTGGACAAGGGCGCGAGCCTGGAAGTCGAGCAGGGCTTTGACCTCGCCGCCGCGCTCGCCCCGAAAGGCTTCGAAGCCCACCGCACTGCCGACCGGGGCCATGGCGACGCCTGGCGCATCGCGCTGCCGAAGGGCGCCGGCCCTCAGGATGCGCTGCGGGCCGCGATTGAGGCGGGCGCGCCAATCACCGGTTTTGCGCCGGACGAAGCGCGCCTGCGCGACGTGTTCGTATCGCTGGTCGGTGAGGCTGAGGCCGCTGCGCTCGATGATCCGCCTGCGGAGAGGGAAGAGGGGGTGCCCGCCCAATGAGGAATATCTATCTCATCTTCCGCCGCGACTATCTGGGCTATGTGAAAGCCTGGGGCTTCTGGCTGAGCCTTGCAGCCGTACCGGCACTGATGCTGGTCGGTTCGCTGTTCGCACTGTTTGCGGCGCAATCCTCGCCTATCCGCTACTACACGGTCATCGAGCCTGGAAAGGTCTTTGCCGAGGCCATCGATGCAGAATTTGAGCGCAGCGAGGCCGCTGCCATGGCGCAGGAGATCGCCGGGCAGATGCAATTGCCGGAGGGCGCAGCGCAGAACGGCGCCATGCAGTCGCTCCGGGAGCGGAAATTCATCGAAGTGCCGCCCCCGGCAGAAGATATTGACGGCCTGAGGCCTTACCTGTTGGGCGAACAGCTTGTGTCCGGCCCTCAGGGAGACAAGCCGCTGTTTGCGGCGCTTATCCTGTCAGCCGATGGCAAGACGCTCGAATACTGGAGCGATGATGTCAGCATCAATTCGCTGCGCTACGAGGCGCAGGATGCGGCGCGGCGCCTTGCGCGCAAGCATGCGCTGGAGGCGGCGGGGCTCGATCCGGACTTCATCCAGAATGCGGACGACGCAGCCGTCGATGTGCCCGCCCGGCGGATCCGCACCGTGGCCGAGCAGGAATCGGCCGGGGCGGAAGTCACGCTGGCCGACAAGGCGCCTGTCTATGTCGCCGGGGCGCTCGCATATTTCCTCTGGCTGATGGTGTTCTCGATCATCCAGTACCTGTTGATGGGCACGATCGAGGAACGCTCCAACAAGATCTTCGACACGCTGCTGACGTCTGTGCGCATGCCGGAGCTGCTGGCTGGCAAGCTGCTGGCCGTGTTTGCAGTGACCTCCACCATGATGGCGGTATGGGGCCTGTTTGCGCTGTCGGGCTCTGCTTTCCTTGCGACGCAGGTGCCGGGGGCAGGGGACATGATCGCCCCCTTCCTGTCGACCGCCGCCAGCCCGCAGATCCTGCTGCCCGCACTGGTCAGCTTTGTGCTCGGCTACATCATGTACGGCATGATCTTCATGGCGCTCGGCTCCCTCTGCGACACGATCCAGGAAGCGCAGACGCTGCTCAGCCCGATGATGATCCTGCTGATGCTGCCCATGTTCGCGATCATTATCGCCTTCCAGGACCCGGGCTCTCCGGTGGTGGACATTGCCACCTGGATCCCGGTGTTCACGCCCTTCCTGCTGATCCTGCGCATGCCACATGATCCGCCCATGTGGGAAGTCGCTCTGCAGATGGGCCTGATGGTGGTGACGACGCTGGCCGTGCTCTGGATCTCCGTCCGCGTCTACCGGGCAGGGGCCGTCAACGGCGCCAGCATCGGCGACCTCGGCAAGATGCTGAAGGGCATGTTCCGCAAGAAGGCAGTTTAGACTTCGGCCATTCCGCTGGTACCATGTCCCCACAAAATGAAGAGGTGGGGAAATGAGCAAAACGATCTTTGAGGCGTCCGTTCTCCTGGTGGGGGCGGCGTTCACGATCGCCTTCGGCGTGATTGTGGTCCCGGCCCTGATCGAGAGCGGGGATATTGCCGGCGCTTTCGCAGCGGGCTTCGTCAATCCGTTTGCGTCGGGCTATTCGCTGGACACGATCCTCTGCGCGGTCATCCTGATGGTCTGGGTGCTCCATGAGCGAAGCGCGCTGGGCATAAGGCACGGCTGGGTCGCGATCCCGCTCTCCATCATCCCCGGCGTCGCCCCGGCCTTCGCAATCTATCTTGTGATCCGCTCCAGGCAGTTAAGCGCCCGCGCTTAAACAAAAACCCCGCCAGATCGCTCTGACGGGGTTTTGATTATCTTGCGATAAGAGGCAGCCTAGATGATGCCTTCGCGCTGGGCGCGTTTGCGGGCCAGTTTGCGGGCGCGGCGGACGGCCTCTGCGCGCTGGCGGGCTTTCTTCTCGGACGGCTTCTCGAAATGCTGGCGGGCCTTCATTTCGCGGAACAGGCCTTCACGCTGCATCTTCTTCTTCAGAGCGCGCAGGGCTTGCTCAACATTGTTATCGCGGACGACGATCTGTACGATGGTACTCTCCATTGGCTGGGGGCGTCGCCCCGAGTTGTGACCTTGTGTCGGCCAGACAGGCCGGAAAGCGCGCGCTATATCACGTGAAAAGGGATTTGGCCAAGCCCCCCTTTGCTATGGAGTTCAGTCATGACTGTCACACCTTCCCGAAAACTTCGCCGCCGCTGGCTGGAATCGCTGCTGCCAGAGGTCGCTTTTGACGGCTGGACGGAGGCTGCGGCCGCCCGAGCGGCCAGGCAGGCCGGGCTTGATAAGGGTGAACAGGCCCTTGCGGCTCCGCGCGGCGTGATCGACCTGATCGACGGTTTCTTCGAGGAAGCCGGGGAGGCGGCAAGGGCAGACCTTGCTGCACAGGACCTTTCCGCCCTGCGCGTGCCGGACAAGGTGAAGGCCGGCGTGCTGGCCTGGCTGAAAGCGCTGGAGCCCCACAGGGAAGCTGTCCGCCGGGCCGTTTCGCGCGGCATGGTGCCGTGGAATGCCGGGCCTGCGCTGCAGCGCGGCTGGGCCGTGGCCGATTTCATCTGGGACGCCGCAGGCGACACGGCAGAGGATTATAACCGCTATTCCAAGCGGGGGCTGCTCACCGCGGTGCTGCCGCCCATCGTGCTGTACTGGCTGGACAACCCGTCCGAGGCAGATCTGGACGACTATATCGCCCGCCGTCTTGCCCAGGTGTCGGGCGCGGGCCGCACGGCCGGCAAGATCCTCGGGCCGCTTCTTGACGCCGTTGGGTCAAAAGGGCCCAATAGCGGAAAGGCGCCAGGCGCGCGCAGCTAGGCGGAGACGGCTTGCAGTCTGTTTTTGAGGAAGTGTGTCGGACGGAAGTTGATCAAGCGCCCCAGGGGGCTGGGGGGGCTGATGGGTCCGGGGTGCGTGATGGTCACCTCCGTCCGACAAGACAAAGATGGCTGTGTGCGGGGGCGCAAGCAAGACCGAAAGGTGGCGGGATTGCCCCAATTCCTGCTGTTTCCCCCCGAAATCAGATTAAAAGACGTTTAGGCGAGCTTTCCCGCCCCCAATTCGCATTACAGGGGAGTAACAAACAAAGAAAATGAGCGAATTTCCCTCCCGCCGGGCCCCCAGCGAGCCGCGAATCGCTTTCCACAAAACCGAGATGCGTCCGATTCTCGACGTCTACGGACGGTTGGTCATGGCAGGCGAGGCGCGGGACTATGCGATCGGCATGCACAAGGACCACGCCATCTTCGCGATTTTCCGCCGCCACGCCGAAAATCCGACCTGGCGGATCGAGAAACAGCCCCATCTCGCCAATATGCAGGGCCAGTATGTGGTGTACGGACAGGCCGGCCAGGTTTTGCGCCGGGGGCGGGACCTGCAGCAGGTATTACGGGTTTTCGACCGCAAGCGCTTCACCATCGTGAAGTAATTCCACAGGCGCAGCGTTAACCCTTTGTTTACTAAAAACTTCTTGCGAACAAGATGAGAACAAGATAGGAACATGCTTATTGGAACGGAGCATGAACATGAATATCTCAGTCAGTTTTCGGGGACGCTCTGGCAAGGCACGGGACTTCCAGCGTGTTCCAAAAGACGCCGCATGGGCCCGCAGCCCGGGTGCCGTCATCTTCGCAGCCCCCGACTCGTACGGCTGGCGCATCATCCGCGTGATGGAGCTGACCGGCCGGCCGCATGACCTGCAGCCCATCTGGGCGCTGGCAGAGGCGGAACGCTACGGCGCCACGGCCGTGTTCCTGGCCCTCGAATTCGACGCCCGCGAACGCAAATGCCTGGTCGCCGACATCGAGGAGGGCTTCAGCCCGGTTTGCCTCAATCCGCGCGAGGCTCAGGAAGTGCAGGCGGCGCCGGTCGCTGCAACCCTCGCCGCCTGATTCCTCTTATTGTTCAGGTTTATTGCTCGGGCGCAGGCCGGTTCAGCGCCGCCTGCGCCTCAGCTGTTTCCGCCAGGCGGGTGAGCTCGATGAATTCCGCGCGGTAGCCGAATTCGTCCTCGCCTTTGGCGCCTGCCGCGAGATTGCGGATATCTTCCCAGCCAAAGCCGCTGCCGAGGTCCTCGCCGCCGCGCAGCATTTCCCCGAACCCGGCCACCGCCGTCGCAAAGCGCACCCATTGCGGGGCGGTTTCCAGGCTGTCTGCCTTGTCGGTGTCGGTCACGGCATGGGTCAGCAGGATGGAGTCCGGCTCGCCCGGCGGTTTGTAGCGCAGTTTCACGAAGGCATATTCACCGGACTTCCGGTCGCTGGCATTGGCAGCATCGCCATAACGCAGCGGATCGATCTGGGCGGCGGAAGAACCGACGGGGGTGATGTCATAGATGGCGGTTACGCTGGCGCCTGCGCCGATGTCGCCGGCATCCACCTTGTCATTGTTGAAGTCCGCCCGGTCGAGCATGCGGGTTTCATAGCCGATCAGGCGATACTCCGCGACGCGGGCCGGATTGAACTCGACCTGGATTTTCACATCGTCGGCAATCGGGAACAGGTTTCCGCCGAGGTCGTCGGCCAGCACTTTGCGCGCTTCGCTCAGCGTATCGACATAGGCCGCCGTGCCGTTGCCCGTCTGGGCGATCTTCTGCATCAGCGCATCATTGTAATTGCCGCGCCCGAAGCCGAGCACGGAGAGATAGATGCCGCTCTCGCGCTTGCGCGACACGAAGTCCTCCAGCTGTTCGGAGTCGGTGATGCCGACATTGAAGTCGCCATCGGTCAGCAGCATGACGCGGTTCACGGCGTCTTCCTTCAGGCCCTGTTCGGCCAGTGAATAGGCAAGGCGCAGGCCTTCGCCGCCTGCGGTCGAGCCGCCGGCGCGCAGATTTTCAAGGGCGGCGTAGATCTTGCGCTTGTCGCTGACGGGCGTCGGCTCCAGCACTTCGCCGGCCGCACCCGCATAGACCGCGATGGAGATCGTGTCCTGCGGGTCCATTTCTTCCAGCATCAGTTTCAGGGCCTGCTTGGCCAGCGGCAGCTTGTCTTCCGAATGCATGGAGCCGGAGACATCGACCAGCAGGGTCAGGTTCACTGGCGGGCGGGCGTCGCGGTCAATGTCGCGGCCCTGAATGCCGATCTGCATCAGCTGGCGTCCCTCCGCGAAGGGGGAAGGGGCAATCGTCACATAGGTGGCGAAGGGATCCGCGCCCGCCTCCGGCTGCGGATAGGTATAGTCGAAATAATTGATCATTTCCTCGATGCGTACGGCATCCTTGGGCGGCAGCACGCCGCTTTTCAGGAACCGGCGGACATTGGCGTAGGAGGCCGTGTCGACGTCGATGGAAAAGGTCGAGACCGGTTCTTCGCTGGTCAGCTTCACCGGGTTCGGGTCGACGTCTTCATATTGGTCGCGGAACTCCGGCTCCGGCGCCATCATCGCGGGCGGGGGCGGGGCGGCGGCATAATCATTTGCGCTCATGGCGCCGGTCACCGCCATCTTCAGGCGGCCCGAAGGCGGCGGGGGGGCAGGCGGGGGCGGTGGGGGTGCTGTTTCAGCGGCAACGGAAACTTCGCCCGCTCCACCACCTGTCTCGCTGGCACAACCTGTCAGCAGCGCCGCGGCTGCCGCACTTGCCATGATCAGTCCCAATGTCCTGTTGCGCATGATTGTCCTCCACCTGCGTCTCGATCATGACAGAATGGCAAGGTGGTCGTGGCGGGAATTAGGCGGTGTTGGGACAATTCGGGCAGAAGCCGGAATTTCCGGGCCTATTTGCGGATCTTCGACGTGTACCAGCGTGCGATGTCTTCCTCGAGAATCGAGAGGGGCCGCGGGCCCCCGGTAAGGATCGTGTCGTGGAATTCGACGAAATCGAAATCCGGTCCCAGCACGCGTTCGGCCCGCTCGCGCAGGTCCAGCATCCGCTTGCGGCCGATCCAGTAAGCCGCCGCCTGGCCGGGCCAGACCGTGTAGCGGTCGACCTCCTGAGCCATCGGGCCTTCCGGCTGGCCGGTCACGGTGACGAGATAGTGGATCGCCTCCTGCCGGCTCCACTGCATGCGGTGAATACCGGTGTCCACGACGAGGCGCGCCGCCCGGAACAGCATGGACTGGAGATAGCCCACCCTGGCCAGCGGATCGTCATGGTATAGTCCGACATCGTCCGCCAGAGTCTCGGCATAGACACCCCAGCCCTCGCCATAAGCCACGTTCCAGATCATCTGCCGGATCAGCGGCAGGTGGGCTTTTTCTGCCGTCAGCGCGCTTTCCAGATGGTGTCCCGGAACCGTCTCGTGGAAGACCAGCGTTGCCAGCGTAAAGGCCGGCCAGTCGGTCATGTCAGCGAGGTTGATCTCGAACAGGCCGGGTGCGGTGCCGTTGGCCGGAGCAGCGGAATAGAAGGCCGCCGGGGCGGAGGCTTCCAGGAATTCCGGCACAGCGCGCAGAGCGACTTTCGTACGTGGCACGGTTGAGACGATGCCGGGCAAGGCGGCTTCAGCCCGGTCGAGATAAGTCTGCATCAGGGCCAGCAGGGCAGCGCGGCCCTCCGGCGTCGCATCGAAGATCTGGTCCGGCTCTGCCGACAGCAGCGTCAGACGCTCCGCTGCGCTGCCCTCGGTCAGGCCCGCTTCGAACAGGGCGAGCTCCAGTTCCGCCGTCAGCCGGTCCACTTCGCTGAGCCCCAGCACGTGCAGGTCCTCAGCGGAGATGCCCTGATCGGTGTAGGCCTGCAGGGCGGAGGTGTAATAGGCGTCGCCATCGGCCTGCTGCCACACGCCGGGCTGTGAGGGCGCATCGGCCTGCAGCGCGGTGAATGCGTCGGCAAGGTGACGGTAGGCCGGCTGGATCTCCTGTCCGACAATGCGTTTCGCGCGGGTCAGGATATCTTCGGCCTCTTCAAGGCTGATGTCTTCCGGTCCGGACAGCTGGCTTTCCAGGGTCGTGATCAGGACATGCGTGTCGGCCGGGCCTTCGGCGAATTTCAGCGCCACATCGCGCATGCGGCCCAGGATGAAGTCGGGCGGCACAATGCCGGACCGGGCATCGGCTTCAAGGCGCCGGCGCTCATCTTCCATCGCGTCTGCAAACTGGGCGAGCCGGTCGACATAGGCCCGCGCCTCGGCGGCAGACCGCACCGGGTGGGCCCGGCTGAGCAGGTCCGGCACGTCGATATAAGCGCCGCGCATGTGATCCATGACATAGGGATAGGAGACACCCAGCCCCGTCTGGCCGTGACCGGCGACGAACAGGGTTTCGGCTGTCTCATAGGCGGCGGTGACCGTATCGAGATGGCGGGCCTGCGGGCTGCCCTCGGCAGGGCGGGGGGTGGCGGCCAGGACTTCCAGGATTTCCAGCCGGCTGACCCGGCGCCGCTCATAAGCCGCCTGTGACCGGTCTGTCAGATAGCGGTTGAACGGGTAGCCAACGGCGTCTTCCGACAGGCCGAGCCGCGTGGCGAGTTCCGGATCGGCCGCCAGTTCGGTCATCGCGATGGATTGCAGCGTCTGGTCCACTTCGCGGGCGATACGCCGGGGCGTGCCGGCGTCATCGACCTGCGGACCGCAGGCCGCGAGAGAGGCTCCGGCGGCGAGCCCGGCAAGCACGCTGCGGCGGCGGATCAGAAAACGCGTGTCAGACGTGGATTTCATGACAGTTTTTTACTTCGCTCTCACTGCAGTTCACGCTGGTTCGGGAGTTGTAGCCAGTGTTTATTTCCGGTAGGCAAACGCCCAATTATCCCAGATCGGAGAGACACACGTGAACACGCCTCCCGCAGCAGGCCAACCGGCCCTTACAGGTCAGGTCCTTTTCTACAAGCAGCCGCAGCCGCTGTCTCCGGAAGAACATGCCGGTCTCGGCGTCAAGCAGATCGACCAGCCGTTCGGCTTCATGCGCGAAGCGCACGCCATCCCGGTGACCGTCACGGAATTCGGCCTGTGCGCCAGTTCTTTCCCGGTGATCTTTGTCGGTGATGACCGCACGCCGGTTGCCGTCATGGGCATCCGTCAGGGCCAGAACCTCTATGTCGGCGATGACGGCCGTATCGTGGAAGACTATTACGTGCCGGCCTTTGCCCGCCGTTATCCGTTCGTCTTCGCCTCGGACGATAATTCCGATCGCCTGATCCTCTGTGTCGACCGCGAAGCGCCGATGGTGACCAACCAGCCGGAAGTGCCTTTCTTCGAGAACGGCCAGCCGAGCAAGTTCACCAATGATGCCATTGAATTCTGCAAGGAATTCGAGCGTCAGCGCCGGGCAACGTCGGATTTCGTGAAGATGATCCGTGACCTCGACCTGTTCGAGCAGAAGACGGTCACCTTCCAGCCGCGCAATCCGGACGGCACCGAAGCCGGCCCGCCTCAGAAAATCGCTGACTACTGGGCGATTTCCGAAGAGCGCTTCAATGCGCTTCCGGACGACAAGTTCATGGAGCTGAAGAACAATGGCGCCATCGGTGCCGTCTATGCGCACATGGTGTCGCTGCTGAACTGGCAGCGCGTCATCCAGCGCGCCATGCGCATTCCGGTGTCGCCGAACCCGCAGCCGGCCAACGCCTGATCGGTACACACTGCGCAACAAGATTGAAGGCGGCCTTTCGGGGCCGCCTTTTTTCTTGCAGGGGAGAGGCATGAACTGCCTTCACGCTTCCGCGAGGCCCTTCTTTCGTAAGACATTTGCGGGCATATGGGCGGCAACTCCAAGAAACCGGACCTGCCCGATGAAGTTTTCTGCCTGCCTGGCTGCCCTGTTCAGCGCCCTGTTTGTCTTCCTTCCGGCCGCCACTGCTGCGCCTGTCGATGCGGGCCATGCGCGGGTCGAGCTGATCTCCGAGCGCGATGCCGCCCTGCCGGGCGAGACCGTCTATGCCGCGCTGAAAATGGATCTCGACGATGGCTGGCACGTCTACTGGCGTAATGCCGGGGATGCGGGGCTGCCGCCTCAGGTGCTGGTCCAGCCCGCCAGTGACATCCGCCCCGATGCGGTGGGGGACATTGTCTGGCCGGTGCCGCACCTGCTGCCGGTCGTGGAAGGCGAGATCATGGACTATGGCTATGACCATCAGGTCGTCCTGCCATTCCCGATCACCATTCCGGACAATGCCATGGGGCCGGTGACGCTGGACGTGATCGCGGACTATCTGATCTGCGAAGACACCTGCGTGCCGGAACAGGCACATGTGAAGCTGAAGCTGGAAACGGACCAGGCTGCGGAAAACATCCGCAATGGCGAACTGATCGGCAAATGGATCGCGAAGAGCGACGTGCCGTTTCCGGGAGAGGCGCGGGTCCTGAAGAAAAATCTCGACTGGTCGCTGAGCCTCCGCATGGATGGCGGGTTCGGCAAGGTCCGTTCGATCCGCTTCTTCCCCTTTGGCCATGACATCGAGCACCCGGCGAGCCAGCCGGTGGAACTCGGCCGTCACGGGGCCACCCTGTCGCTCAGCGCCGCGGACATCACGGCCGTCTCGAAGCCGCTCGAAGGCGTCATTGTGATCGAGCAGGAAGGCGGCGGGCGCACCGGCTACCGGATCAGCGCGGCTGAAGGCTCGCCTCTGCCGGATACGAGCGGCCTCGGCCCGGCCGGCGGCATGCCCGGCCTGGAAGTGGCGGCGTGGAAACTGATCCTGCTGGCCATTCTCGGCGGCCTCGTCCTGAACCTCATGCCCTGTGTGCTGCCCGTCCTGTCGATGAAGGCGTTCGGCATGGTGTCGGCAGTTTCCAGCGGTCAGGCCGGGGAAGTGCGCCGTCACGGCATCTGGTACACGGCCGGCGTGCTGATCTCCTTCGCGGTCCTGGCGGCGGTCATCGTGGCCCTGCGGGCGGCGACCGGGCCGATCACGCTGGGCTTCCAGCTGCAGAGCGCGCCGGTGGTGGCGATCCTTGTCCTCGTCATGTTCGCGGTCGGCCTCTGGCTGATGGGCATGTTCGAGCTGGGCACCTCGCTTCAGAATCTGGGCTCCGGTCTTGCGGACAGGGGAGGGGATGCAGGCGCCTTCTTCACGGGTGTCCTGGCGGCTGTTGTCGGCTCACCCTGTGTCGGCCCGTTCCTGGGCGTGGGCCTCGGCGCGGTGATGGGGCATTCCGCCCCGGTCGTGTTCGCCTTCTTCCTCGCCATGGGCTTTGGCCTGGCGCTGCCTTTCCTTGTGCTGAGCTTCGTGCCGAACCTCTACCGGCTGCTGCCGCGTCCGGGGAAGTGGATGGACACGCTGAAACAATTCTTTGCCTTCCCGATGTTCCTGACGGCGGCCTGGCTGGCCAAGGTTCTGGGCGATCTGGCCGGGTCCGGCGCCGTGGCGTGGACCGCTGCTGGCGCGGTCGCCATCGCCTTTGCCGCCTGGCTCTGGCAGCGCGAGGCGCGCCTGCCGCGCATCCTCGCCATCGTCACGCTGGCATTGGCGCTCTATGGCGTCACCGAACGGGCCATGGCGCCAGCCCCGGCCATCGGCGGATCCTCTGCCTATGCGGCGAAGTATGACGCCGGAACGTGGAGCGCCGGCGAAGTGCAGTCCATGATCGCTGAAGGCCGCCCGGTCTTTGTCGACTTCACCGCCAGCTGGTGCGCTACCTGTCAGGTGAACAAGGCAACGACGCTGAAATCCAAAGCCGTCCATGAATTTTTCGCGGCGAATAATGTGGCCTTCCTCGTGGCGGATTTCACCCGCAAAGACCCGGCGATTGCAGCAGAACTGGCGCGGCATCAGCGCGCAGGCGTTCCGATGTATCTGTGGTATCCTGCCGGTTCGGAGACGCCGCAGGTCCTGCCCGAGATTCTCAATCCGGGCCTTGTCACCAGCCTGCCGGTGAATCCCTGAACCAGGCGGTAAACGCGCGAACACGAGAGACGCATGATCAATCTCAACCAGCGGAACCTGTCGCTGGCTGCCGGTATGGCGGCCGCAGTCGCCCTGACGGCGGGCGCCCTGATTGCCTCTACAGCACGCGCTGAAACCGGGCTTCCGGTCGGCCAGCCGGCGCCGGATTTCACGGCCACGGATACCCATGGCGAAGAGGTCTCCCTGTCGGACTTTACTGGCCGCACCGTCGTGATCGAATGGACCAATGAAGGCTGCCCCTTCGTGCGCAAGCACTATGCCCAGCCGCCCGGCAACATGCAGGGCCTGCAGGCCGATGCGGCTGCCGATGGCGCGGTCTGGCTGACGGTGATCTCGGCGGCGCCGGGCAAGCAGGGCCATGTCGATGCGGAGACTGCAAATCAGTGGACGGAAGAGCATCATGCGGCGCCGGCCCATACCCTGCTGGACCCGGATGGGACGCTGGGCCGCCTCTACAAGGCCAAGACCACGCCCCACATGTACGTCATCGGCCCGCAAGGGCGGGTCGTTTATCAGGGCGCGATCGACTCCGCCGCATCGGCCAATGTGGCCGATATCTCCACTGCTACCAATTATGTGCGTGAAGCCCTGAGCAGCCTCACAGCGGGCGAACCGGTCGGCGTCAACGCGACCAAGCCCTATGGCTGCTCGGTGAAATATTAGGCGCAGCAGGCGCAATTGCCCCATTGATCCACAGGGCGCACGGCCCTAAAGGCGCGCGTCATGCTTCAGATTGTGCCCGAAAATCCAGATCTGCACGCCGAGGCGATCGAAGACCTCTTCGACCGCACCTTCGGCCCCGGCCACTTTGCCAAGACGGCCGAGCGGCTGCGCGAATACTCGCACTCGCTGCCGGAGATCAATCGCGTCGCCGTGCTGGACGGGCAGGTGATCGCTGTCTGCCGTGTCTGGCCGCTGGTTGTCGGGCCTTCCCGGAACCGGGCCCTGTTCTACGGGCCGGTCGCCGTTGCGCCATCGCACCGGGGCAGCCGCCTTGGCCTGACCGTGACGGGCGAAGCGCTGGAGGCCGGACAAACCGCTGGCTGGCCCGCCGCCATCCTGATCGGTGCGCCCAGCTATTTCGGAGAGATTGGCTTCACCGTCACCCCGAAGAACCAGCTGCTGTTTCCCGGCCCGCAGGACCAGGCCCGCGTCATGGTGAAAGACCTCGCCGGCGACGCCAGCAAGCTGTCTGGCCTTGTCACCGCGCCTTAAGTCACCGCGTACCAGATACAGGCGCCGGCGGTGATCAACATGACCAGCGCCGTGATCAGCGTGCCAAACATGCGGCCCGGGCTGCCGCCGGATGAGCCGCCAAGCCCGATGGCGTGCAGGATCCGTCCGATCAGGAAGCCCGCGCCAAGGCCATGGATCAGCAGGACCGGGGCGGCCAGTGCGCCGAGCCCGATCAGGCCGAGCAGCACGACCGGTACATCCTCCACCGCATTGCCCTGAACGCGCAGGCTGCGCTGCATCGCTTCATTGCCGCCATCGCCGAAGCCGACCTTGTGCTTGGTCCGCACCCGCCCGACATTCGCCTTCAGCAGCAGCATGAACAGGCAGAATAGACCGGCATAAAGCACGGCCGCTTGCATGGATGTCATCTTATATCTCCTCCCGGTTGCGGGCGGAGCTTAGCCGCAGCTAGGCTTGAGGGATACGGTCTTTTGTTCGGCAATGCTGGGCGAAGCTACGTGTTACTCGTTCGTCGAATTCTCCCCCGGAGTGCCTTTTGCTTCACCGGCTTTCCCGGTTTCCTTTGGCCAGCACGGGCGGAACCATTTCACGCGTGTAGTCGAGAGCTCCGAATAAATGGCGTTGATTAGCTTCGGGTCTGACCCAACAGGCGAGTAAATGCCCACCACGCGGGGGCTGGCCTGTAACAGGTTCCGGTCGGACTGGTTGTAGAGCAACGCCCGGCTGGTGCCGATAGCGAGGACACTCTGCTCAATCGTTGTCTGGTCCAGCTTGGCCGGGAGGGGCAGCGCGGTGGCAATGGACTTTCCGGACACGCCAAGTGTCTGGACCGTCAGTGTCCCTGCGATTGCTTCAGACTCGGCCGCGACGCCGATTGCACCGAGGCCGCTAAGTGTCACCCCATTCTTCAACGCGCGGAAATCTGCAGTTAAACGAAGTCCGACTCCAAGATAGACGGGAAAGGTGTGTATTTCGTATTGGGCCGTGTTTTCTGTCTTCGCTTTTTCCACGATTTCTTCACTGGAATTTATCGTTGCGCGAATGCATTCAGCTATACTCTCGCTGCTCTCTGAGTCACAATTGTTCGGTTCCTGAGGAACCATAATCACTTCGTAATTCAGGACTTCAAAGTCCTTGCCGACCGGGTCACTCAGTCTTACCCATTCAGGGGGCATTTCTTTGGGGGTCTTCTTTTTCTTCTCCAAGGCCTCTGCCGTATAGGCGACCTGTTTCCGGATTAGGAAAGTCAGTGGCACTTCATCGACATTCACATAGTCCAGTACAGCGCGGTATGCGTCTCCTTTGTTTGTTGTCTGCGAGGCGCCGAAGGTAACGTCGCCGGTACCGGTGTACTGCGCTACGGCGTAACGGATGGCGATGTCCGGCAAGGCTTCCGGAATCGGCATGAACTCCTTTTCCTTGCAGCAGGTGGACCTTTTTTTCCCGTCTTTGCAGGTCTCATCTGTCGGTATATTTGCAGAAGCAGAGCTGCTTGCGGAAGCGGTGGTGGTCGTTGAACCAGCAGGTGTGCTCGTCGTTGACGAGGTGCTCGCCGCTGTCGCTTGGCAATCGACCTGACAGTAACAGGAGTCCGCACCAGTCCGCTGGTCGATGGGAAGCGGATCCACCGGGACGTAGCCGAAATTCGAGGAGTACTCGCCGAGCGTCTTGGGTACTTTCGGCGGGCCGAAGAAACTGGCGCAACCGGTCACCGTGAACAGTGCACACAAAGCAAAAAGCCTGAACATTTCATCCCCCATCTGTCCGTAAACTTTTTGGGGTTTATAGCACAACTTTTCAGCGTATACGAATCGTCAGCCAGCCTGCAAACGCGTCAGATTGTAAACCAAGTGTGCTTAAGGAAGGGGAACTCCTCTCGTAATTGTGCGCGGGTGCTTGTGGACCGAGACTGGCAGAAGAAGCCACAGGACCACCCTGTTTAGTTAAAGACCTGTTCGGCAATAAGCCGGAAGCTATATCCAACGGCTTATCATCATGGTCCTAACCCGGCCGGAATCAGAAACACTCCGCTACGTCGGCGATCCAGGCTTGGACGTCGTCTTTGGCTTCCAGCGGGGATTTGCCGTGGCGGACGAGGATCAGGTCCTTCTCCGGTACGAGGACCGTATACTGACCTTCATAGCCATTACAGGAAAAGCTGCCGGGACCGGCCATGCCCAGCCACCAATGGGCGCCATAGCCGAGCGTTTCGGTCTCCGGCACGGCCGGGGTCGGTGTGCGGGCATAGTCGGCCCAGCCGTCCGGCAGGATGCGGGTGCCATCCCAGACACCGCCGCGCAGAAAGAGCAGGCCGAAACGGGCAAAATCCCGCGCGGTACAATAGCAGAAGGACGAGCCGATAAAGGTGCCGGCGGCGTCGAACTTCGGAAGAGGGGAGCGCATGCCGATGGGGGAGAACAGTTCCCGGAACATGAACTCGCGGAATGCGTCTGCATCACCGCCGAGCGCCCGGGCGGCGCAGCGCGCCACAATGTTCGTCGTGCCGCTCGAATAGCTCCAGAACGTGTCCGGATCATGCTCCAGCGGCTGGCTCGCGGCATGGGCGGCAACATCCAGCTGCCCGCTGCCGAACAGCATCTCGATGACATCGGAGACAGAGCCCGGCACATAGTCCTCGATGAATTTCAACCCGCTGGACATCCGCAGCAGCATGTCCAGCGTGATGGCCTGCCGCGGGTCGTCCGTGGTCTGCCATTCCGGCACATCGGCCGGGGCGTGGATGTCGATCTTGCCCTCGCGCACCAGAATGCCGACCAGCGCCTGGGTGATCGATTTGGCTTCAGACCATGACGGGAAGGTGCTGCCGGGCGTATAGTCCCGCCAGTAGCGCTCCGCCACGAGCTTGCCGCCCTGTACGGCGAGGAAGGCGTGGGTTTCGCCCATCGTCTCCGGCGCCGGGTCTGCGAAGGCACGGTCCAGCAGCCTGTTCAGCCTTGCCGTATCGGTGCCAGGCACCGGGCTGCCTTCGGGCCAGGCCTGTGTTGGCCAGGCGACGCCTTCCGGCTGATCGGGCAAGGGGGGCAGGGGGTGGTCGAACGGCATCTGGCGGGCTCCCGGATTGGTCTTGTCTGGCGGCAGCTAATCAGACGCCCGGGGGGGAGGGCAAGAAGGGGGCTTGCCTGCCTTAGGGTTATGCCCTGATAAATGTGTAATGCGGAATACAGAGACGGAGCACAATCCGTCCCCAGGGCCGCGAGGGAGCGAAACGGACAGGGCCGGATGGCCCCGGCGAGAGGCATGGACGGAAACACACAGGTTACGCCGGAGGTCGAAACTCTCCAGCCAACGCGCACACCGCTGAGAGCGCATTTGCGCAATCCGCGCGTGCGCCTTGGTCTCGCGATCGGGCTGGGCCTGTTGGTTTTATTGGGACTTTTCCGCTTCCTGGCGGACCGGGCAGCCTATGTGTCGACCTCCGATGCCCGCATTGCGGCGGATATGATCGCTGTCTCGACCGACATTTCCGGCAAGATCACCTCGCAGCGCGTCTCGGTGGGCGACATGGTGAACGAAGGCGACGTTCTCTACACAATCGATGATCGTGAGGCGGCCTATACGCTGGCCGAGTATGAGGCTCAGGCGAACCGGCTGCGGGCTGAAATCGCCCGCGAGGAGGCCCGGATCGGGCTGGCCTCCTCCAAGGCCGGCAGCGAAGTCGCCGCCCGCCGCGCCGGCACGCAATCGGCCTCTGCCTCAGTGGAAGCGGCCCGTTCAAACCTCGAAACCGCCCAGCGCGATTATGATCGCACGCAGGGCCTGTTCGACCGGGGCCTCGTGCCGCAAAGCGCGCTCGACCAGTCGCGCAACGCCCTCGATACGGCGCGGCAGGGCCTGCTGCGGGCCGAAGCGGACCGTGACAGCGCCCGGGCCGAACAGCGCACGGCCTCCATTCAGGGCGAGGAAGTCCGCCTGATCGAGCTGGACCTCGGCGTCCTGCGCGCCTCGCTGCAACAGGCCGAGGCCCGCGTCGACGCCCAGCGCGTCGTGGTGGAGCAGCACACGATCCGCGCGCCGGTCGACGGGGTGATCGACGAACTGTTCTATGACACGGGCGAGCATTCGCTGCGGGGCTTCCGTGTGGCGCTGATGCATGATCCGGATGCGGTCTGGGTGTCGGCGAATATCAAGGAAACCGACATCCGCAAGATCGAGACGGGCGCCGATGTCCGCGTGAAGGCCGACAGCCATCCCGGCACGAAGATCACCGGCACTATCACAAGGATCCACAATGCGACCCTGGCCGAGTCGGCGCTGATGCCGAACCCGAATGCCAATGGCGTCTTCACCAAGATCACACAGCGCATCACCGTGCGGATCGATCTCGACGATCCGGGCCTGCGACTGCGGCCGGGTACAATGGTCAACGTCCGCATCCGTAAGCAGTCTTCCAGAACGCCGGCATGAGCAGCACGGCCGCCGCTTCCGGCACCCAGCCGGCCGGTGATATTCCCGCCCATGAAATTCCTGAGATGGCCGGCTCTGCTGTCCGGCGGCGCTTTGCCCAGTTCGGCCCGCAATATCGCTGGATGCTGCTGGGGGCGATGCTGACAGGCTCGCTCGCCACGATGCTGGCGGCGACCACGATCAATGTCGCCCTGCCGGCCATTATCGGCGCCTTCGGTCTCGGGCAGGACCAGGCGCAATGGATGTCCACCGCCTTCCTTGCCTCGTCGACGATTGCGATGCTGGCCAATGCCTGGGCGATGCACACTTATGGGCCGCGGGCGACCTATGTGGCGGGCATGTGCCTGTTCATTGTCGGCTCGCTGCTGGGGTCTGTGTCGACCTCGCTGGAAATGCTGATCCTGTCGCGCGCCCTGCAGGGCATCTCGGCTGGCCTGTTGCAGCCCATGTCGATGTTCCTGATCTTCCAGACCTTTCCGGACAATCAGCGTGGCACGGCGATGGGTATCTTCTCCATCGGCGTCGTGCTGGCGCCCGCATTCGGCCCGGCGCTCGGCGGTATCGCAGTGGACCTCGCCAGCTGGCGGCTGGTTTTCATTGCCACCCTGCCGCTCGCCTTTGTGGCCCTCAGCGTCGCGCCATTCCTGATGCCTTCGGGGGAGGACCCGAATGTCCGGACCCGGCCGCCGCTGGACTGGCAGGGCCTCGGCCTTCTGACCCTGGCGGTCGTCAGCCTGCTGTCGGCCTTTGCCGGGGCCAACCGGGATGGCTGGGATTCTGACATCACCTATCTGAAATTCGCCATCGGCCTGATCGGTGCGGTCAGTTTTGTGCTGTGGGAATTGCGCCATCCGTTTCCGGCGCTTAATCCGGCCATTTTCACCTATCGCCAGTTCTGGTCGGCAGGCCTGATCATTTCCGCCACCGGCATTGCCATCTATTCGTCCACTTACCTGATCCCGCTGTTCGTACAGATGGTGCAGCATTATTCGCCGACCGCGGCGGGCGTGATGATGATCCCGGCGGGCCTCGCCATGGTCGTCGGGTTTCCCATTGCCGGACGGCTGACAGACCGGATGGATGCCCGATACCTGCTGGGCTTCGGCATTCTCAGTTTTGCCGCCGCCGCCTATCTGCTGGCCGGGGTTACGGCGCTGACGCCTTACTGGGTGCTGGTCGGCTGGATCTTTCTGTCACGCGTTGGCATCAGCTTCTGCATGCCGCCAGCAAACACGACCGCCGTGCGGGCCTCCCCGCCGCATCTTCTGGCGTCGGCCACGGGTGGGGTCTCTTTCCTGATGCAGGTCGGCGGGGCCTTCGGGGTGAACTTGCTGGCCATTCTCCTGCAGCGGCGCCTGATCTTTCACGGCGAACACCTGTCGGCGGCCATGAATGAAGGCAACGCCGAAATGCTCTACCAGCATGCCCTCTATGCGCAGGAACTGGAACGCTCCGGCATGGCGACACTGCCGGCATTTCAGAACGCATTTGGCGTGATCGCGCGGCAGGTGTCGGCGGAGGCTCAGGTTCTGGCGTTCCGGGACTGTTTCCATGTTGTGGCGATCTGGTTCGTGCTGGTTTTCTGCGCCCTGTTCCTGATGCCGAAACCGAAGCTGCAGGGGCCGGCACCACCTGCCGCCCGTCTGGCGGTCAATCCGGAAGCGGCATAGGCTGGCGCCTCTCCGACAGGGCAGGGGCCGGATACATTGGGCCGGCGCCGGAAAACTCGCGCCGCTATCCAACCGGATTGCGTTTTCGATGATCCTCTGACGCATGGATGACCAGACCGATCTTCTCGAACAAGGCTTTACAGGCCTGCGCAACGACCTGCTCGACACGCTGGGTGAGGCCAATCTGCACCTGCAACCGGAAACCATTACCCGCACGCTGCACGCACGGGTGCGGGCAAAGCTGAAAGTCATCGAGACACTCCTCCGCAGGCTGATCCTGTTGCTGGCGATGACGCTGGAGCTTGCGCCGGTCCGGCCGCGCGCCGCACGTCCGGCTGCGCCCCTGCCGGAGGGCGTGGAGGATGTCACCGCCAGTTTCCGCGCGCATCTGCCGCCGCAATACCGGATGGTGCTGATGCCGCCGCCGTCCAGAGCGCCGGGGGAATTCAGTGCGCTGGCACCAGCGCGCCGGACAGGCCCTGTCCTCGCCATGCCGCTATTGCGCCGGGCGGCGGGCCTGCTGAAAGTCATAAAACAGCCAGACGCCGCTGCGCGCCGCATGGCCCGCCTGATCGAGCGGATGAAAACGCGCGGCGACGTGAGGCCCTATTGCCTGCCGATTGCAGGGCGCCACCGTCTGCGACCGGACCTCGCCCTGCTTGCCGGGGCGATCCGGCTGAAGGCCAATGCCGCGCTGGCCGACTGGCCCGATAACGTCCCCGATACGAGTTGAGCGTGGGCCACCTTGTTTCTTTGCCGGAGCGCACCCTGCGCCTCCGGGCGATTGTGCTGGGGCGAGCCTATTCTGCCGCTTCGCCCGCCAATTTGCGCATCCGCTTCAGCGCATTGTCCACGAGGGTGAGCTTGCTTCGGTCCGCGGCGGTGTTGTTGGCGAGGCTGCGGAAGAGCTCATATTGGGTGATGGCATCGCTGGCATAGCCTGCGGCGGAGTCGTCAATGTTGAAGTCATAAGCCGTTTCGGCCGCGTGCGCGTAGAGTGTCGCAGACTCGAAAACGATCGCTTTGCGGGCGTTCGGGCAAGCGGCGGCGAGAAATTCCAGCCGATGGGCGGAGCCCATGATGTTGGGCAACTGATCGCCAGTGGAATAATACTGCAGAACCGTGTCCTGCCCGACAACATGCCCACTGGCCTCTGCGATGGCCATGTCCGGGCGGTGCCATGGGCAGGGGGACTCCTCGGTTTGTCCTTTACCGGAAATCATGTCGTGAAACAGGCCGCTGGCTTCAAAGACGACGACCATCGGCACCAGCTTGCTTTCCAGAAGTGACGTGCTTCTCGTTCCGGTAAAGACCGTTATGTCGGGGCCGTTCCCCGGTTCGGCCGGCATGGTCCAGATCAGATCTCTGTTCAGGTTTTCCCAGGCGGCGTCATAGATATGAAGGGCTGCGATGGCGGCGCTCATCAATTGGAATTGCTGTCTCGGGTCGGCGATTTTCTCTGCAAGCCGGTAAAAGGAAAGGGCGACGAAATACTGGGTATACGCATCTTCGGGGCAGGCCGCAGCATAACTGGCGGTGTAGTTGTAACCGTTGGAAACCTGTTCCATCGTCGTCGCACCCGGCAGGGCTTCGGAGACCTGGTACATCGCCTGCGCCGCATTATTCGGGCAGGCCACCGCTTCTTCCGCCGCAGCGCTAAAGCTGACCGCACCGGCCAGCAGGGCAATGAGCCCGATCTGTTTGAGTGTCTTCATCTCGCGTCCCCTCGAGTTAAGTTTGTTTCTAACGTCCTTCGCGCCGCCATGCCAAGAGCAAAAGGAGCACCAGGAAGCCCGCCGCCAGAACGCCCGGCAACAGGGCCTGACTTGATGAAGACCGCACGGCATAGGCCCCGCGTTCGCGCAGGCCCAGCCAGTTGCCACCGGCAGAGGTGCCCCGTGCGCCCGAACGGCGAATGTCCGGCAGGCCGCTGCCGTCAGCATTCAGGCGGAACACGCCGCCGCCCGTGGCGCGGGCCAGCGGCTGCAGAACTTTGATGGTGGACTGAAGATCAGCATATTCCTTCGGATTGGCCGGCCCGTTCAGCGCCACCGTTTCGAGGCCGCCGGCGCGGGCACGGTAAAGGCCCAGCTGGTCAATCGGGGCTTCGGCGGTGAACTGGCCAGGGCCGGTCTCCGTCCAGGCCGGTTCGATCGTGTCGCCTTCCGGCGTTTCGATCTGCAGGGGCGGGGCGGTGTCCATCAGAGTGCGCAGCTCCACGCGGGCGGTGTCGCCCTCGGCGATGAGTTTCAGCCGGCGCTCTTCCAGTTCCGGCTCTTTCATCAGCCAGTGGACGACCCGGCGGATCAGTTCCGAGAACGGGCCGCCGCCATCATAGCCGCGGGCCCAGAGCCAGATCTGGTCGGACATCAGCATGCCGACCCGGCCCTGATCGACCCGGTCCAGAACGAGGAGCGGGCGGCCATCCGGCGCCGCCAGAACCGTGTCGCCGGTTTCTGCTGTCGACTCGATATAGCGCATCCAGCCGCCCCATTTGCGGCCGTCCAGCGGCGCGGTGACCGCGTGGCGCTTGCCGGCTTCCGTCAGGGCGGGAACGAATTCCCCGGTCCGGACCACGCCGGTCGGCGAGGCCGGCAGGACAGAGGCGAGCGGAGAGCGGGCGAGGCTGGCCGGCCCGGCGAAATCTTCGCCCGCCGCAATCAGCAAGGCGCCGCCATCGGTCACATAGCGCGCCATATTGGCGAGATAAGTCTGCGTGATGACGCCCCGGCGCTCATACTGGTCGAAGATGATGAGGTCGAACTCTTTCAGTTTGGCCTCGAACAATTCCTCAGTCGGGAAGGCGATCAGCGCCAGCTCATCCTCGGTGGCGCCGTCGGTCTTGTAGGGCGGGCGCAGGATGGTGAAGTGAACGAGGTCGACTGAGGGGTCTGACTTCAGCAGGTCCCGCCATGTCCGGCCGGCCTGGTTCGGCTTGCCGGTCACCAGCAGGACGCGCAGCCGGTCCCTGACGCCGGCGAGGCTGGCGGCGGTGCGGTTGTTCGCCATGGTCAGTTCCTGCCGGCCGGGCGGAGCCTCGACCACGACGATGTTTTCCCCCCGACGTTCAATCTCGATCGGCAGCGGGGTCGGCTCTCCCGCCACAACCCGGACGCGCTGCGGGATGCCACCATTGACGGAGACGTCGAGATCGATCTCTCCGCCATCGGGGTCATCGGCCCGGACGATCAGGTCGGCCGTCTCGCCGACAATGCCAAAGCTCGGCGCCTCGACCAGTTCGACGCGCCGGTCGCCCCGGTCAGGATCGCCGACGATCAGGCCATGAACCGGCCCGATCACGCCTTCGGCGTCCGGGTCGCGGGGCACATCGTGCAGCTGGCCGTCGGTAATCAGGATGGCGCCCGCAATCCGGTCGCGCGGCACATCGGCCATCAGGCCCTCAAGGGCGCTGTAGAGATGCGTGCCGTCATCGTTCGGATCGCTTTCCAGCACGCGGACTTCGAGGCTCGGATCCTCGGCGAGCTTTGCCTGAACGTCCTCATAAGCCTTGCGCGCTGCAGCTTCGCGGTCTCCGATCTCCATACTCTCCGACCGGTCCAGCACTACGGCAGCAACCGAGGGAAGGGGCTCGCGTTCTTCATGCACGAGGCTCGGATTGGAGAGCGCGGCGGTGAGCAGCGTCAGGCCCAGACCGCGCGTCAGCCAGGCCCGGCCGCGCAGGAAGATGTAAGCGAGCCAGGCCAGCGCGGTGATCGCCACGAGGACCCACAAAAGGGGCCAGCCAGGAAAGGGGTCGAACCCGATGCGGACGGCTTCGATCATTGCGGCACCCCGTTCGGCAGGAATTGCGGCTCATCTCTCGCGGGATTGTTCCGGGGTGGGCTGGGGCCGAACCCGCCGGAGGGGCTCGCATCCCCATCACCCAGTCGCTCCAGAAGGGCGGGGAGGTGAACCTGGTCGTCCTTATAGCTGCCGGTCAGGATATACATGACGAGATTGACGCCGAAGCGCCGCGCCATTTCCCGCTGGTCTTCGCCGCCGTCGACGGAGTAAAGGTCGCGCCCCCGCTCATCGACGGCCCAGGCGGAGATCCAGTCGGCATCGCCGATGAAGAGGCCGGACACGCCATCTCCGCGCGGGGCCGAAGCGGAGCCGGCCTGTTCGATCCACAACTGGCGGCCGGCATACCGGCCGGGAAAGTCTGCCAGTAGATAGAAGGACCGGGTCAGGACATGATTTGCCGGCACCGGCTGGAGCGGCGGGGCGTCGAGCCCTTCGAGCAGCGTTTCCAGCCGCGTGATCTCAGTCGAGCCGGGGGTGTCGCCGTCGCGTGTGTCGATCACGAGTGCGCCGCCGGAGCGGAGATAGGCATTGAGCCGCGCGATGGCGCGTTCCGACAGCGGGGCGGCGCCTTGCGGCACGGCAAAATAGATCAGCGGGTAGAGTTCCAGCGGGCTGGTTTCGAGGTCCAGCTCATCCGGCATTTCCGGTTCGACGGAGGTGCGGTTGAACAGCGTGGTCGAGAGACCGAAGAGTCCGGCGCGGGCACGCTCGTTCAGGGCGAAGTCCGGTGTCTTCACATATCCGAACCGCATGCGCAGGGCCGCATCGACATCCGATTGCGGGGCATCGCCGGGGGGCAGGGGAATGATCTGCGGGCCGGTGGGCACGCGGCGATAGGATCCGTCCGGCATCAAACGATACTGGTATTCCTGCGCGCTGGCGTGCGGAGTCGGAACGATCAACATGCCGGCGAGCAGCAAGACTGCCGCCATGCCGGACCTGCGGCCAAGCCGGGGCAGATGTCCGGCGACGAGAAGAGCTACGAACAGATCCAGCGCCAGCAGGACGGCGGCGAGGCTCAGCAGCGGACCGGCCAGGCGCATCGCCCGGGCTTCGGCGTCGCCGAGCAGGCGGGCGGCCGGCGGCCAGCCCGCGATCAGCTCAAGCTTTGCATTGCGGGCGGCATTCAGCGCGCGGGTCCCGGCGGGGCCCTGGTAAAGCCCGGGCGGGTGCGCTTCGGACGGCTCAGCCTCGGCGAAGTCGGCAGCCTTGAGCGGTGCAGCGGCCGGACCGGGCGACTGAAGCCGTCCGTATCCGTCCAGAACCAGTTTCGGCGTGTAGGCGCCTTCTTCGTCATTGACCGACTCACCCCGGCCTGCGGCGATACAGCGGCGCAGCATTTGCGGGAAGAGGTCCGAATAGGCGAGGTTGGCCCAGTCCGGGCCGGCAGTGATGTGGAACAGAATGATCGTGCCGTTGCCGCGCGCATCGGCGGTGACAAGCGGCGAGCCATCGGCCAGCCGGGCCCATGTATGGCTGGAAAGCTCCGGCCCCGGACGGGCGAGGACCTGTTGGGTAATTCGTACATCCGGCGGCACGGTCAGGCCGTCGAAGGGGGAGGACTCGGAAAAGGGGGCGAGGGCCTGCGGCTCATCCCAGGCGAGGGCGCCGCCAAGGGCGCGGGAGGCCCGGCGGAGCGGCACCGGCAGCAGGTCGTCGCCCTGCGCGGCAAGGCGCGGCCCGGCAAAGCGGATCAGCGCGCCGCCATTCTCAACCCAGTCGGCAAGGCGCTCTTCGTCTTCCGGCAGGATCTGTCCGACATCGGCGAGGATGATCGCGTCAGGCGACTCGGCGACCAGCGTCTCCACGCTGCCTTCGGTGATCGAGGCGAAGGGTTCCAGCGCCTTGCGGACATAGTGCATGTCGGAGAGGAGCGGCTGGGCCGCCGCGCCGGCATCGACGAGGCCGACGCGCCGGGAACGGTCGGAGGAGTCCCACAGCCAGACCGTGCCTGCGCCCTGCCGGCCGGTGACGGTGAAGCGGGCGATCCGGGCGAGTGCAGCGGCGGGGATGGTGAAGCTGGCCGTGGCGTCGGATTCCCCATCGCCGAAGGTCGCCTCCGCCGTGGCGAGGGCAGATCCATCCAGCGTCAGGGCCGAGACGAAGGCGCGCTCCTCGCCGCTTGTCTCTACGCGGCGGAGCGTGACGGCGACCGAGTCGGTTTCTGAGGTCAGCCCCGTGATCGCTGCCGGCGTATGCGGCGGGGCGGCGAAGACGGTGAGCGGCGCGCGGGCGGACAGGTCTGCCGCGAAGGCGCGGCCGCCGGTGTTTTCCAATCCGTCGCTCGCCCAGAAGATGCGGGCCGGTTTCAGCCCGGACGCATCCAGACGGGCAAGGGCGTCTTCCCGGCTGGTGCCCCAGGGCTGTGGCCTGAGGGACGAGATACGCTTGGCGGCATCGGTTGTGGTGAGCCGTTCGGACGGATCATTGTTCAGCTGCTGCGGCGCAGTCAGCAGAAGATGAACCGGCATGTCGCGGCTGCCGGTATCGAGCGTGGCGGTTGCGGCATTGACCAGTTCGCTCCAGCGCGGGGCGGACGGCCAGCCATTGTCCATCACGATCAGGAGCGGGCCGGACCCTTCCACAGACTCTGTCTTTGCGCCGGGGGCGTAAACCGGCTGGGACAGGCCGAGGATCGCAGCGGTGACGGCCAGTGTCCGGATCAGCCAGACCCACCAGGGCGTGCGGGCCGGGGTCTCCTCTTTGGGCTCCATCCCTTCGAGAATACGCAGGGAGGGCAGCTCAATGTCTTTCGGGGCGGGCGGCGTCGCCCGCAGGATCCACCAGATCACCGGCAGGGCGATCAGGGCAGCGAGCGCCCAGGGCGCGCCGAACAGGAACGGGCCGAGCGCGGTCATAGCTTTGCCCCGAAGCTTTCAAGCTGGGCCTTCAGACGCGTGGCGCTCTGCAACAGGGGCTGGCCCGACACATGGGAGACGAAGCGCCAGCCCATCCGGTTCGTCAGCTCGCTGAGCGCGTCGCGCTGGGCAGCGAAGCGGCGGTGATAGTCCTCGCGGATCGTTTCGGCCCGGCCGAAGATGCGGGAGAGGGCAGACCCCGGCCGGCGCAGCTTCACGCGGCCTTCGAAGGGGAAGTCGACCTCCACAGGCGAAGAGACGGCCAGCAGGATGCCTTCCGGGCATTTGCCTGCGAGTGGGGCGAGGCGTGCCTGCCATTCCGGGATCGGATCATAAAAGTCAGAGGCGACAATCAGCGTCGCGGAGGAACGCGGCGGGGAAGGGAAATTGCCGCCGGTGCCGCGGGCGAGTTCCTCTGACAGCCGGTCGACTGCGCGCTTGCCGAAACTTGCACCGCGCCCGCCGCCGAGGGCGCCGACGCGCTCGCCATCCTTGGACAGCATGATGGCGAGCGACAGCATCAGAACAGTCGCTTCCTCCGCCTTGGTGCGGAGCTCGCCGTCGGCCTTCCAGCGGAAGCCGGGATTGTCATCGCACCAGAAGAGGACCGTGCGAGCGGTTTCGAGTTCGGTCTCGCGGACGAAGAGCTCGTTGCCCTTGGCAGAGCGGCGCCAGTCGACCCGTTCGGCGGCGTCTTCCTGCGCATAGCGGCGGTATTGCCAGAAATGCTCGCCCGTGCCGGGGCGGCGACGTCCGGCCGAGCCGATATGCGCCGCTTCGCTGGCCTCGGCCTTGAAGTTCAGGCCGGGCAGCTGGCGGGCAAGGGCTTCGGCTTCGGCGCGAAGATCGGCAGCGGGAGTCATCGGGCTGCGCTACGCCACCTTCCGCGCGAGGTCGTTGATCAGGTCTCCAAGGCTTGGCGCTTCGCCGGTCGGGTCGTAGCGCATGGCCATGCGGTGACCGAGGCAGGGCTCGGCGAGCGCTTCGACATCTTCGAGGCTCGGCGCGAAGCGGCCGCGCAGGAGGGCGCGGGAGCGAGCCGCCAGCATCAGCGCCTGTCCGGCACGCGGGGACGGGCCCCAGTCGACGAGGCGTTTCACATGCGGGTCGGAGGTCTGCTCGGGCCGCGCTTCGCGGACAAGGGAGAGAATCGCCGAGACGATCTTCTCACCGACTGGCATTTTCCGGACCAGCGCCTGCAGCGCTATCAGCCGTTCGGCATCAAGGGCCGGGCGCACGGTCTGGTCTGCGCCGCCGGTGGTTTCGATCAGGATGCGGCGCTCGGTGTCGAGGTCCGGATAGTTGACGTCCACTTTCAGCAGGAAGCGGTCGAGCTGGGCTTCGGGCAGCGGATAGGTGCCTTCCTGCTCGATCGGGTTCTGGGTGGCGAGCACATGGAAAGGCGCGGGCAGATCATGCCGGACACCTGCCACAGTCACATGACGTTCCTGCATGGCCTGCAGAAGGGCAGACTGGGTGCGCGGGGAAGCGCGGTTGATCTCGTCCGCCATCAGGAGCTGGGTGAAGATCGGACCGCGCAGGAAGCGGAACGTCCGCTGGCCGCTGGCGCTCTCGTCCAGGACTTCCGAGCCGAGGATATCCGACGGCATCAAATCCGGCGTGAACTGGATCCGCTGATTGGTCAGGCCAAGCGCGGTGCCCATCGCTTCCACGAGACGCGTCTTGGCAAGGCCCGGCGCGCCGATCAGCAGGGCATGGCCACCTGCCAGCACGGCGGCCAGCGACAGCTCGACAACCTGCTCCTGGCCGAACACGGCCTTGGCGATTTCGGCTTTCACCTGTTGCAGGGTTTCGGCGGCGGCCTCGGCATCGGCGACAATCGCCTCGGCAGTCACATCAGTATCAGCCATATTCTAAAAGCGTCTCCGGGTTTGCGTCATGTGCAATCAGACCTATTTGTAAGGCCTCTTCAAGGCGGAGGAAGGTGTGACATCCAGTTCAACAACCACAATCAGCCTTGAAGAAACGCTGAAAGACATCCTGCCTGAGGGCAAGCTGGATGGAAAGCTGCCGCCTGTGCATCTCTGGAACCCGGAACACAGTGCCGACATCGGCATGGAAATCCACGCCGATGGCAGCTGGTGGCACGACGGATCGCGCATTAACCGTGAGCGGCTGGTGAAGCTGTTTTCCCGCATCCTGCGTAAGGATGAAGACGGGCAGACCTGGCTGGTCACGCCCTATGAAAAAGTGATCGTGAAGGTCGAGGATGCCCCGTTCCAGGCCGTTCGGGTGGACCGCGTCGGCGAGCCGGGCAGGGATCAGACGCTCGCTTTCCTGACAAATCTGGACGACATCACGCTTGCCGGGCCGGACGCGCCACTCCGCGTCGACACCGACCCGGAAACAGGCGAGCCGGCGCCTTATGTGCTTGTGCGCGGGCAGCTGGAGGCGAAGCTGACCCGGCCGGTGTTCTACGAACTGGTGGAGCTGGCCGAGCCATCGCCGGACGATCCGGACATTCTGGGCGTCTGGAGCCAGGGGACATTCTTTCCCATCGGGTCTGCCGCGTGAAGTCGAACATCATGTCCTGGTCAGGTCTCGAAGACTTTATTGCGCGCGTCGAAACGCGGCTCGATCCACCGGTCGGTGATGGACGGCTGGGCGAGACGGGCGACATGGATTTCCTTACGCCGGAAGAAGTCGCGATCATCCGGCCCGCGGCCGTGCTGGTCGGGGTCATTCCGCGCGTCTCCGGGCCGACGGCGCTGCTCACCGTTCGGCCGACCACGATGGCCGATCATGCCGGGCAGGTTGCTTTTCCGGGCGGGAAAGTCGATCCGATCGACCTCGACGAGGTGGCCGCGGCCCTCCGAGAATCGGAAGAGGAAGTCGGCGTCGCGCCGGACGATGTACAGGTGCTGGGCAAGGCTGCGCCCTATGTCACCGGTACGCGCTATCGCATCACGCCGGTCGTGGGCCTGTTGCCGGCAGATTTCCAGCCTGTGCCGGACCCGACTGAAGTGGCCGACGTGTTCGAAACGCCGCTCGATTTTCTGATGGATGCCCGTAACCACCGGGTGGGGGAGGCCGTCTATCGGGGCAAGCCGCGCCGCTATTACGAGATGCCTCACAATGGCTATCGCATCTGGGGCGTGACGGCCGGGATTATCCAGCGGCTCTATGAAACGCTCTATGAAGCGTAAGTCTTTGTCTGTTTAGGGTATCGCTGGTTTCGGCAACTGCCTATCTTTAGGAATATCAATAGCGAGGAACCGGAACATTGGCCGGACGGATACTCTTCGAACTCTTTTTCTTCTCGATCCCTTTCCTGGTGTTCGGGCTCTATGTGCTGGCCACGACGACGGCCGAGCATGAGGGGCGGCGGCAATGGCCGGTCAACATGCTGTTCCTGATCGGGCTTGGCCTGGCCGTCGTGGGCTTTTTCGCCATGACCTTCCTGGAGAAACGCGAGCCGGAAATGTGCCAGAAGCCGACCCGCTATGTAGACGGCAAGCTGGTGCCGGGAGAGTTCTACCCGTGTGAGCACGATCTCAGGGACGCCGGACGGGCGGGGAGTGACGACCCAGGCGGCACCGTCGAATTGCCCGCCGACGGGACGGACACTACGGGCGATGGCACAGACTGAGCGGATCGAAGCGGACTGGCTGACTGCGCCCGGCACACAAGCCGTGATGGCGGCACTGGAGGCGGCGCGCCCCGATGGCTCGCGCTTCGTGGGCGGCTGCGTGCGCAATACGCTGCGCGGCATTCCGGCAGACGACATCGACATCGCGACTCAGATCCTGCCGGAAGATGTGATGACGGCGATGAAAGCGGCAGGCATTCGCGCCCTGCCGACCGGGATCGAGCATGGCACCGTCACCGCGATCATCGACGGTGAGCCCTTCGAGATCACCAGCCTGCGGCGGGATGTGGAAACCGATGGCCGCCGCGCCGTCGTCGCCTTTACGGAAGACTGGGCGGAGGATGCCCAGCGGCGCGACTTCCGTCTGAATGCCATCTATGCCGGGCCGGACGGAACTCTGCACGAAGTGGTTCCGGGCAGCATCGAGGATGCGCTGGCCGGGCGCGTGATCTTCATTGGCGATGCAGACCAGCGGCTGAGGGAAGACTATCTGCGCATCCTGCGCTTCTTCCGTTTCAATGCCTGGTATGGCGCCGAGGTTGATGCCGAAGGCCTTGCTGCCTGCACAAGGCAGAAGGATGGCCTGGCAAAGATCGCCCGCGAGCGGATCTGGAAAGAGCTGAAACGGCTGCTTGAGGCACCGGACCCATCGGATGCCATGCTGGCGATGGAAGAAAGCGGCGTTCTGGCGGCGATCCTTCCGGAGGCTTCGGCGGGCGCCCTGCCGGCGCTGGTCTCGGCCGAGCAGGGGGAGGGGCTCGGCCCTGATCCGATGCAGCGGCTGATGGCGCTGCTGCCTCGCCGCCTGAGGGAAGTGCGCGAGGCCGGCCGGATCCTGCGTCTGTCGAATGCCGAGCGTGACCGGCTTGCGGCCTGGGCCGATCCGGCGCTTGCCCATGTCGGGACGCTGAGCCCGGCAGACCTTGCCGAAGCTTTTTATCGCCATGGCACCGGGGCGGTCTGCGACCGGGCACTGATCGAGGCGGCAAGCGGGGCAGGGGAGAGCCTGAAACTCGTTCTGGCTTCCGCCGCGCGATGGTCCCGGCCGGTGTTTCCGGTTGGCGGGGAAGATGCTCTGGCCGCCGGCCTGTCCGGTCCTGCGGTCGGCAAGGCGCTG
The DNA here is from genome assembly GCF_963678195.1 of uncultured Hyphomonas sp. Lineage (NCBI taxonomy): Bacteria > Pseudomonadati > Pseudomonadota > Alphaproteobacteria > Hyphomonadales > Hyphomonadaceae > Hyphomonas > uncultured Hyphomonas sp. Next base: position 687,216 of record NZ_OY782759.1, read on the forward strand.
GCGCAGGCGGAGGAAGCCTGGATCGCTTCGGGGTTCACCCTGCCGCGCGAGGTGCTGGTCGCCCGGCTCAGCCAAGCGGATTAGCCGACCAGATATAAAGGTTCAGATAGGCTGCGAAGCTGACCCAGATCAGATAGGGCAGCTGGAGCCAGGCTGCGGCTTTCGAAATGCGCCCGAATTCGCCCATCATGGCGAGGATCAGCAGCCAGAGCGCCATCAGTACACCAAGCGAGAGCTCGACCTGTTTCAGCCCGAAGAAAAACAGGCTCCAGCCGACATTCACCATCAGCATCGCGAAATAGATGCCCATGGGACGGCTGGCTGCGTGAAGATCCTTTGCCCGCCAGAGCACGAGCAGGGCGCTCAGCGTCATCAGGGAAAACAGGCCCGGCCAGACGACACCGAATACCCAGTCGGGCGGTGTCAGGGCGGATTTCTGAAGACCGGAATACCAGAGCGCCTTGCCGGACCGGGTGACAATTCCACCCATAGCGCCGGCCATAGCCGTCGTCAGCACCAGCACCAGACTGGCGCCCCAGGGAGGGGCCCGGCTGTCGTCCACCATCAGGCCTCCCATTATATGGGAAAACAGGAAAACGTCTCCGGCGTACTCCAAGCGCGGGAATTCCTTCCCGTCTGAGTGGAGGGACTGACTGCGGATCAGGCGTGACTGCCGGATTTACAGGCCGGTTATTGGCCGGTCAGGGCCACTTTACGACGGGCGGCATGGAAGAGAGAATGCTCGTCACATTGCCACCGGTCTTCAGGCCGAAGGTCGTGCCGCGGTCATAGAGCAGGTTGAACTCCACATAGCGGCCGCGCTGGATCAGCTGTTCTTCCCGTTCGGCTTCGCTCCAGGCCTGACGGAACCGTTTGCGCACCAGTTTGGGATAGATGTCCGCGAACTGCATGCCGACTTCCCGGGTAAAGGCGAAATCCGCATCCCAGTCGCCGGTATTGAAGCGGTCATAGAAGATGCCGCCGGTGCCGCGCGGTTCATCCCGGTGAGCAAGGTGGAAATAATTGTCGCAGGTTTCCTTCATCAGCGCATGGTCGGCGCCGGGGTGGACATCACAGGCCGCTTTCATGGCGGTGTGGAATTCCACAGAATCTTCGAAGGTCTGGTCGCGTTGGTAATCCAGCAGGGGGTTGAGGTCTCCGCCGCCGCCGAACCAGCTCTGGCTGGTCACCAGCATACGGGTATTCATGTGGGCCGCAGGCACATGCGGGTTGCGTGGATGGGCAATCAGGGAGAGTCCCGAGGCCCAGAATCGCCCTTCGGACTGGTCCGCGCCGGGAATTTGTGCAGCGAAAGCCTCTGAAAACGTACCGAAAACTTCGGAAAAGTGGACGCCGACCTTCTCGAAGACCTTTCCGCGCATCAGGCCCATCCGGCCACCGCCCAGATCTTCGGTGCCATCGCCGCGCTTCCATTCCGTCAGCTCGAATTTGCCCGGATCGCCCCGGTACAAGGGCGGTTCAGCCGCTTGCTCGATGGCTTCGAAGCGGCTGCAGATGTCTTCCTGGAGGGCACGGAACCAGTCGCGTGCGCGCTGTTTTTGCGTTTCGGGATCGGTGATCGTCATGGGATTTGTCTTGTGGCCTAAGCTGCACAGCTTGCAAGCCCCCTGTTGTCACAGGGCTCAAGTCAGGATAACGCCCTTTTTCAGTGTATCTCAGGGGGCTGGCCCGCGCCCACTTGCCGCAATGTGCGAGGGGGCGGGGTTTTGTAATACGGGGCCAGAACTCTGCCTGTTGAGGACGGGAAAAGCGTGACCGATCAGACATCACTTGAGCACGGCGGTGCTGTTGACGAGGACCGCCGTAACTTTATCCACATCGCGACGGGAGCGGCAGCTTTCGGCGGTGCTGCCATGTTCGGCTGGGTCGCTGTCGACCAGTGGAACCCGGCAGCAGACACCAGGGCCGCATCGGCTCTGGACGTCGACATCTCCAAGGTCCCGCTGGGCAGCGAAATTCGCGTGCTCATCGGCGGCAAGCCCTTCTTTATCCGGCACCGCACGCCGGCCGAGATTGCTGCCGCTGAAGCGGTGGACGTCAAATCCCTGCGTGACCCGGAGACGGATGACGAGCGTCTGCGCCCGATGCAGAACGGCGAACTTAACCGCGCCATCCTGATCACGTCAGGCGCCTGTACGCACCTTGGCTGCGTGCCCGTCGGGCCGGCTCAGGGTAACACTGGCGAATATGGCGGCTGGTACTGCCCTTGCCACGGTTCGGAATACGATACGTCCGGCCGCATCCGCAAAGGCCCTGCGCCTCTCAATCTTCCGGTTCCGAACTACACCTATGTGTCGGACACCGTGGTCAACATCTCGCTGTAAGGACGGTAGGACATGAGCGGACACGAATCCTCCTACACCCCGACCAACGGGTTTACCCGCTGGCTCGACTCGCGCCTGCCGATCATCCGGTTTGCCCAGGACACGGCGATCAATTTCCCGACTCCGAAGAACCTGAACTATTGGTACACGTTCGGCGGCATTCTGGCGGTCTGCCTTGCTGTGCAGATCATCACCGGCATCATTCTGGCCATGCACTATGAAGCCAGCGTCGATGGCGCTTTTGCTTCGGTCGAGCGCATCATGCGCGACGTGCCTTATGGCTGGCTGCTGCGGTACATCCACGCCAACGGCGCATCGATGTTCTTCCTCGCGGTCTACATCCACATGTTCCGCGGCCTCTATTACGGATCGTACAAGGCGCCCCGCGAAATTCTCTGGATCCTCGGCTGCGTGATCTATCTTCTGATGATGGCCACGGCCTTCCTCGGCTACATGCTGCCATGGGGCCAGATGTCCTTCCACGGCGCCAACGTGATCACCGGCCTGTTTGGTGCGATCCCGCTGATCGGCGAAAGCCTGCAGACCTGGATCCTTGGCGGACCGTCGATCGGTAACCAGACGCTGCAGCGTTTCTTCTCGCTGCACTATCTGCTGCCGTTCATGATTGCTGCTGTCGTGATCCTGCACATCTGGGCGCTGCACGTGCCCGGCAACAACAACCCGACTGGTGTTGAAGTTCAGGATGTGGAGAAGGAAACGGTTCCGTTCCACCCGTATTATACGGTGAAGGACGCCTTCGCGATCGTCATCTTCCTCATCATGTTCGCGGTGTTCGTCTTCTACGCACCGAACGTTCTGGGCCACGCTGACAACTATATCGAAGCCAACCCGCTGGTGACGCCTGCGCACATCGTGCCGGAATGGTACCTGCTGCCGTTCTATGCGATCCTGCGTGCCATCACCTTCGACCTCGGTCCGATCCCGGCCAAGCTGCTCGGCGTGATCTTCATGTTTGCAGCGATCGCCGTTCTGTTTGTGCTGCCATGGCTCGACACGTCGAAAGTGAAGTCCATGCGCTACCGTCCGGTGGCCAAGCAGTTCTTCTTCGGTTTCGTGGCAACCTGCATCCTGCTCGGCTGGTGCGGTGCGTCCGTGCCGACGGATCCGGTGATCAAGGCACTTCAGGGCCCGCCGACGCTGGTTGTCACCTATTCGGAGAACGGTTCGGAAGTGACGAGCGAATATAAAGGCGGCGGTGAAGCCTATGAAGACGCGAAAAGCTTCATGGAAACGCTGCCGGCCGATGCCAGCCCGTCGCTGTCGGCCGTGCCGGCACCGACCTTCCAGTTCAAGCATCTCTCGCTGATCCTGACCTTCTGCTACTTCGGCTATTTCATCGTCCTGTTCTTCATCGGCCTGACCGAGAAGCCGAAAGACGTGCCGGAATCTATCCACAAATCGATCCTGAAACGCCACAAGGCGTCGACGGCGACCGCCATTCCGGCGGAATAGGGAGCCAGGGGAACCATGAAAGCGCTTCGACTCCTCACCGCCGGCCTGGCCGGACTCATCTTCACCGCTGCGGCACACGCCGCGGGTGGCGCGGCACACCCGCACCCGCCTGAAGACGGCTGGCCGTTCGAAGGCCCGACGGGCCAGTTCGACCAAGCCTCGCTGCAGCGCGGTTATCAGGTGTATCATCAGATCTGTTCTTCGTGTCACTCGATGAAGCTGATGAGCTACCGGAACCTCGGTGAGCCGGGCGGTCCGTTCTACGATCCGGCCTATCCGAACCCGAACGACAACCCGTTCGTGAAAGCACTGGCAGCCGAGAACGAAATTCTCAGCCCGACGCCGAACGATGTTGGCGATTTCGATTTTCGTCCGGCCACGCCTGCTGACACGTTCCGCAGCCCGTATGCGAACGTGGAAGCAGCCCGCGCAGCCAATGGCGGCGCAGCACCGCCGGATCTGTCGGTCATAACCAAGGCCCGCCATGGCGGTGCCAGCTATGTCTACCACCTCCTGTCGGGCTACCCGCACGATGACGCGCTCGTTGAACGTGAAGTCGACGGCGAGACGGCAACCTATGTCGACATGTCGAAAATGGGTGGCCATGGCGGCGAGCACGGCGAAGGCTTCCTGAAGCTGAACCCCGGCCAGTACTACAACCCGTACATGGCTGGCGACACGACGCCGAACTTCGACGGTGACCCGCGTCACCCGCCGAAAGGTGGTTTCCTGGCCATGCCGCCGCAGCTGATCGAAGGCCGCGTCGAGTATATGGACGGCACCGAGGCAACGGTTGATCAGATGGCTTATGACGTCGCTCAGTTCCTGGCCTGGGCCGGGGAGCCGAAGCAGGAGCACCGCAAGTCGCTCGGCCTGGCTGTGATGGCCTACCTCCTCATTCTCGCTGTCCTGCTGTGGTTCTCCTACAAGCAGATCTGGCGGAAGATCGAACACTAGCCGATCGAAGTCACATGCGTGACCAGATAGCCATCCGCAGGGCAAGCCCGGCGGATGGCTTTCTCATTGAGGGCCTGACACGCCGGATCTGGACCGGGCGGGTGTCAGAGGAATCGACTGTTTTCACCGAAACGCCTGAATCCGTTGCTGCGCAGCTGGAGAAGGGCGGGGGCGTCATCCTCTGCGATGGGCCAGAGGCTATCGGGTCCGGCCGCTGGGTGCCTGTACCGGGGCCTTCAGGGCAGGGGCTCTGGATGGAGGTCAAACGGATCGGCGTGCTGGAAGCCTACAGCAAACGCGGTTTCGGGGAGGCCATCCTGAAAGCCCTCGAAGCGGCTGGCCGCGACGCCGGGGCAGAGGGCGCGCAGCTCGCGGTCCGTCACGACCAGGTGAGGCTGGTCGACTTCTATGCCGGTCTTGGTTACGTGCTGGCGGATGATGTGGAACTGACCACGCCCAACCCGCGTTCCCCGCCACATGTCGGCATGCGCAAAGACTTCAGGACGAACACATGAACAAATGGACCCTCGGCATCATTGGCGGCTCCGGCCTGTATGAAATCGACGGGCTGGAAGACCGGCGTGAAGAGACGGTCGATACGCCCTGGGGCGCGCCGTCCGATGCGCTGGTGCATGGGCGGATCGGCGATGTGAAGCTGGTTTTCCTTCCGCGCCATGGCCGCGGCCACCGTTTGTCGCCAAGCGAAGTGCCCTACCGGGCGAACATCGCCGCGCTGAAAATGGCCGGGGTGACGGATGTGCTGGCCATCTCCGCCTGCGGCAGCCTGCAGGAACAGTATGCACCGGGGGATTTTCTGGCCGCAGACCAGTTCATTGACCGCACTTTCGCGCGGGCCAAGACCTTTTTCGGGGAGGGGATGGTTGCTCACGTCTCCATGGCTCACCCGGTCTGTTCCCGGTTCAGCGCGATGGCTGCGGAGGCGGCTGAAGCGGTTGGGGCGAAGGTCCATCGCGGCGGGACCTATATCGCCATGGAAGGCCCGCAATTCTCGTCGCTCGCCGAATCAAAGCTCTATCGCCAGTGGGGCTGCGACGTGATCGGCATGACCGCGATGCCCGAAGCCAAGCTCGCCCGCGAAGCCGAGCTGCCTTATGCCGTACTGGGCATGGTGACGGATTATGATTGCTGGCGCGAAGAGGAAGAGGCGGTCACTGTGACCAATGTGCTGGAAGTCATGGCCCGCAACAGCGCGATCGGCCGGAAAGCCATTGTAAAACTGGCGGAAAGTCTGAGCGGAACGGAGCGTACGCCGAGCCCGGACGGGATCGATTCCTGCCTTGATTACGCACTGATTACGGCCGAGGCGGCCCGGAATACGGAAACGATCCACAAGTTGCAGGTGATTGCGGGACGGGCACTCAGCGGCTAAGGTTTCCGTTCCATTAACCTGAACGGGCGCGGGGCTGGTGCGTTCGGGCTGATTGGAGGGGAGCTCAGAATGAGTGAATCGCAGTTCTACACGTTCATCACCGGCGGGGTCTCTCTGATGATCGCCGCCGGGTTGCTGGTTGCCTGGCATCTCTGGCGCATGCGCGAAGAGCATCAGGCGGGCATCGTTTCGGCCCTGGATGGGGTCAGCCATGAGCTGCGGATCAATCTCCAGCGCTTTGTCTCCGAACTTGGCCAGGTTCATGCCATTGAACAGGCTGGGCCAGACCTGCTGCTGCCGGTCCGCCATCCGCAGCTGGACGGCGTGAATGCCTCTATGATCCGGGCCAACCGCAATGCGCTGGCCGTGATTGGCAACACTTATCAGGAACTCGAAGCCCGCAAGATGGCGCTGCGTGCGGCGCTGGCGCAGGGCCGTGATCCGGTCGATTCACTGGACGACGCGATGGATGCCACGATCAACGGCATCGCGACGCTTTATATGTGGGAAATGCACAATGGCGCCCGGCCGTCAGAAGTGGGCCGTGTCCGTTCCTGGGATGTCCGTGACTGGATGAAAGGGCACAATTTCACCCAGCAGTCGCTGCCCGGCATGTATCTGCGGGATGAAGTGGTGGAGCGCCTGCGGGCCTATGGCCTGCACCTTACGCCAAAGCCGCTGACCCATACGGCGCACGAATACTATTCCATGCAATACGACCGGAAGGCCGATGTTCACGCGCCGTTCGGCCGCCGCAAGACGCCGGAGCAGCTGGAAGAGGCTGCGCGCAAGGCTGAGGAGAAGGCGGCGAAGAAAGCCGCCAAGCAAGCCGAGAAAGAGGCGCGCAAGGCTGCCAAGGCGGCTGAAAAAGCCGAAAAGGACGCCGCAGCCGAGGCGGAGAAAGATGCAAAAAAAGCCGCAGCACTCGCCGCCACGGATGAGGTGGTGGATGAGGGGCAGGCTTTTGCAGAGCAGCCCGTCGACGAGACCTATGAAGAAGGCCAGGTCTTCCATTCCTCCCATGACGAACCGTCAGACATGACAGACGAGGATGAAGACGAATTCGGGATGATGGAAGACGCCGAGACGAATACCCGTCCGAACTAGAGTCCCGGTCAGCGCTTCATGCTGCCGAGAATCCCGCGGAGAATGTAGCGCGTGAATTCGCGGGCCGCGGTGCGGGCGGCCTGGTTGCCAGCCTTCTGAAGCGGCGACATACGGCGCGACCGGCTCGAACGGGTCTTCTTGGCGCGGGCTTTTTTCGCTTTGAGTTCTTTCGCCGCTTTTTCTTCCTCTTTGGCGAGGCGCTCGGCTTCCTTTTCAGCCCTGGCTTCCTTGGCTTCAAGGATTTCGTAGGCGGACTGCCGGTCGACGATGCCTTCATATTTCCCGGCCACGGGGCTTTCGTTTATCACCTTCTTGCGTTCGGCGTCTTCCGCAGGGCCGAGCCGTGAGGCCGGCGGGCGGACAACTGTATGCTGAACAATGCACGGCGCGCCTTTTGCATCGAGCGTCGAGACCAGCGCTTCACCCACGCCGAGCGTCGTAATCACTTCTTCCGTGTCAAAAGCCGGGTTCGGACGGAAGGAATCTGCCGCCGCGCGAACGCCTTTGCGTTCAGCCGGCGTGTAGGCGCGCAGGGCATGCTGGAACCGGTTGCCGAGCTGCGCCAGCACGCTTTCCGGCAGGTCGCGCGGGTTCTGCGTCACGAAGAATACACCGACGCCCTTGGAGCGGATCAGGCGCACGACCTGTTCGATTTTCTGGAGCAGGGCGGAGGGCGTATCGTCGAACAGAAGGTGGGCTTCGTCGAAGAAGAAGACGAGTTTCGGTTTGTCCGGGTCGCCCACTTCCGGCAGCTGTTCGAACAGTTCCGACAACAGCCAGAGCAGGAAAGTGGAGTAGAGTTTCGGGCTGTTGATGAGGCGGGTGGAGTCCAGCACGCTGACGATGCCGCGGCCATCTGTGGTGGTGCGCATCATGTCCGCCAGTTCCAGTGCCGGTTCCCCGAAGAAATGCTCGGCCCCTTCGCGTTCCATGACCAGCAGGTTGCGCTGCACGGCGCCGAGCGACGCCGAGGCGATGTTGCCGTATTCCTTGCTGAGTTCGTCGCGGATTTCCTTGTCGCTCATATGGGCGAGCAGTTTACGCAGGTCTTTCAGGTCGAGCAGGGCAAGGCCATTGTCGTCGGCATATTCGAAGGCAATGTTCAGCACACCTTCCTGCGCATCGGTCAGTCCCATCAGGCGTGACAGCAGCAGCGGGCCCATTTCCGAAATGGTTGTGCGGACAGGGTGGCCTTTCTCCCCGAACAGATCCCAGAAAATCGTCGGGGCGCCGGCATAGGAATAGTCGGCCAGGCCGATCTTTTCAGCACGGGACACGAGCTTCGGATGCAGCGGGTGCTTCTCGCTGCCGGGCACGCAGATGCCGGACAGGTCGCCCTTCACATCGGCGCAGAAGACCGGCACGCCGGCATCGGAAAAGCCCTGGGCGAGGATCTGCAGCGTGACGGTCTTGCCTGTGCCGGTTGCGCCGGCGACCAGGCCGTGGCGGTTGGCGATCTTCAGCAGCAGTTCCTGTGCGACGTCCGGTTTGCCGGTTCCGTTCGCGTCTGCGCCGCCGATGAAAATGGAATTTGTCATGGATGCCCCGCCTCTTTATTTCCTGCCGGGACGCTAGAGAATTCGCCGGATTCGGCAAGAGGCGGGGTGTAACGGGCCAGTCTGAGTCCGGGCAGCTATGAGCTGCTTGACGCCGGGCGGGGCTGGCGCCACGCTTGGCCAAAGCCAAGGGGGAACGGAAATGAGCCGCGCTGCCACCACCGGAATCTGGGTCATCGCAACAGGTGTGATCATCGCATTCCTGTACTGGACGCGGGCCATACTGGCGCCGTTCGCGCTGGCCGTTTTCCTGTTCCTGACCATCGAGGGCTTTGCCACGATGATCGACAACTGGACCCGTTTCCTGAAGATCGGCCATGCGCGCGTCATCGCGATCCTGCTGGTGCTCAGCGGCTTCATCGGCTTCATCGGATTGATGGCCAATGGCATCGCAGAGTTCGGGCGCGATGCCGGGGAATATGAGACCAAGATCAATGGCCTGATTAACGACGCCTATGAAGTCGTGCACATGACCGGGGCGCCGACTTTGCAGGAATTGCTGTTCAACGAGACGGGCCAGCGTTTCTTCGCCACGATTGCCAATGCGACGGGAGACCTGTCGGGCGATGTGGTGCTGATCCTGATCTATGTCGCTTTCCTGTTCCTTGCCCAATCCGGCTGGACGCGGAAGCTGGACAACATGTTCCCGGAGACCGGAACCCGTGCCCAGGTCCGGGCAGTAGGGGAAGAGGCCCGCCGGGGAATTGAAAGCTATCTCTGGACGCAGACCGTGATTTCAGCCCTCATCACGGTGCTTACCTATTGTTCACTGCTGGTGCTGGGCGTGAAGAATGCGCTGTTTTTGTCAGCGCTGATTTTCGTCCTGAACTATATCCCGACCGTCGGATCGATCGTTGCGGCGATGGTGCCGCCGCTCTTTGCGCTGGTGCAGCCCAGCATGCCGGCCTGGGTGCCGGGCCTGCCGCCGCAGGATACCTACATCTATGCCGGGCTGGTCCTGGCGGTTGTCAGCTTCTGGCAGTTCTCGATCGGGAACTTCATTCAGCCACGCATGATGGGAGAATCACTCAACCTGTCGTCGTTGGTCGTGTTGCTGGCGCTGGCCATCTGGGGCGTGGTCTGGGGCATTCCGGGCATGTTCCTGTCAGCCCCGCTGACCGTACTGATGATGGTGCTGTTCGCGCAGTCCGAAGCGACGCGCTGGATTGCGATCCTGTTGTCCTCAGACGGCAACCCGCAGGGCAAGGGAGGGCTTCAGCCAGAGCGAGTTACAGCTGGTGCTGCACAAGACGGTGGAGCCTAAAACCAATTCATGGCAATCCACAACTGTACCGCGATCTGAACGGCTCACGCTTTCAGTATTTCAGGAATTTGCAAGTGGACTGATTTGCCGCTCTTGCGCATAAAATGTCCGACATAATATACGATATAAAGCGATCAGGCCTCCGCGTGCGTCCCCCCACCCAGCCTGCGGACCAAAGGCCTGTAGGACCCGCCGGACACGTCCCCGTTCGGCGGGTCCGTTTTATTTGGGCAGAAATGTTCCCTGTTCGCCAGCGCAACACGAAAGTTTCAATTGAAACCACCAAGTTGAAGGAATAGGTGACCCGCGTTAGACCGGAGCAACACCGAATCCTTCCCCTTTGTGTGTGAGTCATTTCCATGAACAATCAGACTGCCGCCGCCGATCCGCTTGATCAGGTGCTGACGCAGGTCCGGCTGGAGTCAGGCAATGAAGACCTGAGCGGCCTGGAGCCGGCCGATATCGAGAGGCTGGCCCGCGGCTTGTGGAGCTGGGCTGCAGAGCTCCCGGCCGGTGAGCAGAAGGTCCGTATCCTCGCCGATGCGGAGGGCGCGTCTGGCAAACTGGGCCGCAGCATTCTCGAGACAGCCAGTCCGGACATGCCGTTCCTGGTCGATTCGCTGCTGGGGGAGTGTGCCGACCAGGGCTTTGAAGTGCGCACCCTGTTCCACCCGGTTGTCCGGTTGACGGACGGGCGCATGATTTCTGTCATCCAGATTCATCTGCCGCGCCTGACAGACCGCGAGGCGGCCCGTCTGGAGGAGGGCGCCCGCAAGACGCTGAAGGATGCGGCCCAGGCCGTTGCCGACTTCAAACCGATGAAAGAGCGGATGCGTGAAGAAATCCGCCGCCTGTCCGTTCTGGAAGAGCCCCGGCATGCCGATACGCATGAGGCGGTCGCATTCCTGGAATGGCTGACCAAGAACCATTTCGTCTTCCTCGGCTGCCGTGAATACCGGTTCGAAACCGATTCTGAAGGCCGTGTCCTGCCGGAAGAACCGATCATGATCGAAGGCAGCAATCTGGGCCTGCTGCGGGATGAGGATCTGAACGTCCTGTCCCGCGATGCCGAGCCGCTTGTGCTGACCCCCGGTATCGGCGAACTCCTTGAGGAGCCTTTCCCCCTGATTGTGGCCAAGTCGACCCTGATCAGCCGCATCCATCGCCGCGTTGCGTGCGATTATGTGGGCGTCAAACAGTATGACGAACAGGGCCGGGTGAATGGCGAGGTCCGCTTCCTCGGCCTGTTTACCGCAGAAGCCTATGACGAGACGGCCCGCTCCATCCCGTTCATCCGCCGCCGTGTGCTGAAGGTGATCGCGTCCTCCGGTGCGACGCCGGGTGGCCATACCGAAAAAGCGATTGCGAACCTTCTGGAAACTTGGCCGCGCGACGAGCTGTTCCAGACCGGTTCGAAAGTGCTGGCCCCGATGATCATGGGGGCCCTGCATCTGATCGGGCGGCCGCGGACGCGACTGTTCCTGCGCCGCGATCAGTTCGACCGCTTTGCTTCCGCAATTGTGTACGTGCCGCGTGAGGCCTACGACACCACGCTCCGTGAACGCATCACAGAGACGCTTGAGCGTGCCTATAATGGCCACCTGATCCGCTTCCAGCCCTATTTCGATACCGGGCCGCTGGCGCGGGTTCACTTCCAGATCGCCATTGACCGAAGCCATCCGGAACCGGATGTCGAGGAATTGGAGGCGGAAATTACCCGTCTTGCCCGCACCTGGGACCAGGCCTTGCGCGAAGCCATGATGCAGGCCGACTTCGACCCGGCTGACGCGGAAGGGGCCCGAACCTTCATCGGCGCATTCAACGCTGCCTATCGCGAGGCGTTCACGCCGGAAGAGGCAATGCGCGATGTTGCCATGATGGCACGTCTCAGCTCCGGCGCGCCGATCGTGGCGCGGGCATACCGGGCCGGGCAGGAAGACGCCGACAAGATCCGGGTGAAGATTTACTCCCGGAACGGATCGATCCCGCTGTCGCGCTGCGTGCCGGTCTTCGAGAAAATGGGCCTGTTTGCGGCCTTCGAGACCGGGTATCCGATCCGTCCGACCGAGCCCCCGGTTCCAGGCGCGCCGGATGTTTACTGGGTCCACGACCTGTCGATGCGCACCGAAAACGCAGCGTCCATCGATCTCGACGAAGTGGCCCGGCGTCTTGAAGACGCGTTCGTGGCTGTCTGGAGCGGGTATGCGGAGAATGACGGGTTCAACCGGCTTATCCTTTCGGCTGGTGCGACCTGGCGCGAAGCGGCGCTGATCCGCACCTTGTGCGCCTATCGCCGGCAGACCGGGCTGGACCAGCCCCAGGATGTCCAGGAGGCGGCGCTCGCCCGCTATCCGCAACTTACCCGCCAGTTGATCGAGCTTTTCGCCTGCCGCTTCGACCCGGCGAAGGACCTCAGTCTACGCCAGCGGGAAGAGGCGTGCCGTGAGATTTGCGGCCGGATCGAGACGAGCCTGCGGGACGTGTCCGCACTGGCGGACGATCAGGTCCTGCGCCGTCTGACAGACCTGATCCTTGGTGTGCAGCGGACCAATTTCTACCAGGCCGCCGCCGATGGCGGGCCGCACAGTTTTGTCAGCCTGAAGATCGCCAGCCGCGTGCTGCGCGAAATCCCGGAACCCAAACCGTTCCGCGAGATCTACATGTCCAGCCCGAAGGTCGAAGGGGTTCACCTGCGCTTCGGCCCGGTTGCCCGGGGCGGCCTGCGCTGGTCGGACCGCGCCGCCGACTATCGCACCGAAGTGCTGGGCCTGGTCAAAGCGCAGCAGGTGAAGAACGCCGTGATCGTGCCGGTTGGCTCAAAAGGCGGCTTCTATCCAAAACAATTGCCCGACCGGTCGGACCGCAATGCCTGGTTCGAGGCCGGACGCGAGGCCTACAAGGAATTCATCACCGCACTGCTGGAACTGACGGACAATCTCGTGGACGGTGAGGTCGTGCATCCGGCGGACACGGTCATCTGGGATGGAGAGGATCCGTACCTCGTCGTCGCCGCAGACAAGGGCACTGCCACCTTCTCCGATACCGCCAATGCGATCAGCCTCGCCAAAGGCCACTGGCTGGGCGATGCATTCGCTTCCGGCGGGTCGGCAGGGTATGATCACAAAAAGATGGGCATCACCGCGCGCGGCGCGTGGGAAGCGGTCAAGCGCCACTTCCGGGAAATGGGTAAGGACATCCAGACAGAGCCTTTCACCGTGATCGGTGTTGGCGACATGAGCGGCGATGTCTTCGGCAACGGCATGCTGTTGTCGCCCGAAATCCGCCTCGTCGCCGCATTCAACCACATGCATGTCTTTGTCGATCCGGACCCGGTCGATTCCGCGAAGAACCTCGCCGAGCGCCAGCGCCTGTTCGACCTGCCGCAATCGAGCTGGGAAGATTATGATACCAGCCTCATTTCCGAAGGCGGCGGCGTGTTTGCCCGGTCTGCCAAGTCGATCAAGCTGAGCGATGAGATCAAGTCACTGACAGGCCTCAGCGCGGATGAGGTCACGCCCGACCAGCTGATCCACGCCTTGCTGAAGACGCAGGCAGACCTGCTCTGGTTCGGCGGCATCGGCACGTATGTGAAGTCCGACAAGGAAACCCATGGCGATGTGGGCGACCGCGCCAATGACGCGATCCGGGTCGATGCGCACAAGCTGCGCGTCCGGGTTGTGGGCGAGGGCGCCAATCTCGGCCTGACGCAAGCTGCGCGGATCGAATTCGCGCTGGCAGGCGGACGGATCAACACCGACGCCATCGACAACTCTGCCGGCGTCGACTCCTCTGACCACGAAGTGAATATCAAAATCCTCGCGGCAGATGCGATCCGGCTTGGCAAGCTGAAGGAAGAGGACCGCAACAGCCTGCTGGCCGAAATGACCGATGATGTGGCCGCACACGTGCTGCGCCACAATTACGACCAGACGGCGGCACTGACGCTGGCGGAAGCGACCGTGAAACAGGACCATGAGGCGCTTGAGCGGCTTATGGTGCATCTGGAAGACCGGGGTGTCCTGAACCGTGAACTGGAAGTGCTGCCCGATACCGGCGACATGAAAATGCGCGCCGATCAGGGGCAGGGGCTGACCAGGCCGGAACTTGCCGTGGTGCTTGCCTGGTCGAAGATCACCCTGTTCGACGATCTTGTTGCCTCTGACCTTCCGGATGATCCCTTCTTTGAGGATGTCCTCAAGGCGTACTTCCCGAGCCCGATCGATGCATTCGGCGAGGCGATGGACGCCCACCGCCTGAAGCGGGAAATCATCGCCACGGTCCTCGCCAACCGGTCTCTGGATATGGGCGGGCCGGTGACGATCTTCCGTATGCGGGAGATGACCGACACGACCGATATGGCAGCCATTGTCCGCGGTCTGGAGGCGGCCCGTGTCGTGCTGGACTTCGATGGCTTCCAGCGGGAAGTCGACGCCCTCGACAATGTCGTCCATGCCGATGTCCAGACGGATCTGCGCCTTCTGGCCGCTCAGGCGATGAGTGCGGCTGCGGCCTGGTTCGTGACATCCATGCCGAAAGGCACACTGAAGGACCTGGTCGATGCCACGCATGCGCCGCTGAATGAGTTCAAGGCCGCGCTGGCGGACATTCACACGCATTTCCCGGCCGCGCAGATCGAACGGTCCACGCGTACGCTGATGCGCCGCGGCGCACCGGAGGAACTGGCGCGCTGGGCCTCGGCCATGAGCCTGTTCGCCCAGGGCCTAGTGGTTGTCGATCTCGCCCGGTCCACCGGCAAGACTGTGCCGGAGGCGGGGGAATGCTTCTTCCAGATCGGGGAGGCGCTGCGCCTCGACCGGCTTCGCGTGTCGGCGCTGGACGGCCTTGCCAAGGCCGGCTTCTGGGACCGTGTCGCAGGCCGCCGCCTGATTGTGGAACTGGTTCAGACCCAGGCCGATGCAGCGCGCGATGCGCTGGCTGTCGGCGGGGCAGGGCCATGGCTTTCCCACCATCAGGAAGGCCGCCGCGACATGCTGGCGACGCTGGCTGAGCTCGGCAAGGAAAAGGCATGGAGCTTTGCGAAGTTCGCGCTCGCCGCCGATGCGGTGCGCCACTTCATGAAACGCTAGAAAAAAATGGTCCCGCACCGGAGGATGTCCGGTGCGGGACAGTTTCATCAATCTTCCGAGAAAACAGCCTTGATGCTGTCAGCTGTGCTGGCCTTCTCGGCGCTGCACAGCTCGCCGCGCTCGACGCCCTGCTTGAGGGAGCGTTCATAGCCGGGGATCAGGTCTGCCTGGCTTTCAAAGAAGGCCTTTGCGTCCGCGACGTCTTCAGCGGTGCAGAAATAGCCGGTGACGCTCGCGGTCTGCGGTTTGCGGATCGACGGGATCTTCGCGACGATGGAGGCGAAATTTGTTTTCATCATCGGCCAGATCGCCGGGCGGACTTCCGAATTGGCCAGCGCGGCGCGATAGATCGTGTAGAGCTCATTGCCCGAGATCTCGTCGCCAAGGGCGCGCTTGAACAGGTCGGTCGCGACCGCTTCCGATCCGTTGCCCGCGAGGGCTGCCAGAATGGTGGCACGTTCCGTCTGGTTCTGCGATGCAAGGACATAGGCGAGGGCGCCCTCATAGAAGGCCTGTCCCTGATCCTTCACGCCGATGGCGACCGCGGCACCGAGGTCTGCGGCGGGCAGGGCCGATGGGTCCGCATCCTGACCGATCCCGAGATAGGCTTTTGCCTGCCCGGCGAAGGCGGCCCGGTCGTCGGCCCGGTTGCCCTCGTTCAGGAGAAGGTTCCAGAGTTTCGGTGCTAGCAGACGTTCAGACGTGGTCAGAGCCGTGGCCGGGCGGTCGAACAGGTATTCGCCGACAGGGCCGTAATTCGCTTCGACCCAATCGGCCAGTTTGGCCTTGCCGTCCTTGTCGAGCGAGGCTTTCAGTGTTCCGATCATATCGATCGACGTGCTGATCGCGGGAGCCGATCCGGTCGTCGCGGCTTCCAGCCCGGCCACCATGTCTGCGGCGCTGACTTTGCCGGCGCTGAAGCCGGCATTGATGGAATCGGTCAGCATCATCTGTTCGGCTGGCTTGAGAGACGCATAGTTCTCACGCAGTGCCGCGGCATTGCCGGCATCGGTGACAAAGCGCCAATAGCCGGCGCCGCCCGCATTCGGCATCACCCAGTCCGGGCAGCTATCCAGCGCAATCGTGCTGGACTTGCCGGACAGCATCTGCCGGACGATGTGATCGCCGGATGCGTCATGCACGCGGGCCGCAAACGGGATTTCCCAGGTCTGGGCTTCGGTGTCGATGGCCGACCCGAGCGGCGCGTAGCGGCTTTGCGTGATAGCCAGTTCACCGGTCCTGCCGGTGCAGCTGACCTGCACGTCCAGGAATGGAATACCCGGCTGGGCAATGAAGGAGGTGAAAGACGACACGACCTCCGGCTGGCCGGATCCGTCAGCAAGGCTCTGCATGAAGTCCTCGGCCGTGGCGACATCATCCTCGAAGCGGCGCATGTACAGGCGCAAGCCATCGCGGAACGCGTCCTCGCCGAGATAGGTCTCGAACATGTTCAGTACGCTGCCGCCCTTGCGGTAGGTGATGGAGTCGAACGCATCATTGATGTCGCCATTCGTCCGGATCGGGTTCCGGATCTGGCGGGTCGAAGCAAGGCTGTCGGTCGGCATGGCCGTCAGGCTGGACTGGATCGGAGCCAGGTCCCATTCCCCGTCCGGATCGATGCCGTTCATCGTCTTGGAACTGATCCAGGTCGCGAAGGCTTCGTTCAGCCAGATGTCATTCCACCAGGCCGGGGTGACGAGGTTGCCGAACCATTGGTGGCCGAGCTCGTGCGCATGCGTGTTGAAGATGGCGCGCCGGCGGGCGAGCGACGTGCGGTCGTCGATCAGCAAGGCACTTTCGCGGTAGACGATGGCACCGGCATTTTCCATCGCGCCATAGGCAAAGTCTGCGGCGGCGATCAGGTCGAGTTTTCCATAAGGATAGGGATAGTCGAAATAGGCTTCCTGCCACTCGACCATTTCATCGGTTATGCTCAGCGCATCGACGAGTTTCTCGCCTTTTCCGGCGGCCGCGAACCCGCGCAGCGGCACCGGCTCTGCCCGGACTTCCGTCGCCGGGATCGGCTCTGCGATCACCTCGTCATAGGGGCCGACCATCAGGGCAACGAGATAGGACTGGATCGGACGCGTCGTTGCAAAGCTGTGGCGGACCATGCCGTTGCCGAGGTCTTCAGAGCCGGCCTCCGCCCCGTTTGCGGTCACCTCCATGCCTTCCGGCGCGGTGACCGTCAGCGTGTAGGGCGTCTTGAAGCGCGGTTCGTCGAAGGAGGGGAACATGCGGCGGGCATCGATCGGCTCCATCTGCGTGACGAGATAGGGGAGGCCGGCCTGTTCCACCTTGTAAAGCCCGGCGAGGTTGAGATTGTAAGGCGCTTCATAGTCGATCACGAGTGTCGCCGGGCCGGCAGGAAGCGGCGCGGCAAAGTCGATGCGGGAGACGCCATCGGCGGCTTCATCCCCGGTGAATGTAGCAGCGATCTCCATCCCGTCCGGCAGCACAGCCTTTACGGAGGAAACGACCGGGCCAAGCGCATGCATCCAGATGCGGGCGTGGGGCTTTTCCAGTGCCAGGTCGATTTCCTCATGTCCGGTGAAGCTTGCCGCGTTCGGGTCGGTGACCAGGTCCAGCCGGTAGGCCGTCGGGCGGACACCTTCAGGCAGCTGGCCGGTCGGCGCTTCGGCCTGGAGCACCGGCGCCTGCATTGGCGCAGCGGCTTCCGCGGCAGCGATCTCGGTATCAGCCGGCGTGCTGCAGGCGGAAAGCAGGACAAAAGAAGCGGCACCTGTGAGGAGAGCGGTCGCAAGTCTGGATTTCATGGGAGGATCTCTTTGGTGAATATTCAGGCCTTTTTTGAACCACAGCTTTTTCCGTTCGGATAGACGTTCTTTACTCCTCTGGATTAACTATCGTGTGACGACAGCCTGGGGGCTTGCAGCCCATGATCAGACTTTATCACTGGAACCTTGATCCGGCCGGACGGCTGGTCCGCCTTTGCCTCGCCGAGAAGGGGCTGGGATTTGAGACCGTGGAGTCCGCACCCTGGTCGCCGCATCCGGACCTGAAACTGCTCGGTCCCGGCGCTGTTGCCCCGGCGCTGTTACAGGATGGGACGGGCGGCCGTATCGTGGCGGTGGGGACGCGGGCAATCTGCGAATTCCTCGAGGAGTCGGTCGAAGGCCAGCACCTGCTGCCGCTGCATCCCGGCCAGAGGGCCGAAGCGCGGCGCCTCTGGGCCTGGGTCGAGGAGGGCTTCGAGGAGGTCACCGACAAGCTGCTGACCGAGCGGGTGATGCAGTGGGTCCGGCGTGACCGCCAGCCGGATTCCGAAAAGCTCCGCCGGGGTGCCCACACGCTGCGCGGGCGGCTGACCTTCCTGAATGCGCTGGTCGAGACGCATGGGTTCATTGCCGGGCGGGACCTGACGCTGGCAGACCTTGCGGCCGCGGCGCACCTCTCGGCCTGCGATTATTTCGGTGACGTGGAATGGGCCGCCGTGCCGGACCTGCGCACCTGGTATGCGCGGCTGAAATCACGGCCGAGCTTCCGTCCGCTGCTTGCCGACCGGCTGGATGCCGTGCGACCGTCTCCGCACTATGCCGACCTTGATTTCTGATCCGGCGGGCCGCGCCGAATTTGCCAGACAGCACGCCCTGACGCTCGGCTTCGATGCGGTCGGCATTGCGCGGGCCGATGAAGCCTGGGCGGCGTCTGAGCGGCTGGAGGCGTTCGTCGAGGCCGGCCATCATGGCTCGATGGAGTGGATGGAGACGACGCTGGAACGGCGCCGCACACCGGTTTCTATGTGGGAGGGTGCAAAATCCGCCATCACCGTTGCCCTGAATTATGGTCCCGATCACGACCCGATGGAGACGCTGAAGCAGCGCGAGGCGGGGAACATCTCTGTCTATGCGCGGGGGAGGGATTATCACGATACGCTGAAATCCCGCCTGAAACAGCTCGCCCGGGAGTTCGTGGCGAAGACCGGCGCGGAGGTGAAAGTCTTTGTCGATACCGCCCCGCTAATGGAGAAGCCGCTGGCCGCGAAGGCCGGGCTTGGCTGGCAGGGCAAGCACACGAACCTTGTCAGCCGGGAGCTGGGCTCCTGGTTCTTCCTCGGCGTGATGCTGACCGATGCGGAACTCCCCCCTGATACGCCGGAGACAGACCATTGCGGCAGCTGCCGGAACTGCCTCGACATCTGTCCGACCAAGGCTTTCCCTGCGCCATACCAGCTCGATGCGCGGCGGTGCATTTCGTATCTCACCATCGAGCACAAAGGCCCGATCCCGGAGGAATTCCGCGCGGCGATGGGCAACCGGATATATGGCTGTGACGATTGTCTCGCCGTCTGCCCGTGGAACAAGTTCGCCAGCGCAGCCAGCGAAGCGGCCTTCCATGCGCGGGCCGAGCTGAAGCTGCCGGGCCTCGACGAACTCGCGGCACTGGACGATGCGACCTTCCGCGAAGTCTTCTCCGGATCGCCCATCAAGCGGATCGGGCGGGACCGGTTTGTGCGCAATGTCTGCATCGCGATTGGGAACTCCGGCGCCTCCCGGTTCGTTCCGCAGCTTGAAGGTCTGACGCGGGATGCGTCTGCGCTGGTGCGCGGGGCGGCTGCATGGGCCCTCTTGCAACTGGATGCGGAGCGGTTCTCTCTCGCGCGGGCGCAGAACGCGTCCGGGGAAACAGACCCCGATGTGCTGAGGGAATGGAACAGAGGCGCATGAAGAAGAAGCCGCCAGCAAAGCCGCCAGAAAAGTCTCAGGGCCGCAGCCTGATGACCTATCTGGGCTGGGCCCTGAAATTCGCGCTCGGCCTGTTCGTGGGCGTGCATATCTATGCCCTCGTGCTGAAGGCGGCGCCGGTGCCCGGCACGGTGCTGATGATGCAGCGCGCGATTGGCGGCGAGCAGATCAAACGTAACCTGGTCTCCATCGACGATATTTCTCCCAATCTGGTCCTCGCGGTAATCGCGGCGGAGGACACGCGCTTCTGCCAGCATACCGGCGTTGACCCGGACGCGATCGAGCAGGCGATCAGCGACTACAAGCAGGGCAAGGGCCTGCGCGGGGCCTCTACCATCACCCAGCAGACGGCGAAAAACGTCTTCCTCTGGAATGGTGGCGGTTTTGCCCGCAAGGCGGTCGAGGCCTGGTTTGCGACATTCATCGACGGCATGTGGGGCAAGCGCCGGGTGATGGAGGTCTATCTGAACGTCGCCGAATGGGGCGACGGGATTTTCGGGGCCGAGGCCGCGGCGCGCGCCCGGTTCGGCAAGTCGGCGGCGGACCTGACAGAGCGCGAAGCGGCGCTGCTGGCGGCTGTCCTGCCGAGCCCGAACAAATGGCGCCTCGATCCGCCGGGGCCGTATGTCTCCAAACGCGCCAGCACGCTGCAGGCCCGTATGCGGGTGGTCCGTTCCGAAGGCCTCGCGGCCTGTGTGCTGGACGGGCAGGCGGTGCGCCGCTCTGCACCGAAACGTCCGGCAGAGCCGGCGCCTGTCGCGCCGCAGGAGACCCGCCCCGAGGTCCAGCCGGAAACGCCCGCTGCGCGGCCCTCCCTGCCGGACCTGCCGCCGCCACCGGAAGAGGGGGCTGATGACGCGCAGGATGGGGCGGTGACGGAGACGCCGGATGAGTTCGACAATTTCCTTCAGGATGCCGAGGACCGGTTCCGCGAGCAGGAGACACCGCCCGCGCCTGCACCTGCTGCAGACCCGGCCCCGGAACCGGACAGCACAGATCCGGGTGAAGCACCAAGTTCCGGCCCGGCCGACCTGCGCCCGAAGCCACTGGAGCCGGAATAGGCGCCAGCACGTGCGACGCCCGTGAAGGCGCTTTGTGGGTGAGCTGAATTTTCAGGTCAGGTCCGCCGGTCAGGTTTCCGGCAGAGGCAAGTCCCATCTCGCGCAGCCTTGCGAAGACAAGCGAACACGTTGCGTTTGCCCGAGCGAGGGCGTGGGGATTGCGCGCAGCGTGCGCAAGTGTTCTGGCACCGCCATCCGCCCGTCGCACGCGGCGGCCAGACGGGCGGAGGCATGCGCCGCGGGTTTCAGGATCGCGTGATCTTTCTTCTGTCCGGGGATCCAGTCGATCCGGACCAGATAGACCCGCAAATTCGGCGTCAGGCTCCAGCGATACACGACCCCGCGCCCATAGGCGACCCGGATCTGCGCGCGCAGCATCAGCACCTGGACCCAGATCAGGGGCCAGAGGAAGGTGAGCTGCGGCGGGAGCCAGGCGGGTGGATGAAAGAGTGACATGGCGGGGACTATACATCCGGACACGGAGGTGTCGGATAAGTTTGTTTTTGGGGCCGTGGTTGCTGCAGGATGGGGTGGGTCTTGTGGTGGATAAGCCCCCCTCCACGTGTCATCCCGGAAAGCGCGCAGCGCTTATCCGGGACCCTGTTTAAGGCTGCGCCCTTGCATCCCCCTCCGTCGCCTTCGGCGCCACCTCCCCCGCAAGCGGTGGAGGATGAAGGGCGGTGCGGGCGGTAGGGGCATCCTCCCTCGCTTGCGGGGGAGGTGGGCCGCGAAGCGGGTCGGAGGGGGCTGTTGCAGCCAGCGGGAAGGTCCCGGATATTTGCTGCGCAAATTCCGGGATGACAGGGCCGTGCTTGGGAGTGACTGGCGGAGGATTACATCCGTCTACGCCATGACCATGCATGACTGCCCATGACTATACCGGACTATAATGGACCAGATGTGCAAACGCCCCGGAACCTAAGTCCGGGGCGCGCAGGCATGATCAGATCGGATCGCCGGATCAGATCGGGTCGTATGGGAAGACGCTGGACGTGGCGCCGAGGTCGGTGAAGTCGGCCTGCATGGCCGGCATGCACTGGTCGAGCAGGGTTTCCGGGTTCCAGCCTTCCAGGCGCGCAACGGATTTCACCGGGCGCGGCTGGTCGAACAGGACGACTTCATTGCCGCGCACGCCGAAGATCTGGCCGGAGACGTCTTTCGCCTTGTCGGCGCAGAGGGCGACAGCGACCTGCGCGACCTGGTCGGCGCGCATGCCGTTCTTCATCCGCTCGACGCGCTGGGCGCCGGCCTCGTCCTTCACCGGGATGGAGGCGATCATGCGCGTCCAGGCGAAGGGCGCGATGACGTTCGAGCGGACATTCTTGCGCGCGCCTTCCATGGCGACGATGCGGCTGAGGCCGACAATGCCCATCTTGGCGGCGGCATAGTTCGCCTGGCCGATATTGCCGATCAGGCCCGAAGTGGAGGTGAAGAGAACGAACGCGCCTTTTTCCTGTTCCCGGAACAGTTCGACCGCGGCGCGGGTGACGTTGAAGCTGCCGCGCAGGTGCACGTCGATCACGGCGTCCCAGTCGCTTTCGCTCATCTTGTGGAACATCGTGTCCCGCAGGATGCCGGCCGGGTTGATGATGGCGTCGAGGGCGCCGAACGAGTCTTTCGCCTGTTCGACCATGCCTTCGACGGCTTTCATGTCGGTCACGCTTTCAGAGTTCGACACCGCTTCGCCGCCGGCGGCGCGGATTTCGGCGGCCACTTTCTCGGCCGGGCCGGCATCGCCCTCATCGCCGCCGGAGAGGCCGCCGCCAAGGTCGTTGACCACGACTTTCGCGCCTTCTTTTGCGGCGAGCAGCGCCGTTTCCTTGCCGATCCCGTTACCGCCGCCGGTGACCAGCACCACTTTGCCTTCAAGCACGCCCATCTGTCGTTTCTCCTTCGATTGTCGCGTCTGTTTGTTGTTCTGGCGCCACCCTAAGAGCGGCCCGGCAATCTTCAAGGTTTGAAAGTTCCTGCAGGCGCGGCTAGACGTCTCGCATGACAAAGACTTTCAAGGCCGTGATCTGGGATTTCGGGGGCGTTTTTACCTCCTCACCCTTCGATGCATTCGCCCGTTATGAAGCCGAGCAGGGGCTGCCCCGGAACTTTATCCGGACCGTCAACGCCACCAATCCGCTGGATAATGCCTGGGCCAAGCTCGAACAGAGCAAGGTGAGCGGCGAGGAATTCGACAGCCTGTTCCGGGAAGAGTCGAAGGCGCTGGGCCATGAAGTGCCGGGCGCCGACGTGCTGAAGCTTCTGTCCGGCAGCTTGCGTCCCCGCGTCGTGGAGGCGCTGAAGGTCTGCAAGCAGCACGGCAAGGTCGGCTGCATCACGAACAATGCGCCGGTCGGCAAGGGCGCCTCGATGACGAATGACGCCGAAAAGGCCGCCCAGCTCGCGCATGTGTTCGATCAGTTCGACCATCTGATCGAAAGCTCCAAGATCGGCATCCGCAAGCCGGACCCGCAGATCTACAAGCTGATGTGCGAGGCGCTGGATGTGGCGCCGGAAGACTGTGTCTATCTGGACGATCTCGGCATCAATCTGAAACCGGCCCGCGCCATGGGCATGACCACGATCAAGGTGCTGGACGAAGACCAGCTGCTCGAAGATCTCAAATCGGCGACGGGATATGACGTGGTCTAGGCTGCGCGCGTCTGCGCTTCGTGGGGCCCTTCCCGGGGTCCTGGCGGCCGGCCTGATGCTGGGCGCGGCCTGTTCGCCGCCCCCGGAGGAACCGGTCTATCCGCCGGAATCCCTGTCGCAGGACCCGCAGGCGCCAGAGCCGGTCGAGATTCCGGACGCCGTGGCGGCCACGCGGGACGAGATGCTGGGCTATGCAAAGCGCGGCTCGCTGTCCGGCCTGTCGCGGCTGGCGCGGCGGAATGAGGGCTTTGTCTCGAACCTCGGCGGCCAGGATCACCGCGCCTATTGGGACCTGATGCGCCGGATCGGCGTCGATCCGAACCGCCAGCTGCGGGCGTTGATGGAGCTGCCCGTGGGCGTGCGCGAGGTCGACGGGATGAAATGGTATGTCTGGCCGGACCTCGCTGCGAAGAATGCCGAGGACCTGATCCCGGAGAAACTCTCCTTCCGCGACCGCAAGCGGTTGCAGGATCTGGTCGGCGAGGACGGGATCGCGGAGATCCGGGAAGGCAAGGGCTATCCCGGCATGCGCACCGCGATCACAGAGGACGGGCGCTGGGTGTATTTCGTGCTGGGCCAGGATGCGGAGGAATAGATGATGACCAAGACAATCGGTGCTGATGCGGCCGTGCTGGCCCTCAAGGGCTGGACGAAAGGCGAGGGCGAGCGCGACGAGATCACCCGCACGTTCCGCTTCGACGATTTCAAGCAGGCCTTCGCCTTCATGAGCGCCGTGGCCCTGAAGGCCGAGCAGATGGATCACCATCCTGAATGGTCGAATGTCTACAACCGTGTCGAGGTCGTGCTGACCACGCATGACGCGGACGGTGTCACGACGCGGGACCTGGAACTCGCCGGGTACATGGACGCGCTGGCGGCCCGGCTGGCCTGACCGGTTAACCTGACTGGCGGGGCAATCCGGCAGACGCGGGCGGTCCATATGCGTTGCAAATACTACGCATATGTAATTTTCCCTATTTATATACCACATAAAATAGTAAATCTGGTGCTGCAGGCCAAACGTGCGCGAATATGCGTCAGGCCTGTGTCACTGGGTCAGGTGACATACTGCCTGTCCAAAGCGCGCTAAGAGACGCAGATGATCTGGGAACAACCCTACGAGACCAATCTGGACCGGCTCCGGCGCTATGCGGCTTTTGCGTGCGGCAGCCAGGGGCTGGGCGATGGTGTCCTGTCGGAAGCGCTGGAAGACGTGCTGGACACGGTCTCCTCCGCCCGCAGCACCAATCTGGTCCTGTTGTTCGAGATTCTGGACGCAACCCTGCGCAAGACACCGCCGGGCGCCGAGTCGCTGTTTGAAGGCCTTGGCCGATGGCAGAAGCTGAGCCCGCTGGAGCGCCGCGTGACCCTCCTGTGCCTGCTCGAAGAGTTCGACTTCCGGGAAGTGGCGCGGATCACCTGTCTTGGCCGGGGGGAGGTCAAAGCCATGTTCGGGCGCGCCCGCATGCTTTATGCGGATCGCTTTCCGGCGCGGATTGGCCTTGTCGGCGGCAGTGAAGCCGACCGCGCCGCCATCGGGGCTGCGGCCCAGACGTGCGGGTACAGGCTGCTCTGGACGGCAGAGCCGGATGGCGAAGCCACCCTGGACGGGCTGCCGCCTGCCAGCCTGATCCTGGTCGCGCATGAGGGGACCGATCCGGAGCAGGGGCTCAGCCTCTGCCGGGGCTATGCCGGTCCGGTCGTCCTGGCACATACGGGCGCAGAAAATGTGCGGCTGAGCGCCCGGCACTGGACACTGCCGCCCGCTGACCTGCAAGACGCGACCCTGCTGAACAGCGTTTTCATCCGCGCGCTGCTTTTTTCCGACTGAGCCGGCGGGATTCTCGCCGGTTTCCCTTAAGTCCATCTTGGCGGGGTTGCCCGCGACCTGTTAGCTGCGCCCAGAAAAACTGGCTGCAGAAAACAGGAGGATACCGGCATGGGACGGGTTTCAGGCAAAATGGCATTCATCACCGGCGGCGCGCAGGGGCTGGGTGAAGCGACCGCCCGCATGTTCGCGCGCGAAGGGGCGAAGGTCACCGTGACCGACATCAATGGCGCAGGCGCCGAAGCCGTCGCGGCCTCCATCAATAAAGAACACGGCGCCGGAACGGCCTTTGCCTGGCAGCATGACGTCACCGATGGCGAGCGCTGGCAGGAAGTCCTGAAAGGCGCCTATGAGGCGATGGGCGGCCTGAACGTGCTGGTCAACAATGCCGGCATCGGTTCGCTCGGCTCTGTTGAAGACGAGAGCTACGAGACTTTCAAACACGTCCAGACCGTGGACGTGGATTCGATCTTCCTCGGTTGCAAATACGCCATCCCGATGATGCGCGATCATGGGCTCGGCTCGATCATCAACATCTCGTCCATCGCCGGCATCATCGCGAGCGGAAACTATGTGTCCTACAACACGGCCAAGGCGGCGGTGCGGCACATTTCGAAGTCGATCGCGCTGCATTGCGCCAAGTCGACCGGCGGCCAGATCCGCTGCAACTCGGTGCACCCGGTCTTCATCAATACGCCGATCCTGGACCGCACCAAGGAAATGTTCGGCGAGGAAGAAGCCCTTGCGAAACTCGGCCGCCAGATCCCGCTCGGCAAGGTCGGCGAGCCGGACGACATCGCCTATGCCGTGCTCTATCTCGCCTCGGACGAGTCGAAACTCGTCACCGGCATCGAGCTGAAGGTGGATGGCGGCATCTCTGCGATGTAGGCTGGCCCCCGATTCAGAAGGGGGGACACCAGCATGAGATTCCAGACACTTTGCGCCGGCCTGGCGCTGGCGCTTGCGGCCTGCCAAAGCGCGGACGATGCGTCCGGCAGCGCCACTGTGGCAGATGCCCTGCAGCCGACTTTGTCCGGCGAGGCCTGTCCGGACACCGGTGACCGGGCCTATTTCTTCTGGATGGAGCCCCGCTCCGCTGAGCCCGGCGACAAAGTCGCCCTGACCCCGTACTGGACGGACATGCCGGGCGGTTACAACAGGCTGCCGGCCGGATGTCTGGATGACCTCAGCGTCTATCCTGAAGGTGCGGCGACGTTCACGCGTCAGGAAGACGGCCTCGCCATCGCGACGATCAGCGAAGACGTTGAGACAGGCACGCGCGTGCGCCTCGATGGCACCTATCGGGGCCATGGCCTGTCGGGGCAGGTGGAGGTGTTCCGCGCAGCAGACAATCCGCTGGTCGGCACATGGCGGCAGGACGGGGAAAACTGTCCGGCCAGCAGCGCCATTCAGGAACTGGTGTTTACGGGTGGCGGGGATTTCTCCGTCACCTGGACGCCGTTTGAAGTCTACAAGGATTATTGGGGCACCTATACCTATGACGCGGAGACGGGCGCGATCCATCTGGACGTCGAAAGCGGCAACCAGATCCCGGAAGACATTGTGCCGGACGGCACGGTGGTGCTGAGCGACGATGCGCTCCGTTTCGAGACGCTGAGCTTCGGTACACCGGGGCAGGCCGAAGGCGTCTGCACAGGCAGCTTCCCGCGATAGACATTCCACAAGCTTTCGACTTGCCGGAAAATATTGTTCACGTTATGTTCTAAGTCCAAGCAAGGAGGCTGGAGCATGATTGGATATGTAACTCTCGGCACGAAGGATCTGGCGCGCGGCGCGAAGTTCTATGATGCCATCGCAAAAGAGATGGGCGTCGGCCGGATGATGGAAGACCCGCAATTCATCGCCTGGGGCGAGCCCGGCGGTGCGGCGGGCATCGGCCTGACCCTTCCATGGGACAAGAACCCCGCGTCTGTCGGCAATGGCACGATGGTGGCGCTGGAAGCCAAGAGCAAGGAACAGGTCGACCGGATCTACGAAATTGCCATCGCCAATGGCGGCACGGATGAAGGCGCGCCGGGCCAGCGTTTCGAGAATTTCTATGCCGGATATTTCCGTGATCTCGACGGCAACAAGCTGAACGCATTCTTCTCCGGCTGAGGCCGGGCGGTTATCCAGGACTGAGCGGGCGCCTGCCGGTTACCAGCAGGGCATAGGCGCTCAGTATGCTGAAGACGATGGCGGCGGCCAGGAAGGGCAGGCTGGGATTGGTCATGTAGAGGACCGAGCCGAGCAGGGGCCCGACGACAAATCCGGCAGGCGGGGCAGAAGCGAGCAGCGCCGCAGCCCCCGCCTGTTCGGAGCGGCCGACCGAAAGACTGCCGAGGGCATTGGCCGACGGCACGGCCAGCGCTGCGCCGATCCCGACAATGAGGAAGCTGACCATCACCATCCAGAAAGGATGGAACAGGTCAGCGGAAATATAGCCGATCGCCAGCAGGCCGAGGCCGATGGGCAGGATACGCCGCGGGTCCGGGCTGCGCCGGGAGACATAGCCGAACTGGACAATGATGATGGCGACCGACGTGCACGCCATGGTCAGGCCGGTGTAAAGCACGACAGCCTGTTTGGCCGTCTGGGCGGCGGTGTCGGTGAACTCATAGCGGTCCGCGATGAACCAGCCGATGGTCTGCTGGATCATGCCGACAGCGACGAAATAGACGAACAGAAAGACCAGATGCGGGAGGACCCGGGGGTCGCGCATCGACAGCGAGGGTGGCCGGTCGTGATGGTGCGGCAGGGGCCGGGTGGGGGGCAGGGCCACGGCAATCAGGACGGCAACAATCAGGTTGAGGGCGATCGTGCCCCAGAGCGGTGCCAGCGCCCCGACCCGGGCGAGCACGGCGGCACCTGCCGGGCCGAGAATGGAGCCGAGGCTCATCGCAGCGCCCAGCATGCCGAGCCCGCCGGCGCGGGTTGCAGGCGTGGTGGCGTCCGTCATGGCCGCCATCGCGGCAGGCTGAAGGCCGGGCGCGAGGAAGCCGAACCATGTTCTGACAAAGGCCAGCAGGGCGAAGGCGGTTATGCCGGTAACGAGGCCCGCCAGCGCGGCGTTCAGTGCAAACAGGAAGGCCATATTGGCGAGGCCCATGGCGGTCAGCGAAAACACCATGACGCGCTTGCGTCCGACCCGGTCGGCGATCCGGCCCCAGATGGGCGTGAAGATCGTGTAGAGCACCGAGGAGAAGGTGAGGATGCCGGCAATCTCGATTTCGGTCAGCCCGGCCTCGCGGGCGAGGGGGGCGACGACGACAAAATTGATCGTCATGCCCGCGCCCATGGACACGGTGCCGAGCGCGATCATCATTTTCTGGAACCGGGTGAGCGGCAACAGGGGGGTATCGGAGTCCATGTATTCCGTCACCCGCCGTCTGTGCCTCCCGCTGATCCTGCCCCGAACCGGATGACGCTAGAACGCCCTGCGCGGCTTGCCAAACCCTTTCCTTGCGAGAGGGCACTGCGACAGGGGCTGGCTTGCAGGGAAGGGGCACACCAGTTTAAGGACGAACAAACCCTGGCCGAAACCCTGGCTGAAACCACGGACCCCGCGCATGCATTCTCTTCTTGTGGCGATCTATATCTATTTCCTGAGCCCGCTTCTCACGCTGCTCCTGTTCCTGATCTTTGCTTATGTCATCATGAGCTGGCTGGTCGCCTTCGGCGTCGTGTCGATGCGCAACCAGACCGTCCGGCAGATCCAGTATGCGCTGGACAGCGTGATGCTGCCCATGCTGCGCCCGATCCAGCGCTATGTGCCTCCGCTTGGCCAGCTGGACCTCTCGGTCTTCCTGCTGGCGCTGGGCATCATGTTCACCAAGGACTGGCTGCTGCCCACGATCATCAACATGACGGCGCCTTCTATCGGATACTGAGGCCGGATTGCTGCATCGCCTTACCGTTCGCGTTCAGCCCAAGGCCTCGGCCGACCGGATCGAGGACTGGGCGGAAGACGATGCCGGGCGGAAATTCCTGAAAGTGCGGGTGCGCGCGGTGCCGGAGGACGGCAAGGCGAATAGTGCTGTCCAGAAACTGGTCGCCAAGTGGCTTGGCCTGCCGAAGTCTGCGGTCAGAGTCGTGACAGGCGGCAAGACTCGGCTAAAAGGCCTCGAAATAGATGGGCCGCCGGACCTCGCGGCTCGCTTAAGCGGGGACGATTCATGACCGCCATCCGGATCAGTGGAAAAGACATCGCGGCCGACGTGCGTGCCAAAGTGGCGGCCGTGGTCGCGGGCCTGCCGGAGAAACCCAGCCTGGCGGTGATCCTGGTCGGCGAAGACCCGGCCAGCGAAGTTTATGTCCGCGGCAAGCTGAAGGACACCGAAGAGGCCGGCATGATCTCGGTGCACCATCGCCTTCCGGCGACGGCCTCCCAGACCGAAATCGAAGACCTGATCGCCAGCCTCAATGGCGATGACTCCGTTGATGGCATCCTACTGCAGCTGCCGCTGCCGAAGGGCCTCGATGCGGATGCCGCGATCGAGCGGATCGACCCGTCCAAGGATGTCGACGGCCTGACGGAAGTCTCCGCCGGGCGCCTGTCGCTGGGCAAACCGGGGCTGCGCTCGTGCACGCCGTCCGGCTGTGTGATCATGGCGAAGCGTGCCCTCGGCGACGACCTCTCCGGCAAGCATGTCGTGGTGATCGGCCGCTCGATCCTCGTCGGCAAACCGGCCGCGCTCCTGTTCCTGGCCGAGAACTGCACCGTCACCATCGCTCATTCGCGCACGAAAGACCTGCCGGCGGTGTGCCGCGAGGCCGATATTCTCGTGCCGGCGGTGGGGCGCCCGCAAATGGTGAAAGGCGACTGGCTGAAGCCCGGCGCCATGGTCATCGATGTCGGCATCAACCGTATTCCCGCCCCCGAGAAAGGGGAGGGCAAGACGCGCCTCGTCGGCGATGCGGACTATGACAGCTGCGCGGAAATTGCCGGGCACATTACGCCGGTGCCGGGCGGGGTGGGCCTGATGACGCGGGCCTGTCTGCTGGTGAATACGCTGTATGCGGCCTGTGCGCGGCGTGGCTGGCAGACACCGGAAATCGGATGAGCCAGCCTTACGCCCCGACCGAGACGCCGCTGTTCAAGGCCTTGTGGGAAGCCCAGGAAGGGCGCTGCGCCCTGTGCGGGCAGTCGATGCCGTCCAACCGGTTCGACCTGGCCCACTCCACGCTCTGGAAACACCAGCGCCCGACTTATGACCATATCATCGCGGTTGCCCGCGGCGGGCCGGATACGGCCGACAATCTCCAGCTGGCGCATGCGCGCTGCAACAAGGTGAAGGGCATGGGCAATGTCCGCCCGCCCCTCCGGAAAGACTAGGCAGAACTGACCAGGCGATGCGGCTTCCTGCGGGGAGCCTCTTGATCTAATCATATTGTACACAATATGATTGCGCACAATTAAAGAGGATGTGACATGACGACATTGTACAGCACGAAGGTGACGGCGGTCGGCGGCCGCGCCGGCGCAATCAAGAGCGATGATGGCTTGCTTGAACTGCCGCTGGCGCTCCCAAAGGCGCTTGGCGGCAAGGGCGATGCGACCAACCCCGAACAGCTCTTCGCGGGTGGCTATGCGGCCTGTTTTGAAAATGCCGTCATCCATGTCACGCGCGCATCCGACACAAGGGTGAAGGACGACGATATTGTCGTCGTGGCGACTGTGGGAATGGAACCGAATGGCAATCAGGGCTTCGCATTGACTGTGGCGCTGGACGTGACGATCACGGGCGTCGACCAGTCAAAGGCGGAAGAGATTGTTGCCAAGGCGCATGCGGCCTGCCCGTATTCGAATGCGGTCAAAGGCAATATCGATGTTGAGATAACGGTGACAACGAACTGAGGCGTATGAAGATGGACCTGGCTGACAATGACGATCCGCTCGATCTCGACAGGCAGGTCTGTTTTCCGCTCTATGCTGCGTCGAACCTGCTGAACCGGCTGTACCGGCCGATCCTGTCCGAACTCGGCCTTACCTATCCGCAATATCTGGTCATGCTGGTGCTCTGGAAGCAGGCGCCACAAACCGTCGGATCGCTGGGAGACATGCTCTTCCTCGACAGCGGAACACTGACGCCCCTGCTGAAGCGCATGGAAGCCGGCGGTCTGATTACCCGGACCCGGGACCCGGAGGACGAGCGGCGTGTCCTGATCGGTCTGACGCAGAAGGGCCGCGATTTGCGCGCATCTGCCGTCCACGTCCCCGAAGCGCTGGGGGAGGGTCTCGACATCGCCCCCGGGGAAGTCATCGAGCTTCGTGATCAGGTGCGCAGCCTGATCGCGTCCCTGCACAAGCCGTCCCGCGAAACCTCATGAAACCATAAATCAGCGAGAGACAATCATGCTGACCGTGCCCTGCGAACTCGTGCTCTACAAACGCGAGGCCGGGACAGGGGGATTGTCCGCAGCCTAGGCGAGCCCGGCGTCCTTTGCGGCGGCCTGATAGGTGCGCGAGACCGGCACATCGGTGCCATTCTTCAGGACCAGCACCAGCTTGCCATTGTCGCGCCGCGTCTCGCTGACGCCATCCTTTGCCACCCACCAGGACCGGTGCACCTGCACGCCCGCGGCGCTGTCCAGTTCGCGCACCGCATCGGCCAGCCGCATCAGGATCAGCTCCTCGCCGAGATTGGTGTAGACCCGCAGGTAATGGTCTTCCGATGACACCGCCCAGAGCTCGGCCTGGCGGAACTTGACCGGCAGCCGGTCCAGAAAGCGCTGCCGCGAATCGACCGTTTCAGACCCTCCGGCAGCCGCCGGTCCCCGGGCCCTCGAGATCAGCAAGCCGGTCAGCGTCAGCACCAGCGAGATCGCAAAGACATAGACATATTGCAGCGGCAGGAGATGGACCGGCACCCAGATGCCGAAGGCACCCATGTAGAGGTAGAGCGAGGCGAGTACGGGCACAGATATGAGCGCCGCCGCTGCCGCCGCCTGAACCGGCACCAGCTTGCCGACGAGTTCGCGATCAAAAATGGCCGGGATGACGAAAACGGATGCGGTGCCGCCCACCGTGCAGGTGATCACCCACATCAGGAACCGGACCCAGACGGGCGAGTCCTGATCGTAGACGCCGAAAAAGGTGAGCAGCGCCGAGATCCCGAGGATCACCGCCACATCCCGCAGCAGGTTCTTCAGGGAATCGGGCATGTCTGCTCCTTGCATTTCGCGCTTCGCGAACCGTTCTGGCCGTATTTCGCGAAGGATTCCAGCCTCTCCGCGTAGTTGGCGTGGCAGGGGCGGCAGGGCCCGCGCACTCTCTCCTCATCGACCGCCGGACAGGGCCTCAGCAGGCTGCTTCCGGTCACCAACGAGGAGACACCTTATGAAACGCATTCTGAAGTCCATCATCGCCGCTGCCCTTGCTGCCGGGATCGCCGGACAGGCCGCCGCCGCGGATCTGACCGTCCGCATCGAAGGCGTGGAGGAGGCGACCGGCACGTTCCATGTCGTCGTGTTCGGCGCTGATGGCTGGGACGAAAACGATGCCGTGACCAGCCAACTGGCCCCGGCAGCAGAAGGCGCCGAGCTGGTCTTCACCGGCCTCGAACCGGGCGCTTACGGCATCAAGGTCTATCAGGATGTCGACGAGAACGGCGAGCTGAACCTCGGCATGTGGCGCATCCCGACCGAGCCGTACGGGTTTTCCAATGATGCACCGGCCCGGATGGGGCCGCCCAAATTCGACAAGGCAGGCTTCGAACTCACCGAGGCCGGCACCGTGCAGACCATCACGCTTCAGTAACTCACAGACCCCACGCCAGACCGGGAGCCTCCGCCATGACTGATCTCGCCCAGACTTTCCGCCGCTTCGTCCTGCCCAGACGGCCAGGCCGCATGACAATCCTGCTGCTCATCGCGGCCATCGCCTATGGGCTGGTCAGCTGGATGATCCTGAATTCGGCCGGCAATCCGCCGGTCCGCTTCCGGATCGATGTCACGCCCTTCCTTCAGGCCAGTTTCGTGATCAAGCTTCATGTGCTGGGCGCGGTGACGGCGTTTGCCATCGGGGTCGTGCTGCTGCGCGGGGTGAAAGGGTCAGGCTTGCATCGCAAGCTTGGCTACACCTGGGTCGCGGCGATGGCGGTGACGGCGATCAGCTCTTTCTTCATCACGGGGCTGAACGGAGCGAATTTCAGCGTCATTCACGGCCTTTCGGCCTGGACGATCATCGGCCTGCCAATGGGCATCGCGGCGGCGCGGCGCAAAAATATCCGCAAGCATTCGAAGAATATGACCAACATGTTCGTGGGCGGCCTCCTGATCGCCGGCCTGTTCACTTTCCTGCCCGGACGCATGCTCTGGTCGATTTTCTTTGCGGTGTGACGGTGTAGGCCCTTACCGCTCCGCCGAAAGGCCGCTACACGAAGGTGTAACCAGAAAAGAGAGCGGGAGATGAAAAGGGCAGCCTTATTGGTATCATTGATCGGTCTTGCCGCCTGCCAGGCGCCGGGACCGATTTCCATTCCGGGGATTACGCGCGCACCTCAAAGTGCCGAAGAGGCGCTGGAAGCGTATTATCGCGCACTGCCGGATGACTATTACCCCGAGGCGCCCCCCGGCTTGCCGCTGCCGCCCTCAGACCAGGCGATCAGCCGTATCCTGGTCGGCTCCTGCCTCGATGAGGAGCAGGGCGACAATGAAGCCCTGCGCTCGGTCGCGGCCACACCGGCGGACCTGTTCCTGATGATCGGGGACAATGTCTATGGCGATACCGACGGGCGGGCCTATCGCACCGGCGATGCCGACCTGACCGAACTGCGCGAGAGCTTTGCCGATCTTGCCGCGCGTCCGGATTTCCAGGCCGTCCGCAAGGCCCATCCGATGATGGTGGCTTGGGATGATCATGATTATGGCCAGAACGATGGCGGCAAGCATTTCGCTTTCCGCCGCCTGTCGGAGCGGATCCATGAGCGCTTCTGGGGGCTCGCGAACAAGGATGTCGGTGCGTGGCCCGGCACCTATTATGCCCGCAGCTTCGGCCCGGAAGGGCAGCGCACCCAGATCATCATGCTGGACACGCGCTTTTTCCGGTCTGACCTGACCGATACCGACGATTCCAGTGTGGAGGGCCAGGAGCGCTACCTGCCGTCCAGCGATCCCAATCAGGACATGCTGGGCAATGACCAGTGGACCTGGCTGGAGAACGAGCTGCAGAAGCCGGCCGACGTTCGCCTGATCGTGTCGTCGGTACAGGTGATTTCAAACGCGCATGGCTGGGAGGCCTGGTCGCGCCTGCCGGCAGAGCGGGACCGGCTCTACAGCCTGATCCGCGAGACGGGCGCGCAAGGCGTCGTGTTCGTGTCGGGCGACCGGCACACAGGTTTTCTCTACCGGGCAGACGATGTGCTGCCTTACCCGGCCTATGAGCTGACCGCGTCCTCGTTCAACAAATCCTACAGGGATACGACGGACGAGATGGACGCCGACCAGATCGGGGCGGGTTATGCGAAGGAGAATTTCGGATCACTGGATATTAACTGGACCGAGGGTACGGTGACGCTCGCAATCCACGCCAGTGACGGTTCAACTGTCGAGGAAGCAACCGACAAGTTCAGGTAGGCAGAATGCCGCTCAGTCCCTCGATGTCCGACACGCGTAACGTGATCGTTCTCATCATCGCCGTGATGATCCTTCAGATCGCCGGCGGTTTGATCAGCGTGCTGACTCCTCTCGGCCTTGAAGCCATGGGCACGCCGCCGCAGGCGATCGGCCTGATCGCCGCGCTCTATGCTGCTGGTTTCATGCTGGGCGCCTGGCTGGCGCCGCGCACGCTGGCCACGATCGGACATATCCGCCTGTTCGCCGCCGCATCGGCCACCAATGCCGTCAGCGTGCTGTCGCTGTCGCTGGTCCATGATGAGATGTTCTGGGCGCCGGTCCGGGTGATCATGGGCATGTCACTCGCTTTCAGCTTCACCAGTATCGAAAGCTGGCTCGGCAGCGTGGTGCCGGAGAAGTCTCGCGGAAATGTGATGGGGATCTATCACACCGGCGCAAAGCTCTCGCTGATCATCGGCCCGTTCTTCGTGGCGGGCCTGTCGCCGCTGGACACGCGGGCCTACACCTGGGCGGCGCTGTTTCTGTCGCTCGCCCTCGTACCGGTCTGCCTGACGCGCAAGGAACAGCCTGTCCTGCCGGAGCGCCGGTCGATGCCGCTGATCGCGCTGTACCAGCTGGCCCCGGCGGCCGTGCTGGGCGCGCTGATTGCCGGAATCGTGAACACGGGCACCCAGTCGCTGCTGCCTATCTATTTCGAAGGCTTCAGGATCGGGGGAGGGGGCACCACGGCTGCTGCCATCGCGAGTGGCGCCGCATGGGCCGGCGGGCTGCTGCTGCAATGGCCGGCCGGGCGGCTGTCTGACCGGATCGAACGCCGCCTCGTGATTGCGGGCCTGGGTGGCATGTCGGCGCTGGCAGCTCTTTTCATTGCTTTTTTCGGGACGCGGCTGAGCGAGGTCAGCGTCATTATCGCGCTCGGCTTCTGGGGCGCCGGGGCGCTGTCTTTCTACAGCCTGTGCGTGGCGCACGCGATCGACCGGACACCGAAAGTGCTGATCCCGCAGGTCATGTCGGGCTTGCTGTTCGTCTGGGCCGGCGGGTCGATCATCGGGCCGCTCCTGTCAGGCTTCGCGATGCGGGCGGATGGCGAGTTCGGCCTGTTCGGCCTGGCGGGTCTGCTGTTGTTGGTGCTGACCGTTGTGATGGTCGTGCGCGTGCGCTCCAAACCTGTCGCAATCGAGGACAAGCTGGCCGAATGGAGCCCCGTCCTGCCGACCCCGCTGGCCAGTGTGAAGCTCGATCCGCGCATGTCGGATGCGCCCGACAAAGCAGAACCGGAAACCGGTGAAGACGCAGACGGGGAAGAGGGACCGGATTCCCCGGCCGATATGGAAGACAGCCCTAAGTCCAAAGTTTAGTACCCAGCTGGTTGCCGCGTGGCGCAGGCCTGTTATACAGCCCCCCACCACGCTGGGGCAGGGAACCTGCCGGGGCGGGCCAGGCAAACAAGGCAAGAGCACAGAATGAACATCCACGAATACCAGGCCAAAGCCGTGCTGAAATCTTTCGGTGCGCCGGTCGCGGACGGCGTTCCCGTCCTGTCTCTGGACGATGTCCAGAAAGCTGTCGACACACTCCCGGGCCCGCTCTGGGTCGTTAAATCGCAGATCCACGCAGGTGGCCGCGGCAAGGGCAAGTTCGTGGAGCCCGAAGCTGGTGAAAAGGGCGGCGTCCGCCTTGCCTTCAGCAAGGAAGACGTAATGACCTTCGCCAAGCAGATGCTTGGCAACCACCTCGTCACCGCCCAGACCGGCGCAGACGGCAAGCAGGTCAATCGCCTCTACATCGAAGACGGCGCCGACATCGACCGCGAACTCTATCTTTCCATGCTGGTTGACCGCTCCACCTCGCGCGTCGCCTTCATGGTCTCCACCGAAGGCGGCATGGACATCGAACAGGTGGCCCACGACACGCCGGAGAAAATCCTGACGCTCAGCATCGACCCGGACACCGGCGTCACCGATGCGGACATTGCCAAGCTCAATGAAGCGCTGAAGCTGGAAGGCACGGCGGCTGAAGACGGCAAGAAACTGTTCCCGATCCTCTACAAGGCCTTCACCGAGAAGGACATGAGCCTCCTCGAAGTGAACCCGCTGATCGTGATGGAAGACGGCCACCTGCGCGTCCTCGACGCCAAGGTCTCCTTCGATGGCAACGCCCTGTTCCGCCACCCGGACATCGTCGACCTCCGTGACAAGACCGAGGAAGACGAGAAGGAAATCGAGGCCTCCGAATGGGACCTCGCCTATATCGCCCTCGACGGCACCATCGGCTGCATGGTCAACGGCGCAGGCCTCGCCATGGCGACGATGGACATCATCAAGCTGTACGGCGAAGAGCCGGCCAATTTCTGTGACGTCGGCGGCGGCGCCGGCAAGGAGAAAGTGGCAGCCGCCTTCAAGATCATCATGAAGGACCCGAACGTGAAGGGCATCCTCGTGAACATCTTCGGCGGCATCATGAAGTGCGACGTGATCGCCGAAGGCGTGATCGCAGCCGTGAAAGAAACCAATCTGGCGGTTCCCCTGGTCGTTCGCCTCGAAGGCACGAATGTCGACCTCGGCAAGAAAATCATCGCGGAGAGCGGCCTGAACGTCATTCCGGCCGACGACCTCGACGACGCCGCCCAGAAAATCGTGAACGCAGTTAAAGGCGCCTGAGACCAGATATGTCCATTCTCATCGACAAGAATACCAAGATCCTCACTCAGGGCATGACCGGCAACACCGGGTCGTTCCACACCAATCAGGCGCTGGCTTATTTCGGCACCCAGATGGTGGGCGGTATCCACCCGAAGAAGGGCGGCACCAACTGGACCGCCGATAACGGCCAGGAACTGCCAATCTTCGCATCGGTTGCCGAAGGCAAGGAAAAGACCGGCGCGGATGCGTCCGTGGTCTACGTGCCGCCAGCCGGCGCAGCTGCTGCCATCGAAGAAGCCATTGATGCCGAAATCCCGCTGATCGTCTGCATCACGGAAGGCGTTCCGGTGCTCGACATGGTGCGCGTGAAGGCGAAGCTGGAAAAATCCAAGTCGCGCCTGATCGGCCCGAACTGCCCGGGCCTCATCACGGCCAATGAGTGCAAGATCGGCATCATGCCGGGCTCCATCTTCAAGAAGGGCTCCGTCGGCGTCGTCTCGCGTTCGGGCACGCTGACCTATGAGGCCGTGTTCCAGACCACCCAGGTGGGCCTCGGACAGACATCTGCTGTCGGAATCGGCGGCGACCCGGTCAAAGGCACGGAATTTATCGATATCCTCGAAATGTACCTTGCCGACGACGAAACCGAATCCATCATCATGATCGGTGAGATCGGCGGCAGCGCGGAAGAAGAAGCCGCGCAGTTCCTGATCGACGAGGCCAAGAAAGGCCGCAAGAAACCGATGGTCGGCTTCATCGCCGGCCGGACCGCGCCTCCGGGCCGGACGATGGGCCATGCCGGTGCCATCGTTTCCGGCGGCAAAGGCGATGCGGAGAGCAAGATTGCTGCAATGGAAGCAGCCGGCATCCGTGTCTCGCCGTCGCCGGCACGCCTTGGTACGACCATGGTCGAGGTACTTAAGGGCTAGAAAGCCCTGATAAATTAGCCAGGACGGCCCTTGGCGGGGCCTACTCTGGCGTGGCCAGGATCTGACCCCGCCCAGGCCGTCCTCTTATGTGCACCCGGTAGGTACCGGGAAACCATTACGTTCCTAAATAGTGGGGAACGTAAATTGTCCCAGAGGACGAATTGGACATGGCAGACGACGGCAGCCCGATGAATGGTTCGCGCAGCAAGGGCAATTCGGCCCTTCTGGACACGGCCTTCCTGTATGGCGGCTCGGCCCAGTGGATCGAGCAGATGCAGGCGGCATATGCGAAGAATCCCAACTCTGTCCCGGAGAGTTGGCGGGCCTTCTTCGCAGACATGGGCGACGATTCATCGAGTGCAGAGCGCAATGCCGAAGGCGCGACCTGGAAACGCAGCGACTGGCCCCGCCCGGCGCTGGACGAACAGGTCGCCGCCTTTGACGGCAACTGGGCGCTGCTGGAACCGAAGCTTGAGAAGAAGATCAAGGGTGCCCGCCCGGCGGCGTCCGAAGAGGATGTGCACCGTGCGGTGAAGGATTCGATCCGCGCGATCATGATGATCCGTGCCTATCGTATGCGCGGCCACCTGGCTGCCCAGCTCGATCCGCTGCGTCTGGACAATCCGGGCGACCAGCCGGAGCTGGACCCGGCCACCTATGGCTTCTTGCCCGAAGATATGGACCGCCGCATCTTCATCGATGGCTATCTCGGCCTCGAAACGGCGACGATCCCGGAAATGCTGGAGATCCTGCAGCGGACCTACTGCTCCACGATCGGCATCGAGTTCATGCATATCTCCGATCCGG
The DNA here is from genome assembly GCF_963678195.1 of uncultured Hyphomonas sp. Lineage (NCBI taxonomy): Bacteria > Pseudomonadati > Pseudomonadota > Alphaproteobacteria > Hyphomonadales > Hyphomonadaceae > Hyphomonas > uncultured Hyphomonas sp. Next base: position 726,587 of record NZ_OY782759.1, read on the forward strand.
AAGAGAAATCCTGGCTGCAGGAACGGATCGAGGGCCCGGACAAGGGCGTTGCCTTCACCGATCAGGGCAAGAAGGCGATCCTGGCCAAGCTGATTGAAGCGGAAACCTTCGAACGCTTCCTGCACAAGCGCTATCCGGGCACCAAGCGTTTCGGCCTGGATGGCGGCGAAGCGGCCGTGCCGGCGCTGGAACAGATCATCAAGCGCGGCGGCGCGCTCGGCGTGAAGGAAATCGTGGTCGGCATGCCGCACCGCGGACGCCTCAACATGCTGGCCGCCGTGATGGGCAAGCCCTATGAGCAGATCTTCCACGAATTCCAGGGCGGCAACACGCAGGGCGCCGATGCCTTCGGCTCCGGCGATGTGAAATACCACCTCGGGGCGTCCTCCGACCGTGAGTTCGACGGCAACAAGGTGCACCTGTCGATGAACGCCAACCCGTCCCACCTTGAGGCGGTGGATCCGGTCGTGCTCGGCAAGTCCCGCTCCAAGCAGGAGATGGCGCACCGCGAAACCGGTACGCTGGACCGTTCCATCGTTCTGCCGCTGCTGCTGCATGGCGACGCTGCCTTTGCAGGGCAGGGGGTTGTGTCCGAGTGTTTCGCCCTGTCCGGCCTGCAGGGCTACCGTACAGGCGGCACGATCCACTTTATCGTGAACAACCAGATCGGCTTCACGACTAGCCCGATGTATTCGCGCTCTTCTCCGTACCCGTCCGATGTGGCGTTGATGGTTCAGGCCCCGATCTTCCACGTCAATGGCGATGACCCCGAAGCGGTGACCTATGCCGCCAAGGTGGCGACCGAATACCGGCAGAAGTTCCACAAGGACGTTGTCATCGACATGTTCTGCTACCGGCGCTTCGGACACAATGAGGGCGACGAGCCCATGTTCACCCAGCCGGTGATGTACAAGAAGATCAAGGGCCATGTCTCGACGCGCGAGATCTACGCCAAACGCCTCGTCGAGGAAGGTCTTCTGACGGCAGAGCAGGTCGAGCAACAGGTGACCGACTTCGAATCCTATCTCGATAGTGAGTTTGACGCCGGCAAGAACTTCAAGGCGAAGAAAGCCGACTGGCTCGATGGCGAATGGAAGGGCCTCGGCCTTCCGCATGATGATGAACGCCGCGGCAAGACGGGCGTTGCCAAGAAGCGCCTGCAGGCGCTTGGCCAGTCCATCACCACCGTGCCGGAAGGTGTGGACATCCACCGTACGCTGGCCCGGGTCATCGACAACCGTGCCCAGACGATCTCGAAGGGGCAGGGGCTCGACTGGGCCACCGCCGAGCATCTCGCCTTTGCGACGCTGGTGGATGAGGGCTTCCCGGTGCGTCTCTCCGGCCAGGATTGCGGCCGCGGCACGTTCTCCCAGCGCCACAGCCACATTGTCGACCAGACGACCGGCGAGAAATACACGCCGCTGAACAATATCAGCGACGAGCAGGCCCAGTATGAAGTGATCGACTCGCTGCTCTCGGAAGAGGCGGTGCTCGGTTACGAATACGGTTACTCGCTGGCCGACCCGAACACACTGACCCTGTGGGAAGCCCAGTTCGGCGACTTCTCGAACGGTGCGCAGGTCTTCTTCGACCAGTTCATCTCCTCGGCCGAACGGAAATGGCTGCGCATGAGCGGCCTGACGATCCTGCTCCCGCACGGTTATGAAGGTCAGGGGCCGGAGCACTCTTCCGCCCGCCTTGAGCGCTTCCTGCAGATGTGCGCCGAAGACAATTGGCAGGTCTGCAACCTGACGACGCCGGCGAACTATTTCCACGCCCTGCGCCGCCAGATCCACCGCGACTTCCGCAAGCCGCTGATCATCATGACGCCGAAATCGCTTCTGCGTCACAAGCTGGCGACCTCGGCGCTGGACGATATGGGGTCCAAGACGAGCTTCCACCGCGTCCTCTGGGACGATGCGGAGACCGAGGGCCGCGAAGGCAAGGTCAAGCTGGTGAAGGACAACAAGATCCGCCGCGTCGTGCTCTGCTCGGGCAAGGTCTACTACGACCTGTTCGAAAAGCGCGAAGAGCTGGGCATCGACGATGTCTACCTGATGCGGATCGAACAGTTCTATCCTGTGCCGCGCAAATCCATGATGAAGGAAATGTCCCGCTTCAAGCAGGCCGAATTCGTCTGGTGCCAGGAAGAACCGCGCAATATGGGCGGCTGGACGTTCATTCGCGACGAGATCGAATGGTGTGCCGGCCAGATCGGTGCGAAAATCCCGCGTCCGCGCTATGCAGGCCGTGCCCCTTCGGCGGCGACGGCCACCGGCCTTCTGTCGAAGCACAATGCCGAGCAGAACGCCCTCGTCATGACAGCCCTGTCAACCGATCCGGTCGATGACCGTATCGTTTCGCCCTGACTTTCAGAAAAATAATAACGCATACGGATCATAACATGACCGACATTACTGTTCCCACACTCGGCGAAAGCATCACCGAGGCCACGGTTGGCCAGTGGCTGAAAGCCGAGGGCGACGCCGTTAAAAAAGACGACGTGCTCGTCGAGCTCGAAACCGACAAGGTCTCCGTGGAAGTCTCCGCCACCGAAGACGGTGTACTTGGCGCCATCACTGCCCAGCCGGGCGACACGGTTGAAATCGGCGCAGTGCTTGGCCGCATTGATGGCGGGGCAGGCGGTGCGAAACCGGCTGCGGCCGCACCTGCCAAGCAAGAGGCCAAGGAAGAGTCAAAGCCTGCCGGTGCGCCGGCTGCTTCCGGCGGCGAGACCACCGATATCGTTGTTCCGGTGATGGGCGAGAGCGTTGCTGAAGGCACGCTGTCCACCTTCCTCAAGAAGCCAGGCGAAGCCGTCAAGAAAGACGAGACCATCGCCGAGATCGAAACCGACAAGGTCGCGCTGGAAGTGCCGGCCCCGGCTGATGGCGTGATCGCCGAATGGACCGTTGCAGAGGGCACGTCCGTGACGCCGGGCTCCGTGATCGGACGGGTCAGCGCGTCTGCTGGCGCCGCTGCTGCACCTGCCGCCTCTGCGCCCGCGCAGAAAGCCGCTGCCCCAGCCGCTACTTCGGGTGACCGCCCGGTCGCCCCGTCGGTTCGCCGGATCTCGGCAGAAGCCGGGGTCGATCCGCAGAATATCCCAGGCACCGGCCGCGACGGCCGCGCAACGAAGGCTGATGCCATGGCTTATGTAAACGCCCCCAAAGCCCCGGCAGCTGCGCCTGCCGCCCCGAGCGCGCCGCGCGAAACCGGCCCGCGGGAAGAGCGTGTGCGGATGACCCGCCTGCGCCAGACCATCGCGCGGCGCCTGAAAGAGGCCCAGGACACGGCCGCCATGCTGACGACATTCAACGATGTCGATATGGGCGCCATCATGGACCTGCGGAAGAAGCACCAGGAAAGCTTCGTCGCCAAGCACGGCATCAAGCTCGGCTTCATGAGCTTCTTCGTGAAGGCCTGCGTCAACGCGCTGAAAGAGGTTCCGGCGGTCAATGCCGAGATCGATGGCCAGGACATCATCTACAAGAACTTCTATGACATCGGCGTTGCCGTCGGCACCGAGAAGGGCCTCGTCGTGCCGGTCGTGCGCGATTCCGACGACCTGTCCCTCGCCGGGATCGAGAAGGCGATTGCCAATCTCGGCAAGAAGGCCCGCGATGGCGAACTGACCATCGGCGACATGCAGGGCGGCACGTTCACGATCTCGAACGGCGGCATCTATGGCTCGCTGATGTCGACGCCGATCCTCAACCCGCCGCAGTCCGGCGTGCTGGGCATGCACCGGATCGAACAGCGCCCGGTCGCCGTGAATGGTGAGGTCAAGATCCGCCCGATGATGTATCTCGCGCTCTCCTATGACCACCGCATCGTCGACGGCAAGGAAGCGGTGACCTTCCTCGTCCGCGTCAAGGAAGCGCTGGAAGATCCGGAGCGGATGCTTCTGGAAGTCTGATCCATCCGGCACAGATGATTTCAAAAAGCCCTCCCGCGCACCGGGAGGGCTTTTTTCGTTATCAGGCCGTCTTCACGATAGGTTGAGTGCTCCTGATTGCGCGCGCCCTTGCATTGCGCATGGCGCGCCACAGCTTAAGCTGAACGAAAACGCAGGAAGGAACGCCATGACCGATCCCACTTACACGCCGCCGAAAGTCTGGACCTGGGACAAGGAGAGCGGCGGGCGCTTCGCCAATATCAACCGTCCGATCGCCGGGCCGACGCATGACAAGGAACTGCCGGTCGGCAAGCATCCGTTCCAGCTCTACTCCCTCGGTACGCCGAATGGGGTGAAGGTGACGATCATGTTCGAGGAGCTGCTCGCCGCCGGGCACAAGGATGCCGAATATGATGCCTGGCTGATCAATATCGGGGAAGGGGACCAGTTCGGCTCCGGCTTCGTCGATATCAATCCGAATTCCAAGATCCCGGCCCTGATGGACCATTCCACCAATCCGCCGACGCGTCTGTTCGAATCCGGCTCGATGCTGCTGTATCTCGCCGAGAAGTTCGGTGCCTTCCTGCCGACGGACCATTACAAGCGCACCGAAGCGATCAACTGGCTGATGTGGCAGATGGGCTCTGCGCCCTTCCTCGGCGGCGGTTTCGGCCATTTCTACGCCTATGCGCCGGAGAAGTACGAATACCCGATCAACCGTTACGCCATGGAAGTGAAGCGCCAGCTGGACGTGCTGGACCGGCGCCTGAAAGACAATGAATACCTTGCGGGCGACGAATACTCGATTGCCGATATGGCTGTGTGGCCCTGGTATGGCGCGCTGGTTACCGGCGCTGTCTATGATGCGGGCGAGTTCCTGCAGGTGCAGGACTATACGAACGTTATCCGCTGGATGAAGCAGGTCGGCGCCCGGCCGGCTGTCAGACGCGGCCAGATGGTGAACCGCACCTTCGGTAAGCCGGAATCCCAGCTGCGAGAGCGCCACGATGCCAGCGACTTCGACACGAAGACGCAGGACAAGCTGGAACCCCAAGGCGGCTGACCGGCCCTGGGGCGGTAAATCACAGTGTCGGACTGCGGCGTCTCAGCGCCTTTGCTTGCGGCCAGCGCAAAGCCCATATAGGCAAGGCGATCAGTTCTGAGAGGCCGCATGACGACCTATACTTCCGACCCGCGCCGGCACACTGCCGAGACCGCAGAGACGATGACCGATGTCCGCTATGAGGTCGACCGGATCGACCGCCTCTTGGTGGAGATCCTGGCCGAACGCCAGTCCTTCATGGACGCAGCGGCCCGGATCAAGGGCGACCGCAACATCGTGCATGACCGCGCCCGGATTGAGGATGTGGTGGCCAAGGTGAAAGCGGCCTGCGAAGCGGCGGGCCTGTCTCCGGCCATCGCAGAGCCTGTCTGGCGGACACTTATCGACCGCTGCATCGCCTATGAATTCGAGAGCTATGACGCTCTGAGCGCGCCTTTGCCAGCCAGTTCGTGAGCGGCTTTCGCCACTTCTTCCATCGTGGCGCTCAGACAGTCGCGCACATCTCCCAGAAGAACGGCGGCGGCGGTTGTGCTGGGCGGCGTTTCTGAACGCCCCGCTTTTTCGGCAAGCTCGCAATAGCTGGCAAGGCGCAGCGCGCCCAGCGAGAGACAGGCGCCTTTCAGCGTGTGGGCCGCGTCTGCCCATTGTTTCGGCTCGGCTTTCGGATCCATCAGGCGCATCCAGAGCCCGGTCTGCTCCCGGAAAATGTCGATGACCTCAAGGGCGAGATCCCTGTCTCCGCCGGTCATGGCGTTCAGGTGATCTCGGTCGAGCAGGGCAAGTGTAGACGACATGACTGGAATCTCCGGCAATTGCAGAGAGTTTTACACAAGCCGCTTTGTAACGAGGTTAACGGGTCCGAAATGCTACGATTTATGGTTTGTCGGTGAACCGATTTCGCGTTATAGAGCCGGGAAGAGGGCGATAATACCCCCTCCATTAACACATCTGACGTCATGGGGGCCGTTGTGGCTATCATCATCCTGATCCGGAATCTTGTCATTGCTGGTGTTCTGGCCTGGCTGGGAATCGAATACGCCCCGGATGACAATTCAGACAGATCCGAGCCCGGCCCTCAAAGCGCCTTGATTCTCGGTCATTCTCTTAAATAAGTTCTGTCGCCAGGCCCGCTGCTGTTAAGCAATCCGGTCTCGCGCCGGACGCTATGACGCGGTATAAGGGTGGTATGAGCGAAAATCCCGAAGCTCGGCCCTCTGGCCGGGATTTGCTGGCCAGGCAAGAGGCCTCGGAATATTTCGAGCTGGCACAGTCAGGTGGCAGCTGGATGGTCGTGGGCGGATTCATCGCCGCGTCCATGTGGGTCGGTGCGGCCGCCGGTGTGATCCTCGGCTATTATGGTGTGCCGGCGCTGATGGCGCTCAATCCCTTCATTCTGGCAGGTGGTGCGATGGGCATTGCCGTGCCGGCGCTGCTTCTGGTCATGGCCGGCTATATGGGGCGCACCAACCGCCGGGCGAGCGCGGCGAATGCGCTGGTCATGTCGGCGGCGACCCGCCTGATGGCCCCAGCGCGCGAGGCTGGTACCGAAGGCATCACCTTTGCCGAACAGATGAAGCAGGCCGCTGCTGAGATCGACCATGCCATGGCCCATGCGCTGACGGCGATGAAGGCCATGTCCGGCGAGATCGGCGACGAGCGCATGCGCCTCGAATCCGTTGCCTATGCCAGCGCCGACAATGCGCGCGACCTGACCGAACGCCTGTCTTCTGAACGCCAGGCGCTGGAGGGCCTCGCCCGGGACCTGCGCAGCCAGCTCAATGAAATGAACGATGCGATCCCGCGCCAGGCCGAGGCCATGGTCGCGGCGGCGCGCGCGGCGACAACGGAAATCGGCCAGGCCGACGAGACGCTCGACAACCAGCTCGAAGCCATGCGCTCGGCCAGTGAGGCGCTGGCAGCCCGGCTGGCAGACCTCGACAATCTCGCCCGCGAGGCCGGGGCACGTACCGAAACATTGACCTTCGCGATCAGCCGGATCGAGGAAAAGCTCGACCAGTCCCGCCGCACCGTCGACACGGCCGTGCGGGCAGGGGAGATCGCCGCGGCCGCTGCAATGACGACGGGCGATGCGCTGAAGGATGCTGTTTCGTCCGCTATCGAAGGCGCCCGTCAGGCCAATCACGAGATCAACCAGTCGACCCGTGCGGCCGCCGAAGAGGCCGCCCAGGCGCTGGCCCGGCTGCGTCAGGCAGGCCAGGAAACGGCCGCCTCCCTTCGCAGCACCGAATTTGCCGCCCGTGCCGAAGTCGCCCGGATCGAGCGCACGGCCATGATCGAAGGCCAGAAGCCGAGACCGCCCGCAGATGACCCGCCGCCCGTGATCCAGCCGGCGGCTGCGGCGGAACCTGTTGAGGAAGAGCCGGCCCCGGCCCCAACCGTCACCCCACCGCCGCGCGCCGCCGAACCGGCTGCTCCGCCGCGGTCCAGCCAGGTGCCCGGTCAGGTGAACGGTAAAGGCCACACCAATGGTCACTCGCTGACCAATGGGCACTCCCTGAAGGACGAGACGCCGAAGCGTCCGATGCCGCCGCGCCGGGCGACCGATCCGGATGAGGATCTGTTCGATGCCGCAGCCGACATTCTCGCTTCGGCAGACCGCTACGGCAAAGAAGAGAAGACTCCTGAGATCCGGCCTGAGACGCGGCCAGAAACCTCGCCCGAGACCAGGCCTGAACCGGAATCCGGCGCCTCGCCGCTGGAACTCGGCAAATCGGTCGATCCGAAAGACCCGGGTCCGGTCACGCTGCGCCGCCGTTTCGACGATGTGCAGGACGAACCTGAGACGCCACCGCATCCGCTGCGCCGCGCAACAGATTTCCCTCAGACAGAAGCCGGTGCGGGCATGGAAACGACGCCGGAGCCCCCGGCCAAAGAGCCGCCGCCATCGGTCGTCACGCCGCCTGCGTCAAAGGCGGAGCAGGGCGGCGAAATGGGCTGGCGGGACATCATCTCCGATATGAGCCGGGACGACCCGCTGCCGCGTGACCGCGAGGAAGTGGCTGACCGGCTGATCGCGCGCCTGCAGTCCTCCGGCATCCAGCTGCCGGAGACCTTCAAGCCGAAGATGAAGCGCAAGATCGCCGAGGCCGCCCGGAAGGGCGAGCAGCAGCGCAAGGCTGCGATCCTCGAACATGCGAGCCGTCAGGTGGAGCGTGTGACCCAGCGCCTGCGCAATGATGACGATCTGCGTACGCTGGCGGAAAGCTTCATCGAGATGGAGCAGGACGATGCGCTGAACGCGCTGGAGCAGACGCAGCGGACCAGCCGCAATGCCAGCCCGCGCCTTGCGGCCTATCTGCTGCTCGACGCGGCGCTCTAGATCAGACGCCGACGACTTCCGTCTGGGCGGCTTCTGCCTTGATCCATTTGATGAATTCGCGGACGTCCGGGCTAAGGTGGCGGCCTTTGGGCCAGACCAGCCAATAGCCGAAATCGATACTGGTCGACCCGTCTGCAAACGGCGCGACGAGCCGGCCTGAGGCAAGGTCGGAAGCGGCGATCGCCTGCTTGGCCAGCGCCACGCCGCGCCCGGCGGCAGCAGCCTCGATCACGAGAATGGCCTGGTTGAAGCGCGGGCCGCGGCTGGCATCGACGCCGTCCACTTTTCGCGCGCGCAGCCAGCTGGCCCAGTCGGGGCAGGAGGGGTCCACCTCGGTGCTCTCATCGTGCAGCAGCGTGTGGTTCTTCAGATCTTCCGGCCGGCGGATGGCGTCCGGCCCGTCCAGCATGGCGGGCGAGCAGACCGGAAGCACTGTTTCATCAAGCAATTTTTCCGATTTCAGCCCGTCATAGCTGCCCCGGCCATAGCGGATCGCGAAGTCCGCATCGGCGGTGGTGAAGTCCGTCAGACCCGTATCGGCGCTGATCCAGGCCTCGGTTCCGCTGTGGAGCTGGTGGAATTTGTCGAGGCGGGGGGCCAGCCATTTGGCGGCGAAGCTGGGGGCGCAGGAGACCATGACCCGGCCTTTGCGGGCGGGCGATTGCATGATGCGGCCGGCTTCAGAAATTCTCTCAAACGCTTCGCGCACGAGCGGCAGGCTGGCCTGCGCGGCATCTGTGAGCAAAACTGAACGTCCGGTGCGCTTGAACAGCGGCGTTCCGGCATAGTCTTCCAGCTGGCGGATCTGCTGTGAGATGGCGCCGGGGGTCACATTCAGTTCATCGGCAGCCTGTGTAAATGACAGGCGCCGGGCGGCTGCTTCGAAGGCACGTAGGGCATTCAGCGGGGGCAAACGGTCTGTTGGTTCGGCCATAAATAGTTTCTCTAAAGCATCGCTGTAGGGGTTGCCAGTTGTGTCTCTCCCGTCAAGAGCCATTTTGGCAGCGTGTTGATCAGCTTTGCTAAATAGGGGCTCTGTGCCCATGCGCCAGTTTCCAGCGTTTTTTAATTTGTCCGGCCAGCGGGTCGTCATCGTCGGCAGCGGCGAGGAGGCCCTTCGCAAGCTGCGCCTGTTCGTGTCTGCGGGCGCCTTGCCCGTGATCATATCGGATCATACCGGACCAGCGCATGATCATGAGGCGGCCTCGAAGGCGACCGCCATGACCATGGATGACCTGCCTGGCGTCCTCGAAACCGCACGGCTTGCCATCGTCGCAGAGGACAATCCGGAGGCCATCGCCGCCATCCGCGCTGCCCGCGTGCCGCTGAACGTGGTCGACCGGCCGGAGCTCTGCGATTTCACCGTGCCCTCCATTCTGGACCGGGGCGACATTGTCGCCGCCATCGGCTCCAACGGTACGGCGCCGGTGCTGGCGAAATCCATCCGCACGAAACTGGAAGCGCTGCTGCCCGCCCGTATCGGAGACCTTGCCGCGCTGGCCGGCCGTCTGCGCGGGACGGTGAAAGCCGCGCTGCCGGACTTTTCCGCCCGCCGCAAATTCTGGGAGCGCACGCTGACGGGCCGCGCCGCAGAGCTGGCCTATGCCGGAGACCTCACCGGCGCTGAGGCCGCGATGCGCGCCGAGCTGGCCACACCGGCGGGCACGGGCGTCGTGCACATTGTCGGCGCCGGTCCCGGCGATCCGGAACTCCTGACCCTGAAGGCCCTTCGTCTGATCCAGGAAGCGGACATCGTATATTACGACCGCCTCGTCTCGGATGGGATTCTCTCCCTCATCCGCCGCGATGCTGACCGCGTCTCCGTGGGGAAGGCGAAGGGCAACCATTCCGTGCCGCAGGGCCAGATCCATGAGCTGCTGATCGCGTCGGCCCGCGAGGGCAAGCGCGTCGTGCGCCTGAAGGGCGGCGACCCGTTCGTCTTCGGGCGGGGCGGGGAGGAGCTGGACGCGGTCGAGGCGGCAGGCATTGAGGCCTTTGTCGTGCCGGGCATTTCCTCCGCCCTCGGATGCGCGGCCAGTGCTGGCATTCCGCTGACCCATCGCGACCATGCGCAGGCCGTCACCTTCGTCACCGGTCACGCCAAGGCTGGCGGCGTGCCGGACCTCGACTGGCCATCGCTGGCCAAACGCGGGCAGACGGTCAGCGTCTATATGGGTGTCGGCACGGCGGGCACGATTGCCGAGAAACTGATCGAGGCTGGCCGCGCGCCGCAGACGCCGGTGGCCGTGATCGAGAACGGCACACGGGAAAATGAAGTCCGCGCCTATGGCATGCTGGAAGAACTGCCCCAGCTGATCGAGGCGCATGGCATCAAGGGCCCGGCGCTGCTGATCATTGGCGAAGTGGCAGGCCTGCGTGCTGGGCCTGTTGCCGCCACTGTTTCCACTGAAGCCTCCATTCCCACCAAGAAGGTTGTCTCCGCATGACGTCCGTCCGCCCCAAACTGAAGCCTGAAACCCCGAAGGCCGTCACCGCCTGGGAGACCGCCACCGGCAAATGCGTCTGGATGACGGAGGTTGGCACCTGGTCTGAAGATGCCAACAAGGCCGCGGCCTTTACCGGCGAAGTGGCCGAGGTCCGCCTTGCCGAAGCCTTCAAGCAGGAAGGCAAGGTGACCGATCCTTATTTCATGGAAGTGACGGAAACCGGTGGCATCACCGGGCGCGAGACGATCCGTGAAACCATCCGGGCCACCGGCCCGACCGTGGCCTATGGAGAGGGTGCCTGATGCCGACCCGTGAGATCACCCGCCTGACCCTTTATGGCGACTCCATTTCCGGCAATTGCCAGAAGCCGAAATGGACGGCTGACTATCTGGGCATTCCATTCGACTGGGTTGAAGTGGATATCCTGAAAGGCGGCACACAGACGGAAGACTTTCTGGCCGTGAACCCGGTGGGGCAGGTGCCTGTGGCGCGCTGGCCGGACGGGCGGACGCTCGCCCAGTCGAACGCCATCATGCTCTACCTTGCCGAAGAGGCCGGCAGCGAGTTGATCCCCGAGGACAGCTTCCGCCGGGCGCAGATGATGAGCTGGTTGTTCTGGGAGCAATATTCCCACGAGACGGCCATCGCCGTGCGCCGGTTCCACAAGCACTATCTGAAGAAATCCGAGGACGAGATCGATCCGAACCTGATGGCCAAGGGCCGCCGGGCCCTCGGCGTGATGGAGATGCAGCTGACTTTCACTGACTGGATTGTCGGGGATGCCATGACGCTGGCCGACATCGCCCTCGTCGCCTACACGCGCCTCGCGCATGAGGGCGGCTTCGATCTTTCCGAGTTCCCGTCGGTTGAGCGCTGGGTCAGCCGCACCGAAGCGGCGCTCGGCATTCCCCACGCCAAAGAGGCTGCCTGATGTACAGATATGATGAATTTGATGCCCGGCTCGTGAAAGACCGGGTGGAACAGTTCCGGGGGCAGGTGACCCGCCGCCTGTCCGGCGAATTGCTGGAAGATGAGTTCAAGCCCCTACGCCTGCAGAATGGCGTGTACCTGCAGCTGCACGCCTACATGCTGCGCGTCGCCATTCCCTATGGCCAGCTGAACGGGGCGAAGCTGCGCCGGCTGGCGGAGGTCGCCACCAAATATGACCGGGGCTATGGTCATTTCACGACGCGCCAGAACATCCAGTACAATTGGGTGGGCCTGAAGGATATTCCGGATGCGCTGAATGATCTGGCCGAGGTGGAGCTGCATGCCATCCAGACCTCCGGCAACTGTATCCGCAACGTGACGAGTGACCATTTCGCGGGCGCGGCCGCAGATGAAGTGATGGACCCGCGCCCCTGGTGCGAGATCATCCGCCAGTGGAGCACGTTCCATCCGGAATTCGCCTTCCTGCCGCGCAAGTTCAAATTCGCGGTGACGGCGGCCGCGCATGACCGGGCGGCGATTGCCGTGCATGATATCGGCCTGCGCATCGTGAAGCGCGGCGATGAGGTGGGCTTTGAAGTCTATGTCGGCGGGGGGCAGGGGCGCACGCCATTGCTGGCCACGCTGGTCAATGAGTTTGTTCCGGAGGCGGAGCTTCTGGATTATGTCGAAGCCATCATGCGCGTCTATAACCGCCATGGCCGCCGGGACAACAAGTACAAGGCGCGGATCAAGATCCTGGTTTCAGAGCTTGGCGCGGAAGAGTTCACGCGCCAGGTCGAAGCCGAATATGCCGCCCAGCGCAGCCACGAAAAGATCGACCTGCCGCAGGCAGAGATCGACCGCATCCATGCCTATTTCGCCCCGCCGGCCTTCGCTGCCGAAGACGGCACGGAGGCGTTCGAGGCCGCCAAGGCCGCAGAGCCGGACTTTGCCCAATGGGCGGAGGTGAATCTCCACCCGCACAAGCAGGCGGGCCATGCCTCCGTCACCGTCAGCCTGAAGCCGATTGGCGGGGCGGCGGGCGATGCGACCGACCGGCAGATGGAGATCGTTGCCGATCTGGCCGAACGCTATGCCTATGACGACATCCGCGTTTCCCACGCGCAGAACCTTGTCCTGCCGCATGTGCCGGTGAAGCATCTCTATGCGATCTGGCAGGCGCTGGACGCCGCCGGCCTCGCGACGCCGAACGAGAGCCTGATCACGGACCTGATCGTTTGCCCCGGTCTCGATTACTGCAACCTCGCCAATGCGCGCTCCATTCCAATTGGCCAGGCGGTGCAGGACGTGTTCGCCGATCCGAAATACCAGCGCGAGATCGGGCGGCTGCACATCAATATTTCCGGCTGCATCAATGCCTGCGGGCATCACCATGTCGGCCATATCGGCATTCTGGGCGTCGACCGGAAAGGCGAGGAATTCTACCAGATCAGCCTCGGCGGACGGGCTGACGAGAAAGCGGCAATTGGCGCCATTGCGGGCCCGGCGCTCAAGGGCGAAGACGTGCCCGGCGCTGTCAAACGAATCGTCGACGCCTATATGGCGCTGCGCACCTCGCCCGATGAGCTGTTCATCGACACGCTGGACCGCACAGGCGCGGAGCCGTTCAAGGAGGCCCTCTATGCCACTGCTTAAGGATGGTGCAGAAATCGAGAATCTCTGGCTGTTTGTCGATCAGGATCATGAAGCAGATCTAAAGCCTGACCAGGCCGTGACCCTGCCGCTCGGCCGTTTCCTGGAACAGGCAGACAGCCTCGCCGGGCGCAACGCACCGGTCGGTGTACGCCTCGTTCCGGAAGACGATCCGGAGCTTTTGGGTCCATTTCTTGAATGGATTCAACTGGTTGAGGTCTCGTTCCCCAAATATACCGATGGCCGTGGCTACTCCCAGGCCCAGCTGCTGCGCCGCCGTCATGGCTATACGGGCGAGCTGCGCGCGGTGGGACACGTGCTGCGCGATCAGATTTTCTACATGAACCGTTCAGGCTTCGACGCTTACGAGACGGCCCGTGCTGACCTACCTAGTGTTCTGGAAGCCCTGAATGAATTCCGGGACGCCTACCAGCCCGCCGCCGATGGCCGGGTGCCGGTGTTCCACGCAAGACACGGAAGCTGAGCTCATGCCCTATGGCGATACATCTCTCCGCCGGAAAGAGGACACCGAAACCCGCCTGGCCCGCCTGAATGGCGAGCTGCGTGAGGCCTCGGCCCAGACCATCCTGCGCGTCGCCATGGTGCGCGAATGGCCCGAGCAGCTGACCTATGTGTCGAGCTTCGGGGCAGAGAGCGTCGCCATGCTGTCGCTGATCGCCGAAGTGGACCCCAGCCTGCCGGTGATCTTCCTCGATACGGGCATGCATTTCCCGCAGACGCTGGACTATCGCGACGAGGTGATTGAGCGGCTAGGCCTGACCGGCGTGCGGTCGATCCCGCCGAACGAAACCGAGCGCAAAGTGCTCGATCCGGACAACAAGCTCTGGCAGAGCGAGCCCGATGCCTGCTGCGCCCTGCGTAAGGTGCGTCCGCTGGAGCCGGCACTGGAAGGCTTCAGCGCCTGGATCACCGGCCGCAAACGCTTCCATGGCGGCGAGCGGATGAAGCTGCCGGTCTTCGAGTTTGCGAATGGCCGCTACAAGGTGAACCCGATGGCGGGCTGGACGGCCGACGACGTCGACCTGTTCATGAAACAGCGCAACCTGCCGCGTCACCCGCTGGTCGATCAGGGCTATCCGTCCATCGGCTGCTGGCCATGCACGCGTCCGGCGTCGGATCCGATGGACCCGCGCTCCGGCCGCTGGGCAGGCCAGAACAAGTCCGAGTGCGGTCTCCATCTCGACAAGGCGGAACGTCCGCGGGTATTCTAAGGCTCTCTCGGGGCAGCTCTTTCACACCAGGGGGCCCCATTCGCCCTTCCCGGCACAATCGGGGAGGGCGTTTTCTTGAGCGGCTCAGCCCTGTTTTTCCCCAAATACGTGTGCCAGCGCGATCGCCCCGGCGGTCGCGACATTGATGCTGTCGAAGCCTGCAGACATGGGAATGCGCACCGGTGTTGCCGCCGCGATCAGCGCGTCCGGCAGGCCCGGCCCCTCGGCGCCGAGCAGGATGGCGAGCTTGTCCGGCACGGGCAGGGACTGCATCGGCGCGGCATCTGCGCGGGGCGTCATCGCCCAGACCGTATAGCCCGCGTTTAAGACGGCATTTACCATGTCCAGGCCCGTCCCGCCTTGGGCATAGGGCAAAAAGAGGCTCGCCCCGGAAGAGACGCGGATGGCCTTCCGGTAGAGCGGATCGCAGCAGCGTTCGTCCAGCAGCACGCCAGCCGCGCCAAAGGCGGCCGCATTGCGGAAGCAGGCGCCGGTATTGTCGTGGTTGGAGATGTCGGAGAGCAGGAGGAGCGGGCCTGAACGGGGCTCATCCTCCGAAAGAAATTCGCCTGGTAGGGGAATGTCGCCTTTCAACCCGCAGGCGAGTACGCCGCGGTGCATGGGGAAGCCCGCCACCTGGTCCATCACATCCTGCGGGGCGGTATAGATGGGTACATCGGCAGGCACTTTTGACAGCAGGTCCGCCAGCGGTTCCAGCCGGGACCCGGCCAGAAACAGGCTCTCCACGGCAAAACGCGACCGCGTCAGCAGCGTCTCCAGCGTTACCTTGCCCTCGACAATGAACCGCCCGCCATGGCCGGACGTCAGATCCTTCTCGCGGATGGACGTGTAGGCAGCGAGGCGCGGATCGGTGGGGGCGGTGATGTGGATCAGGGGCATGCGAGAGCCTTGCCCGCTGTGCGGCGCTGAATCAATTCACGCGTCCAGCTTTAGCTTCCGGAAAGCGTAAGCGTGTAAATCAGAGATAGTAATGGGGGTGTCCATGCGGGATCCTGAAGCCATCATCAGCCGTTACTGGTTGAGAGTGCTGGCGGTGGCCGGGCTGGTCGCGGTTGCGGTATTTTTTTGGACGCGGAACCCTTATCCGGCCGCGGAGGTGGAGCATGTCGCCGCCCGGCAGGAGGCGTTCGATGCTGCGCTGGCGGCCAACTGGCAAGCCCATCCTTCGGAAGACCTGCTGGGCTTTGTCCGCAAGGACGTCGCAGAGGAGTTGTTGTCGCACCTGACGGTGGACGAGCGGAACCGGATCAGCCAGTCGTCCTGCGGCTGGGTCACCCGCAAATGCCTTGATCACAACCGAAAGACGGGGTTGCTCACGTGCATGGCTTATCCGGAAGAGACCCAAGTCGGGGATATTGTCTGCCGGGCCTCTTTCCCCGCGGACAGGCGCACATTTCCGCCGAGTGGCAAAATGCTCGGATTTGTCCTGTCGGGTAAGCGGTGTTTTCTCACCACCTGGTCGCATGACGGCGAGGATTGGCGGGTGCGAAGCGCAACGTCCGGCTCGGTCGTGGACCTGAATGCAACGGCGGAAAACCGCATCGCTGAGAAGGGTATGTCTGATCCCACGGCATTGCGCTTGTCGTTCATGCCCATTCTTGCGGCAACGCCTAAAGGCTGTCCCTAGCTTCCCGCCGAGAAAAACGGGCATGGGAAGAACCCATGCCCGTCCATGCATCCCGATCAATCGCTTGGGGTTTACGATCAGTCGAGAAGATCAATGATGGCGTTGGCGACGAGGCCGGTGGTGACCTGCATCAGATAGGCATCCTGGTCGACCACGACCCAGCGATATCCCGGCGGAGCCGGTTCCAGATCATAGCGGCGCCAGTCTTCGAGATAGTGGCCGGTGCGATAGTCCACGGGCAGGTATTCGCCCTTCTTCCACATCTTCTTGGCGTGGCCCGGCGGGATCTTGCCCTGTTTGGCCAGGCCCGGCGGCAGGTCGCCCGAACGGGAATGCGGCGGGTCGGCATGGGCCATCAGGCCTGCGCCCATGATGGCGGCAAGTGATGCGGTGACGAGTCTGATCGTCATTTCAAGGCTCCTTCCAGTGCATGCGGGCGGGGCACCCATGCGGGTCTTGGGGGATCAACGGCTGACGACGCCGGAGAGTTCCCGGAAATCGACCGCGATAGGGCTAATCCGATCCGCTGTGTTGTCTGCACGGACGATTGCGTTAGGAGTAAGGCACCGCAGAAGGCGGAAGGGGAGATCCGCACATGACGAAAACGCATCTGGCCACACGGGTGGCAGTGACCATCGTGTTCACCTTCCTGTACCTCGCCTTCCTGACGGAGACCGGCGTGCTGGTGCAGGAGTTCGGCGCCTCGGGGCTCGCCCTGCGGCTGGCGTCTCTGGATTCCCAGAATTTCATCTTCTTCCCGGTCGCGGGCCTGCTGGCGCTGGTCGCCTTCTGGCAGCCCGCCGTGCTGCTGGTGGATGCCATGTGGCGCGGGCAGCTGAAATTCGGGCGGATCGTGCTGGGCGGCAGCCTGGTGGTCGCGCTGATCGGGGCCTGGCTCATTTCCGGCGCGTTTGAATCGTCTGAAGCCCGGTCCGTCTTCGAGATCGCGCCAAAAGCTCTCGCGGCGGATGATGGCGCGCCTGCAACGGCCGAGGCCCCGCCGCTTGCGCCGGTGACCGAAGTGCTGGCCCGCATGCGCATCCTGTCGGGCGTTGACGGCGGCCTCGGGGAATACCAGGCCCAGTGCGACCGGGAGTGGCTGCAATATTCCGTCGCGGCGGAGGTCGAGATGCTGTGCTTCCCGTCAGGCGAGCGCCTGTCTGTGCGGGCCTGCTGCACGGCCAAGGCCGCGTTTCGCCAGCATCTGAACCGGCTGGCGGCAGAGGCGCCGTCGCGCACCGGCGCGGTGCACCGCTGGGTGATGCCGGTGAAGATTTTCTTCCTGTTGCTTCTGCTCGGCATCGGCATCCTGCTGGTGCAGTACCGCAAGGGGCTGGAGCGTCTGCACGGGGCGACGCCGTCCGGCATCTCGTTCGGCCTGGCACTGGGCGGGGCGGTGATGCTGATCTGGCCGCTGCTGAACGCTGCGTATCTGCAGACCATGGCGCTGCTGACGGGCTCAGGCTCGGCCAGTGCCTATACGATCGTTGCGCCGCTCATCGCGCTCGGCTTTGGTGTGTGGACACTGCTGCTCGTTTTCTTCCACCTGCGGTCCTATCCCAGCCAGATCGAATATGCGGCCAAGGTCGGCGGCTTCATCGCGGCGGCGATTGGCGTGTTCCGCTATGAGGAAATCACGAACTATCTCGCCCGCACGCTGGGCGTCGGCGGCGGGCTGGTCGCGATCATCGTGTTTGCGGTGGGTGTGGGCGCGCTCATTATCAGCGTGATCCTCGGCGTGGACCCGACGGACATCAAACTGGATGACGAGGATGTGGAAGAGGCCGTGAAAAACGTGGCGGAGACCGCCAGCGGGGATTAAGCCCCCGCCGGCAGGCCCTGTTCCTTGGCCATGCGCTTCATGGCCTTTTGCAGTTTCTCGAAGGCGCGGACCTCGATCTGGCGGATGCGCTCGCGGGAGACATTGTATTCTTCCGACAGCTCTTCCAGCGTTTTCGGGTCGTCCGTCAGGCGGCGCTCGGTCAGGATGTGGCGTTCGCGCTCGTTGAGGTCTTCCATGGCCGCGGAGAGGAGGGTCATGCGGGCATCGAATTCCTGCTGGTTGGCGAATTCCTCGGCCTGGCCCGGCTCGTCATCGGCCAGCCAGTCCTGCCATTCCATGTCGCCATCGGTGCCCATCGGCACGTTCAGCGAGGCATCCGAGCCGGACATGCGCCCGTTCATCGAATAGACTTCGCTTTCCGAGACGTTGAGCTTTTCGGCGATTAGCTTGGCCTGTTCCGGCTTCAGGTCGCCTTCTTCCAGCGCCTGCATCTCGCCCTTCAGGCGGCGCAGATTGAAGAACAGCTTCTTCTGCGCGGCCGTCGTGCCGAGCTTCACCAGGCTCCACGAGCGCAGGATATATTCCTGGATCGCGGCGCGGATCCACCACATCGCATAGGTGGCCAGGCGGAAGCCCTTGTCCGGGTCGAACTTCTTCACGGCCTGCATCAGGCCGACATTGCCCTCGGAGATCACCTCGGCCATCGGCAGGCCATAGCCGCGATAGCCCATGGCGATCTTGGCGACGAGACGCAGGTGGGAGGTCACCATCTTCTCGGCGGCCTGAGTGTCTTCCTGCTCGCGCCAGCGCCGGGCCAGCATGAATTCCTCGTTCTTCTCGAGCATCGGGAATTTGCGAATTTCGGTGAGATAACGGCTGAGGCCCTGTTCCGGGCTGAGCGTCATGCTCGTGCTGGCAGAAATCTTGTTTGCCATATCTAAAAATCCTCCTTCCGGAACCTATCCCGTGAAACCGGCAATGGTTCCAATTTGGAATGTCCGGAACTGTTTAGCCCCGTCTGGCGGCGGCGTCTTGTACCGGAATGCGCATGATTATCATCGCGCTCGGGTATAGATAGGAATTGCGGCCTTCTTAGGGAAGGGGCGGGACCTATAGGTTTTTCGAGGGATTTCAGGGGAATTTCACCCAAAAAAAGCCCCGCGCCTGGAGAGAGGTGGCGCGGGGCGTAAGGTCAGGAACGGGGGTCTATCCTGTTATTCGGCCGGTACGGGGTTCGGCTTCTCATCTAGGCGGTTGAGGGCGGCGCTCAGGGCGTCGCGGCGCTTGCCGAAACGTTTGTCCTCGCTGCCCGGAACCTGGTCGGCGGCGAAGCGGTGGAGGACGGCTTCGACCTCCTCGCTCATGCCGGTGAAGTAGACATCCTTGCCGGCGTCGTGGGCGTCTTCGATGATCGTCTCGACCGCACGGACGGCGGAGACGTCGATGAAGGGCACGCGGGCAAAGTCCAGCACGATGATCTCGACCTTGTCGCCCGCCTTGCTGCGGACATGGTGGCCAAGGTCAGCCGCTGCGCCGAAGCTGAGCGGGCCGCCGAAGTCGAACAGCATCACCCGGCCGCCGCAGCGGGAGAGAAGGGTCACTTCCTCTTCGCTGGACTGGGGCGGGGCCTCGTGCTGCACGGAGGCGATCTGGTCGTCGGCCAGCTTCTTGATGAAGGCGAGCGCCGCGAGGACCACACCGACCGCGACAGCCGTGATCAGGTCAACGAAGACCGTCAGGCCAAGCACCAGCACCATCAGGGCGAGATCCCAGCGCGGGCCTTTGTGGGCACGCTTGATGTAGGACAGGTCGATCGTGTCGAAGCCAACCTTCACAAGGATACCGGCCAGAACCGCATGCGGGATCTGCGACGCCAGCGGGCCAAGGCTGAGCACGATGGCCAGCAGCACGAAAGCGTGCGTCATGCCGGAAATCTTGGTGCGGCCGCCGGAGCGGACATTGATCACCGTCCGCATCGTGGCACCGGCACCCGGGATGGCGCCGAACATGCCGGCGATCGTGTTACCGATGCCCTGGCCGATCAGCTCCTTGTCGGAGCCATGGCGCGTGCGGGTCATGTTGTCGGCGACCAGCGAGGTCAGCAGGCTGTCGATGGAGCCGAGGACCGCCAGGATGAAGGCCGCTTCGAGCACGATCAGTGCGGTGTCCGCGCTGAAGCTCGGCAGGACGAATTGCGGCAGGCCGGTCGGGATGTCGCCCAGCACGGGCGCGCCCGGAACGAAGAGGCTGACCAGCGTACCGATCACCAGCGCCGCAAGGGGCCCCGGGACATAGGCGGCGAATTTCTTCGGCCAGGTGAAGACGATGAGCAGGGTCATCGCGGCAATGCCGACGGCGATCAGGTTCGGGTCCATCACGGCGCCCGGCACGGCGGTGAAGGCCGGGATCGTGCCGCCGCCGTCAGGCTCATGCCCGAACAGGCGGGAGAGCTGCAGCGCAATGATGATCACGCCGATGCCGCTCATGAAGCCGGAAATCACCGGATAGGGCACCAGTTTCACATACTGGCCGAACTTCAGCACGCCGAAGCCGATCTGAATGATACCGGCGAGCACGACAGCGGCGAAGACCAGCGTCGGGCTGCCGCCAAGCGCCGCATAGAGACCGGCGAAGACGACGACCATCGGGCCGGTCGGTCCGGAGACCTGCGAGCCTGTGCCGCCGAACAGGGCCGCGAAGAAGCCAACGAAAATCGCGCCCCAGAGACCGGCGATGGGGCCGGCCCCTGAAGCTTCACCGAAGGCAAGCGCCAGCGGCAGGGCGACGATGCCGGCGGTCAGGCCGCCGAACAGGTCGCCTCTCATATTCGAGAGATCAAAGAAGGGGCTACGCCCGCCGGGCGCAGCAGTCTGGGAAGAAGACATATGTCTGGATCCGTTCTGTCAGGACCCGTTTATGCCGCGCAGGTATGTTCGCCCGCGAGTTCGCGGATCTGGGCGGCGTAACGGGTGTCGATGGTGATGAATTTGCCTTCGGCCTCGTCCCAGGCTTCGACTTCGCCGGAGCGGATGTCGTAGACCCAGCCATGCAGCTCGGTCGTGCCTTTTGCGAGGGCGGCGGCAACGCTCGGATGGGTGCGCAGGTGCTGCAGCTGGAGCAGGACGTTCTGCTCGATCAGCATCTTCATGCGCTCTTCGGGGGAGGCATCGTCTTCAGCGATGCCGTCGACGATATCCACAGCGGCCTTGGAATAGCCGAGCCATTTGGCGACATGCGGCAGGCCTTCGAGGCCTTCCGGATTCATCGCGCCTTTCATGGCGCCGCACTCTGTGTGGCCGCAGACCACGATGTGCGGAACTTTCAGCACGGCCACGGCATATTCGATCGATGCCGTCATGCCGCCGGTGGATTCCGTGTGCGGTGGAACAATGTTGCCTGCATTGCGGCAGATGAAGAGTTCACCCGGTTCGGTCTGGGTGATCATGGCTGTTTCGACACGGGAGTCGGAACAGGCGATGAAGAGCGCTTCGGGCGACTGGCCCTTGCTGAGCTCTTCGAAGAGGTCCTGTTTTTCAGGATAAATACTGTTTTTGAAGCGGACGACGCCTGCAGCAAAGCGGGGCATGCGAAATTCCTTTCGATGCTGGGAGGAAAGACTGAATAGGAGGAGGGAGGAAATTTGCGCGGTGGGCGCTCAGTATGTGGACGGCGGGTCCACAACAGACCGGGTCACTTCGCTGTAGTGACGACATGCACTAAGATTTAATGCCATCAGTTCGTGCACAGAAAGCAAGCTCCTTGGGTCTGATAGCTGCAATCTGGTGTAGTGCGATAGATAGTTCCAATATAAAAATTGTCTTGTTTCAATAGTAAAATACTATCAATAATGGCTCACCTCCGGACAGGAAACCACAAATGCGCCCAACGCTCAGACAGCTGCAATACCTGGTCGCCGTTGCCGATACCGGGAAATTCCATGAGGCGGCTCGCCTTCTGAACGTGTCGCAGCCGAGCCTGTCGGCCCAGATTGCGGAAGCCGAGCACCAGCTGGGCGCCGTGCTGGTGGAGCGGGGCCGCCATGGTGCGTTCATGACCCCGCTGGGTGAGGAAGTCGTCCGCCGCGCGCGGGCGATCCTGATCCAGGTCGAGGACCTGAAGGCTTTCACCCTGCGTCCCGCGGGGGAGGTGGCCGGACGCTACCGGCTGGGCACGGTCTCCACCATCGGGCCCTATCTGCTGCCCGGCGCCGTCCGCGAACTGCACCGCCTGTTTCCCGAACTGCGCATGAGTGTGCACGAATCCCGCATCGCGGACCTCAATGACCGCCTGAACGATGGCCGGCTCGACATGATCATCTCGACACCGGAGGACCATGCCAGCAGTGCCTTCATGGAATTGTTCGAAGAGACCCTGTACGTCTGCGCCGCCCAGGAAGACGAATTGTCCGCGCAGAAGGGCCCGGTCGATGTGGAGGCCCTGCGCGGGCGGGAGCTGTTGAGCCTCGGTCCCGGCCACAGGCTGAGCATGATTATCCAGCAGCTTGCGGATGCGGCGGGCGCCCATGTCAGTACCGAATATGAAGGCACCTCGCTGGATGCCGTCCGCCAGACCGCCAGCATGGGGGAGGGGGTGGCGATCCTGCCGAACCTCTATGCCGTGGTTGAGGCCAAGCGTGACCCGAGTCAGGTCGTCCGTCCGATCCGGCACAAGCTGGCCCGCCGCAAGATCGGCCTCATCTGGCGCGAGGGCTCACCGCTGTCCGAGCCGATGACGGAGATGGGAAAGGTGATGCGCGCCGTTGCAGCAGACCTGCTCAGCAGTGACGGCAAGGAGCCGAAGCGCCGGGTCAGTCGACGCTGATCTCGACGCGCTCTTCGGCAAGATAGTCGGTTGAGCGCATTTCATGCAGACGGCTGACTGTCCGCTCGAATTCGAAGGCGCCATCGCCTTCCGGGTACAGCGTTTCCGGCTCTGCCGCCGCGCTCGCCACCAGCTTGATCTTCGCTTCATAGAGCGCATCAATCAGCGCAACAAAACGGGCGGCTTCGTTGCGCTTGTCGGAGTCGAGTTTCGGAATGCCGCGCAGGATGATCGTGTGGAAGTTCGCTGCGATGGTCAGATAGTCGCGCGAATAGAGCGGGCGGGCGCAAAGCTCCTCGAAGCTGAACCAGGCCACGCCGGCAGCCTCACGGCTGACCTCCAGCTTCCGGCCTTTCACCGTCAGCGTCACATGCTGAGCATGGGCGCCAGAGGTGAGCCGGGTCCAGACCTCTTCAAGCGCAGCGTCGGCCTCCGGCCCGAGCGGGGCATACCAGACCGGCGCTGCGATCAGCCGGTCCAGCCGGTAGTCGCGGTCCGATGCCAGGTGAAAGATGTCGCAGCGGTCTTTCAGGTGCTGGATGAAGGGCAGGAAGAGGGGGCGGTTGATGCCGTCCTTGTAAAGATCATCCGGTTCGCGGTTGGATGTTGCCACCATGGTCACGCCGCGCTGGAACAGCTGGTCGAACAGGCGCGCGAGGATCATGGCGTCGGCGATCTGGGTCACCTGGAATTCGTCGAAGCAGAGCAGTTGCGCTTCTGCGGCGACCTGTTTGGCCACCGGCGGGATCGGATCGTCGCCCGCACCTTTCACGCGCCATTGGGAGCGTTTGCGCTCGCCCTCCGGCATCTTGCGCCAGGTATCCAGCCGGTCCTGGATTTCGGCCATGAATTCGTGAAAGTGCACCCGGCGTTTCGCTTTCGGCGCGGCATCCTCGAAGAACAGGTCCATCAGCATGGACTTGCCGCGCCCGACCCCGCCCCAAAGGTACAGGCCGCGCACAGGCTCGGGCTTCGAGAACCAGCCGCCCTTCGGCGGATCGGCGAGGCGCCGGGCGAGGTCGTCCAGACGTTCGGCCGCTTCTGCCTGTACAGAGTCATTGGTGAGGACGCCGGCATCCACACGTTCCCTGTACTGGCGGAGCACACTAGCCATGGGCGGGATCAGCCGAATTTTTCAGAGATTTGCTGGATCAGCTCGGGGAAGGATTCCGGACGCAGCAGCAGGGTGATGACAATGCCCGCCAGGGCGCCGCCAAGGTGGGCGCCATGTCCGATGATCGCATCCTCCCGCTTCGACAGGCCATAGCTGATGACGATGAAGATCACCGCATAGGCCCCGGCCCAGACCGGCAGGATGCCGAAAATGCCGATGGTCAGGAAGGGGAAGATGATGCCCACGGCCGACATCAGTCCGGATATTGCGCCGGAGGCGCCGACGGCCCGGTAGTCCGGCTTGTTGCGCTTGTCGACGACATCCCACATCGACCCGCCGAGGAGCGACCCGAAATACAGGATCAGGAAGCCCGTCGACCCGAACACATGCTCCAGCCAGGGACCGAAATAATAGAGCGTGATCATGTTGGCGAAGAGGTGCCATGTCGCGACATGCAGGAAACCGGACGTGATCACGCGATGCCACTGGCGCTGTTCGCGGATCGGCCGGATCCAGAACGCGTTCTGGGTCATGAATTCAGGTGAGGCAAAGCCGACCATGCTGGCGATGATGTTCGCGAGCAGCAGGCTGGATGTGACCGGCGCAGCGGAGAAATATTCCATACTGAGGCAGTTTCCCGTCTGGATCAGGCGAAAGAAAACCGCCCGGAAAAGCTTCCGAGCGGCTTAGCAAGCTCTGGCCCCGCAGGGCAAGCGTGTGGGATCAGGCCGCGCGGACCGTCACGCCCTTTGTGTCGGCGGCGTCCGGCATCAGATCCATCAGGAAATCCTCGAAGCTGTCGGGGCGCTGGATGAAGCGATTGAACGGCAGGCCGGCCTTGAAAACGGCTTCCGGGTGAATGTTGGCGCCGCAGCGGACAGCCGCTTCCACGACCTGATCACGTGTATCCATGGAGGACACGACGGCGATCCGGTATTTGCCCATATTGGCGATACGGGCGATCGTCATGTCCGGATCCATGGAATCCGGCAGGCCGAGGTCCAGCACGACGAGGTCGAACCGTTCGAGACGCAGGCGCGATTCCGCGGCCATCAGCGTCGGTGCCATGACAAGGTCTACCTGAACACGCGAGCGGGCAGCCTTGTCCGCAGCGATGGCCAGCATGTCGCGCACCGGCGCGTGATCTTCAACCCAGAGAACTTTCATAAAATCTACCCCGATGCCTTTCCTGTGTGGCCGGTCCTTAACCTGCCCCCGATGTGCGTTCACTTTGCCACGCGCAGCTTACGGCTTAGTAAAGCGTTCCTTTCAGAAGTGTTGAAAACTCAACGAATTGCGACTCCGCGGAAAGGCCGGAAAGTGCCTGCAAATCCCCTCGAAATCCCTCACCGGTACGGGGTTTTTCCGGGCTGACAGCGGTGCTTCCGCCGGTTTCCGGCTTCGCTTATGCTGGAGTCAGGAGAAACGCCCGAACATGAGTGACGACACGCTCCCCCAGAAACCGCTGGCTCCGCGGAAATCGGCGTTCCTTGACGTGGAGACGCCGGACGACCTGCACATTGTGGATGTGCTGATCGAGGAGCGTTGCCCGAAACTGCGGGCATCGCCGGCCTGGCCGCTGGCGCGCCCGGTGCTTTATTCCATGCTGGGCTACGACAAGGCCCGGCGTATGGCGGACGAGATCGTCGAGCTGAACGGGCGCGACTCGTTTGACCGCCTGTCGCGCCAGCTGTCTTTCGATCTTTCCGTCGAGGGGATCGAGCGCCTGCCGCGTGAGGGCCGGCTGATCATCGCTGCCAACCACCCGACCGGCCTTGCCGACGGGGTGGCCGTCTGGGACCTGCTGAAACGGGTGCGTGAAGACATCATCTTTTTTGCGAATGCTGATGCGATCCGGGTCAATCCGAAATTCGAAGACGTGATCATCCCGGTCGAATGGGTGATGGAGAAACGGTCTCCCGCAAAGGCCCGTGAAACCCTGAAGCGGGCAGGGGAGGCTTTTGCGGAAGAGAAATGCGTCGTCATCTTCCCGTCCGGGCGTCTTGCGAGGAAGGAAGGCGACCGGCTGATCGAGAAAGACTGGTTCTCCACCGTCATCGGCCTTGCGAAAAAGCAGAAGGCGCCGATCCTGCCGCTGAACCTCGATGCGTGGAATTCGCGCCTCTATTACCTGCTCTGCAATCTCAGCGGCGAGCTGCGCGACATCACCCTGTTCCACGAACTGTTGAACAAGCAGGGCTCGAAAATGCGGATGACGTTCGGCCAGATGATCGCCCCGGAGACTTTGCAGGGCGATGCGGGCGAGCTGACCGAGAAGCTGAAGGCGCATGTCGCCTATGAATTGCTGGAGGATCCGGAGGCGGTGTTCCGGCCCTGACGAAAGGTCTCTTGCGGCGCTGTCGCGCCTCAATTGACAACATATTGTCAATATGAAAATATGTTGTCCATGAAGACACCACGTTATCCCTCGCACACGGATGCTGGCGCAGCGCTGACAGCGATGATGCTGGACATCTTTCGCGCCAATGGCGCGCTGCTCGCTGCTGGCGACCGTCTGGTCGCGCCGCTGGGCCTGACCAGCGCGCGCTGGCAGGTCCTCGGGTCTATTGCGCTGTCGGAGCATGCTCTGCCGGTGGCGCATCTTGCCCGGGTCATGGGGCTTAGCCGGCAGGCGGTGCAAAGAGTGGTCAACGATCTGGAGCGGGAGGGGTTCGTTCGGTTCGAGCCAAACCCGCATCACCGGCGGGCCCATCTTGTTGTCCTGACAGACAAGGGAGCGGATGCCTATGCCGCCGTATCTCAACAGGAGGCGCCCTGGGCGAATGCCCTGGCCGAGGACATGTCACCCGAAGAGCTGGAAACGGTTCGCCGCGTTCTGAACACTTTGACCGCGCGTCTCGATGCAGACTGAGATGAGGAGCTTCCGACCTTGATGAAACGCGTTCACCCGATTGCCGGATTTATCGGCTTCCTGACGATCCTCTGCTTCTGGATGTCGACGCTTGTTGTGGAGCTGTTCGGGAATGCCGCAGCCATACTTGCCGTGAAGACCGGCATTCTATGGGGCATGATTGTTCTGGTCCCATCCCTGGCCATTACCGGCGCAACCGGGTTTCGGGTTGCTGGTCCGGTGCGGACAGGTCTGGTGCGGGCGAAGCAGCGCCGCATGCCGGTTATTGCGGCAAACGGGCTGCTGATCCTGGTACCGTGCGCCATCGTCCTGCAGCGGCTCGCTGCAGATGGGCAGTACACATCGATGTTCTACGCGCTGCAGGCGCTCGAACTGATTGCCGGTGCAGTGAACCTGACGCTCATGGGACTGAATATTCGTGACGGGCTGCGCATGACAAAGCGGCGGCGTGCCGCCCGGACAGGCGGCCCGGGCACCGCCGTTTAATACACAGCGACGCGGTCGATGCGCAGCTTCTGTTCCGGGCAGGGGGCCGGCTGGCTCAGCGTTACAGGCTGGTCGCCTGCATGCCGGGCAGACCAGGCCGCGGCGGCCGACAGGGTCCGGGCATCTGCGAACAGGCTGAGCAGGCCGTCCAGGGCATCCGCAGACGCGCGGGCCGAGCGGGCGCCTTCCAGGGCTTCGAGCTGGACTTCCGCTTCTTCGCCGAGGCTGAGGAGGCTGCAGCCGATGGTGGAGGGCACGCCAGCTTGTCTTGTCCAGACGCCGAGGCGGGTGGCGTTGAAGGCAAACCGCTCAATCTCGATCACATAGTCTTCGTCCAGCACCGGCAGGCGGCCCTGCCGGGCCGTATCCAGCAAAGGCGCGGAGTCGCTGGCGAGCGCCGTGGCTTTCGCGCCCCAGAGCTCGGCGAGTTCCGGGCTGGCGGAGGCGGTTCCGGCTGACAGGGCAAGCGCGGAAGCGATACAGATTTGTCTCAACATGGGGCGGGTGTCCCTTTTTGGGACAAAAGGCGCAAAAACCGTGCCGGATCTGCCCCGAGGGCCGGGCTTGCCAGATACCGGGCGGCACCCCAGACTTCGCAAAAAGGAAGACGCATATGAGCGGGGAGAATAAGGGCATCGTCAGGGACCAGCCGCCGGAGATCCCTTCGGAAGGCGGGCCGCTGGCCGAGTTCAAGGGCGCCGTGCCGCCGGCGCCGGAATGGTTCCGCAAGGCGGTTGCGACGCCTTATGAAACGGGCTCGGTGGAGGTTCAGGGCGCGAAGGTCACCTATCAGCGCTGGGGCAAGCGCGGGGCGCCCGGCCTCCTGCTCGTGCATGGCAATGGCGCGCACGCGCATTGGTGGGATTTCATCGCGCCTTACTTTGCCGAAGAGTACAATGTTGCCGCGATCACCTTTGCCGGCATGGGCGACAGCGATTACCGCGACAGCTACAATATGGCGACCTTCGCGGAAGAAGAGGTCGCCGTGGCCGAGGCGGCTGGCCTGTTCGACGGGCCGACCAAGCCGATCATCGTGGCGCATTCCTTCGGCGGCTTTGTCACGCTGGTGACCGGCGCGAAATATGGCGACCGGTTCGACGGCATGGTGATCGTCGACAGTCCGGTGAACCCGCCGGAGCGTCCACACCGGGGGCCGGACCGTAAAGGTCGCCCGAACCGGATCTATCCGGACCTTGCCGCAGCCCTCAGCCGGTTCCGCCTCGCGCCGCCGCAACTTTGTGAGAACCTCTACGCCGTCGACTATATTGCCCGCTGGAGCCTGAAGAAGGCGGATGAAGGCGGCTGGACGTGGAAGTTCGACCCGATGATCTGGACCCATTTCGATCCGGGCAAGGACCCCGGCGAACTGCTTCAGTCGGCGCGTTGCCGGGTGGCGATCATACGGGGTGAGAACAGTTCACTGATGCCCGACGATGTGCGTGAATACATGCGAAAGCTGCTTGGCTATCAGGTGCCATTCATTTCCATTCCGCATGCAGACCATCATGTCATGCTGGACCAGCCGATCGCCTTTATAGCGGCGCTACGCACCATGCTGGCCGAATGGAACCATTCCGACCCGCACCGGGCGGTCACTCAGGCGCCGCAGACGTCTCAGGCCTGAAGCGGCCGGCGACGCCCAGCCACTGAACGATCCTGAGGGCAGACTGCCAGAGTGGCGCATCGGGAGAGCCGATGGATTGCGCCTCGGCGGCCTGTTCGGACAGGACGAAGGCTGATTCCTCCACGCCCACGCGCCGCATCGTCGTCATGGCTGTGGAAAAGGCCTTCTGGTCGCAGAATTCCGTTCGCGGACTGCCGAGTATCCAGGCCACGGCGTTGCCTTCTTCGCGCCGACCCAGCAGGCAGCGTTTGTCCGGCTCGAGGCTGAGCCAGAGGATCGCCTGGAAGTCGGTAAAGGCGCCGCCGAATATGTCTGAATGGCCAAGCCCGCCATCTGAGACAGCCGAGGTGTCGATCGTGTTCAGAATGGGCAGGAGGACCGGTTCGGCGGAGTCGCCGGCCCGGCGGCCCGTACCATTGAAACGCCGGGAGGCCTGAAGCGCCCGGTCCCTGGAGCTTGCGTACAGTGTGAAATCGTCGGCAAGGCTGTCGATGTCCGAGACGCGCTTGATAAAGTCATCCGCATCGACATCCGGGGAGGCGAAGATGACCTCGTTGAACAGTTTCATGCCCGGCCGGTCGCGCGCCATCTGTTCCAGCGCGAGGGTCAGGAACTCGTTCCCCATGGAGTGGGCGACAATGCTGATCCGCTCGGCGCCGGTCCGGTCCGCCAGGATCAGCAGGAAGTCTTCAAGGTCCTTCGCGGCCTCGGGCGTGATCTGCGAGCGGTCTGCCTTGTAGCCAAACAGGCTGCCTGCGGACGGCCAGGAATAGAAAGCCGTTGCCCCATCGATTTCGAGATCGACGGAAAGCTGCGCCGTGCGTTCGATGCCTGCGTCGAACTTGGTGTTGTAGCCATGGATGAGCACGAAGATTTCGCGGCGCTGGGACTTGGCAAGCTCCAGCCTGATTTCGCGGACAAAGGCTTCCATGTCCGGATGGATCTTCATGTCGCCGACGATGACGTGCCGGGCCGGGTCTGGCCGCACATCGAAGCGCAGCACGCTGGGTTTCGGAATTTCGCCGAGCGCGCGGTTGCGCGGAACCGAGACGATCACCGTGCCGGTTTCCAGTTCGCCGCGCTCGGTGCCGTAATAGGAGCGGGCATCCAGGACGGGCTTGCCGTCGACCATCAGGAGCTGGCCGGGGTCCGCCGCCCGGTCCGTGCCGTAGAAAACCTTGATGAGATCGAAGTCCGGCTCCTCCCCGAAGAGGCGGGGTGACACGCGGCGGCCGGCCGGTATGGCGGCGCCGGTATCGCGGCCGCGCTCGATACTGTCGGCCAGCGCCAAGTCCATCTCGTCCAGCGTTGCGAACCCGCCAGCCATCGCGATGGCTGGCATGTCCAGCCCGTTGGCCTTGGCAAAGGCGAGCAGGGGCGCCAGGCGCGGATGGTCGATGCCGAGATGCCGGGTCACGAGACCGACGGCCCGGCCGGCATGGAGGCTTGCGGTGCCGGTATCGCCAGCGGCGGCAGCGATTTCGGCCATGCGGCCTTCGAGATTGATCAGCCGTGCCCAGTCCGGCTCGGAGGCCGATGCCTCCTTGTCGGCGACCGTTTGATAGGCGGCGAGCGCGCCTTGGGTGTCGCCTTGCCGTGCCAGCAGGTCGGCAAGGTCGAGCGTCAGGGCCTCGTCCGTTGCCGGATCGGCCAGCAGTTCATGGGCGAGCAACAGCATCGCATCATGGTCCCCGGCGGCTTCGGCGTCGCCGAGTTCGACCAGAAGGTCGTGCGGCGGCGGGGCCGGGGCGGGCGTTTGCGGGGGCGGGGTGGCACAGGCCGCCAGAATTGCCAGCAGCGTGGCCATGACCGTAACGCGAATGCGTTTCATGCGGCGTCCTCCTCCCGAACGAGAGGGGATACTAAAAAGCGCGCGCCCTGCCTGCAACAGGCACCGTGTCAGTCGGTCTTCTTCCACTTCACAGAGTAAAGGTCGAACCGGCGGTCCTTGAGGTTCTGCACGGCGCCTGACTGGCGGGCAGTCAGCAGGTCAGACAGCGACAGGTCTGCCAGCGCGATGGTCTCGGTATTGGGCGCTGTATCGGCGGCCACACCATCGCGGGCGAAGGGGAAGTCCGACGGAGTCAGGATGCAGCTTTCGGCATAGTGGATGTCCATATTCTCCACATTCGGCAGGTTTCCGACCACGCCGGAGAGGGCGACATAGCACTGGTTCTCGACTGCCCGGGCCTGGCAGCAGTAGCGCACGCGCATATAGCCGCGCCGCTCATCGGTGCAGAACGGTACGAACAGCATCAGCGCGCCCTGGTCCACCAGGTGGCGGGCGAGTTCCGGGAATTCGGAATCGTAGCAGATCATCACGCCGATCGGGCCGCAGTCTGTCTGGATGGCGAGCGCGCCTTCGCCGCCCTTGATGTTCCACCACATCCGTTCCGACGGGGTCGGGTGAAGCTTCTGCTGGGTGTGGACCGAGCCATCGCGGAGGAACACATAGGAAATGTTCAGGACGTCGCCGTTCTCCATCATGCTGGGATGCGTGCCGCCGATGATGTTGACGTTGTAGGAGACGGCCAGCTTCTCCATGAATTCGATGAAACGCGGCGTGTATTCGGTGATCTTCTCAATGGCCTCCACCGGGCCAAGCGGGCGGTGTTCCAGCGACAGGAGCTGCAGGGTGAAAAGCTCCGGGAAGACGACGAAGTCCGATTTGTAGTCCGACGCGATGTCGGTGAAATATTCGATCTGCTGTTCGAACTCGTCGATGGAGTTGATCTTGCGCATCTGGAACTGGACGGTCGCGATGCGGACGCGTTCGGGCAGGGACGTGTCGCCGAGGCCGGGCTTGGCCTGGATCTTGTCCTGCTCCAGCGGGTTTTCCCAGATCATGTGCGTGGCGCAATCCTTCGACTGGGGGTCGCCCACCAGATAGTTGCGCATGACGCCGATCGGCTTGAAGCCCTGGCGCAGCTGGAAATTGATCACCGGGTCCTTGAGCTTCTGGTCGACGACGGCGTCGACATAATCCTGCGGGTTCGGATATTCCTTCGCATGGCGGGCATAGCCGGGCATCCGGCCGCCGAAGACGATGCCCTTCAGCTCCAGCCACTGGCAGAGTTCCCTCCGTACCCGGTAAAAGCGTTCCCCGATGCGCAGGCGGCGGTAGTCCGGATGGACCATCACATCCATGCCGTACAGCATGTCGCCTTCCGGGTCGTGGCGGGCCGCAAAGCCTACGCCGGTGATCTCGTTCCAGCTATGCGGCTTCAGCGCGACGTCGCCGGAGATCATGAAAGTGGCGCAGTAGCCGACGATGACGCCTTCATATTCGGCGACGAACTGGCCGTCCGGGAAGCGGTTGATCTGGCCGAACAATTCGCTTCGGGCATAGCCCATGCCGGGGCCGTAGACGCGCTCGGACACTTCCATGATGCCGGGTATGTCGCGGACTTCGGCATTGCGGACGATGAGCTTGGCGGGTTTGTTTGACATGACTGCCTTTCCGGGCTGCCTACGTGTTCGGGTTTGGGCGCTGTCTGCCACAGACGGATTGAGAGAGTCTCAATGTGGCAGGCGGAAGCTGGCGCGCAAGCCGCCGAGTGCACTTTCCGACAGGCGCAGGTCACCGCCATGGGCGCGGGCCGTATCGCGGGCCAGTGTCAGGCCGAGGCCGATGCCGGACGTGTTCTGCGTGCGCGCCTCGTCCAGCCGCGAGAAGGGGCGGAAGGCGTCTTCATACTGGTCCTTTGGAATGCCGGGGCCGTCATCGTCCACATGCACTTCGGCCGCATGGGGGCCATCGACCAGCGTGACCTGTACTGTATCACCGAATTTCAGGGCGTTGGAGAGCAAATTGGTGAGTGCGCGCTTGACCGCGAGGTGGCGGCCTGTGACCCGGATCGTTTCCGGACCGGTCACCGCAATCTCCTCGCTGAACCCGGCAGCCGCCTCGCGCACCAGTCCGGCAAAGTCGAACTCCGTCAGTTCGTCGCTTTCCTCTCCCCTGGCAAAGGCGAGATAGCCGTCCAGCATCATGCTCATGTCCTTGAGGTCGGCCTTCATGGCGCGGATCTCATCAGTCTCTTCCATCATGGCGAGGGAGAGCTTCAGCCGGGTGAGGGGGGTACGCAAATCATGGCTGACGCCGGCCAGCATGGCGGTGCGCTGCTCGGCAAAGGAGGTCAGCCGGTTCTTCATGTCGATCACGGCGCGGGCGGCTTCGCGGACTTCATTGGCGCCAGATGGCCGGAAGTCCGGCACGTCGCGCCCCCGTCCGAAGGCGCGGGCCGCTTTCGACAGGCTGAGGATAGACCGCACCTGCTGGTTCAGGAAGGCAACCGCCAGCGCAATCATCAGAAGGCTGAAGATGATGACCCAAACGATGAATACGTGCGACGTGATCGTGACGGCCCGTTTGCGCTCGACCAGCACTTCGACCGTCCGCCCTGCGGCCGCAAAGCGGATATGGATCAGCGAGTCATTGGGGCTGAGGCCTACCAGGACGGGCAGGCCGAGACGTGTCGAAAGCTCTTGCCGCAGGACGTGGCGATAAGAGAAATTCTCAAGGAAGCCTTCTTCCTCCGGCACAGCATGCGGGGCGTCGCAACTGAACGTCAGGTCCAGCCGGGTGGCGATCAGTTCCCGGGAAATCGGCGATTCAGACCGCCGCTCGCAATAGTCCTGCACGACGCTGACATCCCGAGCGATGGACTGGCCGAGTTTGCGGTTCACCTCGGCGATGTGGCTGTCATAGTAGTACCAGGTCGTCAGCGTCAGGATCAGGACGACCGGCAGTACCACCATGAGCAGGCTGCGGGCATAGAGGCCGCGGGGGGTGATGTCGCGTAAGCGGAACATGGCGCGTCAGTCCGGCATCAGGCGGTAGCCGATACCGCGCACGGTCTGGATATGGATCGGCTCTTTCGGGTTCGGCTCGATCTTGCGGCGCAGGCGCGTCACCTGAACATCGACAGAGCGTTCCATGCCGGCGGAGGTGATCTGCGCCAGTTCCTCGCGGCTGACCGGTTCGCCGGCGCGCGCGGCGAGGGCTGTCAGCAATTGCAGTTCGGCATCTGTGAGACGCACGCGTTCGTTGCCGGATTTCAGTTCGCCCCGGGCGGCATTGAAAACGAGGCCCGACATCTCGACCTCTTCCGGGGGCTCCTCCTTGTGCGAGCGGCGCAGGATGGCGGCGCAGCGCAGGGCGAGTTCTTCCGGCTCGAACGGTTTGGCGAGGTAGTCGTCGGCGCCGCGCTTCAGGCCTTCGATCCGGTCGCCGGATTCCCCGCGCGCTGTCAGCAGCAGGACGGGGGTGTCCCGCGACACGCCCTGGCGTATGCCGGACAGGAGGGAGAAGCCGTCCTCGCCCGGCATCATCACATCGAGGATGGCAAGGTCGAACGCCATTGTTCCCATCAGTCGCCGGGCGGCCTCGGCGTCCGGCGCGGCTGTGACCCGGTAGCCCTCGCGGCTGAGGAAGCGTTTCAGCAGGTCACGGATGCGGTCATCGTCATCGACGACAAGAATATGCGCAGCGTCGGACATCAGCGCACCAGCGCATCGAGCACGCGCCGGTTGCCGTCCACGGCGTCTGGTCCGGCGCTGCGATAGGCGAGGCGCAGGCGCTCGCGCAGCACGATGGTCAGCTGCGTGGTCAGCGTAATGCCGGAGTCCGACAGAGTCAGCTTGCGCTGCCGGGCGTCGCGGTTGCCGACTTCCTTTTCGATCAGGCTGCGCTGGTCCAGCTGGCCGAGAATGCGGGCAAAGGTCGGCACGGTCATGCCGACGGAATCCCGTAATTCCGATACGGTGAGGCCGGGCCAGTAGCGGATGGTCATGAGAATTTGCATCTCTGGCTTGCTCAAGCCCGCCTTGCGCCGGGCCGCTTCGGCGGCTCTGGTGAGTTCGGATGCGCCAGCCAGCAGGAGGCCGACGCCGCGATCCAGCTCCTGATCCATCAGGAAAAGGCGGGGGTCGAACGGGCGGTTCAGGTTGACGTCAGGTGCCATCCGGTGAAATGAACGCGAAATTCCAAGAAGTGCAAGCGAGGAGCGCTGAGATACGATGGCCGGAACCGCATACGACGACCGCGATGGCTATATCTGGATGGACGGCGAATTTGTGCCGTGGCGTGATACGAAAGTACACGTTCTCACGCATGCGCTGCATTATGCCTCTGCGGTATTCGAAGGGGAGCGCGCCTATAACGGCAAGATCTTCCGCTCGCTGGACCATTCCAAGCGCCTGCACAATTCCGCCCGGATCATGGGTTTCGACATCCCCTACACCGTGGAGCAGATCGAAGACGTGAAGCGCGAGGCGCTGGCCAAGTCCGGGCTCGACAGCGCCTATGTGCGTGCGATCGCCTGGCGCGGATCGGAAATGATGGGCGTGTCGGCCCAGCAGAACTCGATCCACCTGGCCGTCGCTGTCTGGCATTGGGGCGACTATTTTGCTGACAAGATGAAAGGCATCCGGATGACGCATGCCGAATGGCGCCGTCCGGCACCGGACACCGCGCCCTGCCATGCCAAGGCCGCCGGTCTCTACATGATCTGCACGCTCTCCAAGCATGCGGCCGAGCGGGACGGCTACGCCGATGCGCTGATGCTCGACTATCGCGGCCAGGTGGCCGAGGCGACCGGAGCGAACATCTTCTTCGTGCGGGATGGCGCGCTGCACACGCCGACGCCGGACTGCTTCCTGAACGGGCTGACCCGCCAGACGGCGATCAAGCTCGCCCAGCAGCGCCAGCTCGAAGTGATCGAACGGGCCATCATGCCGGACGAACTGGCGACCTTCTCGGAATGCTTCATCACGGGCTCTGCCGCGGAAATCACCCCGGTCGCCGAAATCGGTGAGCATATTTACAAGCCGGGCCAGATCTCCGAAGCGCTGGTCAACGATTATTCGGCGCTGGTCAACGGCAAGCTGGAAGTCGCGCTCTAGGGCGTGGATCCGTATCCGGACAAAAAGAAAAGGCGGCCCGTGGGCCGCCTTTTTTCGTTGGCTTATTTGTTCGGCTGGGGTGTGTAGCGCAGGTAGGGTTTCACCGTCTTGAAGCCCTTGGGGAAAAGTTTTTCGGCGTCTTCGTCCGACAGGCTCGGCACGACGATGACGTCTTCGCCATCGGTCCAGTTCACCGGTGTGGCCACCTTGTGGCCGTCGGTCAGCTGCAGGCTGTCGATCAGGCGCAGCACTTCGTCGAAGTTCCGCCCGGCGCTCGGCGGATAGATGATCGAGGCGCGGATCTTCTTGTCAGGGTCGATCACATAGACGGCCCGCACGGTCACTTTCGGATCGGCGTTCGGGTGGATCATGTTGTAGAGCGTCGCCACCTTGCGGCCCGGGTCTGCGATGATCGGAAACTGGACCGATGCGCCCTGGGTCTCTTCGATGTCTTCGATCCAGCGCTTATGATCCTCGACCGTATCGACCGATATGACGAGCGCCTTGGCGCCGCGGCGGGCAAATTCATCTTTCAGCCGGGCTGTATAGCCGAGCTCTGTCGTGCAGACGGGCGTGAAGTCTGCCGGGTGGGAGAAAAACACCACCCAGTCGCCGCCGGCCCATTCATGGAACCGGATCCGACCTTCTGTCGTCTCCGCTTCAAAGTCGGGCGCTACGTCGCCGATCAGCAAGCTCATCTAAACCGTCTCCTGTGACTTGATTTCGAGTGCGAAAATGGTGCCTAAGAGAGACTGAGCCAATGAGCGGTGCCTGAAGGTGTCGATCAGAATTTCTAATCTCCGGACCTGCCGATGAAGCGCCTGATCCTGATGCGTCATGCCAAGACCGAACCCTTTGGAGAGGGCATCGATGATTTTGGCCGCGCGCTGACCGACCAGGGGCACAGCGATGCGACGCGGATCGCCGAGGAGATTGTCGCGCTGGGCTGGAGCCCGGAGCGCATCCTCGTCTCCACAGCCCGGCGGGCGCGGGAAACCTGTTCGGAAGTCGCGCGTGTATTCGAGGGCGAAAAAGTGCGCCCGATGGAATCGCTCTATCTTTGCGGCGCGCGCGGCCTTGCCGAAGCGGTGAAGCAGAATGACGGCGCCGGCACGCTGATGGTGATCGGCCACAATCCGGGTATCCATGATTTCGCGCTGGACATCCTGCGCGATGGCGGTAGCCAGGATCACTACGCTTCCCAGCGCCTTGCCGAGAAATTCCCGACCAGCTGCGCCGCCATGTTCGAACGCGAAGACGATGGCAGTTTCGTGCCGGTCCTGTTCCGCCTCGCAAATGTGCTGCGGGCCAAGGACTATCGCACCGCGACGGCCTGATATTCCGCTCAAAAAAAGCCCCGCCCGGGAGAGACGGGCAGGGCACGAGACCGCGGGAGACGGGGTTTTGGAGAGGCAGGCGCCTCCCGCGGGAGAAGACGCCGCTTAGCGGGAGACAGATGCCTCGTAGACAGCCGTCAGGGCAGGTTCGTTGATCGTGGTCACAGCGCTTTTCAGGGTGCGGCTTTCACAGAAGCTGACGGCGTAGCTGGTGGAGAAAGCCCACTCCGAAGACTCGGCGACGCAGCGGTCATGGACATCCTGTTTCAGTTTCGAAAATTCCTGCTTGGCGCCTTCGGTCGTCTGAAGCGTGCTGCGGTCGATGTTCACGTTCATTTCGAACTGTTCGGTCGTGCTGGCGAGGGCCGGCATGGCAGCGAGGGAGAGGGCGGTGGCAGCGAGAATGGTGCGGATCATGACGAGAGAGTCCTTCCTTTGACGTTTTGTTTTCTTGTGGGGGGGGAGGTGGACGGCGCTGCGGGCCATCAGGGGAAATGGTCTTTTTGTGCAGCGCCGTCCGGGCGGCTTAGTGCTGGTCCCGGCGAATGGACCGGCGGCGGCGGCGGACCAGGAGGTTCGGTCGGCCCCGGTCGGCCACATCATTTGCCGGTCGGGACAGCAGCGTCTTGCTGCCGGTAAGGATGGCATCTGCCATCTGCGCAGCGGGCGCGGCGATCTCGTGGTCATACTGACGGGCGCGGGGGGTCATGTTCGAAAGTCCTTCTTGGTTTCTTGTCTTGGCGGGACCATCCCGCCGCCGACACCCTCAAGATAGGACAGCAAATATCGAATTTCAATAATAAAATATCGAAAAACAATAAATACCAGATTTTTCAAGGTACTTTGTCTTCTCGAATATCGATATGGTACGCTGGAACCGGCCTTCAAGGCCAATTAATTGCGGTTCATGGAGAATTTTTCCGGGAATCGGCGCCAGTCATGGTCCGGATTGCCCGGCATCAGGCAAAAGCCGGGGAAAAGCTTTCTAGGCCGGACGATTTTCCGATGCATGTCCCGGCTGGCCGAGGTCGAAGCTCAGCTGAACTGGAGCCCTGGCAGGCCGGCGGATCCCTTTTGGACGCGTCTTGCGGAAAGGTAGGGCCGCCTGTCTCTTGTCCCGGGGGGCAGCCTGGCGCGGTGCAGGGGAGGGCGCGGTCCATCCGGGCCGGTGGACCCGGGCGATCCGCTCGCGGGCTTCGCGCGCCGCGGCGACATGGTCGGCCATGCGCATCGGATAGGTCTGGCCGAAGATGACGCCCGCCGCAGCGAGATCGGCTTTCGGCGCATCCCAGGGCGCATGAATATGTGCATCCGGCAGGGCGGCAAGCTCCGGCACCCAGCGGCGGATGAAGGCGCCGTCCGGGTCGAACTGTTGCGACAGGCGCACCGGGTTCCGGATCGCCGGGGCGCGGCGGCTCTTCAGGCCGGCTTGGGCGATAACTTGCGGATAATGAATGCCGGGGTCGAAGTCGGTGCACAGGGCGGCGAGCTTCTCGGCCGGCAGCCGCCAGTCCATCCAGAGCTGGTAAGCTGCAAACCCGATCAGCATGGCCCGCATGCGATCATTCAGCCAGCCGGTCTGGCGCAGGGCGCGCATGCTCGCATCGATCAGGGGGAAGCCGGTCCGTCCTTCGATCCAGGCGGCAAGGCGCGGATCGTCGGCCGCCGCTTCGGGGCGCAAATCCTCGCCGCTGCCGGTCTGGGGCAGGGGGCGGTCTTCAAAGGCCTGAATGGAACGGGCCCGTCCTTCAAGGCGCTCCAGAAACTCAGTCAGTGAGGCCGCGAAGGTCTGGTCGCCATCCTGAACATAGGCGGCGCGCGCCCGGACGGCGGCCTGCCAGGCCTCCCTTACGGACACCGTCCCGAAGGCGAGGTGGGGGGAGAGGCGGGAGCCCGACACCTCCGCCAGAGCGGGCTGGCCGGTTTCCTGCTGGTAGCGCCTGCCGCGCCCGGCGACGAAACTCCGCAGCAATTCCACGCCGGGCGCCCGGCCGCCTTTCTGGCGGTCGCTGCAATCTTCCGGGCCAAGGCAGAAATCCTCGGCAATCGGCCAGGGGCCGGCGGCCTGCGTCGCGGCCCGGATCGTCTCCGGCGCCCGGATCCGGGGCGCGTGCATCGCCTTGTCCCACTGGCCCGCCCAGTCGTCCTGCGCACCGAGGCCGCGGACGATGCCCGGCCGGGCCTGCTCGCGAAGCGAGATTCCAGCCTGAACGGCCCAGCGGCGCACGGCCCGGTCACGGGCCCGCGTCCATGGCATGCCGGAATCTTCATACATATGGATGGCTTCGATGCCGTGACGGCGGTGGAGGTCCGCCAGCACGTCCAGCGCATCGCCCCGCCTTACGATCAGGCGCGCACCCCGCTCGGTCAGCGCCTCGTCCAGTTCGGTGAGGGAGTCCATCAGGAAGTCGAACTGACGGCGCGAATGTTCCGGCAGGGCCCAGAAGTCCCGTTCGAAGATATAAAGCGGCAGCACCGCTGCCCCGCTCGCCGCAGCGGCGGCAAGTGCAGCATGGTCATGCACCCGGAGATCCCGGCGAAACCAGACAAGATGGATGTTGCTTGCCATGGAACAAATGTAGAACATTCGAAAAGAACGCGCAAGACCTTTGATTTTCAGGCGGCTTTCAGGGCCGTCACCTACCCGGGCTGCGGCGCGCCTGTGGATAGAGGTGTGGATAAGGTGTGAATGGTGTGCGCAGGCCGCCTTCACCTGTTTTCGGGGGATTCTTCTCTCCTGCGGGGAGAATCATTACGGAAACGAAACAAATTCAACCTGTGATTTGTAGAGTTCGCTTTATCCACAGGTTCTTCTGCATCCATGGGTGGTGAGGGGTTCAACGGTAACACGAGCCGTGCGCAGGCGCGCGCGCCATTGCGGTGTCCGAAACCGGATATCCGTCTGGCACTGGAATCTGCCTATGCCCTGCACCGGCAGGCGCCAGGCCTGTCCGCGCGCGGCACGTTCAGCCCGGCACAGCGCCTGTTCCTTCGCCGCGTCCTGACAGGGCTTGGCGTCCTGACCCTGCTGATGCCGGAGCTGCCGGGTCTGCTGGCGATGCTGATCATCCCGCCGGTCTTCCTGGCGATTGTCCTGTTTCGCCTGTTTCTTCTGAGCGTTGCTGTGCGGCTGGATAGCAAAGATCCAACGACCATCCATGACGCGACCCCGCTTCTGCCCATCTATACGATCCTGATCGCCCTGAAGGACGAAGCCGCTATCGTGCCGCAGCTGGCAAAGGCCATCGCCGCGCTGGACTATCCAAAGGACCGGATCGACCTGAAGCTGCTGATCGAAGAAGCCGACCCCGGCACAAGGGCGGCTGTCATGGCTCAGGCCTGGCCGCCCGGCGCGGAGCTGCTGGTCGTTCCGGCGGGTGAGCCGCAGACCAAGCCGCGCGCCCTGAACTATGGCCTCGCCCGGGCAAGGGGCACTTATGTCGTCGTGTACGATGCCGAGGATCGCCCGCATCCCGGCCAGCTGAAGGCGGCTGTCCTCGCCTTCAATGCGCACGGGCCGGATATGACCTGTCTTCAGGCGCCGCTGGTGGGCGTGCCGGCCGGTGGCAGCTGGATCGCGCGGCAATGGGCGCTGGAATATGCCATTCAGTTCAGCCTGCTGGTGCCGGCGCTCGCGCGGCTTGGCCTGCCGGTCGCGCTTGGCGGCACAAGCAATCATTTTCGCCGCACCGCGCTGGTCGCGGCAGGCGGCTGGGATGCGTGGAATGTCACGGAGGATGCAGACCTCGGCCTGCGGCTGGCCCGGCTTGGCCACCGGGTCGGTGCGATCAGTTCCCCGACACTGGAAGCGCCGCCGGAGCAGGGCCGCGTCTGGCGCGGCCAGCGCTCGCGCTGGCTGAAAGGATATATCCAGACCTGGTGCGTGCTGATGCGCGGACGGGGCGAGGCGCCGGGGCTGAAGCCCGCGGCGTTCCTGTCGGTACAGCTGACCCTCGGGGCTGCGATCCTGTCTGCCATGGTACACGGACCGTGGATGGCCTGGTGCGTGCTGTGCTTAGCCTGCCCGGGATTGTCGCTTGGTGCGTTTGGCCTGACGGCGCTGTGGCTGTCGCTTTTCACCGGGGGGCTGTCGGCCAGCCTGGCGCCGGGGTCATGGCACTGGCGGCGCCTGTTCGACACGCTGACCCTGCCGCTCTACTGGCCGCTGCAGACGCTCGCCATGATACGCGCACTCTGGAGTCTCTGGCACACGCCGCACTATTGGGCGAAGACGCCGCATATCTGACCCAGCGGTAGCGCTTGGCTCCGCCGCTGCGGGGGAATAGGGTCTCGCCCAGTCAAATCCAATGAGGAGACCGCCATGGCCGACACTGCCGTCGACGAGCTCGAGACCTTCCGCGCAGAGACGCGGGCCTGGCTCGAAGAAAACTGCCCGCCCGCTATGCGTACGCCGATGAAGGACGACGAGATCGTCTGGGGCGGCAAGCGGGAGAAGTTCAAGAACCCGGACTCGAAAGTCTGGCTGGAGCGGATGGCCGAGAAAGGCTGGACCGCGCCGCAATGGCCGAAGAAATACGGCGGCGGCGGCCTCTCCCCGGCCGAGGCCCGTGTGCTGCAGCAGGAGATGAGCCGCATCAAGGCGCGCCAGCCGCTGTTCTCGTTCGGCCTCTGGATGTTCGGCCCGGCGCTTCTGGAGTTCGGCAACGAAGAACAGAAGATGCGCTTCATTCCGGACATCGTGCATGGCCGCACCCGCTGGTGCCAGGGCTATTCAGAGCCGGGCGCCGGCTCTGACCTCGCTGACCTGCAGACGCGCTGTGAAGACAAGGGCGATCACTATCTGATCAACGGCCAGAAAGTCTGGACCTCTTATGCCGACAAGGCTGACTGGATCTTCTGCCTCGTGCGCACCGACACCAGCGTGAAGCATGAAGGCATCAGCTTCATCCTGTTCGATATGGAAAGCGAAGGCGTCGAAGCGCGCCCGATCCTGCTGATCTCCGGCGAGAGCCCGTTCTGCGAAACCTTCTTCACCGATGTGAAGGTGCCGAAGGACCAGCTGGTCGGCGAAGTGAATGGCGGCTGGCAGATCGCCAAGCGCCTGCTTCAGTTCGAACGCTCCTCGATTTCCGCCGGCGGTTTCGGCGGCACGGGCGGCTCAGGCATCATGGGGCCGGAAGACTATGCCAAGCAGCATATCGGCACCGACAGCGATGGCCGTCTTCTCGATGGTGACCTGCGCGGCCGCATCACCGATCACAAGATGTACGCCAAGGCCTTCAGCCTGACCGTTCAGCGCCAGGCCGAACAGGCCAAGGCCGGACAGGCCGTCAGCCATACTGCGTCGATCCTGAAATACGGCGCCGCCAAGATGAACCAGGATCGCCACGAGCTTCTGGTCGAAGCGCTCGGCACCGAAGGGCTCGGCTGGGAAGGGGAGGGCTTCGACCCGACCGCCAAGAAAGTCACCCGCCAGTGGCTGCGCTCGAAGGGTAACTCCATCGAAGGCGGCACCAGCGAGATCAACCTCAATGTCATCTCCAAGCGCGTGCTTGGCCTGAAAGACCATCAGTAAGCCGACGGCAGAAGAACACAGGAGATAAACAACATGACCTTCCTTCTGACCGAAGATCAGGAAATGCTGCGCGACACCGCCATGGCGTTTGCGCGTGACGAACTGCCGGTGACGCATCTGCGCGAACTGCGCGACAGCGGCGCCAACGGCAAGGACCCGGCCACTCGCCAGAAACTGGCAGAGCTCGGCTTCTTTGGTGTGATCGTTCCGGAAGAACCGGGCGGCGAACACTTTGGCCTCGTGGGGCTGGGCCAGATTCTTGAGGCGCAGGGCCGCACGCTGGCCGCAACGCCGCTGCTGCAAACAGCGCTGATCGGCGCCAGTGCGATCCAGCTGGGCGGCACGCCGGCACAACAGGCCGAATGGCTGCCGAAGATTGCGGCAGGCGATGTCACTTTCGCGCTCGCACTTGATGAAAGCGCGCACTTCAATCCGCTGAACGTGGCGACCGAAGCTGAGCGCAACGGACAGGGCTACACGATCAATGGCGAGAAGCGCTATGTGCCGGACGGCCATCATGCCGACATGCTGATTGTCGTCGCGCGGACCTTCGGCGAAGCCGGTGACCGTCACGGCCTGTCACTGTTCCTTGTTCCGGCAGATGCCAAGGGCGTCTCGGTC
The DNA here is from genome assembly GCF_963678195.1 of uncultured Hyphomonas sp. Taxonomy (NCBI): domain Bacteria; kingdom Pseudomonadati; phylum Pseudomonadota; class Alphaproteobacteria; order Hyphomonadales; family Hyphomonadaceae; genus Hyphomonas; species uncultured Hyphomonas sp. The sequence continues at coordinate 769,898 of NZ_OY782759.1, forward strand.
CAGGAACTGAAGACCGCAGACAGCCACGGCGCAGCGCACATCACCTTCACCGATGTGATGGTGGGCGAAGGCGCGCTGATCGGTGCGGCCGATGAAGGCGCGGACGTGCTGGAACCGGTGCTGGACCGGGCCGCGATCGGACAGGCGGCGGAAATGCTGGGTTCGTCACAGGCAGCGTTCGAGATGACGCTGGAATACCTGCAGAGCCGCAAACAGTTCGGCCAGCTGATCGGGTCGTTCCAGTCGCTGCAGCATCGCGCCGCGAAGATGTTCACGGAACTCGAGATGACGCGGTCCTGCGTCGCGGCGGCATTGTCCGCTGTCGATGAAGGCAAGACCAATGTTGCCGAACTCGCGAGCCTCGCAAAAGCGAAAGCCAGCGAACTGGTGCATCTTGTCTCGAACGAATGTGTGCAGATGCATGGCGGCATCGGCATGACCGATGTGGCAGACCCCGGTCTCTACATGAAACGCGCCCGCGCGCAGGAAGCCATATATGGCTCCGCCAGCTGGCACCGCGACCGTTATGCGAAGCTGAACGGGTATTGATCATCGCCTTTCGCTAACGCTCAAGGCCTTCTCGGGGAAATCGATCCACCGGATCGATTTCTGATCCCTCGAAGCAAAAAGAAAGCCGGGCGCAGCGAAAGCTGGCCCGGCTTTTTTGTTTCCGTTTCCGGAAGAGTGCTTATTTCAGCACGGAACCTTTGCGCAGGGATTTTGCGATCAGGTAGTAGACAACCGGGCGATGCTTCTGGCGCACCGAACGACCATACTTTTCGATTGCTTCTGCAATCGCGGCATCTGCCTTGGCTTCGTCAGCGACGCCAAGCTTCTTGCCGATGAAGGTTTTCTTGATCCGCTCCAGTTCGTCTTTCTGCGAAGCAGCGACGGTTGCGGAGTCGGATTTGTAGATGGCCGGGCCGCAAGCTTTCACGGCACCTTCGAGAAGGGCCATGTCCGGACGGGCTTCACCAACCTTCTCTTTGAGGTCGGCGACATACTTCTCCATCAGGACTTCTTTTTTCGACGGCTCTTTCGCCGGCTTGGTCACTGCCGGAGCCGCTGCCTTCTTCGGAGCTGCTGCCTTCTTCGGCGCCGCAGCTTTCTTCTTGGTAGCTTTTGCCATGGGAGTGTCTCCTCTATGGGCCCGACGGACGGGCGTGTTTTCAGATTACGCAGCACTTGTTCACGAATCAAAACGAAACGCAAAACACCCAAGCCATGATTTCCACAGGGACACAACCCTTGGCGATGAGGAATCGGACAAGGGTGTGATTTTTATTTAATCCGTATCCGGATTTTATATCAAGATGAGAAAGTGTTGTGCAGCCAATACCGGAAGATCACGTAATCTGGCGGCTGCACAAAAAGATGAGCCTGCACAGGAGTCTTCCCCATACAGGCGGACACAGCTAGGCTTGTGAAATCAGGGAAGCGGTCGGGAGGCGCCGGATACCTATGTCACGATATGCAGTTCTTATCATTGCGGCACTGATCTCGGCGGCCGGAATTTATTTCTGGCCAACCGGATCGGTTGCGAAAAGCACGGCGATCCTTGCAGGCCTTGTCACGCTGCTGGGCATTTCGGATCTAATCCAGAGGCGCCACACGCTGTGGCGCAACTACCCGCTCCTGTCGCGTGTGCGCTGGCTGGCCGAAGAGATGCGGCCCTTCATTCGCTCCTATGTCGTGGAGAGCGAGACCGAAGGGAAGCCGTTCAATCACGAAGACCGCGCGATGATTTACCGCCGTGCGAAAGACGTGACGTCTGTTGAACCCTTCGGCAGTCATCTGGATATTGATCGTCCGCCTTATGAGTGGCTCGCCCATTCCATGGCGCCGGTGCATTGTGATGATACCGATCCGCGCGTGATGGTCGGCGCGCCCGGCACATCGCAGCCTTATTCGGCCAGCGTCTTCAACATCTCTGCCATGAGCTTCGGTTCGCTCGGCGCGCATGCCATTGAGGCATTGTCCACCGGGGCAAAGGCAGGCGGTTTCTATCATGATACGGGCGAAGGCTCGGTCTCGCGCTATCACCGCAAGGGCGGGGCAGATCTCGTCTGGGAACTGGGCTCCGGCTATTTCGGTTGCCGCGCACCGGACGGCAGCTTCGATCCGGAGCGTTTCCGGGATGTGGCCGCAGATCCGCAGATCAAGATGATCGAGATCAAGCTCAGCCAGGGCGCAAAGCCCGGCCATGGCGGCGTGCTGCCGGGCGCGAAGGTGACAGAGGCCATCGCAGAAGCCCGCGGTATTCAGGTGGGTGAGACTTGCGTGTCGCCGCCTGCGCACTCGGCCTTCTCCACGCCAACCCAGATGATGGAGTTCGTCGCAAAACTGCGCGAGCTTTCCGGCGGCAAGCCGGTGGGCGCGAAATTCGCGGTCGGCAATCGCTGGGAAGTGCTGGCCCTCTGCAAGGCGATGCTGAAGACCGGCATCCTGCTGGACTTCATGGTCGTTGATGGCGGGGAAGGCGGCACAGGCGCGGCGCCGGCCGAATTCCTGGATCACGTCGGTGCGCCGCTGCGCCAGGGCCTGGTCCTGACACGGAACGCGCTGGTTGGCGCCGGTCTGAAAGATGAAGTGCGTCTTGCCTGTTCGGGCAAGCAGACCAGCGCCTTTGCGATTGCTTCGTCCATGGCGCTCGGTGCGGACTGGGTGAACACGGCGCGCGGCTTCATGTTTGCGCTCGGCTGTATCCAGTCTCTCAACTGCCACAACAATCATTGTCCGACCGGGATCGCGACGCAGGACCCGTTCCGCCAGCATGGGCTCGATGTGAGAGACAAGGCTGTGCGCGTCACGAACTTCCATAACAATACGGTCAAGGCGCTGATGGAAGTGGTCGGCGCGGCCGGCTGCAAGCATCCGGGCGAGCTGACGCCTCGCCACATCATGCACCGGGTGACGGAAGACATCGTCCGCCCGGCGGATGAAGCCTATGATCTCCTGCATCGCGGGCAGCTTCTGTCGGATCCGTCAGGCACGCACCTCGCCAGCGAATGGTCGATGGCGCAGGCTGACAGTTTCAAACCGGCAGGTTTTTGATCTTCATGCGATGGCTGGCGCCGGTTCTCTATGCGGTGCTTGCCGCGGCCGGCGTATTCCTGCTGGCGGTTGTGACGAAACAGCCCCGGCATGACCGTGACTGGTATCCGCATCTCTCGCGCCTGCCGCATGTGGCGCTGGAAGACGGAAGCTTCACCATCGCGCCTTATGGGGACTGGACGTATACCGAAGAAGCGCCGGACGAAATGATCTGGTCTGGTGTGCCGCCGCACCGGATTTCGGATGTCCGCCGCGTCTGGTTCGTGATGGAACCGCACCCGGGCCTGGCGGTCATGGCGCACACATTCGTCATGTTCGAATTCGGGGAAGGGGATCTTGTCGGCCTCACCATCGAGGCGCGCAAGGAAACACGCGAAACCTATTCGGCGCTCGGCGGTGCGTTCAACAAGTTTGAGCTCATGTATTACTGGGCGAGCCCAAGGGACCTGATGACCCGCCGCGCGGTGATGATGGACCGGGAACTCTACATGTACCCGCTTCAGCTCAGCCAGGCGGAAGCGGAGGCCTATCTCACCTCGCTGCTGGAAAAGACGATCTCCATCGAACAGCACCCGCGTTTCTACAACACGCTGACCTCCAACTGTACGAACGAACTCGCCAAGGCGGCGGACCTGCCCTGGCATCCGGCCTTCATCCTGACGGGCGGGGCGGACGCCGCGCTTCATGCGCAGGGTCGGATCACGGGCGAGGGAGGTTTTGAAGCGGTACATGAGCGCGCGCGGGTCGATGCCTGCGTGCGGGAGAATGCACACCGTCCGGAGGCGGCGTTCAATGCGGCGCTGATTGCCTGCGCCGAATGAAAAGAGGCGCCCCGAAAGGCGCCTCTAAACGGTGTATACATGGTGTATATATTGGATTGTATATGGTGTTGGTCAGGTCATCCCGCCGGTTATCAGCCAGTGGTTCAGCATAAAGAATAGCCCGACGATCAGGGGCAGGGTGAGGAACTGCAGGAAATTTGTGCGGTTTGCGCGAAGGTCCGCCTTGTAAACCTGGGCCATGTCATATGAGGCTTTCGGATTGAACAAGTCTGTTTCGGGCGATTTCGATCGCTCCAGATTCCGCTCATATGCCGCTTTCCACGGGCTCTCGCTGCTAAGATTATAGGTGTAGAAATCGCGGACGGGTTTGAAGGTCAGGAGCGGCAAAAGCAGCAGATCGCTTAGCCAGTTCCGTCCGATTGATTTCTTCAGGCGGTCCCAGTCCTGCGCATTGGCTTGAATGCTCTTCAGCCGCTTCTCGAGGGCATGACGCTTAGCCGGATCGGTTTCGGCTGCAAGCTGCTTGCGAACGCGTTCGACGTTCTCGACTTCGGTTGCCTTTGTGCCTTCGACAGAGGAACGCTGATCGCGCCGCTTCGTGCTGCCATAGCGCGCGCAGATGCCAAACAGGCACATATAAACAGCAAAGCCATCAACGAAGACTGGCGGCAGGTGGATCGGGAAATCCGGGAGGGCCGCCCATTCATAGGCAGGGCCAATCAGATCGCGATAGACCCTCACCGGCCATGTCAGCTGGGGTGCCACAGGCATGCCCGTGACCCGCAACAGCGTAGAAATGGCGCTGACGGATGCTGTCAGCACAGCAACCCAGCTGGCCCAGAGACTTATCTGGTTTGCCAGAAATCGGATAACACCACCCTCGCGTAGCACACCGTCTGAACCGCCTGCCCCTGTCCAGCAGAAGTGCGAGCTTACCGATCAGTCTGTTTCGCTCAATCCGCCGGCGAGGCGTTCGCTTCGGACTGGAGCATGGTGTAGCGCTCGATCCCGATCCGTTCGATCAGGTCGAACTGGGTCTCGATATAGTCGACATGCTCTTCCTCATTGTGGAGGATTTTGCCGAACAGGTCGCGGCTGACATAGTCCTGCACGGACTCGCAATAGGCCATGGCTTCGCGCAGCAGCGGGATCGCCATGTTTTCGAGTTTCAGGTCGCATTCGAGGATTTCCTGCACGCTTTCGCCGATATGCAGCTTGCCGAGATCCTGCAGATTCGGCAGGCCGCCCAGGAAGAGGACGCGCTGGATCAGCCAGTCGGCATGCTCCATTTCCTCGATCGATTCCTTGTATTCCTTCTCGCCGAGCTTCGAGACGCCCCAGTCCTGCAGCATGCGGGCATGCAGGAAATACTGATTTATGGCGGTGAGCTCGTTCTTCAGCGCCTTGTTCAGGTATTCGATGACCTTCTTGTCGCCTTTCATGGGGGAGCTCCTTCAATAAATTACGTGAATATGCGTAGCAGATACGGCGATTGCGCTCCGGACGCAAGAAAAACCCAATTAAATCAATTGCATATGAGAGTGCGAAACAGTCTCAGACAGTAGCGGAAAATCCAGCAATACCAGACGCTTGGCCTATTCGGCGGCCATCAGAGACGGGGCGGGGCCGCGATCAATGTCAGTGTCTGCGATCAATTCGCCGATCGAGGGCCGGCATTTGCCGCACTGGAAGCGGCAGCCATGATGCGCCTGCACAGCCTTGGGGTTGTCCGCACCGGCCTCGACGGCGGCGCGCACGCTCTTGCAGTTCAGGGCATTGCAGACGCAAATGATCATGAGAACCATTTGCAGTCGCTGAGAATGATTGTCAATACGGATTTTTTCCGGAGTGACATTCCGCCCCGTGCCAGACCGATAAGGACACGCCGCTGCCGATGTCCAGAACCGTCGTCTCATACCCGTTCGATGCGTCCGAAATGTAATCGACAAAGGGCTTCAGCGTCTTGCGGAAGGAGTGGATATTGTCGGCAAAGATGACGGCGCCGGGTGCGAGTTTCGGCTCCATCAGCTTCAGCACGGGGATGTAGAGGTCCTTCCAGCCGTCCAGGAACAGGAAGTCGACCGGGCTTTCCAGCGCATCGCCTTCGCGGATGTCCGGCCAGCGGGACAAGCCCCGCCGCATGTGCGACTTTGCCGGGGATTATGGCGAGACCGATCCGGAGCGGCTGAAAGCCCGCATCCGCCACGCCGTGCTCAGCTATCTTGGGGGTCCAGCCAGCTGAACACATCCTCGACACCGGTGCCGAACACGCGGGAGATCCGGAAGGCGCTTTCGAGGGAGGGGGAGTAGCGGCCCTGCTCAATGGCGATCACGGTCTGCCGGGTGACACCGATGGCTTCGGCGAGGGCGGCCTGGCTCATATGCCCGTGCTGCTCACGCAGCTCGCGGATCCGATTCCCAATGGGGGGGCGCTTGGCCATGGTTAAACGCCCCGGCGGAACAGGAAGATCTGGAAGGCATATTCCGCGACCTGGCTGGCCATCAGCGCGCCGAAAACGATGTGGAACAGGAGGTTCCCGTCATTGAGCCAGCTGAAATGCCAGAGGCCGGCAACCGCGCCCACCGCCAGTACATAGCCCGACCAGTGCCCCGCCTTGTCGAGGATCGCCCGTTCGCGCTCATCGGCGGGCGCTTCGGCCTCCTTGCCCGACGCGCTGGCGATGAGGATGTTGACCAGAATGGAGGTGAGCACGACCAGCACGATGTAGCCGATCACGAAGCCGATGTTCGGCGCAGCCGTCTCGCCCAGCGCCTCCGACAAGCCGACCACGCGCTGGAAATACCAGATCCCGGCCAGGATCAGAACGAGGCCCATGCCCCAGGCGGTTTTCTCTCGGAATGACATGATCAGTCCCTTCGGGTGTCAAAAATATCTTACACGGCATGTAGTCAAAGATTTTTTACATGTCAAATATTTCTTACACGCCTCGACACGGATTCTCAGGGCTCTGATTTGGTTGGAAAACCGGAGGTATTCGGCCTATAAGTTTCGGATTGAAAAGAGGGGCTATCCATGGACAGCAACAGCAGATTACTGACAACTGTCGTCTTCTACATCGTGATCACTGTCTTAATGGCGGTCGCGTATTGGAAGATCTGGCGGAAAGCCGGTTTCAGCGGCGCGTGGTCGCTGCTGATGTTCGTGCCACTGGCCAATATCGGCGCTTTTTTGTATCTGGGCTTTGCTGAATGGCCTATCCACAAGCGCGAGGCGAAGTCCTACACGTTCGACTAGACCATACAGCAGATCGCTTTACCGGTAGCCGGCGTTCGCAAGACGCGACCGTCGGCTTCCTTTTGTCCCGTAGGAGACCCTGACCGAAATGACCGATTTCTCCATCCTCGCCGAATCCGCCAAGGCATGGCCGTTCGAACTGGCGCGGAAACTCAAACAGCGTGTTGAGCAGCAGGAGAAAGCAGGCAAGCGAAAGCCCGGCGATCCCGTGATCTTCGAGACGGGCTATGGTCCTTCAGGCCTGCCGCACATCGGCACATTCGGTGAAGTGGTGCGCACGACCATGGTGCGCCATGCCTTTGAAGTGCTGACGAAGGGCGAGGTTCCGACACGCCTGATCTGCGTGTCCGACGACATGGACGGCATGCGCAAGGTGCCGCCGACCGTCCCGAACCCGGAAAAGCTGGAGCCGTATCTGCAGATGCCGCTGACGGCGGTGCCGGACCCGTTCGGCACGCATGAGTCCTATGGTCAGCATATGAACGCGCGTCTCTGCGCCTTCCTCGACCAGTTCGGCTTCGAATATGAGTTCCAGTCGGCGACGGAATGCTACAAGTCCGGCCGCTTTGATGAGATGCTGAAGCGCTCCGCAGAGAAGTATCAGGACATCATGGACGTGATGCTGCCGACGCTGGGCGAGGAACGCCAGGCGACCTACAGCCCGTTCCTGCCGATCCATCCGGAAACGGGCCATGTCCTCTACGTGCCGATGAAATCCGTCGACGGCGCGAAGGGCACGATCACCTTCGACGACGAGAACGGCAAGGAATTCACGCTGCCGGTCACCGGCGGTCATGTGAAGATGCAGTGGAAGCCGGACTTCGGCATGCGTTGGGCGGCACTTGGTGTGGACTTCGAAATGTTCGGCAAGGACCACCAGGCCAATGCGCCGATCTATTCCAAGATCACCAAGATCCTCGGCAAGCGCCCGCCGGAACAATACGTCTATGAAATGTTCCTGGACGATAAGGGCGAGAAGATCTCCAAGACCAAAGGCAATGGCATCTCGGTCGAGGACTGGCTGAAATATGCGCCGGACGAGAGCCTCAGCCTGTTCCAATTCCAGAAGCCGCGCGTGGCGAAGAAGCTCTATTTCGACGTCATCCCGAAAGCGGTGGACGAATACCTGACCTTCCTGGAAAAGTACCCGCACGAGGAACCGGCCCGGCAGATCGAGAACCCTGTCTGGCACATCCACAATGGCAACCCGCCCGCCGCTGACATGCCGGTCAGCTTCGCGCTGCTGCTGAATCTCGTGGCTGTGGCGAACCCGGAAGACAAGTCACAGCTCTGGGGCTTCATCACCCGCTATGCGCAGGATGCGTCCCCTGAGACCCATCCGCTGCTGGACGAACTCGCGGGCTATGCGATGCGCTACTACACGGACTTCATCCTGCCGGAGAAGACCTATCGCGCGCCAACCGAACAGGAACGCACCGCGATGGCGGACCTGTCGGCACACCTCAAGGCCTTCTCGGATGAGCCCACCTCGGAAAACCTGCAGACGCTGACCTTCACGATCGGCAAGGACCACCATTTCGAGAACCTCCGCGAATGGTTCAAGGCGCTCTACGAAGTATTGCTGGGGCAGGCGCAGGGGCCGCGCTTCGGCAGCTTTGCCGCGCTTTACGGCAAGGACAACACCGCGCGCCTGATCGACGAGTCGCTGGCGCGCAGCTGAGGATTGCTGCGCCGTAAGGTGCTCTCAACATTTGCCTGATCTAGTCTCCCCGGAAACGGGGAGACCAGACATGCGCATTATCAGGGCCGTAACGATTTCGGCCGTCTTCATCTTTGCCCCGGCCTGTGTGGCCACCAAGGTCGTCACCGTGCCGGTCGGTCTCGCCGTCGATGCTGTGGGCGCGGCGGGCAAGGGCGTCGTCTGGGTCGGCGGCACCGCAGTGCGCGTAACCGGCGATGCGCTGGACGGGCCGGACGAATATGTCCGCCTCGACGTGACCTACAGGAACGGCAAGCACACCCGGAAAAAGATCAAGAAGAAATACCTTGAGCGCGAGCTGAAGAAGCTCGGCAAGAAGGGCAAGATCGTCGACGTCGAGGTATCGCCCGCCGGCTGATCAATCGTCTTCAGCCGCCGGCGGTGCTTCCACCCGGCCCAGGAACATCACGGTGCCTGTCGGCTTGTGACGCAGCGCGATCAGGAAGGGGTGATCGGCGCGAAACTCGACCGGGTCTTCCTCCGGAACGAAAATCGCCGTGCGCTCCATCATGATCGCCGTCGCAGCCGCCGCTTCGGTGCCTTTCTCGTCGATGTCGAGGAAGGTCTTCTGCAGCACCTTGCTGATCACCAGATCACCGGGACCAGCCCCTTCGATCAGGCCGGAGAAATCCGCCGCGCCGGTGAAGGCGTCGCCGAGGCCGAGCGCGATCAGCGGATCGTTCAGCTCGTAACTGGCTTCGATGGAGACTTTCGGCAAGACGAGGTGCACGCGCTTGCGCTCTGCGGTGTCGATGTCCGACAGGAGCGCGGTGAAGCTTTCCGGTGTCATCGCCGAGGCGACATCCGACAGGCCGTCCTGCGTATCGGGCAGGATCACGGTGAGGGCATAGTCGTCCCCGGCATAGTCGAGATCCAGGGCGGCATAGCCGTCGCGGGAGAGGTAGCGCGCCTTCTTCAGCGTCTGACTCATCAGCTTCGCGGTGATCTCACCGGACGGGGCGTAGAAGGTTCCGTCCTGTGTTGCTTCGGCCTTGAAGGGGCTTTGCCAGTCGGCTTTGAACCAGACGGCATTGGTAAGGATCAGCTCGGTCAGGCCGGGGCGGATCGCGCCAGGCGGGATCAGGTCGTGGATCTTGTCGTTCGTATGATCTTCGACCCAGGTGTTGATGAGCTTCGCGGCGGCAGCGGGCTGGCTGAAATCGACCAGGGCGACCTTGGCCTTCATGATGCCTTCGACGGCCTGCCGGTAAGGCGCCTGCAAGCTGGAGCCTTCGCGTAGCCAGACGGCATTGGCGACGGTCAGCTTGGTCTTTTCCGTGTCGGACGTAACGGCATCGTTCAGCGTGTTCTGTGCGCCGGCAAAGCTTTCGGCCGGGACACCATCAAACCCGAACACGTTGCCCATCTGCGTTGCGGTGTCCCCCGCCGCGCCCGGATAGAGCAGGGCGAAGGCTTCGCTGACCGAGGCAGGCGAGACAAAGAGGTTGCCCGGCTTGTCCTGCAGCGCATCGTAGAGCGACCAGGCGAACAGATTGTTGCCTTCGGCGAGCGGGGCTGTGGCGTCGAGCGTGGTGACGGCTATCGGCACAGGTTGCACTTCCTTTTTCGGTATTGTGACCACTGGATCGACCAGATTGTCCTTGTCGGACGGGGAGGCCTGCGCCGGCGTGGTGCCGGGGGCCTGCGTGGCTGGCGTTTCCGGCACGTCCACGGGTGAAGGCTGCTGGCAGGCGCCAAGCGCGGCAAAAGCGGTGAGCGCGGGAACAATCAAACGGCGCATGGGGTCCTCCATAGAGTCTTTTGTGGACCCTATCACCCTTGCAGGGAAACCGTGACTATTCTGCGGCGATCAGTGTGGTCTTCGCCTTCGGAAGTTTTCCCTCGGGCCAGCCGGCCCAGAGTTCGGCTTCCTTCACTTTCGCCTCGGTCAGCGCCGCGTCCTTCACGTGTCCAAAGCCGCGGATGTCATCCGGGACGCTGGCAATGGCGACAGCGAGCTCGAGATTCTTTTCCGTCAGCTCGCCCGCGATCCGCTCCAGGCCGGCGAGATAATCGTCGCGCAGCTTGCGCTCGTGCTGGCGTTCTTCGGTGTAGCCGAACAGATCCAGCTTCGTTCCGCGCAGGCCCTTGAACTTCGCAAGCAGTTTGAAGCCCAGCATCATCCACGGGCCGAAATGCTTTTTCTGCAGGTGGCCGTGGGCGTCTTTCTTGGCAATCATCGGCGCGGCGAGCCAGAAGCGGAGCTTGCCGCCCTTGAACTGGCTGGCGAGCTGTTTGGCGAACTTGCCGTCCGTGTAGAGACGGGCGACTTCGTACTCGTCCTTGTAGGCCATCACCTTGTAGGCATAGAAGGCCGCCGCCCGGACGAGCTTGTCGCCCGTACCAATGTCTTGCTCGGCGGCGCGGACCTTTGCGACGATCTCGCGGTAGCGGGCTGCATAGGCGGCATTCTGGTAACCGGTCAGACGGGCTGCACGATCCTCGATCAGGTCTTCCAGGCTCTGTTCCGGTGCGTCGCCGCGCGGATCTTCCGGACGGATCAGCCGGTCAGGCGCCGCAGCAGCAATGCGGCCGATATTGAAGGCGGACATGTTGTCGTCGACCTTCGTGCCGTTCAGGCGGATCGCGCGGTAAAGCGCGCGCAGGGAGACGGGCAGGCGGCCCTTCTGCCAGGCAAAGCCTGCCATGATCATATTGGTGTAGATGGCGTCGTGCAGATAGCCCACCGCGAGGGCCTCGGCATCGAACGTGTCGAACTCGCTCGCCTGCCGCTTCACGCGGGCAGACAGGAGATCGCTTTCGAAGCGCTTGGAGCGGTTGCGGATAAACTCGCTGGTCGGCGTGACATCGCTGTTGGCGTAGGCTGCCGTACGGTCGGCATCCATCAGGTTCAGCGCATCGCCGCCGGCGGCCACGACCAGGTCGCACGCAATGACGACATCGGCGCTGGCTGGCGGCACGCGGCCAGTGGAAATCTGCTCCGGCTCACGTGCGAAGCGGATGTGGGAGAGGACCGGGCCGCCCTTCTGGGCAAGGCCGGTCATGTCGAGGCTGGAGGCGGCGTGGCCGTCCACATGTGCCGCCATGGCCAGCACGGCCGCGACCGTCGTGACGCCTGTGCCGCCGACGCCGGTGAACAGCACATTGTAAGGCTGCGCGAGGCTCGGCGTTTCGGGCAGGGGCAGGCCATCGGCGCTGAAGGCCGGGCGTTCCTGGTCTTCCCAGGCCGGTTCCCCATCGGTGATGGTCACGAAGCTCGGGCAGAAGCCTTTCAGGCAGGAGAGGTCGGTATTGCAGGTGGACTGATTGATCCGGCGCTTGCGGCCAAGATCGGTCTCGACCGGTTCGACGGAGAGACAGTTCGATTTCACCGAACAATCGCCGCAGCCTTCGCAGACTTCGGTGTTGATGATCACGCGCGTGCGGTCCGGTGCGCGCAGGCCGCGCTTGGAGCGGCGGCGCTTCTCGGTTGCGCAGATCTGGTCATAGATGATGACCGAGACGCCGGGCGTGTCGCGCAAGGTCAGCTGCACGTCTTCCAGATCATCGCGGTCATAGATCTTCACGCCGCCGGGCAGGCCTTTGACGTTCGCATATCGGGTCGTGTCTTCGGTGACGATGACGATCGTGCGCACGCCCTCGGCGCGCACTTGCTGGGCGATCTGGGCCGGCGTCTGGCCAGACTCCACATGCTGCCCGCCAGTCATGGCGACGGCGTCATTGTAGAGGATCTTGTAGGTCATGTTCGCGCCGGATGTGACCGCGGCGCGGATGGCGAGGCTGCCTGAGTGGGAATAGGTGCCGTCGCCCAGATTGACGAACACGTGCGGCTCGTCAGTGGCCCAGTGCTGGCCGACCCAGGCGATACCTTCGCCGCCCATCTGGCTGGTCATGTCCGTGTGCCGGTCCGGCATGAAGTTCGCCATGTAATGGCAGCCGATCCCGGCCAGCGCGCGGGAGCCTTCCGGCACAACCGTCGACGTGTTGTGCGGGCAACCTGAACAGAAGTGCGGGGTACGGATGGTTGGCGACGCATTGGAACGTGCCGCTTCACCGGCGCGGCCCACGCGGTCGAAATAAGCGTCGGCGCGGGAGGTGTCCCAGCCTTCCGGGATGACCTGCATCAGGGCAGCCGCCATTTCCGGAATGGTGATGGAAGCAATGTCGGACAGGAGGCGTTTGCCGTCCCGGTCGAACTTGCCTTCAATGTAAGGGCGCTGGTTGTCCGGCAGGCGATAGAGGGCGGAGCGGAGTTGGTCTTCGATCAGCGGGCGCTTGTGTTCGATCACCAGAACACGGTCGAGCCCGGTGCAGAATTCGCGTACGCCTTCCGGCTCCAGCGGCCAAGGCATGGCGACTTTGTAGACAGCGAGGCCGAGGCGGCCGGCTTCCTGCGCGTCGATGCCGAGTGCGGCAAGCGCTTCGAACACATCGCGGGCAGCCTGTCCGGTGACGATGATGCCGACACGCGGCTTTGGCGAAGGCAGGATCACATGATCCAGACGGTTGGCGCGGACATAGGCCTGCGCGGCCGGCAGCTTCACCTGGCGCAGGCGCTGCTCTTTGAGGAGCGGTGCATCGCCCCGGCGCATGTGCACACCGTCTTCGGGCATGGCGAAATCCGGCTGGACGATGTTGAAGCGTCCAAGATCGACCCCGACGACGGACCCGGAATCCATCGTATCGGCCAGTGCGACCATGCCAGCCCAGGCGCCGGAGAAGCGGCTCATCTCCCAGCCATGGATGCCATAGTCCAGCACGTCCTGGATCGAGGCCGGGTTCAGGACCGGAATCTCGGCATCCATCATCGCGAATTCGGATTGGGAGGGCAGGGTGGAGGATTTGCAATTGTGGTCGTCGCCAACGATGGCGAGCACGCCGCCAAGTGCGGACGAGCCGGCGGCATTGGCGTGCTTGAACACATCGCCTGTGCGGTCGACGCCCGGGGCCTTGCCATACCAGATGCCGAACAGACCATCATACCGGGCGCCGGGGAACAGGCCGAGCTGCTGGCTGCCCCAGACAGCGGTGGCGCCAAGGTCTTCGTTCAGGCCTTCCCAGAATTTGATGTCATGCGCGTCCAGCCATTTCTGGGCGGCGCGCAATTGCTGGTCATATCCGCCAAGGGGGGATCCGCGATAACCGGAGATAAATCCTGCTGTGTTGGCATTTTTGCGCAGATCGAGGCGTTTTCGATCAAGAGGCAGGCGAACCAGTGCCTGAATACCGGTCATATACGCCTTGCCCTCGACAAGATCGTATTTGTCGTTCAGCGTAACTTCACGATGATGCATGGGTAATCTGTCCGCTCCAAGGAACTGGAAGATTATTCGACAAAACTCACGAAAAAGCTTGCCTATCTTGCGCTGTTTTTGCTAGTTTGGGGCAAAACATGCCCTAATATGCGAGGAAGCTAGAAAATTGGCCCAAGAAATAGACTCAGTTGATGCCAAAATTCTTGACATCATCCAACGGGACGCGGGGCTTTCCGTTGCGGAAATCGCCGATCGCGTGGGACTTTCCTCCTCTCCCTGCTGGCGGCGGATCAAACGGATGGAAGAAGCCGGTTTTATCCGGGGGCGCGTGACAATTCTGGATAATTTTGCCCTCGGCCTGAATTTCGAGGTGATCGCCAGCGTGAAGCTCGCCCTGCCGAACCGGGAGAATTTGCAGGCGTTCGAAGACATGGTCCTGGCCTGGCCGGAGGTGACGGAAGTCATGACCGTGACCGGGCAGGTGGACTACATGATCCACGTCGTGACCACCGACATGCATGCCTATGACAATTTCCTGCGTGACAAGCTGCTCGGCTCGGCGCTCGTTTCCGATGTGCAGTCCCGTATCGTGATCCGCGTGGCAAAACGCACGACCGCTCTGCCGCTCGATCTGGTCGAGAATGTGAAATAGGGCACTGTCCCGGTTGGGGCTGTGCTCAGCTCCTGTAAGGGCGTACATAGCGACCTTCGAAAAAGCGCTTCGCCCAGTGGAACAGGCGCGTCGATGGCAGGGTGAAGCTGCGCCTTTCATTGCGGAAGACCAGCATACCCTTGTCGAGTGAATCGATAATGCAGACGAGTTCCGGGCGGAACTGTTCCAAGGCCGGGCGGTCGGCGAGTTCGGCCAGCAGATTGTTTGCGGCGGCTTCCGCCTGCAGGTCCGCGATGTGGGCCTGCTTCGGCAGCCAGTCCGGCCCCGGATAACTTCCGGCATCTCCGGCGACATAGACGCGTTCGCTGTCAGCCACCTTGCCGCCGCCGTCTGCCTGGAAGAAGCCGCCGGGCGACAGCGGCAGGCCGCTTGTGCCGGCCCAGTCCGGTCCGGTCAGGCCCGGCATGAACAGGATCAGGTCTGCCGGAATTGTCCCGCCTTCGGTTTCGACGCTGGTTTCGGTAAAGGCTTTCATCTTGTGCCCGAGATGCGGGGCAATGTTCCGCCGCTTCATCTCCGCCAGCAAGCCGTCCACGGCCTGTTCGCCAAGGCGCGCGCCGGGGCGGGGGGAAGGGCAAAAGAAGGCCACGTCCACCTGATCTCGCCGGCCATGCTTGCGCAGCCAGGTGTCGATGCCGAACAGCATTTCGAACATGGGCCCGCCGCGCATGGCGCCGGGTTCCTGTGGGTTGGATGCAAAGCCCAGCGCAATCCGGCCCGTTTTCAGGGCGTGCAGGCGGTCGCGAATGGTCTTGGCCGCGTCGACACCATCGCAGATGGTCAGGGCATGTTCGATGCCCGGCAGTTTTTTCAGGAAGCGTCCACCGGTCGCAATGATCAGGCCATCATTGGGGATCTCGCCCGTGTCGGTCAGAACGGTGCGCCCGCCATCGGCGAGCCCGGTCACGCGGCCGGCATGATAGGTGATGTCATGGCGCTGGAAGAACCTGTTCAGCGGATGGATCAGGGCGTCCGGCTCGCGCAGCCCGGTTGGCACCCAGATCAGGCTGGGCAGGTAATGGAATTCCGGGCGGGGCGCGACGAGTGTTATGCGGACAGCCCGGTCCGCCTTGCGCAGCGTGCGTGCGGCGGTCAGGGCGGCAAAACCTGCGCCGAGAATGACGATGTGACGGGATAGGACCGACATGGGGCAACCTCCACAGATGTGAGAAGTGTAATAAAGTTACGTTACAGATGGCTCGCAAAGCGCCCGTTAACAGTGAGGCAATTGGTCCCTGACCGAAAGCGGGCTCAGGAAAGGTCCAGGTGGAGGAACTGATTGAAGTCGCTGCCGACATAGTCGGCAAAGGCGTCTCCGCTTTTGAAGCCATGCTTGCGGTAGAGGGCGAGGGCCGGATCGAAGGCCTCGCCTGAGCCGGTTTCCAGGCTGACGTGCCGGTAGCCGCGCTCGCGTGCCAGGTTCAGCAGCGCGTTTAGCATGGCGGTTGCCGCGCCACGGCGCAGGCTGTCTTTCCGTGTACGCATGGATTTCAGTTCACCATGCTCAGCAGCCAGCTCTTTTATGGCACCGATGGCCAGCAGGGTGTCACCGTCCCAGACCGACAGGAATGTCACATCCGGGCGTTGCAGGCCGCTGAGGTCCAGGGCGAAGCTGTGGCCGGGCGGCGACGTCTCGGCCATGCCCTGCAGGTGCTGGCGCAGCAGTTCCCGGATCTGCGGGTCGTCGAAATCACCGGGTTTGATAAGCATGCGGTCTCCGGAAACAAACGAGCCCGGGACATATGTCCCGGGCTCGCTGATTTCTAGATCATATTTGCCGTCAGGCGAGGGGATCAGGCGCGCTCAAGGCACATGGCGATGCCTTCACCGCCGCCGATGCAGAGCGAAGCCACGCCTTTCTTGGCGCCGCGGTCTTCCATGGCGGCCAGAAGCGTGACGATCACACGGGCACCGGAAGCGCCGATCGGGTGGCCCATGGCGCAGGCACCGCCATTGACGTTCACCTTGTCGTGGCTGATGCCGAGTTCCTTCATGGCGATCATCGGAACGACCGCGAAGGCTTCGTTGACTTCCCAGAGTTCGACTTCGTCGACACCCCAGCCAGCTTTGGCGAGGGCCTTCTGCATGGCCGGCACCGGGGCCGTGGTGAAGTATTCCGGCTCATGGGCGTGGCTGGAAGACGACACGATCGTGGCGATCGGTGTCAGGCCGCGTTTTTCAGCTTCGGACTTCTTCATCAGGACGAGGGCAGCGGCGCCATCGGAAATGGCCGATGCGTTTGCGGCGGTGACCGTGCCATCCTTGGAGAAGGCCGGGCGCAGTTGCGGGATCTTGTCCGGCTTGGCTTCGCGCGGCAGCTGGTCAATATCGACCACGGTCTCGCCTTTGCGGGACTTGATGGTGACCGGAGCGATCTCGCGCTTGAACTTGCCGGAGGTCGTCGCGTCCTGCGCACGCTTCAGCGTTTCGATGGCGTAGGCGTCCTGCTGTTCGCGGGTGAACTGGTATTCCCCGGCGATCTTGTCAGCGAACAGGCCCATCGGGCCCTTGGAATAGGCGTCGGACAGGCCATCGAGGGCCATATGGTCTTCTGCCGCCATGGTGCCGTACTTGTGGCCCTTGCGAGCATTGATCAGGTGCGGGGCATTGGTCATGGATTCCATGCCGCCGGCGATGACGATATCGGCGTCGCCGGACAGGATGGCGTTGCGGCCCATGATGGTGGCCTGCATGCCGGAGCCGCACATCTTGTTGATGGTGACGGCTTCGAGGCCTTTGTCCTGACCGGCATTGAACCCGGCCTGGCGGGCAGGGGCCTGGCCCTGACCGGCGGGCAGGCAGTTGCCCATGATGATCTCATTGGCTTCGCCGGGTGCGAGGCCGGCTTCCTTGACGGCGGCGGCGACCGCGATGCCTCCCAACTCATTGGCGCTGAGACCGGCGAGGTCTCCGAGCAGCCCACCCATCGGGGTACGGGCCATGCCAACGATTACGACCGGATCCTGGTCAGCCATATGCGTCTCCTTGCTGCATCTGCGTGCTGTTTACTTCGGAAGGCACAAAGCGCCTGACAAGGGGGCACGTCAAGTCCGACCAAAGGTCAGATCAGGTGCGGCAAACTGAGATGGGGCCGGATGAGTGCCGAAAAGCAACTCTGAGATCGGGAAAATGCGCCGATTCAGAGGGGTAAAACCGCTCGTGAACGGCGGTCAGACCTCCATGGCAAGACCGGCCTCGGAATTATGTTGCCACACAACCCGGGCAGGCCCTTCCAGGCCAACGGCCCTCGCATACAGGTACACGGTGGGCGGCAGTTTCTCATTTGTGGGGAAACGCAGCCGTGCACCTTTGGAAGTATAGTCAAGGACAATGCCTTTGCGCCGATAGCCGGAATCATAGGCCACAGCGGCGTCCCGGTACACCTGGACCCGTTTCGGCCGGGACAAATTCTGGTGATCGGTGCGCGACGCGATGGGTATGTTGGATTGCTGCAGCGTGCGCTGGATTCGTCCCAGGTCGGGACTATCCGGCTTTTTTGTCCCAAAGAGGCGCGGTTTTATAGCCATGGCGTCGTTTGTGCGCTCCAGTTCGCTGACCAACTCCACCCTGTCTCGCAAGATGTGAACCTAATGCATTAATATCTCATTAGCATAAATGCGAAAGGCGGCGCTTCCTGTAGCGCCGCCTTCAGTTTGCGATATTTCGCGCCTGGGTTACCAGATGCGAATGCGCTCCTCCGGCGGGAGATAGAGCGGGTCTCCCGGCTGAATATCAAACGCGTCGTACCACTCATCCAGGTTCCGGACGACGCCGTTCACGCGGAAGACGGGCGGGGAGTGAGGGTCTGACAGCATCTGCTGACGGGTCGCCTCGTCGCGGTATTTTGCACGCCAGACCTGCGCCCAGGCCATGAAGAAGCGCTGATCGCCAGTCAGCCCGTCGATCACCGGCGCTTCCTTGCCGTTCAGGGACATTTTGTAGGCGCGATAGGCGAGGGACAGGCCGCCGAGGTCGCCGATGTTCTCGCCCAGGGTCAGGCGTCCGTTCACGCAGGTTTCGCCATCGTCCAGCGGACAATAGGCCGAATACTGCCGGGCGAGCGCGTCGCCCAGCTGGCGGAACGCGGCGAGGTCTTCTTCCGTCCACCAGTTCTTGAGCACGCCTTCGCCGTCATATTTCGCCCCCTGGTCATCAAACCCGTGTCCCATCTCGTGACCGATGACGCCGCCGATGGCGCCATAATTCACGGCCGGGTCTGCCGAGATATTGAAGAAGGGCGGCTGCAGGATCGCGGCCGGGAAGACAATCTCGTTGAAAGACGGATTGTAATACGCGTTGATGGTCTGCGGCGTCATGAACCAGCGTGTCCGGTCCACGGGCTGGCCGAGGTCTGCGATATTGTCCTCGGTCTGCCATTTCTGGGACGCGATGGCATTGTCGAGCGCATTGTTGCCGACCACCAGCGTATCATAGGTTTCGAACTCGTCCGGATAGCCGATCTTCGGCGTGAAGGCGTCGAGCTTTGCTTCGGCTTTCACCTTGGTCGCTTCGCTCATCCAGCCGAGGTCTTCCAGGTTTGCGGCCATGGCCTTGCGCAGATTGGCGACAAGATCATCCATGGCGGCTTTGTTTTCCGGCGGGAAGTAGCGCTCGACGAAGACTTTGCCGATCGCTTCGCCCAGCGTGCCCTGGGTGGCGCTCACAGCGCGCTTCCAGCGTTCACGCTGTTCCGGCTGGCCCCGCAGCGCCGTGCCGTAGAAGGCGAAGTCAGCCGCGTCGATGTCTTCCGGCAGGACGCTGGAGAAGTCCGACAGGAAATGCGCGGTCAGATAGGCTTTCCACGTATCCAGCGGTGTTTCGCTGATGATGTCGAACATTTCCGGGAAACCGCCGCCCAGCTTGGCGGCATCTTCAGCGGAAATGCCGGCCGCATCCAGCTCTTCCTGGGTCGGGGGCACTTCGGCGACGAGGAATTCCTTTTCATCCCCCACACCCATCGTGTCCAGGGCGCGGACCAGCGGGAAGTCGCCAGCCATGTCGACGAGTTCGTCACGGGTTACCTTGTTATAGGTGATTTCCGGATTGCGGGAGAGCGCGCGGTCCCAGTCTGCTTTGGCAATCGCGGTTTCCAGGTCCAGCACTTTCTGCGCTTCGCCTGCGGCGTCTTCATAGCCGGCCTTGTCCAGCATGAAGGTCAGCAGATCGCGGTATTTGGCGCGCAGCTCCACCGATTTGTCATCGGTTTTCAGATAGTAATCACGATCCGGCAGGCCGAGGCCCGAGATCCTCATCTGGAAAATGTTCGTGTTGGGATCCATGTCGTCGGCAAAGACGAAGCCACCAAACGGCGAGCTGAACCCCGGCGTTGCAAAGACGGTAGCCAGATCTTCGAGCGACTGAACCGAATTGATCTTGTCCAGATAGGGCTGGGCAGGGGAAAGCCCGGCTGCGTTGATGGCGTCGGTGTCGAGATAGGCGTTGTAGAAAGCTCCGATCTTGCCTTCCGGCGTATCGAGGGCCGGTTTTTCAGCAGCGAGATCGTCGATGATGTTGCGAACGCGCTGTTCGGATTTTTCTGCGAGCAGGTCGAAGGAACCATAGCGCGAGCGGTCTGCCGGGATTTCAAAGGAGTCGAGCCATTTGCCGTTCGTCCAGGCATAGAAATCGCTACCGGGAGAGATGTCCGCATTCTGAACGCTGAGGTCGATTCCCCAGCTGCCCCAGTAGTCCGGCGCTGACAGGAGGAGGCCCTCGCTGGTTTCGAATTTTCCGTCTTCGTTTGCCACCGGCGGGCTGGTCTCAACGAAGGTAACCTTGTCGCCCTCAGCGGGGTCAGACGCTTTCGGTGCGCAACCGGCCAGCAGCGCGATTGCGGCGGTGCCGATCAGAAGATGTTTCATCTTGAGTCTCTCCTTGCTCAAATCTCATGCCCCCCGCAACGTGCGAGGGACATGTCTCATGGTAAAGTGGTAGCAGATCATTCGGCTGGCGCCATAGGCGGACTGCCACTGTCGCTGTCATGACCGCCGCTTGTGCCGATCAGTTCTTCTTCATCAATCGTGACATGGCCGGAATATCCATCGCCGATGTGGCGGAATGGCTGCCCGCCCCAGGTCCAGGCGAACACGCGCTTGACCTCTGCACCGATGACATACATCGCCGGCACCAGGAACAGTGTGATGAAGATTGCGAACCCGACGGCTGAACCGAGCGCCACCAGCATCGGTTTCAGGAACTGGGCCTGAACCGAACGCTGCGAGAGCAGGGGCAGGATGCCGACCATTGTGGTCAGTGATGTCAGGAGGATCGGCCGGAAGCGCGAGACACCTGCATCGACCAGGGCCTGAACGGCACCGGCGCCTTCCTCCCGGCGTTTGTTGACATAGTCGATCAGCACAAGGTTGTCGTTGATCACAACCCCCGCTGCGGCGGCAATGCCGAAGAAGGAGAACAATGCCATCGGCGTATTCCAAAGCCAGAGGCCGAACAGGGCGCCTGCATAAGCAAAGGGCAGGGCCATCATCAGCAGAAGCGGCTGAGCATAGGACCGGAAGGCAATCGCCAGCAGGATGTACATGGCGCCGACTGCCATCAGAGACAGGCGGCCGATCTCGGACATGAACTGGTTTTCTTCTTCGAAGCCGCCAGCTTCGCCACGTTTTACGTCCGGGAACTGTTTCTGGAATTTCGGCCAGAAGTTTGTCTCCATATCGCCCATGATCTCGCCGCGTCCGCCTTCACCTTTCACTTCGGCGAAGACGTAGACCGAGCGCATCCGGTCGCGCCGCTGGATGCGGTTGATGCCCGGGGCGTAGGAGAAGTCGGCGACCTGAGTCACGGGAATCTCGCGGCCATCCGCAGTCCGGACACGGAGGGAGTTCAGGCTGTCGAGGTCCTCACGGGCGGTTTCCGGCAGTCGCACCATGACGCGGACGTCTTCCCCGTCACGTGGCAGGCGCTGGACTTCCTCACCATAATAGGCCTGGCGCAGCTGGCGGGAGACATCCGCCAGAGTGACTCCGAGCGTCTCGGCCCCCGGCTTCATGCTGATCCGGATCTCTTCGGCAGCCGATGAGAGATTGTCGCCAATATCATAGGCATTGGAATAGGTCGCCAGTTGCGCCTTCACTGTTTCGGCGGCTTCGCGCAGGCGGTCGAGGTTCTGGTTGCTGAGGGCAAACCGGACGCCGGTGTCATTTTCATTGAATGTGAAGGCGAAGTTGATCTCTTCGGCATCCTGAATCTCGCCGACATTGGCACGCAGCAATTCGGCAAGATCCTTGGAGCGGATCGTGTCCGGCCGGTCTTCCGGCGCGGCCAGACCGACAAAGGCCCGGACATTGGTGCCATAGGCAATGACGGATGCGTCGCGGATCAGGCCGTCCTTGATTTCGGGATGCTCGTCCTTGGTCTGCTGTTCACTGACCTCAATGCCGGCCTGCAACTGGTCGCGTACCTGGATGAGGCGTTCATACGGCGTGCCGTCGGGCATTGATATCTGCACCTGGATCAGATCGGCTTCGATCTCGGGCATGAATTTGAACGGCACGATCTTCATGGCAGACAGGCTGAAGGCCAGGTAGAACAGGCAGAAGAACAGGGCCATCGTCGCATAGCGGAACTTCAGGGCGAACTCGAGCGCGGGCTTGTAAACATGGTTGGCAAACCACAGCAGACTGTCCGCGATCCGGCGCTGGATCCGCATCAGCGCGCCACTTGCCCCGTCAAAACTCTGCTTCTTCATGTGGGCAAGGTGGGCCGGCAAGATCAGCATGCATTCGATGATCGAGAAGGCGAGTGCCGCGACGACCACAAAGGTGATCTGCTGGGTGAATTGCCGTTCCGGCCCGCTGAGAAAGGCCCAGGGGAGGAAGGCGATGATCGTGGTCAGGACGCCGAAGATGATTGGCTTCAGAACCATCTGCGTTCCGACAATGGCCGCGTCGATGCCGTCACGCCGGCCGCTCTCCACCTCCTTGTGGATGTTCTCCCCCACCACGATGGCGTCATCCACGATCACGCCGATCACAAGCAGCACGGCGAAGGTCGACAGGATGTTCCAGGAGACGCCCAGATAGGGAAGGATCAGAATGCCGCCGCCGAACGCAGTCATGATGCCGATCGTTACCCAGAACGCCACCATCGGGCGCAGGAACAGCAGGAGGACGATCAGCACCAGCACCGCCCCTTGCAGGGCGGATGACATGATCAGGTGCATGCGGTCGTTGAAGGCTTCTGAATCGTCCCAGAGGATGTCGATCTTGACGCCCTGCGGCAGGATTCCGGTTTTCGGATCGTTGGCGCGTTCCACATAATCGCGGAAGCCCTTGGTGTATTTGACGACGTCCATCTTGTCCGGCGCCGGGATCATCACGAACGCGGTCGGTTCACCGCCATAAAGCGCGCTGAACTTGTCGGACACGAAGCCGTCGATGACATTGGCAACGTCCTCCACGCGGACCGTGCCTTGTTCGGTCGTCTGGCGGATGATGATGCGGTTGAACTGGTCTTTCGTGTCCGCAAGCTGGCGGGCGGTGATCGCCACGTCTCCGGTGGAGGACTCGATCCGTCCGCCGGAGGAGTTCAGTGAGGACTGGCGAATGGCATTGGCCACATCGGCGAAGCTGAGGCCGAAACGGCGCAGCGATTGCTCGGTGACCTCGATATTTACCTGTTCGTCCAGCGTGCCCTGGAGTTCGGCAAGCTCGCCGCCCGGCAATTGGGCGATGTCGTCGCGAACCCGGTCACCGAGGCGTTTCAGCTCCCGGCCGTCGACTTTGCCGTGAATGGCCAGCCCCATGAATTGCCCGCGCTGTTCCCATCGCCGCACCTGCGGCTGGAAGGCTGCCTGAGGGAGATTGTTGATCTGGTCGACGCGCAGCTTCACCTCATCCAGGAACTCCATCATGTCGATGTCGTTCTGGCCTTCGATATTGACCGAGCCGAACCCTTCCGAGGAGGTCGATGTGATGCGCTTGATGCCGTCGAGGTCGGCCACAGCTTCCTCGATCCGCGTGACGATCTGTTCCTCAATGTCCTGAGGCGAAGCGCCGGGCCAGGCCATCGATACGGTTGCGCCATTGAACGTGCCGATCGGGAACATTTCCCGCTCCATCGCGGTGTATCCGAAGATGCCACCGACGAAGCAGACGATCATGAGAAGGTTCGCGGCAACGGCGTTGCGGGCGAACCAGGCGACGATCCCTTTCATTCGGAGGCTCCCTTGGCGCTGGAGAGACGCATGGCTGTTTCCTCGGTTTCTTTATCGTCCGACGTGTCTTCCGTCGGTTCGTAAGTCTTGATGGTTCCGTCCGGCTGGCGTTCCATCACCGTCACATTCATGCCGTCGAAGGCGGCCTGGATCGGGGAGGTGATGGCGAACTCGCCGGGTTCGATACCGGACCGGACATAGGCCCCGTCCGTATCGGAATAGATCAGGTCGACCGTGCGGATGGACAGCGTGCCCTCATCGGCATTGCCGATGTAGATCCGGTCATCGCCGCGCAGAGCCGCACGCGGCGCGATCAGGACATCCGGGATGGTTTTGCCTTCAATCACGGCATTGACGAACAGGCCCGGTGCCATCGGCGCACCATTGTCGGCGCCTTTGCCATAAGGGTCTTTGAGTTCGGCAATCACGTTGATCTGGCGTGTCTGAGAATTGACGGCCGCAGCGGTACGGACGACTTCGCCCGTCCAGTGGCGTTCAACACCCCCGACCACGGCGCTGAAGTCGACTTTCGGGCCGGGCTGTGTCTCGCTGGCGGCGAAGGCGAGCGGGAGGCCTAGGCGGCCCATCTCTTCATCGTCCAGCGGCAGCGAGACTTCGACAACATCATTGGCGAAGATCCGGCCGAGAGACTGGCCGGTGGCGACGACCTGGCCAATATCGACATCGCGTTCCCAGACGCGTCCGGAGAACGGGGCGTAGACGGCGGTCCGTTCCAGGGCGAGTTCCGCATCCTTCAGCTGCGCCTTGGCCGCATCCAGTGCGGCGCGGGCTTGCGCCAGCTGCGGTTCGCGGCGGGCGAGCGGCGAGACATTGGTGATGCCGAGATCTTCAATATCCTGCTGGGCAAGTTCGGCTTCGGCGATTTCGCGGGTCAGCCCCTGTTCGGCAGACGCCACGCCGGACCGGGCGCGCACGACGGCGAGTTCATAGTCGGCAGCTTCCACACGGACCAGCAGCTGGCCCTGTTTGATGAAGCCGCCATCGATGAAGTCCGGAGAGACATAAGCAATCCGGCCGGAAATCTGCGGTGCCACAATGATTTCCCGGCGCGGGCGCACTTCGCCTTGCGCTTCGACCGTGATCTGAAGATCGCCCTTGCGGACTTTCTCTGCGAACACGTTGAGGCCGATGCGGGCTTCCTCGGCTTTTTCCGGTTCCGGCTTGAGGGCTGACAGGACAGCAACTCCGCCGACACCGAGGACGGCGATGATGGCGATCGGGGCGGCAATGGCGATGATACGGGCCATGGGGCGGAACTCCTGGGGCTTACTCTGCGGCGGCTTCGGTGGGCGTCGTTGCGGTCGAGGTGGTCAGGACCGGCAATCCACCGCCGAGGGCGAGGTGATACGAAATACGGTTGGTGGCGCGATTGGCGCTGACCGAGATCAGCTGGCTTTCTGCGGTCAGGCGCCGCGTCTGGGCGTCGATCAGGTTGAAGATCGTCAGTGTGCCGCTGGTCGTATACTTGCGCAGGGCCAGTTCTTCGGCAAGACGGGCTTCCTCAAGGGCGCGGGCCTGGGCTTGTTCCTGCTCTGCAAGATACTGGTCGGCTGCGATGGCGTTCTCGACCTCGCCCCAGGCAGACAGGACGGCGCTTGCATAGTTGGCAACAGCCGCTTCAGCCTGTGCAACGGCAGCGTCACGCTGGGCATCCAGGCGGCCGCCAGTAAAGATTGGCGCGATCAGATTGGCCACCAGACGCGCGGCGATGAGCTCCGGGTCGAATGCATCAGCGAGATCGGATTCAGTGGTCGACACGCTGCCGCTCAGCGTAAGGGAGGGCAGCATGGCCAGCCGGGCGGTTTCGGCCCGCATGCCGGCTGCTTCGATCCGGGCTTCGGAGGCGGCAATATCCGGGCGGCGCGACAGGAGAAGGGCAGGGTTGCCTTCCGGTTCCAGCGGGCCAAGCGACGGGAGTTCCGCCGGGGCGGCAATTTCTGCAGCGGGGTAGCGTCCAAGAAGGATCTCAAGGCGGCGGGCCGTTTCCCCTGTGATCTGCCGGCGGGTGGCAATCGTGGCCTCGGCATTGGCCAGGGCCGACCGGGCGGTACGCACATCCAGGGCATCGACCAGGCCGCGCTGGAAGCGGCGTTCGGTCAGGAGGCGGACACGATCACGGGCATCATAGGTCAGCTCAGCCACGCGCTCCTGCGCGATTGCCTCGTTCAGGTTGATCCAGGCAATGGCTGTCTGGGCCGCCAGGGACAGTTCTGCGGCGGACAGATCGGCTTCGGAGGCGGCATAGTCGGCTTCGGCGGCATTCACAGACGCGCCGATGCGGCCCCAGAGGTCCAGCTCCCAGCTTGCATCGAGGCCGACGCCGTAGATTTCACTCTCCGTCCGGGTGGTGCCGGACGGGGTCTCCACGCCCACGGAGTTGCCGCCTGCGGTCACCGAAGCGCTGAGGCCAGGGCGGCCGGCAGAACGCGCGGTCCGGGTGGCGGCTTCTGCGGCGCGCATCGCGGCGGCGCGGGATTTCAGTGTGGGGTTGTTTTCCAGTGCTTCGGCAACCAGGGACATCATCACCGGATCATTGAACTGGCTCAGCCAGTCGCCTTTCGGGGCTTTGCCAGCCACCCCGCTTGCGGTCCATTCTGCCGGAGCGTCCGGAGCTTGCGCATAGAAATCAACGGGTTCGCCCGCAAGACCGCCAATATTTGCCGGAGAGGAGGCGCACGCCGCAAGA
The DNA here is from genome assembly GCF_963678195.1 of uncultured Hyphomonas sp. NCBI lineage: Bacteria > Pseudomonadati > Pseudomonadota > Alphaproteobacteria > Hyphomonadales > Hyphomonadaceae > Hyphomonas > uncultured Hyphomonas sp. The sequence continues at coordinate 796,478 of NZ_OY782759.1, forward strand.
ATTGCTGTGCCCGCGAAGAGGATTGATCGTTTCATGCCTTCGGCATTGCTCCTGTTGGTATAAGCAATTGCGTTACGCTCGCTCTACTCGACTGTCAACGAGGAATTATCGATTTTCAATAATTATATACAGGTCTGCCAGCAACACATGCCGAGGCAACCAGCCGGGAAGGGCTTGGCATCTTCCCGCTGTCGCGATAGCGCCTAGAGCCTACGAGTGTGTGGAAGGGATCCCACCGGGAAACCGCATGACTGAAGTGCTTTCAACCACGACCCAGAAGGGGGCTGAGAGAGGCATACGCCGTGCCACGACGCTACGGGTCCGTGACTTTGTCGTGCTTATATCGTGCTTTGCGGCGGTTCTCGTGCTGCTACTGGTGACCGGCTCCATCGGACTGCTCGAAGCCGCTGCCGCCCTGATCGCGGCGGGGGCTGTTGCCTGGGCCTATTATGTCGGGTCGGCGACCGTCCTGCCGGCCTCGGCCGTGGTGGATGGCGCAGCAGACAGTATCGTGCCCGGCCCGTCGGCGGCGTCCATTCCGCTGAAGGCCTTGCCTCTGCCGGCATTCGAGATCGACCTCGACGGGCGGATCGTCGCCTTCAATGCCGAGGCAGAGGACATTCTGCGCCTCGACAACCGCGTCCGGCCGCGTGCCTCGACGGTCATTCGCTCCCCGGCGCTGCTGTCGGCGATCGACAAGGCGATTCATACAGAAGTTGACGCGCCGCTGGCGGTGGATGTCGATGCCGGGCCGAATGAAACCTGGCGCGCGCATGTCTCAAGGCCTCTGGAAGCCGGCCGGGTGCTGATCGTGCTGGAGGATCTGACCCCACTGCGACGGGCGGCGCGTGCCCGGTCTGATTTCATTGCCAATGCCAGCCACGAATTGCGTACGCCGCTGACGGCCTTGTCCGGTTTCATCGAGACAATGCGCGGCCCGGCAAAGGATGATCCGGAAAGCTGGGGCCGGTTCCTGGACATCATGGCCGTGGAATCGGAGCGCATGTCCCGCCTCATCTCAGACCTTCTGTCCCTGTCGAGGATCGAGTCGTCCGAGCAGGTCGCCCCGCGCGACAAGGTGGACATGCAGGACGTGCTGGTGTCTGGCACGGCCGCACTGGGCGGCATGGCGGACGAACGCGGCGTGACGCTGGTTGTCTCCGGCACCGATGAGGCGCTTCCGGTGATCGGCAACCGGGACGAACTGATCCAGGTGGTCGAGAACCTGATTTCCAATGCGATCAAATATTGCCGCAAGGACGGCACGGTCCGGGTCACCTATGGCGCAGCGGCCGATACGGTTGAAGCGCGGGCGAAGTCCGGCCAGGTCTGGGAGAATGGCGAGCGGATGACGCTGTTGCAGTCGGTTAACCGGCCGGGCCCGGGCGAGCCGGCGGTGTGGATCCGGGTCGAGGATGAAGGCCCGGGCATTGAGCGCCAGCACCTGCCGCGGCTCGGCGAGCGCTTCTACCGCACAGATCAGAGCCGTGGCGGCAAGATCACCGGCACGGGTCTGGGCCTCGCCATTGTGAAACACATCATGGCGCACCATCGCGGCGGCATGGCGGTGGAAACGGTGATGGAGCAGGGATCCGCTTTTGCGGTCTGGCTTCCGGCCATGCGGCGCAAGGCCGGAGATGCCTGACGGCTTGCGCCGGATCAGTCGGCGCTGGCGGTCCGGTGATGGGCGTCGAACCAGTCGGTCATCAGGTCGCCCGGCATCCGGCCAAGATCCCGGTACCAGGACGGCAGGTTCTGCAGCATTTCCGCCGTATCGCCCCAGCGGCGCAGGTTTACGTCAGCCGCCGCATGAAAGGCATCGCGCAGGCGGTTTTCGTCCATCGCTTCAAACCCGTTCATCCCGGTCAGACCGGCGAAGCTCTTCTGCATGACCAGCGTGGTTTCGAGCGTGGCAGCCGCAACAGACAATGTCGCGCGCCAAGGCATAAGCCAATATTCCATCAGTCCTGTATCCCTTTTCTGTCCTGAACAGTACGCCGCTATGCTGCATTGCACAACAAGACTCATGCCAATGGCGAAGTTGCGGCTCTTTTCTCATGGAAACAGCGGGTTCTGCCCCGTTTTCGCCGCCTGCGAATGCGACTAAGTTTTCATCATGGCTGAGACGTTGCCCGGCAATTTTGTTCCGTCTCCTGCCCGCGGGCGGGTGCTCGTCTTCGATTCCGGGGTCGGGGGCCTGACGGTTGCGGAAGAGATCCGCGCGCTGGGTCCGGTGCTTGGTGTGCACTATGCCGCCGATTCCGGTTTCTTCCCTTATGGCGACAAGTCCGACGAGGCTCTGCGTGAGCGCCTGCCGAAAGTAGCCAGGGCGCTCTGCGACCGTGTGAAGCCGGACGTGTTCGTCATCGCCTGCAATACGGCCTCGACCCTGGCGCTGGCAGAGGTGCGCGCGGCGCTGGATATTCCGGTTGTCGGCACCGTGCCGGCGATCAAGCCTGCTGCCCAGCTTACCCGCACCGGCACGATCGGGCTGCTGGCGACGCCGGGCACGATCCGCCGGGCCTATACGTCCGAACTGATCGAGACCTTCGCCGGCCATCTGCGCGTCATCATGCATGGCAGTATCGAGCTTGTCCGCCTGGCCGAGGCCCATGCGCGGGGGGAGGACATCCATATCGACCGGTTTGCAGAGGCGCAGGCGCCGCTGTTCGATGTGCCGGGCGGGGAGAAGATCGACACGATCGTGCTGGCCTGTACGCATTTCCCGCTTGTGCGCGGCCAGCTGATTGCCAGTGCGCCCCAGCCTGTCAGCTATGTCGACTCAGGCGCCGCGATTGCGCGCCAGACCATCCGTGTACTGCCGGTGGAGACGGAGGCGCGCGGCATTGGCGGGCACGCCTATCTGACCAGTCATCCCGAGGACGAGGCGGATCTCGCGCTCGTCCTCAGGCGATACGGTTTTCCGGAACTTCAGAGCGTGGCTCTGGACCCGATGGACACAACTTCGGCCCCGACCGACCCGTAAAGGCTCGGCCACGGCGCGTCCTGCACTTCCACCACTTCGGTCTCTCCGAAGCCGTTGAAGCGGCTGGACATGGCGCGGCCATAGGCGCCGAGGTTTCCGAACTCGATATAGTCGCCTTCGGTCAGGCCGGCCGGCAGCATGATCTCGTCCGGGAACTTGTCGGTCGAATCGCAGGTCGGGCCATAGACGCGGTAAGCCTTCATGCCGTGCAGTTTGCGGCCGTCGCCGGCGATGGCGCGTTTCGGGAACTGCCAGCGCTCATGCACGGCATCGTAGAGGGCGCCATAGGAGCCGTCATTGATGTAGAGCGCGCCGTTCTTCGACAATTCGATCCTGCACAGCAGGCTTTCGGACTCGGCGACCAGCGCACGGCCCGGCTCGCACCAGAGGTCAGCGTTTTCGAGAACGAACATTTCCTCGAATGATGCCTCGATCATGGCGACATAGGATTCCAGCGCCGGCGGGGCGTTGTCGGCGTATACGGACGGAAAGCCGCCGCCAACGTCGACGATGTCCACCGTGACACCTGCGGTAATGATGATGCGCGACACGTCTGCCATGGCGGTTGCCCAGGCCGTCGGCTTCAGGGCCTGGCTGCCGACATGGAACGACACGCCCAGTTCGTCTGCATAGCGGCGGGCTTCGCGCAGGATTTCTGCAGCGTCGTTCGCGCTTGCGCCGAATTTACCGGCCAGCGGCAGGGCGGCCCCGTCACAGGAAACAGCGACACGGACGATAATCGTCAGGTCGTTGGCATAGCCGGTTTCCTCAAGGATCTTGTTCAGCTCCTCCATCGTATCGGTGACGAAGATGCGGACGCCGAATTCCTTGTAGGCGCGGGCGATCGCACGGCGGTTCTTCACCGGGTGCAGAAACGCGATGCGCGCTGTCGGGAAACGTGTACGGATCAGCTCGACTTCGGTGTCGGAGGCGCAATCGAAGCTGCGTACGCCGCCGGCCCAGAGGGCATCGAGCACGTGCGGGCCGGGGTTCGCCTTCACGGCATAGAACGGCTCGGCCGAGAAGGACTCGCGGAACCATTTCGCCGACGCGGTGACGCGCTCCGGACGGAAACACCAGACGGGAACATCCGGCTGGGACTCACGAACGATATGAACCGGGGTAGCATAGGAGTGCATGACACCTAACCTCCAAAGGGCTTTTAACCAGCTTTGGGCGTTAGTACGGGGGCCCCCACCGAGTGGGTTAGCGCAGAGTGTCCGCCACATCTCTTTAATTCGAGGGGGCATTTAGGGGACTCTGTTCGCGCACGCAAGGGGATTTTTTTGCGCGAACTGAAATTTTTCATGAAACCTTCTTTGACGAGGCCTGTAGCAGTTATTGAAGAAGGCGTACGATGTTTGGAGTCATACAGAATTCCGGATACATGCGGGCACCATTGGGAAAGAATTGAGCATGACGCGTAGGTGCCTCCCGGCCGTCCGGCCTGTCCTTGCTGCAGCACTCTTGCTGCTGGCCGCCGCATGCGGACGAACGGACCTGTCGGAGCTGGAAGTGGGTGACCGGATTGTCATACCCTCGATCACCGGCGTGGATGCCGAGAAGATCAAGATTGTCGGCTCCTCCACGGTCTCGCCGTTCGCCACGACCGTTGCCGAACAGTTCGGCGCGGTCACCAAATGGCCGACGCCTGTCGTGGAAACGACCGGGACAGGCGGCGGCTTCAAGGCGTTCTGCCTTGGCGCCGGGCCGTCACAGCCCTCCATTTCCGACGCCTCACGCCCCATCAAGAAGAGCGAGCGGGCTCTGTGTGCGGCCAATGGCGTGAATGACCCGGCGGAATTCCGTGTCGGTTATGACGGGATCGTCATCGCCAATTCGAAGGCCGGGCCGGATTTCGACATCACCAAGGCAGAGCTTTACCGCGCCCTCGCCAAGGACCTGCCGGACGGGGAGGGCGGCTTCGTGCCCAATCCTTACAAGTCCTGGAGCGAAGTCAGCCCATCCCTGCCGGACGAGCCGATCCTGGTCTTCGGCCCACCGCCCACCTCCGGCACACGGGACGCCTTTGTCGAACTGGGCATGGAGCATGGCGCGCTGGAAGATCCGCAGATGAGCGCGCTGAGCGACCTCGACGAGACGGCCTTCCTGCAGCGCGCGCATACGATCCGCACTGACGGCGCCTGGATCGATTTCGGGGAGAATGACGCCGCCGTCGTACAGGCCCTCACCAAGACACCGGCTGCGATCGGCATTCTCGGTTTTTCCTTCCTTGAGCAGAATTCGGACCGGGTGAAGGCTGGCCTGCTGTCCGGTGTCCCACCGGACTTCGTGCATATCAAGGATGGCGACTATGGCCTGTCGCGTATGCTGTACATCTATGTGAAACGGGAAAACCTCGGCTTCGTGCCCGGCATTGCCGAGTTCGTTGAAGAGTTCGTGTCGGACGGCGCCATGGGTCCCGACGGCTACCTGCTGGACAAGGGGCTGATCCCGCTCACGGAAGAAGACCGCGCCACAGAGCAGGCAAGGGCGGCCGCGCTCAAGGCGGCGCCAGACAACTAGGTTCTCAAAGCGGATTCCCGAAAATCAGGCTTTGTCGTCGGGCTTGTCGCCGGAATCCTTCGGCTTCGGGCTGAGGTCCAGCAGCGGCGGGATGACCAGTTCCAGCGGCTTCTTGCGCCGGCGCAGGCGGATCTTCTGCCAGAAGCGTTTCCGGGCTGGGGCAGGCAGGGGCTGGAGGTTTTCGATGAAGGCCTCCGCGCAGGCCTGCCAGCTATAGCCTTCGGCATATTTGCGGCAGGTGTCGCGGTCGAGGTCCAGGCAGGCGATGGCTCCCGCCGCCAGGTCTCCGTCGACCGGCGTAATGGTTCCGGCGTTCGAACCCGGGATCACATCGCGCGGGCCGGTGGCATCAAAGGCGGCGACCGGCGTGCCGGACGACATGGCCTCCAGGACGACCAGGCCGAACGTGTCGGTCAGGCTCGGGAAGACGAAAACGTCTGCGCTCGCATAGACGGTTGCCAGGTCCTCATTGAAGCGTGCGCCGAGGAATTTGACTTCCGGGTAGCGCTTCTGGAGTTCCTCGCGCTGTGGGCCATCGCCAACGATCACTTTCGTTCCCGGCAGGTCCAGTTCGGCGAAGGCTTCGATATTCTTTTCCACGGCCACGCGGCCGACATTCAGAAAGATCGGGCGCTGCAGGCCCTCGAACGGATCGCCCGGCTGGCCTTCCTCAATGCGGCGGGATGGGTGGAAGAGGTCTGTATCGACGCCCCGGCCCCAGGCGACAAGATTGATGAATTTCTTGGCCCGCAATTCCTCCACCATGGACGGGGTCGGCACCATCACCTTGCCGGAATATTTGTGGAACCAGCGCACGAAATTATAGCCCCAGGAAATCGGGATGGGCAGGCGGGCCGATACATATTCCGGGAACCGGGTGTGATAGGCGGTGGAGAAGGGGTGTTTGATCTTCAGGCACATGGCCCGGCCGGCCATGCCGAGTGTGCCTTCGGTCGCGATATGCACCGCATCAGGCTCGAATTCGTTGAACCGCTCTTCAATCTGGCCCCGGGCGAACAGGGCCAGCTTGATTTCCGGATAGGTCGGCAGGGGCATGGTCATGAACCCCTGTCCGGGGTGCACGATTTCCCATTCATGGCCCATCGCCTCGGATTCGGCGATGACGCGCTTCATGGTGCGCACGACGCCATTGACCTGAGGGTCCCAGGCGTCTGTCACGAGCATGATCCGCATGTGGACTCCCATCAATGCCACGCAGCCGCGCGCAACATGGCGGGCTTGGAGAGGACCGTAAAGGCCCCTTTCGCTGTCCACTACCCTCGCACTCGACAGGTAGAGACGATATAGTTTTTTCCCAGATGGGTGGGAACCGGCATAAGACCTGCCCCGTTATTCTGCTTTTGTACCAAGTTTATGCCAGAAGGGACCACCATTTATGACCGACGCCCTCGCCGCCACGCAATTTGTCTGGGACGCGCTCGACTCCAACAAGTTTGTTGATGAGGAGGCCTTGCTCGAGGATCTCCTGAAAGAGACGCCTGTCAGTGATGATCTGCGGCAGGCCGCGATGCGACGGGCACTCGACCTGGTCGAGACGGCGCGGGCCACCGGGCGCCGCAAGGGCATGATGGAAAGTTTCCTGGAGGAGTTCGGCCTGTCCAATGCCGAGGGCCTCGCCCTGATGTGTCTCGCTGAGGCGCTGCTGCGGGTGCCCGATGCCGAGACCCGCGACGACCTGATCGCCGAGAAGATCCGGTCCGGAAACTGGGGCGCTCATCAGGGGCAGTCGGAATCCTGGCTGGTCAATGCCTCCACCTGGGGGTTGATGCTGACAGGCCGCGTGATCGGTGTGCCGGCGGCAGCCAAGAAGGGCCCCAGCCATTTCGTGTCCGGCCTTGTGCGCGAGAGCGGTGAGCCGGTGATCCGCGCCGCCATGATGCAGGCGATGCGGATCATGGGCGAGCAGTTCGTCCTTGGGCGGAACGTGAAGGATGCGCTGAAGCGCGGCGGCCGGATGGTGCGCCAGGGCGATGCGGCCCATTTCAGCTTCGATATGCTGGGGGAGGGCGCCCGCACCGCGGCTGACGCCGAACGCTATCTGAAGGCCTATCAGAGCGCCATCGAACAGGTTGCCGCCAGCAAGGACAAATCTCTCAAGCCGGAAGCGGCCAATGGCGTCTCGGTCAAGCTCTCCGCCCTGCATCCGCGCTATGAGGCGGTCAATGAAGCCCGGGTGATGGAAGAAATCTATCCCGGCCTTCTGGGCCTCTGCAAACAGGCGGCCGACGCGAATATCAATCTCTGTCTGGATGCGGAAGAAGCCGATCGGCTGGTGATCTCCCTCAAGCTGATGGAAGCGCTTGCGCGTGAGCCGTCGCTCAAGGGCTGGTCCGGTCTGGGCATCGCCGTGCAGGCCTATCAGAAGCGCGCCCGCGGCGTGATCGAGAAGCTGAAACAGCTGGCAGGCGACACCCGCCAGCGCTTCATGGTGCGCCTCGTGAAAGGCGCCTATTGGGACAGTGAGATCAAGCACGCTCAGGTCGAAGGCTTCCCGAACTTCCCGGTCTTCACCACCAAGCAGGGCACGGACTTCCATTATCTCGCCTGTGCAAAACAGCTGCTGGAAGCGAGCCCGGTGCTCTATCCGCAATTTGCCACGCACAATGCCCACACGCTGGCGACGGTAGACCTTATGGCAGACTCCATGGGCGTCACGGCGTTTGAGTTCCAGCGCCTGCACGGCATGGGCGAAGCGCTTTATGGCGCGGCGAAAGCCGGCAAGAAGGTGCGGGTCTATGCCCCGGTCGGGGCGCACAAGGATTTGTTGCCGTATCTCGTCCGCCGCCTGCTGGAGAACGGCGCCAATACAAGTTTTGTGCACTCCTTCCTCGATCCGGATGTGCCGGCCGAACAGGTCGTCGCCGATCCGATCACCAAGGTCGAGGCCGGCCCTCGCCGCCATCCGCGTATTCCCACGCCGCCCCGCCTTTACGGGCCGGAACGGCGCAATTCGTCCGGCCTGGACCTGTCGCAGCAGAATGTCCGCGACGACATCGCCGCCGCCATCCGCATGTTCCGTGACAGCCCCGCCATCGCGGCCGGGGCGATCGTTTCCGGCAAACCGGACACCGGCGGCGGAGAGCTCTGCCGTGTGCCGTTCCACACCGAAACCGTGCTCGGTGCCTGCAAGGAAGCCACCGAGGCGGCGATGGACCGCGCGCTGGACGCGGCGGTCAATTTCCAGCCGGAATGGGACAAGCTCGGCGGGCCGCAGCGGGCGAGCCATCTGCGCGCCATGGCCGAAGCGCTGGAAGACAATATGCCCCGTCTCATCGCCCTGATGGCGCGCGAGACCGGCAAGACGCTGAATGACGGCATCGCCGAAGTCCGCGAAGCGGTCGATTTCCTGCGCTATTACGCAATGGGCGCCGAGAAGGATTTCGCCGGGCCTGTGCGCCTGCCGGGTCCGACGGGGGAGACCAACCATCTGTCCCTGCACGGACGGGGCGTGTTCTGCTGTATCAGTCCGTGGAATTTCCCGCTGGCCATCTTTACCGGGCAAATCTCTGCGGCGCTCGCGGCCGGCAATACGGTCGTCGCCAAGCCGGCTGAACAATCGCCGCTGATCGCGTTCGAGGCAGTGAAACTGTTCCACAAGGCCGGCCTGCCGGTAAATGCGCTGCACCTTTTGCCCGGCAAGGGGGAGACAGTCGGGGCGAAGCTGACGTCTGACCTGCGCGTTTCCGGCGTCTGTTTCACCGGCGGCACGAACACCGCCCGCATGATCAACCGCACGCTGGCAGACCGCGACGGGCCGATTATTCCGCTGATCGCAGAGACCGGCGGCCTGAACGGCCTGTTCGTCGACACGACGGCACTGCGCGAACAGGTGCTGGATGACATGATCATTTCCGCCTTCGGATCGGCTGGCCAGCGCTGTTCGGCGCTACGCGTTGCCTTCCTGCCGAAGGCCACTGCCGACCATCTGATCGAAGGCCTGAAAGGGGCGATGGACGAGCTGAAGCTTGGCGACCCGGCCCTGCCTGAAACGGACATTGGCCCGGTCGTCGATGCGGAAGCGCGCGACATGCTGGAGGCACACCTCGAAGACATGAAGTCCCGCGCGAAAGTCCTGCACCAGGTCGATGCCGGTCAGATCGGCCGCGAAGGCTACGGCTTCGGCCCGGCGCTGGTGGAACTGTCCTCGCTGGATCAGATTACGGAAGAGAAGTTCGGCCCCATCCTGCATGTGATCCGCTACGACCCGGATGATATCGACGAGGTCGGCGCCAAACTCCACGCCAAGGGCTATGGCCTGACGCTGGGTGTGCATTCGCGCCTAGACAGCTTCTACAAGGAAGTCCGCGCGGCTTGCCCGGTCGGCAATACCTATGTGAACCGGTCGATGATCGGGGCGGTCGTTGGTGTGCAGCCTTTCGGCGGGGAAGGTCTCTCCGGCACGGGCCCCAAGGCCGGCGGGCCGCATTATCTCCATCGCTTCGCCGCAGAAAGGGCGCTGACCGTGAATATCACGGCACAGGGAGGTGACGCAGAACTGCTGAGCCTGTAGATAAAGACGATGAAACAAACCCTGCTTCTCTCTGCCGCCCTTTTGATGGCCAGCCTTTCCGGGGCCTGCGGGCAGGCAGGGGAAGCCGGGGGTGCCCCCAATTCTCCGCCCGTGGCGGAATTGCCGGGTACGGACACGCCGGATACGCCTGGCGGGGAAACACAGGCAAATCCTGCGGAATCTCCGGAAGCGATCCTGGCGGCCATGCCGCGGACGATCGTGGTAGACAATGATGTTCTGACCGCAGACGTCAGCATCGATGAAGCGGTGTTCTCCTTCACCCCGGCGCTGGCACAGGACATCGTGGCCGACGCGCAGGCCCGCATCGATGCCATGCAGGCAGATGCGAAGACCTACCAGAAAATGGATCCGGACTATTTCCGGCCCTATGCCATGAAAATCGACTGGCAGGTGACCGGCGCCGCCGGGACGCTCGCCGGGCTGGAGGGATTTATCTACACCCACACCGGTGGGGCGCACGGCAACTATATGACCGACGGGCGCATCTATAACACGCAGACCGGCGAACAGATGCGGATCGGCGAGCTTTTCTCCGACAAGGAAGCCGCCGCTGCCGCGCTGGCCCCGGAAGTGTATGAATTGGTGGCACAGGCCAAGACGAAGCGCAGCGGCTCTCCCGACAGTTATGACATGTTCCTTGGCGAGTCGAAGGACGCCATGGGTGTTTCAGATGTTCTGGCCGGCAATATCAGTCTTGTCGCATCGACCGAAGCTGGCAAGCTCGGCGGTTTCGCGCTGCACTACGCGCCATACGAAATCGGTTCGTATGCAGAGGGTGCCTATCATATCACCCTGCCGCAAGCCGATTTCCGGAACTTGCTGAAGCCGGAATACCAGTCCCTGTTCGCGGGAGACCCGGCAGAGATCCAGCGTCTCGGCGAGTAAGCGTCAGTTCCGGCAGCGCCGGAAGGCAAAGCCCTGGCCCCGGGAGCCATCGATCAGCGAAATTTCCGCCGTCATCCGGTCGCCTTCACGGGCGTAGCGGATGCGCTGCGGATAGTCGTGGCCGGGATCGGCAAAAACGATGTGGGACGCGCCGCGCTCGATTTCCCGGAACGGGGAAGGGCCCTTGCCGGCAGGATAGGCGTTGAAGGTAAAGCCCTTGCCGGGGTCTATGCGGGATTGTTCGAAAAAGCTGACCCGGTCACCCTTCAGCGCCAGAGCGTAGCCGAACAGATAGCCATGATCAGGCGCGGACCAGACTTCGCGATAGTCCCCATCTGCATTTTCCCAGCACCCGCTCATCCAGCCGAGCGGGTGTCCGCCTTCCATGTCCGGCGCGGCGGTACATCCACTGATCAGCACGAGGCAGGCGAACAGGGCGCGCTTCATGGCGCGATCAGGGTACAGCCAAGGCCGGGGGTAAATTTCGCTTGCGCGCTGACCTCGCCGTCATGCGACATGGCCAGGGTTATGTTTTTTTCATCCGTATAGGAAATTCCGGTCATATCGAAGGTGAAGTCGCGCTGGCAGCTGTCCAGGTCACGCTCTGCGATGTGAAGACAGGAGCAGACCTGCTTTGCGCCGAGGGACGCCAGAATCTCCGCATGGGCGAGTGAGTCTGCATGCGCTGCCTGCTGGTTGGGGTAAAATACAGCTATCAACCCAACGGAGAACGCAATAATACCTGCTAAGACCAGAAGTGCTTTGACGTGTTTCACTTTTTTCCCCTATGTCCGGATCAGGACAATAGGAGAGAAGCGCCATGTTGCGCAACATATTCCTGATCTGCCTTGCCTGCATAGCCGCGCCGTTTGCCGCGGCGCAGGCGCTTGTGCCGCTGCCGGCCCAGCCGGATGGGGTGGCCTGGCCAACTGCGGGTTGGGAGAGAGGCGTGCTTCCGCCGGACCATGCCGGCGAAATACAGGAGCTGCTGGACATCGCCATGGTCGGCAACCGGGGGGATCTTGGCGGCGAGACCCATGCGGTGGTGATCGTCTACAAGGGCAGGCTGGTTGCGGAGGTTTACCGGGACGGGTTCGACGCCGGTACGCGGCACATGTCATGGAGCCTCGCCAAATCCGTTACCTCGGCGCTGGTGGGCCGGGCGGTGCAACTCGGCCTGGTGGAGAATATCGATGCGCCGATGCCCGGCGTGTTTCCTGAAGGTGATCCGCGTGCGGCCATTACCTGGCGCCAGTGGATCACCATGACCGATGGGCTGGACTATCTCGAATTCGAGTCCGACATCCTGGAAGCCAATGATGTGGCCCAGATGATGTATGGCGCAGGTCAGTTCGACGTGGTCGGCTATATCCGGGATTCCTTCCCGCTGAAGTATGCGCCCGGCACAAGATGGAATTATTCGACCGCCAGTTTCAGCCTGGTCGGCCGCGCGCTTCAGAATATCATCGGCGCCAATAGCTGGTGCTCCACCGCGTCGGCGGAGGATTCCTGCAAACCGGCCGATGCGCCCATGGCGGCCTGGATCGATCAGGTCCTGTTCAAGCCGCTCGGCATGGATGCCCAGCCGGAATTCGACCTGTCAGGCACCTATCTGGGCGGCTCGCATGTCTGGGCCACGGCGCGGGACTATGCGAAATTCGGCCTGCTCTATCTGCGCGATGGCGTCTGGGATGGCGAACGTCTCCTGCCGGAGGGCTGGGTCGACATGACCCGCACGCCGCCGCCGGGCGGTTCGGCAAATTTCTATGGCGCCGGCTTCTGGCTGCTGCCGGGCGAAGGCGATGCGTTCTATGCCCAGGGGCATGAAGGCCAGACGATTTTCATCGTGCCGAGCCGGGACCTGATCATCGTCCGCCTCGCCCTGATGGAAGAGAACGATGCGAACTGGGACGCCGACCTTCAGTGGAATCTCGCGCTCGCCCGCGCTTTTCCGTAGGAAGGGGGACCGTATAGACGGTCTATATAGGGTCTATAGACGGTGTTCGTGATGGTCCGGAGGGGACCTTATCCAACACCTCAGTCGCCACTCACCTTGAAGTGCGCCAGAAGGCTGGTGACCGGTTTTGACCGCTCGCCCTGCCAGGCTTCGGCCCGGACCGAGCATATGCGCCGGCCCATTTTGGTGATGGTCGCGCGCGCAAACGTGTCCTGGGCGTGGCCCTGCCGGAGATAGTCGATCGAAATATTGATCGGCCGGGGCGGGCGTTCCAGGTGTTCGGTCACGAGGTAGACTTGCGCCATGGCTGTCAGTTCCAGAAAGGCCGCGATGGCGCCGCCATGAAGGGCCTGGATCGTGAAATTCCCGATCAGCTTCTTCTGGAATGGCATGACGGCTGTCATTTCATCGCCCATGACTTCGCAGCGCATGCCGATTTCCTGCGCGAAGGGCGTGCGGGCCAGGAAGGCCTGTACCTGTTCGGCGCGGGTCGAGAGTGTATCTTCAGACATTATCTGGTCCTCAGCGATTCAACCGAGCGCGGCTTGTTGATGGCGAAGGCACCGGCGGCGGTGGCGATCACCTTGTCCCGGCTCTCATGATAGGCCCAGGCACGGGTGAAGCAGACACTGCGGGTGATGTGGTAGCATTCCGCCTCACCGAGGATTTCCCGGTGCGGTTCAGCCGCGCGCATATAGTCGATACGTAAGTCCAGCGTGGAGACGAAGCGGGCCTTGTCGAGCGCGGAACTCGCCGCCATGCCGGAGAGGTTGTCGAGGAAAGACGTCAGCACGCCGCCATGGATGACGCCGGTGTCCGGATCGCCGACAAGGCGCTCTTTCCAGGGCTGAACGCCCCAGACGCGGCCCTTTTCCAGCTTCGTAACGCGGAAGCTCATCCGGCGTCCCCATGGGATGCCGCCGGTCATGATTTCCAGGTTTTCTCCCATGACCTGCCAGGGTTCGGCAGTTGGCGTCGCGTCATCTTCCATATGGGGCCTCATTCATTTGACCTGCCTTTCGCCTCGGATAACATCCGGCTGAAAAAGAACATACACATGACCACAGGTCAGGAGGAAACTATGGCATTCGAGGGAACGGGCAAGCCGAAGACCTGCATTATCGGGGCAGGATGTTCGGGCTTCACGATGGCCAAGCGGCTGAAAGACCGGGGCCTGCCATACGATTGTTTCGAGATGTCGGACGATATCGGCGGGAACTGGTACTACAAGAACCCGAACGGGGCCTCGTCCTGTTATCAGTCGCTGCACATTGATACGTCGAAATGGCGCCTCGCTTTCGAAGACTATCCCGTCCCGGAAGATTGGCCGGACTTCCCGCATCACGCCCAGCTTCTGCAGTATTTCCATGACTATGTGGACCATTTCGGCCTGCGCGAGACGATCACGTTCAATACGGCTGTCACGAATGTCGAAGACCTGCCGGGCGGACGCTGGAAAGTGACTTTGTCGACCGGTGAGACGCGTGAATACGACGCCGTCGTCGTCGCCAATGGCCACCACTGGGACCCGCGCACGCCCACTTATCCCGGGCATTTCGATGGTTACCAGGTCCACTCCCACAACTATACCGACCCGTTCGAGCCCTATGACTTCCGCGGCAAGCGCGTGATGATTGTCGGGGCCGGGAACTCCGCGATGGATATCTCGTCGGAGCTGTCCCAACGCCCGCTGGCGGAGAAGCTGTTCATTTCCATGCGCCGCGGGGTCTGGGTGCTGCCAAAATACATGGACGGCAAACCGGCCGACAAGGCCGTGCTGCCGGCCTGGATGCCATCAGGCCTCGGGCGCAAGCTCGCGCGCAGCAAGATCAAGAAAACCATCGGCATGATGGAAGACTATGGCCTGCCGAAGCCGGACCATGAGCCGCTGGAGGGCCACCCCTCCGTGTCGGGCGAATTCCTGACCCGTGTCGGCTGCGGCGATATCACGCCGAAACCCGGCATCGAGAAGCTGGATGGCGACAGCGTCGTCTTCACCGATGGTACGCGCGAAAAGGTCGACGCGATCATCTGGGCGACGGGTTATAATGTGACCTTCCCCTTCCTGAAGCAGGACGACCTGACGCCGAAGGACAATGTCTTCCCGCTCTACAAGCGGATGGTGAAGCCGGGCCGGGAGACGATCTTCTTCCTCGGACTCGCCCAGCCCTTGCCGACCCTTGTGAATTTTGCCGAACAGCAGTCCAAACTGGTCGCCGCAGCCCTTGATGGCGAGTACGCTTTCCCCGATGCTGCGGAAATGGAGCGCATCACCGCCGCGGACGAGAAGGAGCATCTCGGGCACTTCTATGACAGCCCGCGCCACCGCATGCAGGTGGACTTCAACCTCTACTGCCGCGACCTGCTGAAGGAGATCGAGAAGGGCATGAAACGCGCAAAGGCTCACGCATGAGGCAGCTGCTGGGGGCTGCACTCACACTGATTTTCCTGGCGGGCTGTGCATCATCGCCCCCGCCGCCACAGATGCGGGCCTACACCCCGCCGCCGGGACCGCCGCAGGTCTCGGCCGGGCAGGGCAGCTTCCAGCCAAATGCCTATCTTCGCTCCTGCGGGGGCATCTATGTGACCAACGCGCCGCCCATGGACAGCGATTTCTGGGTGGTCGACTACAAGCCGATCATTGTCGTCGGTTCGGTGGTGCTGGCGACGGCGCCGGCCAACGATGTCTGCCTGTCGTCAGGTTTCGGCATCCGCTCCGCCC
This sequence comes from uncultured Hyphomonas sp., assembly GCF_963678195.1. Classification (NCBI taxonomy): domain Bacteria; kingdom Pseudomonadati; phylum Pseudomonadota; class Alphaproteobacteria; order Hyphomonadales; family Hyphomonadaceae; genus Hyphomonas; species uncultured Hyphomonas sp. The sequence goes on from NZ_OY782759.1 coordinate 812,106, forward strand.
GGCGCCATGACGGGATTGATCTTCAGTCCATTCCAGCCGGGCCGATCTATGCCGCTGCGCCAGGGCGTGTCCTCGAAGCGCGCGTCTCGACCGGCTACGGCAACATGGTCCTCATCGATCATGGCGGCGGCGTCTATACGCGCTACGCCCACCTCGAACATTTTGCTCCGGGCATCCGTGCGGGTAGCGAAGTCGGCTTCGGGCAGGAAATCGGCAAGATGGGCCAGTCCGGCAATGCAACGGCGATCCATCTCCATTTCGAGATCCTGACCGGCAATTATAATAACCCCAGAGGGTCGAAGGGACTTGCCCCGCGCAATCCGTTTGAGTTCCCGGCCTATGATCCGGCCGGCAGCTGACGGATGGCGAACAAACCCGAATGACCCGTTTCTTCGATCCTGATCTGTTTGCCCGCACCTATCGGGACCCGATGGCCTGGCTGACCCTGCTGGTCGATCTGCTGCCCCTCATCGCTGTGGTCTTCTTTGGATGGAAGGCCGTGCCATTGGTCGCGCTCTACTGGCTGGAGAACCTGGTCATCGGCGCCTTTACCATCCTGCGCATGATCGGCACTGTCGCGGCCAATATCCTGAACCTCGCAGCAGCGGCCTTCATGGTGCCTTTCTTTACCGTGCACTACGGCATGTTCTGCTTCGGCCACGGCATCTTCCTGAGTGCCTTTGCAGGCGGAAAGGTGGGCAACGCCGCGCCGGGGATTGACGGTATGCGCACACTCGTCGACTGGGCCCTTGGCACCGGCCCTTACATGCTCTGGTTCGTCGCGGCGATCATCGCGGTGAACGCCGTCTTCTACCTGGTCGATTACGTTATCCGCGGCGGCTATCGCGAGACGCAGCTGCCGGCGGAAATGTTCGCGCCCTATGGCCGGATCGTGACTTTGCACGTGGCAATCATCCTGGGGGCAGGCCTGATGCTGGCTTTTGGCCAGCCGCTGCTCGGCGTGCTGATCCTGATCATGCTGCGCGTCGTCTTCGGCATGGCATTGAACATGATGCGCCGCCGCCGGATGGACGGGGACACCGGCCCGCTTGCGGGCGCCATGGCGGAGGCAGGGTAGCGCATGACGCTGAACATCGCCGCGATCGAGGCGCAGGCCGAGCTGCACCACCAGTACCTGCTGGGACTGGAACTGATGGTAGCGACGCGGGAAGGGCCTGAGGTGGTTGGCGACTGGATGTTCCGCCTGTTCCGCCGTCAGCATGAGGACAAGTTCCTGTCCTCCTTCCGCAAGCTGGGGCTCGACGGCGAGCCGGACGCGGTGGCCTGCGCGAAGTATCACGTGCTCTCAAATGGCGTCGGCGGCGTGGCCGTCGAATATATGGAGGAGAGCGACACAAAGGCCTGGGTGCGCTTCCGGTATCCGCGCTGGATGTATGACGGCGCGGTGATCTGCGGCGTGCCGGTCGAGGCGAGCCGCGGCTTTCTGCGCGGCTGGTATGGCCAGAACGGCGTCTCGCTTGGCAATCCGCGCCTCGGCTTTGTCTGCGTGTCGGAAGACATGACCGGCCAGTTCGGCCTTTGCGGCTATTTCCGCGAATATGATCACGAGCTTTCGGAAGACGAGCGGCTCCGCTTCGCGCCGGATGAGCGCCCGCCGCCGTTCGATCCTGCGAAACAGCCCGAGCCGCCGCCCGGCGAATGGACGCCGGAACGCCTCGCCAAGGCGAATCGCAACTATGCCGTGGAATATGTCCGCAATGGCGTGCGCGAGCTGGTCAATGTGCTTGGACAGGTGCGGGCGCTTGAGCTTTGCCATCTTGCGGCACGCCTGACGGGGCTACAGCATTTCCGCCGCATGGCCGATGCTGTCGGCGGTGTGGATGGCGGGCCGGTGGAGGCGGCGGAATTCCTGGCTGCCATGTTTGCGGGCATGGGCGATGAGAGCCGGATAGAGCACTCAGATGATGAAGTCATCCTGCATCAAACCGGCCTGCGGATCGCGCGCGGCCTGGAAGGGGCGGAGCGGGAGAATCTGCTCTCAAGCTGGATCGAAATCTGGCGCGGCGCGATCCATTCCCAGCGGGCGTTCATGACGGTCGATTGCGACATTGCGGGCGATGCTCTGGTCTGGCGCGTCCGCCGGGCTGGCAATACGGCAACGCCCTGATTTTTCTGGCACTAAAAGCATAGCAGCCTTGCAGCGTTAAAAAGTTGACACATGGTGACGCCGTGGGTCACGGTGTTGGCAGGTAAGGACGGCGATTCATGACAATTGACGTTAAAACGGCATCGGGTTCCGGCAAGAGAGCGCGTTCCAAAGCAGCAAACCGCCGGGCCATTCTGGATGCCGGACGGCGTGTCTTCGCCCGGATCGGGTTCGAGGCAACGACGGTGCGGGATATCATCCGGGAAACCGATCTCGCAGCGGGCACGTTCTACAACTACTTCAAGTCCAAGGAAGAAGTGTTCGAAGCGATTGCGGAGGATTCCACGCATCGTTTCCGCCATATGCTCAAAGACGTCCGCGCCAGTGCCCGCACGGCGCAGGATTACATGCATGACGCTTATCACGCCTATTTCAGCTTCATTGCTGAAGAGAACCGCCAGGCCCTGTCCGAAGGTGCGCCCCATATGGCGCTGATCGGCGTGCGGGTGGACACGCCGGAAATGCTGGCTGTTGCAGCCGAGATCCGGTCGGACCTTGAGCGAATCCTGTCGGCAGACACGTCCTCAAACATGGACATTGAGTTTCTCACCGCCGCCGCGATTGGAACGGCCCGCGAAATGGGAGAGATCATGCTGCTCCGCCGGCCGGTCGATGTGGATGGCGCGACCGAGTTTGCCTCCCGGATGCTGATGGCCGGCGTGAAGGAGCTTGCCGCGAAGTAAGGCGCTTGCCCTCTTGGCGAGCGACGTGCGGCAGGTCTAAGCTTCCCCCGAGAATACAGCAGGGGAGCGGCCATGAGCCTTCAGCAGACCATCACCAAGCTCATCATGAAGCTGCCGGGCGGCCTGCTCGTGAAAATGGCAGGCGGCAAGCCGCTGACCATTCGCGGCCGGACGCTGGAGCCCCAGCTTCAGCTGATGGCGTGGAACGGTCGAAATGCGCCGCCGCTCTCCAGCCTGCCGGCCGAGACGGTCCAGGCGGTGACGAAAGAAACGCTCGCATCGGTCGCCGCACCGATCGAACCGGGCGTGCGGACCGAAGACCTGACCATTCCCGGCCCGAACAAGAACCAGATTCCGGCCCGCATCTACCGCCCCGACGATCAGGATCCGAAGGCACCGCTGATGGTGTACTATCATATGGGCGGCGGCGTGATCGGCGACCTCGAAACCTGCCATGCCTGGTGTTCCATTCTGGCGAGCCGGGTGAAATGCCCGGTCCTGTCGATCGACTATCGTCTGGCGCCGCAGCATAAGTTCCCGGCCGGGATCGACGATTGCTGCGCGGCGTATGAATGGGGCATGCGCAATGCTGCGAAATTCGGCGCGCCGGAAGGCGTTGCCGCCGTGGGCGGCGACTCCATGGGCGGTAATTTCTCGGCTATCATCGCGCAGGAAATGCAACGCGAAGACAAGCCGCTGCCAGCGATGCAGCTGCTGATCTATCCGGCCATCGACCTTGTCGAAGAATTCCCCTCGCGCAAAGAGTTCAGCGAGACCTTCTCGCTCTCCACCGACACGATGGACTGGTTCATGGAGCAGTACCTTCCGGAAGGGTTCGACAAGTCGGACCGGATGCTGTCACCCGGCCAGACGGGCCATCTGGATGGCCTGCCGCCAGCGGTCGTCATCACGGCGGGGCACGATCCCCTGTGCGACGAAGGCGACGATTATGCCCGCCGCCTGAAGGATGCCGGCGTGCCGGTGATGCACAAATGCTATGAACATCTGGCCCACGCCTTCACGGCCTTCACCCTGATTTCACCGGGTTCGCGCAAGGCATGCCTCGAAATCGCGGACATGGTCCGCACCGTCTATTCAAAGCTTTAGGGGCGCAGCTTGAAAGCGCTTGTCTGTCACCGGATCACGGATGATTTTTCCGGGCTGGAGCTGCGGGATATTGCCGTACCGGAGCCGGGGGAGGGCGAGGTTCTCGTCCGCGTGAAGGCGGCCGGGGTGAACTTCCCGGACCTCCTGATGAGTCAGGGAAAGTACCAGTTCAAACCGGAATTGCCCTTCACACTCGGCATGGAAGTCGCCGGCGTGATCGAAGCGGTCGGCGAAGGCGTGATGGAATGGAAAGCGGGCGACGAAGTCATCGGCGGTAACAAGACCGGTGCCTATGCTGAATATGCTGTCCTTCCGGCCACAAGCCTCTCGGCCAAGCCCGTGCCGTTCTCTTTTGCGGAGGCCGCCGCCTTTCCCGCTGCCTATATCACGGCCTATGTGGCGCTGGTTGTGCGGGCAAACCTGCAACCCGGCGAAACCCTGCTTGTGCATGGCGCCAGCGGCGGCGTGGGCATGGCTGCGGTGGATGTGGGCAAGCTCTTGGGGGCGACCGTGATTGCGACCTCGGCTTCGGATGCAAAGCTCGACAAGGTGCTGGCTTATGGCGCTGACTATGGGATCAATGCGGCCCAAGGCTTTCGCGACAAGGTCAAGACGCTAACCGGTGGCAAAGGCGCGGACGTGATCTTCGATCCGGTTGGCGGCGATGTGTTTGACGAGAGCGTGCGCTGCATAGCATTCGACGGGCGGCTTCTGGTGGTCGGCTTCACGTCTGGCCGGATCCCGGAAGTCAAAGTGAACATGCCGCTGATCAAGGGCTTCTCGGTCGTGGGTGTCCGCGCCGGCGAATATGGCCGCCGGTTCCCGGAACGGGGCCGGGCCAACCAGGCTGCGATCCGCAAATGGGCCGAAGAAGGCAAGGTGCACCCGCACGTCTTCCGCGAGATCCCGCTGGACGACTGGCGCGAAGCGTGGCGCCTGATGACCGACCGCGAAGTTGTCGGTAAGGTCATCATCAGACCCTGAGACAAATACAAAAATACACACTCCAAGAGAGGAATACCCAATGGCTGAACAACTCCCCGAGACAAGCCTGCAGATCCGCACGCTGGCGACGCCGGAAGGCAAACTCGAACTCTCCCTCGCCGAAGCGCCCGTGAAAGCGCCCGGCCCGGATCAGGTGGTCGTGCGCGTCGAAGGTACGCCCATCAACCCGTCCGACCTCGGCCTGCTCGTCGGCGGCGCGGACATGTCGACCGCCGTGCAGGGTGGTACGAAAGACAATCCGACCATTTCTGCTGATGTGCCGGAGGGCGGCCTGCGCGCCATGAAAGCCCGGCTCGGCCAGTCACTGGCCGTGGGCAATGAAGGCGCCGGCACCGTGATCGCGGCAGGCGACTCTCCGGCGGCGCAGGCCCTGCTCGGCAAGATGGTCACCTGTCTTGGCGGGAATATGTACCAGCAGTACCGTACACTGCATGTCTCGCAGTGCATGGCTCTGCCGGACGGCACAACGGCAGAGCAGGGCGCATCCTGCTATGTGAACCCGCTGACCGCGCTGTCATTCGTCGAGACGATGAAGGCCAAAGGGCATGAGGCACTGGTTCACACAGCCGCCGCTTCGAACCTTGGCCAGATGCTGAACAAGATCTGCCTCAAGGACGGCGTGCCGATCCTCAACATTGTCCGCAAGGAAGAGCAGGCCGAGATCCTGCGCGGCATCGGTGCGAAGCATATCGTCAATTCCTCCTCGCCGACCTTCATGGAAGACCTGATCAACGGCCTCGTCGAGACCGGTGCCACTATGGGCTTCGATGCTATTGGCGGAGGGCCGCTCGCCGGCCAGCTGTTGATCGCCATGGAGGCAGCTGCCAGCCGCAAGATGAAGGAATACTCCCGCTACGGCTCCGGCACCGAAACGCAGGTCTACATCTATGGCCGGCTCGACATGTCGCCGACCATCGTGCCGGCAGGGGTCGGCTTTGCCTGGAACCTCAGCGGTTATCTGCTGACACCGTTCCTGGAGAAGGCATCCCCGGAAGTGCGTGCACGCATGTACAAGCGCGTGATTGACGAGCTGGATACGACTTTTGCCAGCCATTATACGAAGACGATCTCGCTCGCCGAGGCGCTCGATCTTGACACCCTGCACGCCTACAACGCCAAGGCGACAGGTGAGAAATACCTGATCGATCCGAGCCTCTAGGGCCGTCAGAGCAATCTGTCTTCCGCGATGGTGACCGTATGGTCACGGGTCTTGAAGAGAAGGATATCGGCCCGCTGTTTCAGCGGGGCGATGTTCTCTCTCAGGTTTGGCAAATTGATTCGCTCCCAGACGGACTGGGCAAATTCCAGAAGCTCCGGCTCTGACATGTGGAGGAAGTTCGCGTAGAAGGAGGAGGGATCCTCCCGCGCGGCGTTCCATAGCCGCACGAAACGCTCCAGGAACCAGGCGAGCAGGTCGTCTTCGCTGGCATCGAGATAGATCAGAAGGTCCGGCTCATGCATTTCCCGCGGAGGCGGGGACAGTGGCTGGAAGCCGAGGCCCTCGAGGATGAGCACGTCCGGCTGCGCGATGGTGCGCGTCAGCGCCGGGTCCACGTCATAGGTCACATGGCTGTAGGCCGGGAACGGTGCCTCGCCGTTGCGCAGGGCACGGAGGGCTTCACCAAGAGACTGGTGGTCATAGGTTTCCGGGAAGCCTTTGCGAAGGGTCAGGTCCCGTTCGGCCAGCACACTGTTCGGGAACAGGAAGCCATCGGTCGATACGGTTTCGACTTCCAGCGTATCGTCCAGCAGGTCGGCGAGCGCCCCGGCAAGTGTCGTCTTGCCGGAAGCGACTGAACCCGTGAGCCCGGCGATCAGACCCGCCCTGTCCGATTGCAACTCGGTGAGGCGGGCCGCCAAAGCGCGAATGCCGTCGTCAGGGGGCGTCTGCGGTGTTGTCGTCATTCCGGGCCGATCATCTGGTTGCGAAACGCTCGCAACCTATACGGTTCGTTTGGCTTTGTCCTCTGCATTCGCGCCTTCGATGGCTTCGCGGGCGACGGTCCATTGCTCGTCGCTCCAGGCGGCCAGCGCACTGAAGTTTCCGCCGGAGGCGTTGTACATACCGCCATCGATCGCGATGGTCTGCCCGTTGATGTATTCGGCGCCCGGCGCCATCAGCAGGACGGCAAGGTTCACGAGCTCATGCATTTCGCCGACGCGCCCCATCGGGTTGGCGACGCCGCGTTCCATGCTGCTTTCGCCCGAGTCCGGTGACAGGCGCGCCCATGCGCCCTTGGTCGGGAAGGGGCCGGGTGCGATCGCATTGAAGCGCAGGCCATACCGGCCCCATTCGACGGCGAGGGATTGCGTCATCGTGTTGACGGCAGCTTTCGACATGGCTGACGGCACCACGAACGGTCCGCCATTCCACACCCAGGTCGTGAGAATGGAGCAGACATTGCCCTTCAGCTTCTGGTCAATCCAGCGCTTGCCGATGTCATGCGTCATGTAGAAGGAGCCGCGGAACACGATGTTGGAAATCGCATCGAAGCCGCGAATGGAAAGGTCTTCCGTGCGCGAGATGAAATTGCCGGCGGCATTGTTCATCAGGCCGGTGAGCGGGCCATGCTTGGCCCAGATCTCATCATTCATGTCTGTGATCGCCTCGGCGACCCGGATGTCGCAGGCATGCGGCACGACCTTGCCGCCATGCTTATCCATCAGTTCTTTCGCGGCTTCCTCGCACACACCGCCCCGTCGGCCACAGATATGTACTTCGGCGCCAAGCTTCAGGAAGCCTTCGGCCATCTCCTTGCCAAGGCCGGTGCCGCCGCCTGTGATCAGGATACGCTCCGCCTTCATCAGGCCGTCGCGAAACATGAGTTTGGATGTGTCCATGATGTCCTCCCGGGATCTTTGTTTGGGGGGATCATATGACAGGGAGGCGGGCTGACCAGCCTCAACGCGGCGTCAGGAGCGATTTACTTGCGGAATGGCAGGCTGATCAGGCGCCAGAGAACCCAGAGCGGCAGGACGATCGTGGCGCCTGCCAGCGCGGGTTTCCAGAAATTGCGGATCGCCCAGCCTGCGGCTGAGAGGGCCTGTTTCGCAATCGCGGCCAATGCCCCCGGAATGTTCGCGTCCTGAGCGGCCGGGTTGAAGTTCGCTGCCAGTACGAAGAAGCCGACAAGGATGCAGAGCCCGGTCAGTTTGACCCCGCCCCAGAGGCTGATGCCGAACAGGCGCAGCAGCAGCGGGCGTTTCGGTGGCTTTCCAGGCTTCTCCGGCGGTGGTGGCGCAGGTGCCGGATCGCTTGGGGGCGGCGTGTCAGTCATTTGCCCCGGGTGCCATCGCGGGAGGCGCGGCCTGTGCCTTTTCTTCGTCGCTGCCAGACGCTTTGTACGGAACATAGACAACATGTTGGAACGGGATGGTCACGCCGTTCGCATCGAAGGCTTCTTTCACCGCCTTGGTGATTTCCGAGCGGACATCGATAAATTCCGGTGTGGCCACAAAGGCGCGCAACCGCACCTGAACGCTGGATGCAGCCAGCGCGTAAATGCCAACCCAGGTTTCATCATTGCCGAGGATGCGCGGATGGGCGTCGGCCACTTCGCGGACGAGCCGTATCGCCAGGTCCATGTCGTCATCATAGGAAATGTCGAAATAGAGATCGAGGCGCCGCCGTGTCTGCCTTGTATGGTTGATCAGCGGCTCTGCCCACACCTTGTCATTGGTGATGGAGACGATCTTGTGGTCGACCTGCCTCACCTGGGTGAGGAAGGGGGTGATGTCGATCACTTCGCCGTCAAGACCGGCTGCGCTGACATAGTCGCCGATACGGAATGGCCGGAAGATCGCCAGCATAATACCGGCGGCAACGGCCTTTAACGTGTCCTGCAAGGCGAGGCCGATGGCGAGGCCTGCAGCGCCGAGCAGGGCCGCCAGCGAGGCTGTCGGGAAGCCCAGTTGCGTCAGGGCAAAGACGATCGCGACGGCGAAGATCAGGTATTTAAACAGGGACGCGGTGAAGGCGAACAGCGTATCGTCGGCCCCTGAGCGGCGATGGGCCTTACGCCCGAACCTCCGCAAAGATCGGGCGACCCCGTTGGCGATGACCACTGCGATCACAAGGATAGCCACGGCCCCGATCGCGCCAGGGCCGCGATTTTCGATCATGGTTTCCCAGTCATAGCCCGCAAGGCCGAGGGGAATGGGGCTGAGCAGAATCAGCGCGAAGACCCTGGTGATGGAGGCGGCAAGGTCCCAGTTCGACCCTTCGAACTCCTTGTCCTTGGATATGGCCTTCTGGCCGATCAGCAGCACAAGGCGCCTCAACAGACTGGCGGCGACCCAGACGGCAATTGCCGACAGGAGTACGATACCCCATTTCTCGACATAGGGTTCGAGCGTTGCGGCCCATGGCGGCCAGCCGGTGGTGTCGATCGGAAGCTTCATGCGAATCTTCTGTCACGCCGTCTGATGCGCTTCAACTGGCTTCAGCTGACCTCGCGCGTGATATTGACCTGATGCGGATACGGGATGGAGATACCGGCCGCGTCGAGCGCTTCCTTGACGGTCCGGGTCAGCGTCCAGCGAACTTCCCAATAGTCAGAGGTTTTCACCCATGGACGAGCCAGAATGTCCACTGAGCTGGCGCCCAGCGTACTGACGCGCACAACCGGTGCCGGGTCTGCCAGGACGCGGTCATCGGCCTTGATGGCACGTTCGATCACCTCCATCGCGTTCTCCAGGCCGTCACCATAGTCGACGCTGAAGACAAGATCGATTCGCCGGGTCGGGTATCCGGCATAGTTGCGGATGACGCCGGAGATCGCCTGGCTGTTTGGAACAATGATCTGCACATTGTCGGGGGAGGCGAGAATGGTCTGGAACAGATTGATGTCTTTCACCGTACCGCCTTCGCCAGCCAGTTCGACATATTGGCCAACACTGTAAGGGCGGAACAGCATGACCATGATGCCGGACGCAATGTTGCCGAGCGCGCCTTGCAGCGACAGGCCGATGGCCAGGGTCATGGCGCCGAGGATGGCAACAAAGCTGGTTGCCTGGACACCGAACAGCTGCAGCGCGGCGATAATGGTTGCCGCCGTCAGGAACCAGCGTGTGATGGAGGCGAAAAAGCTGCCCAGCGTGTCGTCGATGTTCGGCCGCTTGAGTGCCTGCTTGCGCACGAGCGAAGCGATCCAGCCGGAAATGCGCAGACCGGCGATCAGCACAATGAGGGCTCCCAGCACTTTCAGACCATAGGCAGCGATCACGGGCCAATGCTCCGCCAGTTGGGCTTCCCAGTCGATATTGTTCAGAAATTCCATTTTTTACTCCGTCGTCGTTTCAGGCTGGGACGGTCGCTCCATCCGCGCCGCGCAGAAGGCGCAGGCCGAGGATCAGGCCGCCGGAGACGGCCGTCATGATGGCAAGCCATCCCATTCCCGTCATCGTCCAATTGTTTGCGATGACACCCATAAGCCCCCAGGCGAGGGCGGCAAAGAACCAAAGGCTGCGGCTGACATAGCGCGCAAAGATCCATGATCCCAACGCAGCAGTTCCTAAAAAGATCCACAGCATCTGCCAAGGAAGATCGGTTGGGCCCAGGCCGGCAAAGCCGCGAATCACCAGCGGTACGGAGATGCCGATAGCCACCAGGATCCAGCCGGAAAGCAGTCCTGTTGCGGCGTCGGCAATAAGTTTTTGCGGGCTTCCGCCCATGCCGCGCATGCGGTCGAAACGCGCAGCGGCGGTCCATGACAAAGCGGCAATGGGGAACAGGAGCACGAAGTCGAGCCGCTGCACAGCGATCAATTGCGCGCTCAGCATCCACACGATGTTTGCCAGGCCGGCGCCTGCGAGCGGCAGGGCGATACGAAACATCCATGGCTCGCGATGGCGCCATGTGAGGTAGGCAAAGGCAATATATGCCCCAAAAATAAGGCTCCAGATCGAAAAGTAGGCGGGAAGCGGTTGTTCCGGTGCCTGCATTCCACGCGTTGCTTCACCGATAGGTGTGCCAATTCCAAGCACTGGTGCCAGCGCACCGGACAGGGGCTGAAGGATTCCGAGTGCGAGCAGAATGAGGGGAAGACGCGATTTCATGGTCACTGTGTGGCAGGGTTTGTGTCTGAAGAAAATTGCGCCGAACTGAAAAAAAGCAAGGCAGGCGGGCATTTTTACGCTATTCGCCTGCCGACTCATTTGAGTCGGAATAGAGGAATTTGCTCATGGCAAAGAAACCCGTGGCCAAGAAGGCCCCTGCGAAACCCGCCGCCAAAGCGGCAACGACCACCCGTCGGACTGCTGCTGCGAAGCCGGCTGCCAAGCCTGCTGCACGCACTGCTGCGAAAACAGCTGCTGCTCCGAAGAAGGTCGTGACCGTCACCCTGCGCCAGCTGGCTGCTGAACTGGCCGAAGCGCATGGCATGACGAAAAAGCAGACTGAAGCCGTTCTGGGCGATCTGGTCACCATGACCACGAAGCGCCTGAAGAAGGGCGAAAAAGTCCGGTTCACGGGCCTTGGCACGATGGAAGTGCGCAAGCGTCCGGCCCGCATGGGCCGCAACCCGGCAACCGGCGAAGCCATCAAAATCAAGGCTTCCAAGAAAGTTGCTTTCCGCGTTGCGAAGGAACTCAAGGAATCCGTCTGATAACAGACGAAATTCCAGACTTACTGAAGGCCGGGCGTTTTAGGCGCCCGGCCTTTTCTTATGCGTTTTTTATTGCGGCAACATGGCTTCCAGTGTTTCCAGCCGGTCTGCTTCTTCTGCGGGCTTGTCCCAGCGGATACGGTTGATACGGGGAAACCGCATGGCGACGCCCGATTTGTGGCGGGCAGACCGCTGCAGCCCCTCGAAGGCGACTTCCAGAACGATTTCGGGCGTGACGGAACGAACAGGTCCGAAGCGCTCAATCGTATTTTCACGGACGAATTTGTCGAGCTGCTTCAACTCCTCATCGGTAAAGCCGAAATAGGCTTTCCCGACGGGCGTCAGCGTATCGCCCTTCCAGACGGCAAAGGTGAAATCGGAATAGAAGCCTGAGCGTTTGCCGTGCCCGCGCTGAGCATAGAGCAGAACCGCGTCGACCAGGAACGGGTCGCGCTTCCATTTGTACCAGAGGCCTGTGGGCCGCCCGGCGACATAGGCGCTGTCCCAACGTTTGAGCATCAGGCCTTCGATTTCCGGGGCAGGCGGGTTCATGCGCAGGGTGTCGAGGTCCTGCAGGTTCGTCACGGGAACAAGCGGGGAGAGATCCAGCCGCTCTGTTCCATGCAGGGCGATGAAGTCTTCAAGCGCCTTGCGCCGGTCCTGAAAGGGGAGGGCCCGCAGGTCGGCCTCGCCATCGTGCAGAAGATCATAGGCGCGGATGAAGGCCGGGTGGCTGTCCATCAGCCGCTTCGTGACCGTCTTGCGGTTAAGGCGCTGTTGGAGTGCATTGAAGGGGGCGACGCCTTCGCCGTCTTCTGCGCGGACAAGAAGTTCGCCATCCAGCGTGCCCTGGAAGGTCATGCCAGCCAGAACATCCGGGAATGTGTGGGAAATGTCGTCGCCGGTTCGCGTATAAATGCGCCGCACAGTGCCTTCGACAGACGCCTGGATACGTACGCCGTCATACTTCCATTCCGCCGCGAATGTGTCCGGTGTGATGAGGTCCGGATCGATGGCGTCGGCATTGTCCCGGTCCGCTTTCGGCACCAGCGGGTGCGCCAGCATAACAGGACGGAAGGGCGCTGGAATATCCGGTGACGGACGGCCTGTGTGCCCCTCCAACCAGGTAAACAGGGGTTCATAAGGTACAGCGAGACCGTGCCAGATTTCCTCGATCTCGGTGATGTCGACATCGCCGAGGTTCGCAAGTGCGATTTTCGCCATGCGCGCGGAGACGCCGATGCGCAGGCCGCCCATGATCAGTTTCAGCAATGCCCAGCGTCCGGTCGCGTCCAGGCCGTCCAGCCAGCCGGCGACGAGACGGGGGGCTTCGGCGCGTGTTGCGTCCTGAAGGGTTTCCACGATCTCCGAAAGGGGCGGCGTCCGGTTCGCCCCGTGCGCGCTTTGCCAGACGAGGCTGACCGTGTCGGCGAGATCTCCGACATAATCGTAGGACATGTTGAACAGGACGGGATCCATACGCTCTTCGGCGAGGGCGCGGATAGCGGCAGGTTTGATGCTTTTCAGATCCAGCTCGCCCGTCAGCGCGGCGAGGGCATAGCCCCGGTCAGGGTCTGGCGCGCTGGCGAAATACCCGGTCAGCAAGTGTAGCTTGCTGTTCCGCGAGGGCGTCAGCAGCAGGCGTTCCAGCAGATCGGCAAAAGCTTGCATGTGCAGATACATAGGGCCAAATGCGATGCATAACAGCGCTGGACGCCCTGGCGCGCGATAAAATCAATGCATCCAGAGGAAACGCCACATGACGCTGAAGCTCCACCACCTCAATGCCTCCCGGTCGCAGCGGATCGTCTGGTTGCTTGCCGAACTCGGCGTGCCGCACGAGATCGTGCACTACAAACGCAACGAAGAGACGAACCTCGCGCCGCCGGAGTTGCTGAAGATCCATCCGATGGGAAAGTCGCCATTGCTGGAAGATGGGGATGTCGTCATCGCCGAGACAGGTGCGATCGCGGAATACCTGATGGGCCGGTATGACACCGACTATCACCTGCATCCACGCCCCAGCTCTCCCGAATTTCCGCGTTATCTGGAGTGGATTCACGCTGCCGAAGGCGCCGTGTTCCTGCCGGGCCTGCTGCAGGTCTATTTTGCCCGGGTCGACATGACCGGCAATCCGGCTCAGGCCCTGATGGCGGCCGAGCGCGAGAAGGCCGCGGCGACGATCGAGGCGCACCTGTCGAAATATCCGTACTTCGCGGGTGAGCGGTTCACCGCGGCAGACTGCCTGATGGGCTTCCAGATCCTGATGTCGAACGCGCAAGGCGGTCTGGAAAACCTGCCGGCGACCAAGGCGTGGTTCGAAAAGATGCAGACCCGTCCGGGCTGGCAGAAGATGATGGAAGTCGGGATCTAGGCGGAAACCGTCCGGCTTCCGGAGGCTGAAACCGGAAGCCGGGAATCCGGTTACTTATTCTTCGTCGCCCATGTCATCCTCCAGGGTCACAGCCCCGTCGATAATATGGGTGAGGTCTGTCATCTCCGCCAGAGCCTCCGTCACGAATTCTGCGCGGCGCGCATCGAGCGAGCCGGAACAGCCGGTGTCATAATTGATCCGCTGGCCCGGTTTCCCACCCCGGCCAAGGTGAATGTAATAGACCAGCCCGCGCTGCAGGTATTGCGGGCAGGCGGCAGGATTGTCCTTGGTGATGTCCAGCACGCTGGCGACATCGTCAAAGCCCTGATCTTCGAAGGCCGATTTGACCGACGCGTAGAGGTCACCCGGAGCTATGCCGGAGTAGGCGCCGTCATTGGACGTGCGTTGCCAGTAATTGTCCGGGTCCAGCAGAACGTTCACAATCGGGCAGCCCCGCATTTTGCAATCCATGACCGCGATACTGATCGAATCCGGGCCCCCGGTCGGCAGGTCATAGGTGGCATCCGGCTGCATCGGCAGCGGGGCGTAGCGGCTCGCCTCATCCGTCCCCCGGCTGGCGCAGGCCGCGAGCACGCCGGCTGCTGTGAGCAGGACTGCGCTGCGCATTATCGGCAGGCCTCTTCATCGCTGTCGCAGAGCGCCATCACATCGCTCAGCCAGCCGGCATAGCCCTGCAGGTTTGTGTAGCGGCCATTATAGTCTCCGGCGCAAAACTGGCCTGTCTCCCGGTTCTGTTCGACAACGGAAAGAACGCCGACAGCCGTTTTCGAGCCGTCTTCCTCGGTCACGTAAAGCGGGCCGCCGCTGTCGCCCACGCAGGGGCCGGCACCGGCCTGGCTGGCCACATAGATCGTCGCAGGGCCCGTGCCCGTGATCCGGATGCTGGCCGCCAGCAGCGTGTTCGACAGCTTGCCGCCGAAATGCGTCAGGCCCCAGCCCGCCATGTCGCCGGTCGGGTAATTGGCGGGCGCCAGTGGCAGGGCTGTCGCGCCATAGCGGGCGACCGGCACATCGCCCAGCGCCTCGACTTCCTCATCGGACAGGCGGATCAGGGCGAGGTCGTTGGCATAGCCATTGGCCGTGCCGGCATAGCCGCCATGGCAGATGGCAAATTCGCCCTCGGTTGTGTGGGCGAGCGGCGAGCGCAGGTTTTCGGCGGTGCCGATGATGCGCAGCTGGTCATATGGCTGGTCCACGCAATGGGCCGCTGTGACCAGCCAGTGATCCGCGATGCGCACAGCGCCGCAATGGCCGGTCGTGACCATGCCGTCTTCTTCCGGTTTGACCGGCTCCAGCTTCACGATTCCCGGGAAGCTAGCGAGGCTCGCGGCAAGTCCGTTCACGGCTTCCGCGCCGACGGTTGCGTCCTCCATCTGCGTGGCCCCGGCGACCGCTCCGACTGTCGGCGTCGGTGGCGCCTCATCCGGCAGGCCGCAGGCCACGGCGTTCAGTTCGGCGAGCGTGAGGCCGGGCGCTTCTGCCTCGGTTTCTTCGCTGCCCGTCCCTTCGTCTGCGATGCTTTCCGGGGAAAGCAGGGTGTCTTCTTCTCCGGCCTCAGCTTCTGCGTCCGGCGGCGCGCCGCGGTCGACCGTGGGCGTTTCCCCCTCAGTCTCATCCAGCGCTGCAGCTTCCGCGACCATGACTTCCGAATCGCTTGTCTGAGATTCCTGAGGCGCGGCGGCAGCGGCCGTTTCCTGGCCCGAAGGGTTGATCCCCGGCAGGCGGACTGCATCGCAGGCGGGCAGGGCACTCAGCGCCAGCAGCGCGGCCCCGGCAAACAGGTGGCGTTTCATTCTGAAATCCCCTTCTGGAACACCGTAGTCTGCAGTTAATGCCGGTGCCGAGGGCGGGGTCAACCGGCCTCTTCTTCGTAACCCACCAGGCGCAGCGGCCGGGCGCGGCGTCCTTCCAGCATGGCCCACCGGACGAGGGCGTCTTCGCGGCCATAGGTCACCCACAGCTCGTCGGGGTTCACGTCCCGCACCGTGCCGGTCAGCTCGTCCCAATCGGCATGATCGGAAATGATCAGCGGCAGCTCCACGCCGCTGGCCTTTGCGCGCTGGCGCACACTCATCCAGCCGGAGGCAAAGCCGATCAGCGGATCCGGGAAACGTTGCGCCCAAGTGCCCTCGAACGAGCCGGGCGGGGCGATCACGACCTGTCCGCGAAAGGCTTCCCGCGCGGCTTTGGAGGTGTCGTCCGTCGTGGCCGGGCGCAGGTCGCCCATGGGCACGCCGGCGTCTTCGTAGACGCGGCAAAGCTTTTCCAGTGCGCCATGAATGTAGATCGGCGCGTCATGCCCGGCGAGGCGGAGGTGGCGGATCATCCGCTGCGCCTTGCCGAGGGAATAGGCGCCGACGCAGTGCGTACGGTCCGGGAAGTCCGCGATGTTGCGGAGCAGCTTGCCCATCTCGTGCTCGGTTGGCGGATGGCGGAAGACGGGCAGGCCGAACGTCGCTTCGGAAATGAAGATATGGGTGCCGTCCACGGGTTCGAAGCTGGCGCAGGTCGGGTCCCAGCGTCGCTTGTAGTCGCCTGTGAAGGTCATCCGCAGGCCCTTGTATTCCACTGTGATCTGGGCCGAACCGAGAATGTGCCCGGCGGGCGTCAGCCAGACGGAGACGCCATTGATGTCGATGACCTCGCCATACTCCAGAGCCTGCGTGGATTTCGCGAAATTCTTGCCATACCGCGCCGCCATGATGGCCAGCGTGTGCGGGTGGGAGAGGACGGCGCCATGCCCGCCGCGGGCGTGATCTGAGTGGCCGTGGCTGATGACCGCCCGGTCGACGGCGCCGCGCACCGGGTCGAGATAGAAATCCCCCGGCGGGCAATAGAGGCCCTTGGGCGTCGGCTGCAGCAGAAGGTCCGGGCGGAGCATCCGCTCAATGTAGCGGGCCGCAGGGCGCAGGGAAGGCGGGGATCGGTCATTTTCAACCCAGCCTGAAATGCCTGCCCCTGAATTTTCAGCGATTTTTCGATGTTCTAACTGAGTTGCCACACTTGCGACACGAAGAGGTGTGCATAGACTTCCCCCGGAGAAGAGGGAGTTTTCCAACATGCAGCCAGTCCGTTCCGTTTTTGCCTCCGCTGTCGCGCTGGCCCTGATGGCTTTGCCATCCTTCGCCCAGGAAGGCGGGAATACGGAGCTGATGGACAAGTCGCTGGCGGCCGGCTGGAAGGCGAGCTTCATCTGCTCGGACACATTCGTCGCCGGCATGGATATGGAGACGATTGAGGATAACGACCTCGACGGCATCTACACAGATTTCCGCCGCGCGTTTAACCAGCTGCCCGACGCCCGGATCGACCTCAACGAAAAGACGGTGAGCGTGCAGTATGATCGCTCCATGCCGCCGCGTATGGCGGTTTACCGTCCGGGCTTTGGCTGTACCCAGCTGCCGGCGGGCGCCGATGAAATCATGATCGGCTATCTGCCACGCTTTGCCGCCTGGCCGGAAGTGACCGGCGAGGACCGGGGCAGCGCGATCGGGTCCAACGTACAGGTCAGCCTGCGGACAGAAGAGGCTGAACGCCTCGACATTCCGGTCTCCTTTGCCTTTGACGAGCGCACCTATGGCAATGGAACGCGCACCAGCGCGGTGGTCGTCGTCAAGGACGGCCAGATCGTCGCCGAGCGCTATGCCCGCGGGATCGATCATGAAACGCCGCAGCGGACATGGTCCGTGGCCAAGTCGATCACCGCCACTGTGCTGGGCGCCGCGCGCCGCCAGGGCATGATCGATATCGACTATCCGGCCGTGATCGAGGCTTGGGATTCCGGCGCCGATCCGCGTCGCAACATCACGATCCGCAACCTCATGCACATGGCCAGCGGCCTCGACAGCGGCGAATCCGGCTCACGGACCGACCGGCTCTATTTCGGCGGCGGACGGGTCGTCGACCAGGCCGCGTCCAAAGTGATGGAAGCCATGCCGGGCAAACGGTTTAAATATGCCAATGACGACACGCTGATCGCCATGCGTTCCCTGCGTGAAGCCATCGGCGATGACAGCAAGTTCCACAGCTTCCCGTACGAAGCGGTGCTGCACAAGATCGGTGCGCGCCACACGACGATGGAAGTGGACTGGAATGGTGATTTCGTGTCCTCAAGCCAGGTTTGGTCGACCGCGCGTGACCTGGCCCGTGTCGGCCAGCTCTATCTGCAGGACGGCATCTGGGGCAGCGAGCGCATCCTGCCGGAAGGCTGGGTGGACTTTGTGCGCACGCCCGCACCGGCCCAGCCGCCTGCCGGGTCGCCCGGCTATGGCGCCCAGTTCTGGTTGATGACCGATGCCGAGGGCGTGCCGGCGGACACGTTCTACATGGCCGGAAATCGCGGCCAGTATGTCGTGATCGTACCGAGCATGAATGCCGTCATCGTTCGCCGCGGCTTCGATGTGATCGGCGGCGCCCGGTTCAACATCAACAATTTCACGCGCGATGTGCTGATGGCGCTGCAGGCGGCGGAAGACGAGCGGTCTGCTGTGGCGGCGACACGGGCAGCTGCCGAGGCCGAGATCGAAGCCGAGATCGACCGGCGCCGCGCCCGCAGCGAGAAAGCCATTCAGGCGATCCGCGAAGAGATCTTCGCCAAGTACGGCCTTATCGAATAAGGGCGGAACAGGTGCGGCCCGGCGCTTATTTATCGCCGGAGGTCAGCGTCGTATCGCCGGGCAGGGCGACAAGCTTGGTGATCTCGCGGTGATCTGACTGGCTGAAGGGCTGCATCATCGCATTGCCGCTGACGTCGAGCGTGAACGCGCTGATATAGGTCCGCCCGTCCGGCGCAGGGCTGCAGTCCGCCTTCATGGAAAAACTGTCGATCCGCGCGACCATGGCTGGCTTGAACGGTTTTTCGGCGAACATTTCAAAGGCAAGGATGGCGGGCGTTTGCTTGGACACGGTGACCCGGCCCGTCAGGTGTTTGTAGACCTTCTCCATGTCCTTGTCCTCGCCTGGCAGCGGCGTGAAACTGTAGACGGCTGCCTCACCGGATTCGGAGATGAGCTTCGCATCCGCCGGGATGTTGGCCTTGAAGCTGGTGCACCAGATCTTGTCGCCGGATGTTTTGGCCTGCAGCTTCGCATAGGTTTTGGCTGCTTCGCCCTTCAGCGTTGCCGGATCGGGGGAGATCAGCGTCAGGCGCTTGCCTTCCGGCCGGGTCGGGTCGACCTGCGCTTCCCCCTTGAGGGTGTCGTCGTCGATTTTCATGTCGAACCGGTAGGCGGGGCCGTCCGTCGGGGCGGACAGGGCAGCCTCCAGCGGCGTTTCCGCAAAGGCCGGAAAGGCGAGCAGGGGCAGGGCGATCAGGGGCAGGCGGGACAGGCAGGCAGGTTGCATCGGTTTTCCATCAGCTGGGGCAGAGTCTGCACTTTGCCGGAAAGTGACTGGAAAAAAACCTGCAAATGCCGTGTCTTGCGGTAGTTTAATCTGAAGCCATGCCAGACAGCGCGCCGCCCCCCGCATTTACCTTGCCCGAGCCCTTCGCAGGCTGGTTCGGCGCGCGCGGCTGGTCGGCCCGCCCGCACCAGCTGGCGCTGGCGGAGGCGTCGCTGGCAGGCGACAGCGCCTTGCTGATCGCGCCGACGGGCGGCGGCAAGACGCTGGCGGGTTTCCTCGGCAGCCTGATCGAGCTCAGCCAGCAGGGCGCGCGCAAGAATTCCGGCATCCCTGCGCTGCACACGCTCTACATCTCGCCGCTGAAGGCGCTGGCGACGGATGTGCAGCGCAATCTGATGATGCCGGTTGAGGAAATGGGCCTCGGCCTGCGCATCGAGACGCGCACCGGCGACACGCCGTCCCATGTACGCCAGCGCCAGCGCAAGACCCCGCCGGACGTGCTGCTGACGACGCCGGAACAGCTCGCCCTGTTCATCGCGTCGGACCATGCGAAAGATTTCTTCGCGGACCTCAAATGCGTGATCGTGGACGAGATCCACGCCATCGCCGCCTCGAAGCGCGGGGACCTCTTGTCCCTCGGCCTTGCGACGCTGGCGAGCTGGGCCCCGGCCTGCCGCTTTCTCGGTCTGTCCGCCACGGTGCGGGACCCGCAGGGCCTCGCCGACTGGCTGGATGTGCGCGGCGACGGCAAGGGCGTGCGCATCCTGCAGGCAGATGGCGGCGTTTCAGCGGACGTCGACATCCTCATTTCAAATCAGCGTATTCCGTGGTCCGGTCATTCCGGGCGCTTCGCCGTGCCGGAGGTGTATGAAGCCATCAAAAAGGCGACGATGACGCTGGTCTTCGTCAACACGCGCAGCCAGGCGGAGCTGATGTTCCAGGAGCTGTGGAACGTGAACGAGGACGGCCTGCCGATCGCGCTGCACCACGGCTCCCTGTCGCGGGAACAGCGCACCAAGGTGGAGGCGGCCATGGCGGCGGGCGTGCTGAAAGCCGTCGTCTGTACCTCGACGCTGGATCTCGGCATCGACTGGGGGGAGGTGGACCTCGTCATCCAGATGGGCGCGCCGAAAGGGGCCGCGCGCCTGATCCAGCGCATCGGCCGGGCGAACCACAGAATGGACGAGGCAAGCCGCGCCGTGCTGGTGCCGACCAACCGGTTCGAAGTGCTGGAATGCCGCGCGGCAGAAGCCGCCGTGGAAGCGGGCGAGATCGACGGCGAGGGCCTGCGCACCGGCGCGCTGGACGTGCTGGCCCAGCACATCATGGGCCGCGCCTGCGGCGACGGGTTTGACCTCACAGAGCTCTATGACGAGATCGTCCGCGCCGGGCCGTATCAGGATCTGGGCTGGGAAGCCTTTGAAAGGATTGTCGATTTCGTCGCCACCGGCGGCTACGCGCTGAAGACCTATGACCGCTACCACCGCATCGTGCGGCGGCCGGACGGGCGCTGGGTGGCGCGCACGCCGCGGGATGCGCAGGCGCACCGGATGAATGTTGGCGCCATCGTCGAGGCGCCCATGCTGGCCGTGCGGATGGCGAGCTTCATCGGCAAACCGAAAGCGGGTGAGCAGCGGGCCGTGCGCGCCGGCCACAAGCTGGGTGAGATGGAAGAATACTTCCTGTCACAGCTGACCCCCGGCGACACGTTCCTGTTTGGAGGCGAAGTGTTGCGCCTTGTCGGCATCGAGGGGCTGGACGCCCTGGTCGTCCGCGCAACCGGCGACCGGCCTGCCATCCCCAGCTATAATGGCGGCAAGTTCCCGCTGACGACCTTCCTGGCCGACCGCGTGCGCCACATGATCCACAACCCGGACGAATGGCGCCACCTGCCGCAGCCGGTACAGGAATGGTTCGAGATCCAGCGCCTGCGCTCAGTGATCCCGCCGCCCGATCACCTCCTCGTCGAGACCTTCCCGCGCGGCGACCGGCACTATCTCGTCACCTATCCCTTCGAGGGGCGGCTGGCGCACCAGACGCTCGGCATGCTGCTGACCCGGCGGCTGGAGCGGATGGGCGCGAAGCCCACTGGATTTGTGGCCAGCGAATACGCCATGGCCGTCTGGGGCATGGAAGACTTAAGCCCTGTAAACATGGAAGAATTATTCCATCCGGACATGCTGGGCGACGATCTCGATGCCTGGCTCGACGAAAGCGCCCTGATGAAACGCACCTTCGGCCAGTGCGCGCAAATCTCTGGCCTGATCCACCGCAATCTGCCCGGCAAGGAGAAGAATTCGCGGCAGGTCAGCTTCTCGACTGACCTCATCTATGACGTGCTGCGCAGCCATGAGCCCGATCATGTCCTGCTGCAGGCGGCGCGGCAGGATGCGGCGACAGGCCTGCTGGATGTGCGGCGCCTGGGCGAAATGCTCCTGAGAATTCAAGGCAAGATCGACCATGTGCCGCTGGAACGGATCAGCCCTTTCGCCGTGCCTGTCATGCTCGAAATCGGCAAGGAGCCCGTCTTCGGCGCGAGCGTTCAGGACGCGATCCTCAGCGAGGCGGAAGACACGCTGGTGCGTGACGCCATGCGCATCGACTAGGGGGCGGCAAGGTGTTGGATAGACCGCCCCGCAGACCCTCACAAACACCGTCTATGGACCGTCTATAGACCCTCTATAGCGGGCCCTCACCTTCCACGCCCTTGCGGGCGCCCCTCACCGACCCGCTTCGCGGGCCACCTCTCCCAGAGGGAGAGGGGGTTACCCGTGCGCCGCGTCGCAACCCCTCTCCCTCTGGGAGAGGAGGGACCCGCGCCCGCAAGGGCGTGGGAGGTGAGGGCCGCCGCATTCCCAAATTGACCCGCCCGGCGGGGCAGGCCAGAGTCGCCGCATGACCGCAGCCCTCGCAAACCGGCGTGAAGAGACCTTCCTGCATCTTGCGGGCGAGCTGCTCGTGCCGCTGCCGGAGGGCGGCCTCTGGTGGCCGGAGCAGCGCCTTCTGGTCGTCTCGGACCTGCACCTTGAGAAGGGCAGCGCCTATGCCGCGCGCGGCCAGATGCTGCCGCCCTATGACACGGGCGCGACGCTCGCCGTGGTCGAGCGGCTCTCGGCGCAGCTGATGCCGCAGACGATCATCTCCCTCGGCGACAGTTTCCATGACCGCGCGGCGGAGCTGCGCCTGCCGGAAGCCTATGCCGAGCGTATCCGCGCGCTGACCTCCGCCCATGACTGGATCTGGGTGGAAGGCAATCACGACCCCGACCCGCCAGCCCATCTCGGCGGCCGCGCGGAGAAGAGTGTACGCCTCGGCCCGCTCGTCTTCCGCCACGAACCGGAAGGGGAGGCCGGCGAGGTTTCCGGACACCTCCACCCCGTCGCCAAAGTAAAAGGCCGTGGACGGAATGTCCGCCGCCGCTGCTTCGCCAGCGACGGCGCGCGATTGGTGATGCCCGCCATGGGCGCCTTCACCGGCGGCCTCAACGTGCTGGACGAGGCCTTCACCAAAGTCTTCCCGGAAGGCCTGACGGCCTTCGCGCTGGGCGAGGGGAAAGTCTTTGTGCTCTCAGGCGGGAGTTTGCTTGGCGATGTGCCGCGCGGGGCGCAGTGGAAGTTGTAAAACTAGCGATTGTGACGATTATTGAACACGAGGAAAGTCGTCAGTGAGGATTGTTTTAGTTGATGACATTTCAATTTAATGGAATGGTGGTGGCTGAACGAGATTGAAATCTAGCCATAGGAATCGGCATGCCTTTTCACGATAAGATGCTCTGCACTGTGCAGAAAATCGAATACGACTTTGAAACTCGAACTGGAACCGTCAGGTCCCCTGTTTATTCCGTACCAGATATGAGCGGAAGTACGAAGACTTTTGAAGCGATCGATTCCAAAGTTCTGCGGGTGGAACATTACGAAGGATCGCAAATAACGACTATTTATGCTCGGCCTGACGGCGGCGCTTGGAAGCGAGTACGCTAAAGTGCGATTGAATTAGCTTCATTGAGGGAACGCTATGCCGATCAATCTGTCAGATTTGGAACGCCGCATCAGGTCATTAGAAGAAGATCGCATCCACCATTTGGCGCTGATCAACATGCTCATGACTGCGTCGGAGCATTTGTGGTCTCTTGCGATGCAGAAAGGTCTCATCGAAGACCCGGTGAAGTTCGCAGAGGACTATCTCCAATTAAAGACCGAAACTCGGACCTTTCAGGGAGTCGACCCAACTTATTTGGACGTCTTGTCTCAAGTTTACGAAGAACGGACGGAGGAGTTTCGGCGGCGTTTGTTGATGGAGGCGCGGCGAGTTGATCAGAAGCAAAAGGGAAGTGGGTAGTATTCGGGCCGCCCACTCCAACTTGCCGCATAGGACAATATTCCTCTCTCGCTTGACCGTAGGCAAATAATCCTATAGCGCTGATGTCCGCGACAATAGCGGAGTGTGGCCTCATGCAGCATCGGGATATCTGGCGGGGGATTGACCAGCTGGCCGAGCATCATGGCCTGACGGCGTCGGGCCTGGCGCGGCGGGCGGGGCTGGACCCGACGGCGTTTAACAAGTCGAAGCGCGAGGGCGCCGATGGCCGCCCGCGCTGGCCGAGCACCGAGAGCCTTGCCCGCGTGCTGGAGGCGGTCGGCTCCGGCTTTGACGATTTCGCCGCGCTGATCGATGGCCGCCGGGGCGCGACCGCGCCGCTGATCGGCTTCGCGCAGGCTGGCCGCGACGGCTATTTCGACGATGCGGGCTTTCCCGTCGGGCAGGGCTGGGAAGAGGTGCGCTTCCCCGGTCTTGGCACCGAGACGGTCTACGCCCTCGAAATCAGCGGCGACTCGATGGAACCGGCCTACCGCGCGGGCGACCGCATCATCGTTGCCCCCGGCGCAGAGGTGAAAAAGGGCGACCGGGTGGTCGCCAAGACCACGGGCGGCGAAGTGATGGCCAAGGTGCTGGCGCGGAAAAACAGCCGCACCATCGCGCTCGCCTCGCTCAATCCCGACTATCCGACCCGCGAGTTCAAGCCCTCCGAAATCGCCTGGATCGCGCGGATTTTATGGGCCAGCCAATAGGAATTGTTGACACCCATGTGACATCAGATGCTTTGCAAAACCCCCAAAAGCGGGTGATTACGCGCGCATGACTGACACGCCCATCGAAGAGCCCACCCCGCAGGAATCCCTCGACCCGGAAAACTGGGACGAATTCCGCGCGCAGGCCCACCATATGCTGGATGCCGCCATCAACCGGCTGCAGGATGCAAGGCAGGGCCGCGTGTGGACCGAGTTGCCGGGCGAGATCAAGGAGACGCTGAAGGCGCCGCTGCCCCGCGAGGGCTGGGGCGTGCCGGACGTGATGGACCGGATGGAAGCGCTGCTGCCCTATGGCGCGGGCAATACCAATCCGCGCTTTTTCGGCTGGGTGCACGGCTCGGGCACGCCGGCGAATTTGCTCGCCGAGATTGCCGCCAGCGCGATGAACGCCAATGTCGGCGGGCGCGACCATGGCGCGATCTATGTCGAGAAACAGGTCGTGGCCTGGTGCCGGGAGCTGTTCGACTTTCCGGACACCGCCAGCGGCATCGTCGTTTCCGGCACGTCCATCGCGACGATCATCGCAGTGAAAGTGGCGCGGGATGCGCGGCTGAACTTCCATAGCCGCAAGGAAGGCATCTGCGGGCATGGCCTGGTCGGCTACACCTCGACCGAGACGCATTCCTGTGTCGCCCGGGCGTTTGACTTGCTCGGCCTTGGCTCTGACGCGCTGCGCAAGATCCCGGCGAATGACCGCTTTGAAATTGACATGGACGCGCTGAAGGCCGCCATCGCCTCGGACCGGGAAGCGGGCCTCACGCCCTTCATCGTGATCGGCACGGCCGGCACGGTGAATGTCGGCGCAATCGACCCGCTGGAAGAGCTCGCCGATCTCGCCGCCGAAGAGAGTATGTGGTTCCACATCGATGGCGCGTTCGGATCGCTCGGTGTACTGAGTGACCGGGTGAAGGACAGGCTGACCGGCGTGAAGCGCGCGGACTCGCTGGCCTTCGACTTCCACAAATGGCTGCACGTGAATTACGATGCTGGTTTCGCCCTGATCCGCGACGAGAAACTGCACCGCGCCGCCTTTACCGACCGGCCGGATTATCTCACCGCCAAGGCCCGCGGCTTGGCAGGCGGTAATCCGTGGCCTGTCGAATACGGACCGGAGCTGTCGCGCGGCTTCCGCGCGCTGAAAGTGTGGGCGCAGATCGCGGAGTTCGGCACCGACCGCCTCGGCCGCATGATCGAGCGCAATTGCTATCAGGCCTCTTATCTGGGCGAGCAGGTGGAGAAGACGCCGGGCCTCGAATTGCTGGCGCCGGTGGCGCTGAACATCTGCTGCTTCCGCTATGTCGAGCCGGGCCTTTCGGACGCCGTGCTGGACGCGATGAACGACGAGATCGTCATCCAGCTGCAGGAGCAGGGGAGCGCGGCGCCGTCCACCACGCGGCTGAAAGGACGCCTCGCCATCCGCGTGAATATCACCAACCACCGCACGGCACGGGCCGACCTCGATATCCTGCTGGAAGAGGTTCAGCGCATCGCCGCATCGCCCGAAGTCGCCGCCGTCCGCGATGCGGCGCTGAAGGATGCAGGCTAGGCTCTTGCCGCCGCGACAAGAAACGGTCAGAAGTCATTGATGGACTGGGGTAAGCTACGTTCTTTCCATGCTGCGGCGGAAGCTGGCAGCCTGACGTCTGCCGGTGACCGGCTGGGCATTTCGCAGTCGGCTGTCTCGCGCCAGATCGCGGCGCTGGAGGAAACGCTGGGCGTCTCGCTGTTCCAGCGCCATGCGCGCGGCCTGGTGCTGACCGATGCCGGGCACACGCTGTTCCGCTCGACCATGGACATGGCGCAGGCTGCTGCCTCTGCGAACACGGCACTGCGTGACCAGCAGGAAACCCCGCAGGGCGAGCTGATCGTGTCGGCCCCGGTGGCGTTCGGCTCCACCTGGCTGGTGCCGCGGCTCGGCAACTTTGTGAAAAAGCATCCGGACCTGCACCTCGACCTGCGCCTGGAAGACCGGGAATACGACCTGTTGAAGCTGGAGGCCGAATGCGCCATCCGGCTCTGGGCCGCCGACAAGGCAGACCTGATCCAGCGCAAGCTGGGCACCGTGGCGACGAACCTCTACGCCTCGCCGGAGTATCTGAAGACCGCCGGCATGCCGCGCACGCCGCAGGATCTCGATAATCACCGCATCATTGCTTATGGCGACGAAAGCTCGCCCCTGCAGGAGATGAGCTTTGCCTGCCGTGTCGGCCGGGATGATGCCCCGCCGCGCCCGGCGACGCTGAAGGTGAACAATGTCTTCGCCATGCTGCGGGCGGTCGATGCCGGCCTTGGGATTGCTGACGTGCCGGAATACATGGCCTCCACCATGCCGCGGCTGGTGAAAGTTTTGCCGGAAAATGTCGGCCCGATCTTCGATCTCTACTTTATCTACCCTAGCGATCTGCGCCGGTCCAAGCGCGTTGCGGCGTTCCGCGACTTCGTAACAGCTGAAACAGAACAGCTACGGCGGGCAGCCATGCGGCAGCTTTAGATGAACGCCGGTTAATCATGCATAATTGCATGAGTGATCTGACGCAGTGGTGGTTGTGCGTGTGCGAAAAGGGACTATCTAGGCGTTATGCCAAGGGTCCCGGGCATTACCCAATCATTCCTCCGATTGGGCGTTTCCTCCCCCTTCGGGACCCGATACTCACAAGCCCGGCGCGTCAATCGCAGCCGGGCTTTTTTTTGACCGGTTTCCGGAAAGCAGGGTTCTGAAAAAGAATGGGCGGGCCCATGGGCCCGCCCTCTCTCGTTTGCCTTGTGGTATGCCTCAGGCGCTGGCGCGCAGCATCCAGGCGGTTTTCTCGGCAATGGTGGCCCGCTGGGTGAACAGGTCGACCGAAACGGCGTCGCCGGCTTTCTCGGCAATTTCGATCCCTTCCTTGGCGGCGCGGCTGACGGCTTCATGTCCCTTGGCAAGGTTGGCGACCATGTCGCTGGCCTCGGGGATGCCATTGTCCGCCTTGATCGTGGCAAGGTCGGTCATTTCACCGGGCGAGCCGGGGGCGAAATGGTCGAGCGCGCGGATGCGTTCGGCGATCTCGTCGAGGGCGGCCCACAGCTCGGTATACTGGGTCATGAACATGGCGTGCAGCTCGTTGAAGCGCGGGCCGGTCACGTTCCAGTGGTAGCCATGGGTCTTGGCATAAAGCGCATAGGTCTCGCCCAGCAGCTTCTTCAGCGCCTCAACGGATTGGGCGCGTTGCTCTTCGGTCAGGCCAATGTCGATAGGCATGGAAACTCTCCTTCTGGTTACCTCAATCATATGGGGATCCGCCGCGAATGCAGCCAATCGAATGGTCGCAGGCAACCTATAGAAAAAATCTATTTCAGGGCTTCACAGAAGCGCTGGATGCGCACCAGGGCTTCCTTAAGTGCGGCGTCGGACGTCGCATAGGAGACCCGGAAAGCAGGGGAGAGGCCGAAAGCGGCGCCGAACACAACGGCGACTTTTTCGGTCTCCAGCAGCTCGGTCGCGAAATCCTCATCCGTCTCGATCAGCTTGCCGGACGGGGCCGTCTTGCCGATCACGCCCGCGCAGGACGGATAGACGTAGAACGCGCCTTCCGGCGTCGGGCAGTGCAGGCCCGGGCATTTGTTCAGCCCCTCGACCACCATGTCGCGGCGGGCCTGATAGGCGGCTTTGCGGACGGGCAGGAAGTCCTGCGGGCCGTTCAGCGCCTCAATGGCGGCATACTGGCTGATCGAGCAGGGGTTCGACGTCGTCTGGCTGATCACCTTGCTCATCGCCTTGATCAGCTTGTCCGGTCCGCCGGCATAGCCGATACGCCAGCCGGTCATGGCATAGGCCTTGGAGACGCCATTGATGGTCAGCGTGCGGTCCCACAGGGCGGGCTCGACCTGGGCGATCGTGGTGAATTCGAAATCGTCATAGACGAGATGCTCATACATATCGTCGGTCATCACCCAGACCTGCGGATGGCGCAGCAGCACGTCGGCCAGCGCCTTCAGCTCCGCGCGGGTATAGGCGGCGCCGGTCGGGTTCGAGGGCGAGTTCAGGATCAGCCATTTGGTTTTCGGCGTGATGGCCGCTTCCAGCGCGTCCGGCGTCAGCTTGTAGCTGGCGTTCGGGCCGCACTCGACCTTCACCGGTTCGCCGCCCGCCATCAGCACCATTTCCGGATAGGACACCCAGTAAGGCGCCGGGCAGATCACTTCGTCGCCGGGGTTCAGTGTCGCCACGAGGGCGTTGTAGATGACCGGCTTGCCGCCGGGCGCGACGTGGATTTGTGCGGGCGTATAGGTCAGGCCGTTCTCGCGCTGGAACTTGCCGCAGATGGCTTCCTTCAGTTCCGGCAGACCATCGGCGGGCGTGTACTTGGTCTTGCCTTCCTGGATGGCGCGAATGCCCGCAGCCTTGATGTTATCCGGCGTGTCGAAATCCGGCTCGCCCGCGCCGAGGCCGATCACGTCATGGCCAGCGCGTTTCAGTTCGGCCGCCTTGGTGGTGACGGCGATGGTGGCGGAAGGTTTGACGCGGTCCAGCGCGTCCGACAGGCGGAGATCAGCAGCCATGATAAATCCTTGAGGTCGTCCCAGGAGACAGGGCCGGGCAGGAGCGTCCGGCGGGCCCGGAATACGCGTCGCAGCGCGCGGCGGCAAGCCCCGCTTCCGCGGCATTTCGGGCTGGGGCATGGTTAACGGCGTATGACCGCGAACGGCGCGATTTCGCCGGAACCGCGGCGCCATGATTAAACATTGTGTGCGAAGATACGTGCTGGTTGGAGGGGCTTCTTTTTCCCATGGCAGGGGAGGAGAGATTTCATGATAATGGCATCCGGCATAACGACATCCATGCCGAACACGTACGAGACGGTCGAGCGCGAGTTTGGCCGCGTCCTGGCAGACGTGACCAGGGATATTCAGATCTGGTTCGAGCGGCTTTCCGATATGGAGCGGCTGATCGGGCTTTGCGGTTTCATCCTGCTCCTGTTCTTTCTGATCCTCATCAAATCTGCGACGCGGTCGGCCGACCCGGGCAATGGCCGGAGCTTTATCGGGTCTTTCACACTGGTCGTGGTGTTCAGCTTTGTGGCCGGGATGCTGATCGATTCCCCGTTCGATCCGCGCCACTTCGTGAACGAAGACTTCATCCGCCGCTTCGTCTAAGGCTCGCATAACGGCGGCAGGTCGCCTATTTTGCGGAGATGGAGACTGACTCGCCAGGCGCCGCCCCCATGCGGGGCGTTGACGTCATCAAGGACAATCTGACCCGCCTGCCGGCAAAGCCCGGCGTCTACCGCATGTACGGGGACGCCGACGAAGTGCTGTATGTCGGCAAGGCGCGGAACCTGAAGGCGCGTGTCTCGAACTATGCCCGTCTCGGCGGCCACACGCAGCGCATCGCGCGGATGATCGCCCTGACGCGGCGGATGGAATTCGTCGTCACCGAAAGCGAGACCGAGGCGCTCTTGCTGGAGGCGAGCCTCATCAAGAGCCTGAAGCCGCGCTTCAACGTGCTGCTGCGCGACGACAAATCCTTTCCCTACATCCTGATCCGGCGGGACCATGAGGCGCCGCAGATCAAGAAGTATCGCGGGTCCAAACAGGATCAGGGCGACTATTTCGGCCCCTTCGCCAGCGCCGGGGCGGTGATGCGCACGCTCGACACGCTGCAGAAGGCCTTCCTGCTGCGCACCTGCGAGGACAGCGTCTACAATGCCCGCACGCGGCCCTGCATGCTGCATCAGATCAAGCGCTGCGCCGCGCCCTGTGTGGGGCTGATTTCCACGAAGGACTATCAGGAGCTGGCCGACGAGGCGGCAGACTTTCTGCGCGGGAAGGGGGCAGACCTGCAGAAGCGCCTCGCAAAGGAGATGGAAGAGGCCGCCGAGGCGATGGATTTCGAACGCGCGGCCTCCCTGCGTGACCGCATCCGTGCCATCGCCCATGTGCGCGGCAGCCAGGATGTGAACCCGGACGATATCGAGGAAGCCGACATCTTCGCCATCTCAATGGAAGGGGGCGTGTCCTGTGTGCAGGTCTTCTTCATCCGCGCCGGGCAGAACTGGGGCGCAACGGCGCACTATCCGCGCCATGACAGCGATCAGACGCCGGAGGAAGTGCTGTCGGCCTTCCTTGCGCAGTTCTACGACAAACGCCCGCCGCCGCGCCTGATCCTCGTCTCCGACATGCCGGAACAGGCGGATCTGATCGCGGAGGCGCTGAGCCTCAAGGCAAGCCGCAGGGTGGAGATCCGCCGGCCGGAGCGCGGCAGCAAGAAGGACCTCGTCACGCAGGCCGCCCGCAATGCGACGGAAGCCGTGAGCCGGAAACTGTCCGAGACGGCGAGCCAGACGCGGCTGCTGAACGAAGTGGCGAAAGTGTTCGAACTGGAAAAGCCGCCGGAGCGGATCGAGATCTACGACAACTCCCACATTCAGGGCACGAATGCCGTGGGCGGCATGGTGGTGGCAGGGCCGGAAGGCTTCATGAAAAACGCCTACCGCAAGTTCAACATCAAGGACACGGCGATCGAGCCCGGCGACGATTACGGCATGATGCGCGAAGTGATGCGCCGCCGCTTCAATCGCGCCAAGAAGGAACGGGAAGAGGGCAATCCCGCCAACTGGCCGGACCTCGTCCTGATCGATGGCGGCCTTGGCCAGCTGAATGCGGTGATTGAGGCATTGGCGGAGATTGATCTGACGCCGGACGATGTGACGCTTGTCTCCATCGCCAAGGGTGTGGACCGGAATGCGGGCCGCGAACAGTTCTTCCGGCCGGGCCGGGCGCCGTTCAAACTGCCTGAGAATGCGCCGGTGCTTTACTATCTCCAGCGCCTGCGCGACGAGGCGCACCGCTGGGCCATCGGGGCGCACCGGCAGAAACGCTCGGCCGCCATCGGCAAGTCACCGCTGGACGAGATCGAAGGCATCGGCCCGGCGCGCAAGAAGGCGTTGCTGCACCATTTCGGATCGGCCAAGGGCGTCTCCCGCGCAAAAGTGGCGGACCTGATGGAAGTCGACGGCGTCAACGAAGCCCTCGCCGAACGCATTCACGGGCATTTCAACGGGGGCTAGGCGCTCTTGCTGGCGGCCCGTGCGGCGAGGTTGCCGATATAGCTTTCCATCAGGTGGACGAGTTCATCTTCCAGCACGTCCGGATCCAGCGCCAGTTCGGGTTCGGCCGCTGCGGCACGCAGCAGGTAGATGACGGCGTGGGTGAGGATGAAGGACGACTCCTTGCCGAGGGCGAAGTCCAGCTCTGACCGCCCGCTGATGGACTCGAGGAAGGTGAGGTGCTGGCGGCTGACTTCGGCGCCGCCGCCCGTGCGGAAGAGGGCATCCGACAGGATCATCCGCGTTTCCGCCGAGCCCTGCAGACCGTGCATCAGGGCCCGCACGATGGCGCGCACACCGCCAGCCTCCGGCGCGTCGAGCACGATGGCCGTGATTGTCTCGCGCATCTCATCGCCCTGACGCTGGCCCATGGCGGCGAGGATGGCGTCACGGTCCCTGAAATACTGGTAGAGGGTTCCGATGCTGACGCCGGCCCGCTCGGCGATGCGGCTGGTCGTCAATTTCGACAATCCCTCGCTTTCCAGAATCTGAAAGCTTGCTTCCAGAATGGCTTCCACCGTTGCCTGAGCGCGGTCCTGTTTGGGTTTTCTTCTTTTCTTTTCAGTCACTTATATGCGTCCGGCGTCAAGAGAAGTGTGCCATTCCAGATGCGAATGGAAAATCTGAGGATTTCTTACATTATGGGTGGGTCAGCGTCTGTCACGCAACCGGAGATCCATATGACCGCATCGCTCGAAGAGGTGCACAAGCGCATCGAACGCCAGAAAACCGACCTTCCCGTGATGTATGGCGATGTGGATTTCTCGTTGGTGCCAGAGCGCTATACCGACGATCTCTCCGTAAGTTCCATGAAGGACTACATGAACAAATTCCCGGCCCCGCCAGCCGACATGGTGGCGCGGGTGAAGGCCTATACGATGCTGGGCGACATTACGTCGGACGCCTATGCAGCGCGCATGCATGAATATGGCTTCAAGCGGCTGGTCGACATGCTGACCACAGCCTGCGACGAGGGCATCGAGGCCGTCCCGGATGCGCCGCCGGAGCTGGCCGCCCTGATCGCTGAAATGGAAGTGAAACCGGACTGGCTGGACATGGATCTTGTGCGCGAAGGCGCGCGGCTGAACCGGCTGCCCATGGCGGAAACCTCGCCCTGGATGATCCGCGGCGCGTTCCTGGCCACCTTCCTCAACAAATATACCGCGCTTCCGATGGCGCTGACCGGCACGCTCAGCCATTCGACGGCCTCGCGCCGGGTGAACGAAACGGCGACCTTCTTCACGGTCACCACATTGCCGGGCGCTCTGGAGCCGCGCGGGGAAGGTTTCAAGGCCGCCGCCATGGTGCGCCTGATGCACTCCATGGTGCGCTATAATGTGCTGCGCCGCGTGAAAGGCTGGGACCAGTCCGTCTACGGTATTCCGATCCCGCAGGTGGACCAGATGCCCGCTGGCCTGATCGACGTGTTCCTGCTGGCCTACAAGATGGAGGCGGAAGGCCGGACCGAGTTCACGCCGGAAGAACGCGCCCGCGTCGAATTCAGCCGCTATCGCTGCTACCTGCTCGGCCTGCCGGAAGACCTGCTGATGGATACGCCGCAGGGCATTATCGACATTATGAATGCGCGCAGCGGATCGATCCGTGCCGGGTTCGATGACGAGACCTGCGGGGCGCTGGTGCGGGCGACGCTGTCGACCTATCTGCCGCCGGACAAATCCCTCGGCAACCGGATCCACAATGCGCTGGAACGCCGTCTGGCGCGGCTTGTTCTGGTACAGCACTTCCTGGGCGGCAACAGCCAGATGGCCCGCGACATCGGCGTGCCGGTCGGCCCGCTCGACTATGCGGTGGCCGCTGTGCTGTTCCCGATGATCTCAGCGAAGATGGCGATCTATCAGACGGCGCTGAAAGTGCCGGGCCTTCGCGGGCTGGTCGACCGCCACCTCGTTGCGAAGCTCCGCCGGCTACTCGTGCGCTACGGCCATGCCGAGTTCACGACGGATGCGTCGGCCTATCGGCCGGCAAAGCCGGTCCCGGCGGAATAGGGGGGCAGCAGCGGGTTTCGGGTGGGGAACCCGCTGCTGTTATCCGCTATCGATACCGTCCGGAGACGGACATCAATCGCCCTGATCCATGGCAACGATGATCTGGGCGAAGCCGTTGGAGATGCGGCCCATGTTTTCGACCGACATGCGCTCATTCGTGCCGTGGAAACCGCTGAGGTCCGCCGGTGTGAGCACGCCCGGCGAGAAGCGGTAGACGCGCGGCGTGATGGCCGTGGCATAACGTCCGTCGGTGGCGCCGATGACCAGTGCCGGAGCAACCGGGGCTCCGTCACCAGCCGCTTCAGCCACGCTGGCCAGCACGGCATAGGGACGGCCATCGGTGGGGGACACGGGGGACGCTTCGCCGTTGCCTGCTTCCGGCGCGCTGACCTGGATGCCTTTGATGTCCTTCGTCACGTCCTTCACATGGTCGACGACGTCTTCGACCGTGTCGTTCGGGTGGACGCGGAAATTGACGACGGCGGTGGAGCGTTGCGGCAGGACGTTTTCCTTGGCCGATCCCGCCAGCATGGTCGGGGCCGTCGTGGTGCGGACCATCGCATTGCCGGCAGGCGTCGCGGAGAAGGATTTCTCCACCATGCCGCCGAACAGCCACATATTGGCGAGCGCCATTTTCTGCATGAAGGGCATGTCGCCCGCAGACGCGCGCAGCAGGTCTGAGACCGGCGGCTTGGAGAAGTCGGCCGGCATCTGGTTCTCGTCGAGCGCGACAATGGCCTTGCCGAGCTGCACGTTCACGGAATCGCGCGGCGGCATGGACGAGTGTCCGCCTGTGCCGAGCGAAGTGACCTGGAGCGTGACATAGCCTTTTTCGGAGACGCCGATCATGCCCATCTTGGCGCCGGTCAGCGGCGACGGATCGAGAACGGCAAAGCCTTCATCGACCGCCATGACAGGCTCGATGCCGCGGGACTTCAGGAGCGCGATGCTTTTCTCCGCGCCGGAGCCGAGGACTTCTTCGTCATGGCCGAACTGGAGAATGACGGTGCGCTTCGGCTGGAAGCCCGAGGCCGCGAGGGCGTCCACAGCTTCCATGATGCCGATCAGATTGCTTTTGTCGTCGAGCGCGCCGCGGCCATAAACATAGCCATCGACGATGTCGCCCTTGAACGGGGCGCCGGTCCAGTCACCCTCGGTGCCGATGTTCACCGGCACAACGTCCTGGTGGGCCATGAGCAGGAGCGGCTTGAGGGAGGGATCGGAGCCCTGCCATGTGTAGAGCAGGGTGAGCGTGTCCGGCACGATCTCCTTTGTCATCGCGGCGTGGGCAGCGGGGTAGGTCTCTTCCAGCCAGTCGTGCAGTTCCAGCCAGGGGCCTTCCTGTCCGGGGCGCGGATCGCCGCCTGCCAGCGTGATGGTTTTGAACCGGATGGCTTCGGAGAGATGTTCTGCGGCCGTGTCTGCCGAGATGGCAGGGACGTCCGGCAGCTCGACGCGGTCACCGACAGGCGCGCCGCCATAGGTGAACGTTCGATAGAGAACGACCCCGGCGGTCACAACAATCAGGGCGCCGAGCCCCATCAGGATTTTCTTCAGCAATGTCAGGCCCTCCTAAGTGCTGGCGCGAACGGACACTGTTGCCCCCGGGGCCGTCAAGCCGCACTGCAGCATAAAAATGACTTGGCCGTCACGATTTTGCAGGGCAATCATGCAGATATGACCGACGCTCCGGCCAAGCGCCTGTCCCTGCCAAGGGTCCTTGCATTTTCATCTCTGAGTGTTCCGCTCGCCGGCGTCGGCTTGCCGGTCGGTGTGTACCTCGCGCCGCTCTATGCGCGGGAAGTCGGGCTGGGCCTGGAACTGACCGGCCTCCTGTTCATGCTGCTCCGCTTCTGGGACATCTTCACCGATCCATTGATGGGGTATCTGGTCGACCGCTACCGCAGCCCGTGGGGACGGGTGCGTCACTGGGTGGTGCTGTCGGTGCCGATCCTGGGGCTGGCCACCTTCTTCGTCTACATGCCAGGCGTGGGGGAGAGCCCGGCCTATTTCGTCGGCTGGATGATCCTGTTCTATATCGGCTTCACCCTGTTGCAGACGGCGCGTTCGGCCTGGGTGCCGGCGATCGCGATCGACTATGATGACCGGTCGCGCTTCTTCCAGTGGGCCGAAATTGTCAGCGTCCTGTCGATGCTGTTCCTTCTGGCGATCCCGGTGGTGCTGGAACTTGCCGGCTTTGGCGTCGGGCGCATGGGGCAGGTGGCTGTCATGGGCTGGGTGTTGCTGATCGCGCTGCCCATCTCGGCGTTCCTGGCATGTACATTCGTGCGCGACGAACCTGTGCGCGGCGACAAGGGGCACACCGAGAAGTTCCGGTTGCGCCCTTTCATCGCGGCGCTGCGGAACAAGTATCTGGGCCACATCCTGCTGCTGGAGCTGTTGTCCGGGACGGCGATTGCCGTGACCTCGGCAAACTATCTGTTCGTCGCGGAATTCGTGTTCGGCCTCTCGGACGGCATGAGCAGCCTGATCCTGATGTTTTTCTTCGTCATGGCGGTCTGCGCCCTGCCGCTTTGGCTGAAACTGGCGGAGCGCACCGAGAAGAGCTTTGCGTTCAAGGTGGCAGCGCTTTTGTCCTGTTCCAGTTTCTTCATCTACTATCTGGCCGGGCAGGTTGGCGGGTTCTGGCCGCTTTTCATCGGCGCCTTCTTCAACGGCGCAGCGTTCAGCGCGCCCATGGTGCTGGCGCGGTCGATGACGGCGGATGTCGTGGAATGGCAGGTTTCCCGGACCGGGGAGAACAGGTCCGGCATCTATTATTCCCTCATCACCAGCGCCTACAAGGTTGGCAGCAGCCTGGCCCTCGGCGTCGGCTACCTGATCCTTGGTCAGTGGGCCGGGTTCCATCCGAACGAGGATAACTCGCCGGAAGCGATCCATGGCCTGTTGCTGGTGTTCTGCCTGTTGCCGGGTACGCTTTACCTGCTCGCGGCGTTTGCCGCATCGCGCTACCCGTTCACGCGGGCCATGCAGCAGGAAGTCGCCAAATCCCTCGACCCCCGCGGGCCGGAGATCATGGACTAGAAGCCGCCGCCTTCGGCCAGCCATTCCTTTTCTTCGTCCGTCGAGTCCCGGCCGAGCGCCTTGTTGCGATGCGGAAAGCGGCCGAACTGGTCGATCACCTTCTTGTGGTCTTTGGCATATTGCAGCGTGTTCTCGATCAGGTCGCGGAAGCCTTCGCGGGCATCGACCAGAAGATCGGTGAAGATCTCAACCGAGCGCTCCTGATCTTCCGGCGCTTCGGAGTGTTCGAGCGGCAGGTAGAAGAAGATCCGTTCCACTTCCGACATGCCCTTGTCCTGTTTCAGGGCGAGGCCATCCTTGCAGAGGAGAAGGGCGAGGCCGTCCTGCTCGAAGGCGCGGGCATCGTCACGGAAGAGGTTCCGTCTGAACTGGTCGAGCACAATGATCACGGCAAGGCGATCCCGTGGCCCGCGGGCGGCCCAGTCCTCCGCAGAAGGCAGGTCTGACAGCGTTTCCACAAGCGCGCCGAAGCGTTCCCGGATTTCCGCGTCCGTCTCTGCCGATTTGCCGAACCAGAGCTTGTGCTTCTCGCCCGCCGCCTCAGGGGAGGCGGATGCCTCGCCGATCCAGTAGTCGATGACGTCCTGCGGTGTCGGAAGTTCGCTCATTTATCGGGGCCTCATTGTTCAGGTCTGGGGGCAACAATCATGTAATTGACCGAGGTATCGTTGCTGATCTTCCACGCCCCGGTCAGCGGCGTGTAGGAAACGCCTGCTGGCGGCTGCGGTTCCAGACCGGCGGCAGCCAATGCATCGCGCACCTCCTCCGGTGGCAGGAATTTCGACCAGTCATGCGTGCCGCGCGGCAGCCAGCCGAGGACATATTCGGCGCCGACCACGGCCGTCGCCAATGCCTTGGCAGTCTTGTTCAGGGTCGCCACGATCATGAGGCCCCCGGGACGCACGAGGCTGGCAGTATCCTTCAGGAACGCGGCTGGGTCTGCGACATGTTCGACCACTTCGAGGTTCAGCACGATGTCGAAAGGCGGCTCTCCGGCATCGATCAGGCCCTCGGCCGTGCCGGCGCGGTAATCGATGGAGAGGCCTTCTTCCTGGGCGTGAGTCAGCGCGGTTTTGATGTTGGCTTCCGACGCATCGACGCCGGTGACCGCTGCGCCAAGCCGCGCCATGGGTTCGCAGACGAGGCCGCCACCGCAGCCAATGTCCAGTAATCTCAATCCTTCCAAGGGCTTAACCTTGCCCGGTTCGATCCCGAAATGCCGCTCAGCCGTCTCGCGGATGAAGCGCAGGCGGACGGGATTGAACCGGTGTAAAGGGCGAAATTTGCCCTTCGGGTCCCACCATTCCGCAGCGATAGAGGAAAATTTTTCCACCTCGGCCGGGTCGATGCTCGGGGTCGAGGGTGCCCCTAGGGAGCCTTCAATTGTTTTCACCATGGTCTATCAAACCTGTTTGATCCGGCTGAGAACAGCCCCTATGAGGGCGCTTATAGGGGCATACCCGTTTCTACAGGATATAGGGCGAAATGGCGCGCACGGTACTCAAGTTTGGCGGAACCTCAGTTGCAGACCTCGATCGCATTGCGAACGTGGCTGATATTGTGGCCGCCCGCGCAAAGCAGGGTGAGCATATGGCCGTGGTCGTTTCGGCCATGGCGGGGGAGACCAACAAGCTGGTCGCCCTGGCTGAAGGCGCGGCCGGAAGCGACCTGAGGCGGGATCAGTTCGACGACGAATATGACGTCGTTGTCGCCTCGGGCGAGCAGGTGACCGCCGGCCTGCTGGCCCTGGCTCTGCGCAAGCGCGGCCTGAAGGCGCGCTCCTGGCTCGGCTGGCAGCTGAAGCTCAAAACCAACAAGAGCCACGGCAAGGCCCGCATCATGGGCTTTGACGATTCCCGTCTTCCGGATTCGATGGATGCGGGTGAGATCGCCGTGATTGCCGGGTTCCAGGGCGTGACCGAGGATGAGCGCGTCGCAACGCTCGGCCGGGGCGGGTCCGACACCAGCGCCGTGGCCGTGGCGGCGGCGCTCAACGCCCAGGTCTGTGACATCTATACCGATGTCGACGGCGTCTACACGACCGACCCGCGCATTGTGCCGAAGGCGCGGCGGATCGAAAAAATCTCGTTCGAGGAAATGCTCGAAATGGCTTCGCTGGGCGCCAAGGTCCTCCAGACCCGCTCGGTCGAAATGGCCATGAACCATAACGTCCCGGTGCGCGTGCTCTCCAGTTTCCTGAAGCCCGGAGAGCCCAATCCCGGAACCCTAGTCTGTGCAGAGGAAGAAATCGTGGAAAAGCAGGTTGTCAGCGGCGTCGCCTATTCCCGTGATGAGGCGAAGATCACCCTTTTCGGAATGCCGGACAAGCCGGGCGTGTCGGCGAAACTCTTCGCCGTGCTCGCGCAGTCCGGCATCAATGTCGACATGATCGTGCAGGCCAATGCCCGCGGTCCGGACCGGGCCAACATGGTGTTCACCTGCACCGACCGCGACAGCCCGTTCGCCAAAGAAACGCTGGAAAAGATGAAGGACGAACTCGGCTTCGAGTCGATGGAAGTCACGCGCGACGTCTCCAAAGTGTCGATCATCGGCGTCGGCATGAAGAGCCATACCGGTGTCGCCGAGACCATGTTCCGGGCGCTTTCGGAGAAGAACATCAACATCGATGTGATCGCGACGTCGGAAATCAAGATTTCGGTCCTCATCGCAGCGCCCTATACGGAACTCGCCGTTCGGGCCCTGCATACTGCCTTCGGCCTTGACGCCGAGTAAGACCGCCTGCGACAAGCAGGACTAGATGGCCTACAATCTACCTGCCACGCGTCTGCTGATGAACCGCCTCCGCCAGATGATGGCAGAGGACGGCGAAACACGTTCGCGGCTCGACAATGTGGTCCGGCTGATCGCGTCCACCATGGTGGCCGATGTGTGCTCGATCTACCTGCGCGATCGCGCCGGTCAACTTATCCTCATCGCCACCGAAGGCCTTAAGCCGGAAGCCGTCGGCAATACGCGCCTGTCCTCCAGTGAAGGCCTTGTCGGCCTTGTCTCCCGGCGGGCCGAGCCGATGGCGATCCAGGATGCGCCCCGCCATCCGTCCTTCTCCTACCGCCCGGAAACGGGGGAGGACCCGTTCCACGCTTTCCTGGGTGTGCCCATTCTGCGGGGCGGTCGGGTCATCGGCGTGCTCACCGCCCAGAACCGGACCGAGCGCGTCTATGGCGACGAAGAGATCGACACGCTGCAGACCATCGCCATGGTACTGGCCGAGATTGTCGACCGGATCGATCCGGACCATCTGGATAATGGCCACGGGCATGAACGGACAAGAAACCTCGCCTCGCTGCACGGGCGGGTATTCTGCGAAGGTCTCGGCTATGGCCGCGCCGTCCTGCATGACCCGGTCGTGCCGGCGGCGAAATTCTTTGCCGGCGACCAGGAGCTTGAAGCCGACCGGCTGACCCGTGCACTGGGCGGTCTGAAGACTTCCATCGACCGGATGATGGCCATCGACGGCGCCGTGCTGGGGGATGACCCGCGCGACGTGATGGAAACCTACCGCCTGCTGGCGCACGACCCGTCCTGGGCAGAAAAGCTGCAGGAAGGCGTCCGTTCGGGCCTTTCGGCGGAAGCCTCCATCGACCGCGCCCGCCGCGAACACCGCGCCCGGCTGCAGAGCGCGCGCGACCCGTATCTGCGTGAGCGGTTGCACGATCTGGAAGACCTCGACAACCGGCTGCTGCGCATTCTCGGCGGGGATGATGGCCGTCCGGAAATCAGCGAGGAGCGTAGCGTGCTTGTTGCGCGCCGCCTCGGCCCGGCGGAATTGCTGGAATATGCCAATGCGGGCCTGCGCGGCATTCTGATGGAAGAGGCCGCGGCCTCCTCGCATGCCGCCATTGTGGCCCGCGCGCTCGGCATTCCGACATTGGGCGGCATCGAAGGGCTGACCACAAGGATCGATCAGGGCGACTGGCTGATCGTCGATGCGGAGCAGGGCGTGCTCCACGTCCGCCCGGACGATGCGCTCTACGATGCCTACAAGGACCGTGTGGCCCTGCGCTCCGAACGCCAGGCGGCCTATGCGGCGCTGCGTGACAAGCCCGCCCGCACGAAGGACGGCACACACGTCAAATTGATGCTGAATGCCGGGCTGGAACTCGATCTCGACACGCTGGACCAGACCGGCGCGGACGGGGTGGGCCTGTTCCGCACCGAGTTCCAGTTTCTCGTCTCGGAAACCCTGCCGCGGCTGGACGACCAGGTGCAGCTCTATCGCCGCGTGCTTGAAAAGGCGCCGGGCAAACCGGTCATTTTCCGCACGCTGGATCTCGGCGGCGACAAGGTCCTGCCGGCGCTGAACCTGCAGCGGGAAGAAAACCCGGCTCTTGGCTGGCGCTCCATCCGGTTTGCGCTGGATCATCGCGGCCTGTTCCGCCGCCAGCTGCGCGCGCTTATCCGTGCGGCTGGCGAGAAACCACTGACGGTCATGTTCCCGATGGTAACCGTGCCGGAGGAGTTTTTCGCCGCCAAGGACCTGCTGATGAAAGAGGTCGAATGGACCGAGGAGGCGACCGGCAAGCGCCCGGCCCGTATCGAGGTTGGCGTGATGCTGGAAACCCCGGCACTGGCCTTCAGCCTGAAGGAGCTGGCAGGGGAGGCGGAATTCCTGTCCGTCGGCACCAATGATTTGATGCAGTTCTTCTATGCCGCCGACCGGATGACCCCGTCTGTTTCGGATCGGTACGATCTGGTCTCACCAAGCGCCCTGCGGTTCCTGAAGATGGTTTCCGAGGCGTGCGAAACTTACGGTATCCGGATGTCGGCATGCGGGGAGGCGACCGGTTCCAGCCTCTCGGCGCTCTGTTTCGTTGCGCTCGGGTTTACCAATCTTTCCATGTCGGCCGGATCCATCGGTCCTGTAAAACGCATGATCAGAAGCCTTGATCTTGCTGCGTTCCGGGCCGATTTCTATGCAGCGCTAGATAAACCGAACGATGCGTTCCGTAACCAGTTGTTAGCTCTTGCGGCTGAACATGGCGTCGAACTGGCGGAAGGTTGATAGATTGGCTCCGTGAGTTAACCTCACGTATGGACCATTTCTTGCGCGGTGGTGGGACGACACACGACCATCAGGGCGGTACTGGACGAACATGGCACACGACGACTCCCTTCAAGAACAGGCCGGCCCCGAAGCCGGGGCCGAAGGCAAGACGCTGACCGAAAACGAACGCTTCCTGCAGGCCAAGGAGGTCTTCGAAACCCGCTCCTTCGAGGGGGAAGACCTGCGCATGGGCCAGGTCCTGCGCCGCGTGCGCGAGATCAAGGGCCTGGAATTGCAGGACGTATCCAAGGCGACGCTGCTGCGCCGGGACTACCTCATGTGGCTGGAGCGTATGGAAGTCGGCGAGCTGCCCAAGGGCGGCTACCTGACGGCCATTCTCGGCACCTACGCGAAATTCCTCGGCCTGCCCGAGAAGGACGTCATCGCGATCTATACCAAGGAATGCGGCGCCGTTCAGGAAGTCAAAGAAGCGGCGCCCGTCCCGAAAATGGGGCAGATCGCAGCCGAGCGCGCCCGCTGGCCGCTGGCGCTGGCCTCGGCGGTTGCTCTCGTCACACTGGCGGCAGGCGCGATCGGCGTGTCGCAATTCATGCGGCCTGCGCCGGAAGTGACCGAGTCCGCCGCTATCGTGGCCGTGAACGGCGCGCGTGACAGCCTGTTCTCTGAAACTGAGTCCCAGCGCCCTGTGCCGGATTCGCTGCCGCTCGAACTGGTCGCTGTGCGCCAGGGCTGGCTGGAAGTGCGCGGCGCCGACGGCACCATTTTCCGCAGCCGGGTGATGGCCGAGGGCGAAACCTATTTCCCGCGCCTCAATGCCGGCTGGACCGTGTCTGCCCGCGATGGCGGCGCGTTCGAGTGGCGGGTCGGTGACATTGTGGTCAGCCCGCTTGGTCCGGACGGCGCGGAAGTGTTTTCCGTCAGCGTTGACGAGCAACTGGCCCGCGCCGCGGAAGTCTCCGCCCCGGCGATGGCGGCCAATGGCGGCAGCAAGGCGACCCGCTGAGACTGTTGAAGTTTCTGTAACCGCATTGCCGGATCGGCGCGAAAGCGCCATCTAGGGGCCTCAAAGGTATCAGAGGCACATGAGATGAGCCACAATCCGATCCGTCCCTGGCGGGATATTACGCGCCGCAAGTCCCGGCAAATCCGCGTTGGTGACGTCCTGGTCGGCGGCGATGCCCCCATTGCCGTCCAGACCATGACCAACACGCCGACCGAGGATGCAGCGGCAACCATCGCGCAGATCCAGCGCGCGGCAGAGGCCGGCGCCGACATCGTGCGCGTCTCCTGCCCGACGGAAGAGGCGACGGCTGCCATGCCGGAGATCTGCAAGGCGAGCCCCGTGCCGATCGTGGCGGACATCCATTTCCACTACAAACGCGGCATCGAGGCGGCAGACGCCGGCGCGGCCTGCCTGCGGATCAATCCCGGCAATATCGGGTCTGAGGCGCGGGTGAAGGAAGTCGTGAACGCGGCCCGTGCCAATGGCTGTTCCATCCGGATCGGCGTCAATGGCGGCAGCCTGGAACGGCACCTGCTGGAGAAATATGGCGAGCCATGCCCGGACGCGATGGTGGAAAGCGCGCTCGATCATGCGCGCATCCTCGATGATTTCGGCTTCCACGATTACAAGATTTCGGTGAAAGCCTCGGACATGTTCCTCACCGTCGCGGCCTACCAGCAACTGGCCGAAGCGACCGATGCGCCGCTGCACCTCGGTATCACCGAGGCGGGCGGGCTTCGGACGGGGACGGTCAAATCCTCCATCGGCATGGGCGCGCTGCTCTGGGCCGGGATTGGCGACACGATCCGCGTGTCGCTGTCGGCCGATCCGGTCGAAGAGGTGAAGGTCGGCTTCGAAATGCTGAAATCGCTCGGTCTGCGCACACGTGGCGTGAACATCGTTGCGTGCCCCAGCTGCGCACGGCAGGGCTTCGACGTGATCAAGACGGTCGAGATTCTGGAACAGCGCCTGTCGCACATTCACGAGCCGATTTCGCTGTCCATCATCGGCTGTGTCGTGAACGGCCCCGGCGAGGCGGCCCTGACCGATCTCGGCTTTACCGGCGGCGGCAAGGAAAGCGGCAAGATGTTCGTGGCCGGACGGCCGGACCACAATGTCTCCAACGAAGACATGATCGAGCACATCGTCGAGCTGGTCGAGCAGAAGGCCGAACGCCTGCGCGCCGAACGCGAAGAAGCCGAAGTCGCCGCGGAATAGAGGCGGCGGCGTTTGTCTCTTGTGATGTTCAGGGCGCGTCAGGCCGCTGGAATGAATTTCGCCGTATTGATGTGTGCCCGGTCCTGGTGGACCTGTTCGATCTTATCCATGTTCCGCTGCAGGAAGCCAAGCAGGGCCGTGTCCGGCGCGCCATCTCCGTTGCGCTTCTGGCGCTGGGGCGGTGAGGTATAGGCGGGCAAGGTTCCGTTCCGGGAAAGGTGGAACAGGATACGGAGGATAACGCTGTCCCTGTCAGCGAGTATATCTTCATAGACAAGACGAAGCGGCGAACGCTTCTGCAGCGCGTACCATTTGTCGATCTGTTGCTCGTTTTGGATGATGTGGTGGATCATGGACCACACGTCACGGTCGGTGACTTCGGGCGGCGGGCCTTCGACATTGTGCCAGTTGCCGCTCTTGCTGGCGCGGGCGAAGGAAAAGGCCTGCGCCACGAAATCGCGCCGGCGCAAATCGATCGTCGCAAACCCGGCAAAACTCGTCCGGAAGTCTATCAGGTCTTCGAGGTGGAACAGCCGCGCAGGATTGATCTGGAAACCGAAAACCGGGTGCAGGGCAGCGGTCTTGCGCACATAGTCCTCAAGGCCTTTGGCTTCCCGCTTCCGGTAAAGGGCGGGCAGTCCCTGCGTGTTGAAATATTCGCCCGGTGCGCCGACGAGGTGCAGGTCTTCCAGCATGCGGCCAAGCCAGGTGG
Organism: uncultured Hyphomonas sp.; assembly: GCF_963678195.1. Lineage (NCBI taxonomy): Bacteria > Pseudomonadati > Pseudomonadota > Alphaproteobacteria > Hyphomonadales > Hyphomonadaceae > Hyphomonas > uncultured Hyphomonas sp. The sequence goes on from NZ_OY782759.1 coordinate 856,596, forward strand.
ACCCGCAGCGCCCGGCGATCACGATCATGTAGTTCCGCAGATCCGGATGAGCGGGAAAGACGGAGGACAGGTCGGGGGGGTGGCGGCCGAAACGCTCCCCCTCGGCCTCGAAAAATGTACGGTACGGGTTCACTATACTGGGTCGCTTCACAGGGGTCTGGCAGAGATTCGCGACCTTACGGGCTGGGCGCTGACAGGCAACTCCCTCCAACAATGATCACTGCTGTACGAAGACAGCCATTCGCTCCGCTGGCTTCGACCCTTTCGGTTTCAGCCCGAAGAGGGGGCGCAGGAAGCCGACGCGGCGGATGACGAGTTCGTGCAGCAGGGCGCAGCCGCCAAACGTGGCGAGGATGACCAGCGGTGCCTCGACCCAGACGCTGAGGCCCTGACGGGTCAGCCAGTAGCCGGCCATGACGGTGATCGTCTGGTGCAGGATGTACCAGGGGAAGATCGCCTCGGTCATATAGGTGAGCGCGCGGCTGGGGCGGTTGAGATAGCGCTGGGCGAGGCCGAGCATGGTCACAATGGCCAGCCAGGCATAGAAGATCCGCGCGATGCGGGCCGGCCAGATCAGCCAGTTCCAGTCGGCACTTTCCGCCATGGCGTCCCAGTTGGCCCAGAGCGGGCTGAGCACGGCGCCCAGCACCAGCACGCCGATGATGGCGAAGGGCAGGACCCGGCGGATGGCGCTCCAGAAATTCCGGTCCTTGGCCAGCAGGAAGCCCATCAGAAGGATGGTCAGGCTGTGGGCGTGATTGGCCCAGTCATTCGTCAGGTCATGCGTCGTCTCGAAATAGGGGTCGAGCGTGAAGCGGTAGAGGATGAACGGCATCACCGGCAGGACCAGCGCGGCGAGCGGGCCCCAGCGGCCGGCGAACAGGAAATGGGTGATGCGCGCGCCCGTCCCCGTCATGAACCGGGACAGGAGGCCGGCCACCGGGGCCAGCATCAGCGTGTAGACCAGCAGGTAAACGACATACCAGAGATGGTTCCAGGTCGGCGTCGTGATGGAGTAGTCCGACCCGAAATCGAGATAGTGCGGCCAGAACTGCCAGAAACTGCCGCTGAACTCGCCATTTTCCACCAGCTGCAGCCAGCTTTGCGGCGCGACGATCACCGCCATGCCAAACAGGATGGGGAGGCCGAGGCGGACGGCGCGCTCCCGCGCCAGCGTTGAAGCGCCCAGCTTGTCTGCCGCAAAGCGCAGCGCAACGCCGGAGATGAAGAAGAGGAGGGCGAGCCGCCACGGGTTCAGCAGCATCATCGCCCATTCCGCGCCGGTGCCGACATGCACGCTTTTCACGTGCCAGCCCCACGTCACGTAGAACATGCCGGTGTGGTAGAAGATGAGCAGGCCGAAGGCGATGATGCGCAGCCAGTCGAGATCGAAGCGGCGGGGGAAGGCAGGCGCCGGGGACGGTTCGGTCATGGGGGAAACTCCTTGTCTCATGGCGGCAGACTGGGCCCGGACCGGCGCCGGGTCATGAGACAAGGGGTATCCGGTGGGCCGAAGGGGCAAACGGCGCCATCCCGGGACGAACGGCGGCGATCAGGGACGAATTTCCGTCGATTGCCTTCCGGTTCTCACGGGGTTTGTGGCAGGAGTGGCCAGATGAATGTGCCAACTCGCCACCCCGAGACCGAAGCCGACCGCCAGGCAGACCGCTGGGCAATGATCGGCTTTGTTATCTTCATGCTGGCTTCGCTGGTCATTCAGGCGACCTCGATCCAGCTGGAGGACCGGCACGCCGGGCTGGAGCCCTGGCTGCGGGAAGGGGCCTCGCACCTGTCCCTTCTGTGCCTCGTGCCGTTCTTCCCGTTTATTCTTGACATCGCGCCGTTGTCGCCGCGCCGCTGGCGCTGGTCCGTCCCGGTGCACATCGCGGCCTGCCTCACCTTCATCGTGCTGCACGTGCTGGGCTTTGTTCTGCTGCGGAAGCTGACCTATCCGGTCTTTCTCGATCACAATTACCATTTCGGCCTCTCCGATCCGCTCAACTGGATCTATGAGGCGAGGAAGGACGCCTATGGCTACGGCATCACGATGCTGACCTTCGCACTGGCCCGAATGGCGATGCAGAACCGGCTGGAATCCCGCGCCATGGATGAGGTGGCAACGCGCGAGCGGCGCCTGATGCTGAAATCCGGCGGGCGGACCATCATGCTGAACGCCGGGGACGTCATCCACGCGAAGGCGGCGGGCAATTATGTCGAGGTCAGCACGTCCGGGAAGACGCATCTTGTCCGCATGACGTTGACGGAACTGGAACGTCTTCTGGAGGAGGCCGGTGGCCATCATGTGCGCGTCCACAGGTCTCATATAGTCAATCTTGATCATGCCATGGTCATCACGCCGACAGGGGAAGGGGATGCCATAATCGAGCTGGATACAGGCGAAACCGTGCCGGGCTCGCGCCGCTACCGGGAGAGATATGCGCAAACCGCATAAGCACTATTTCGTGAGGGGACTGGCCCGGTCCCAGATTGCCGCTAAGGTCGGCCCCGGTGAGGCAGTTCATGCATAAAGGTCGTCTATGATCCGCCCCATTCTCTGGTTTCTCGCCCGTCTGCCGCTTCTCGTGCTGATCCTCATTATGGCGCTCGTCATGTCGAGCTGCACCATGCTGGGCATGAACTATGCGAGCCTCGAAACCGGCAACAAGCCAGCCCCGGTGCCGGCCCTCGACGCGCCGGCCATCACGGCTGAAGGCAGTCCGGAACGCGAAGCGCTGAAGCAGAAATTCGAGGACGTGCTCTACGGGCCGTGGCCGGCGGGGATGCCGGTCAGCTTCGGTGACTGGCAGATGATCGACCCGGAATACCTGGACGGACGCGGCACGCTGGAAGAGGTCGAAATCACGATCGGCAGCGGCGAAGGCGCGCGCTCGTTCATGCTGGTCACGGCCTTCCCGAAGGCGTCCGGCCCGGTGCCGGTCGTAATCAGCCAGACTTTCGCCGATACCTGCTCGGTTTTCCCGGATGAGCCCGTTACCAATGCGGACGGCGAGATCTGTGATGGCAGCATGATGGAAGGCTTCCCCGGCTGGGCAGCGACCCAGATCTTCGGTCGCTATATCGCGCTGGCGCCGGTGGACCGCTATTTCGATGCCGGGCTCGCCTATGCGAGCTTCTATGCCTCCGACTTCATCCCGGACCGCAGGAAGGAAGCGCCTGAGGCGATGGCGGCGCTGGGCGGGCCGGTGAATCCGACCTCTGCCCTGATGGCGTGGGCTTACAGCTTCTCTGCCGCCGTGGACGTGCTGGATGCCGATCCGCGCATCGACCCGCGGGCGATCGGCGTGATGGGCCATTCCCGGCATGGCAAGTCCGCCCTGATCGCTGCCGTCTGGGACCGGCGCATCGCGGCGGTTGTGGCGCACCAGTCAGGTTTTGCCGGAGCCTCGCTCTCGCGGTCGCACACAGGTGAACGGCTGGACCGGATGGCGAAAGCCTATCCGCACTGGCTGGCGCCCCAAGCGCAGGATTGGCTGGACCGGCTGGACGAGATTCCGGTGGACCAGCATGAGCTGCTGGCGCTGGTCGCGCCGACACCGGTTCTGCTCGGCAACGGGCGCAGGGATGTGTGGTCTGACCCGAACTCTTCCTTCCGCGCAGCCGAAGCGGCCAGCGCGGCGTATGAAGCGACCGGCCATAGGGGCCTTACAGTCTCGGGCATGCAGGAGTTTGATCCGGCGGCCGGGATCTCGTGGTGGCTGCGGCCCGGCGGACACAGCGTCGTTTCCGAAGATATCGACGCCTTCACGGCGTTCCTGCACACGCACCTCGTCGGGGAAGGCGCCTCACAATACGCTGTTCACTAAAGGTGATCCGGAGTAAGTGTAGGGAAAACAGTGCTTAGGGAGGGCGCCCATGCCGATCAATGTTGGATTTCTTTACCCTGTTCTCGCGCTTGTCGTGTGGACGCTTGTCATGTGGCTGTGGATGTATGCGACGCGCATTCCGGCGATGCAGAAAGCCGGGATCAATCCGGATGATGCGCGCCATCCCGGCACGTATGTCGACAAGATGCCGGCGAATGTCCGGTCGGTGGCCGACAATTACAATCACCTGCATGAACAACCGACGATCTTTTACGCCCTGATGTTCTTTACCGCCCTGACCGGCGGAGGAGACCATGCCGCCACCTATCTGGCCTGGGCCTATGTCGGCCTGCGGGTGGTGCATTCCTTTGTGCAGATCCTGTCGCCGAAAGTGACCCTGCGGTTCCTGATGTTTGTGCTTTCCTCGCTGATGCTGCTGATCCTGGCGGGCAAGGAAGTGATCCGCATCCTCACGCTGGCATAGAACCGCCGGAAGGGGCTTACCAGCTGCCTGAAACGGCACTAGAGAAGCCGCCATGGCAAGCATTTCAGATTCCCGCCTCCAGCAGGTGATTGATCGGTTCGAGGAAGTCGAGGCGCGCATGGGTGCGACCTCGGATACGGCCGAAATCATCGCCCTGTCGAAAGAGCATGCAGAGCTGAAGCCCGTCGTCGACAAGGCGAGGGACCTTCTCAATTCGCGCACAGGCCTGAAAGAGGCCCAGGCGCTGGCCAGCGGCAGCGACAAGGACATGGCCGAACTGGCCGAGATGGAAATCGAGGAAATCAAGGACAAGCTGCCTGGGTTGGAAGAGGAAATGCAGATCCTTCTTCTGCCCAAGGATGTCGACGATGCTGCCGACATCGTGCTGGAAATCCGCGCCGGGACGGGCGGCGACGAAGCGGCGATTTTTGCGGGCGATCTGTTCCGCATGTATTCGCGCTACGCCCAGCTGATGGGCTGGAAAGTTGACGTGGTCGATGCCTCGCCGGGCGATGCGGGCGGGTACAAGGAAATCGTCGCGAACGTGTCGGGCGATGGCGTGTTCGGCCACATGAAGTGGGAAAGCGGTGTGCACCGGGTGCAACGCGTGCCGGCGACAGAGACGCAGGGCCGGATCCACACTTCCGCAGCCACTGTCGCCGTGCTGCCCGCGCCGGAAAACATCGAAATCGACGTCAAGCCGGAAGACATCCGTATCGACACAATGCGCTCCTCCGGGGCAGGCGGCCAGCACGTCAATACGACGGACTCTGCCGTGCGCATCACGCACCTTGCGACCGGTATCATGGTGACGAGTTCGGAAAAATCGCAGCATGTGAACCGTGAAAAGGCGATGGAACAGTTGAAGATCCGTCTCTATGAAAAGCAGCGCGCAGAAGCCGATGCAGAGCGGGCTGAGGCGCGCGCCAGCCAGATCGGTTCCGGCGACCGCAGCCAGAAAGTGCGCACCTACAATTATCCGGAAAACCGGGTGACCGATCACCGGATCGGCCTGACGCTCTATTCGCTGGACCGGATCATTTCAGGCGACAAGCTGCAGGACGTGGTCGAAGCGCTGATCACGGAAGATCAGGCGCGCAAGCTGGCCGCGATGGAAGAGGCGGGCTGACCGCCGATAGGCGAGCGCATGGAGGTGTCCGGCGTGGCGACATATGACGAATGCCTCCGCACCGGTACGCAGCAATTGCGGGACGCCGGCATTGAAGAGGCGGCTCTTGAGGCGCGGCTGATCCTGATGGCGGCCTCCGGCCTGACGCGGACCGGCCTGATCTCTGCCGGGCCGGATGTTGCGCCGGGTGATGTTGCTGGCCGTTTCAGCGAGATGCTCCGTGAGCGGCAGACGCGGCGGCCCTTGCAGCATATCCTCGGAACGACCGAATTCTTCGGGCTGGAAATCCTCTGCGACGAACGTGCGCTGATCCCGCGGCCGGACAGTGAGGTCGTGGTTGAGGCGGCCTTGCGTCTTATCCCGGACGAGACGGAGATGCTGGTCGTGGACCTCGGCACCGGCACAGGCTGTCTTTTGTCAGCCATTCTGGCGAACCGGCCCCGGGCGCGTGGTGTCGGCGTGGAGGCGAGTGCGCAGGCGGCCAGCCTCGCCCGGGAGAATTTCGCCCGGCTGGCGCTGACGGCGCGCGCGGAGGTATTCAACGGCAGCTGGGCCGACTGGGATGACTGGCAGACGGTCGGCCTGGTCATCTCGAACCCGCCTTATATTGCCAGCGCAGAGATCGCCGGGCTCGCGCCGGAAGTCCGGACGCACGATCCGATGGATGCGCTGGATGGTGGCCCGGACGGGCTGGCTGCCTATCGCGAGATCGTCTCGCTCGCTGCTACGCGCCTCAGGCCGGGTGCCTGGCTGGTTTTTGAAATCGGACATGACCAGAAAGATGCGGTTTGCGGGCTGCTCGAAATGGCAGAATTTACCGAAATCGGGTCCTCAAAGGACCTCGGCGGAAACGATCGTGCCGTATGGGGCCGGAAACCCGAATAGGGATACTTACATTTTTGCTTGGCGGCCAAGGCATTACAGGATAGAAGAATCGTGTGACACGAGATGAGCGGGTTCCATAGGTTTCCCTCTTCGATCACAGGCTTCGCGCAAAAAATTGGGGCTGTGGCTAGCTGAACAAAAAGCCAGCGCGACGGGAATGCCTGCACAGAACTAGCAGGCGCATGAACATGGGACTGACTTCATGAAACGCTCACGTGGGCGCAACCGCCGGTCAGGCGGAAACAACCAGAACAATTTCAACAATCCCAACCGGCACTTTGAATCTGTCGGTCCGGATGTGAAAATTCGCGGGTCTGCCCAGCAGGTACTTGAAAAATATCAGCAATATGCGCGCGACGCCCAGACGAGCGGCGACCGCATCCTGTCAGAAGCTTATTATCAGTTCGCCGAACATTACCAGCGGATCGTTGCCAAGCAGCAGGAAGCCCGCGATCGCCAGCAGCAACAGCGCGGCGGCAACCGGGATGACCGCGACCAGAATCGCCGTGATAATTCCCGTAATGACGGCGACGACAATTCCAATGAGTCTGGTAAGGACGAGGCGGAAAAGACGGAAGCCAGCGTCGAGCGCCGTAATCCGCCGCCCAAGCAGGATGATAACGGAGATGACGCCATGCGCGTCATTGACGAGGACAAGGCCTCTGATGAGTCGAGCGCCTCCTCGGATGATGACAAGGATGAAAAGCCCAAAGCCCGCCGCAAGAGTCCGCGCCGGAAGACCTATAAGAGCGGGGAAAATGAGGGATCAGACGATTCCGATCCGTCCGATGGTGTCCTGAAGACGGTTTCCCGTGGCCGCCGCAAGGCCAAGGATGCGGAAGCAGAACCGTCTGCCGAAACCACCGACTAAGGGGCGAGGCCCCGCCGCAGACAAATAGCCCGGTGTGCCTCTGGCCACCGGGCTTTTTCTTGTGTGGCCTTCCCGCCGCAGGGGAGTTGCAACACCGGAATCTGTTCCCACATTGGCTATGACGGACAATGGCGCTGCCGCTAAGCGGGGTGCCGGAATCCCGAAACAAATCTGCCTTTGAAAGGGGATCATAGATGAATATTGAGCAATATACCGAGCGGGCCCGGGCCATTATCCAGGGCGCTCAGACAGCCGCATTGGCGGCGGGCCATCAGGTGCTGACACCTGCCCATGTCCTGAAAGAAATGCTGGAGGATCGCGACCAGATGGCCGTGAACCTCATCCGTGCGAGCGGCGGCCGGCCGGAACTCGTGGTTCAGGGCGTCGATACCGCCCTTGGAAAAATCCCGAAAGTTTCCGGTTCCAACACCGGCCTGCGCCTTGAGCAGGCGGGTGCGAAACTGTTCCAGGAAGCTGAAGCCGATGCCAAGAAGGCCGGGGACTCCTTTGTCACGACAGAGCGCCTGTTGCTGGCCATTGCGGGCCTGTCCGGTGATCCGGCTGCAGATGTTCTGAAGGACGCCGGCGTGACGCCGAAAGCGCTGGAAGGGGCGATTGCCCAGCTGCGTCAGGGCCGCACGGCCGACAGCGCAAATGCTGAAGAAGGCTACGAAGCCCTCAAGAAATATGCCCGCGACCTGACCCAGGATGCGCGTGACGGTAAGCTTGATCCGGTCATTGGCCGCGACGAGGAAATCCGCCGCACGATCCAGGTCCTGTCACGACGGACCAAGAACAATCCGGTCCTCATCGGTGAGCCCGGTGTGGGTAAGACGGCGATTGCCGAGGGCCTGGCCCTGCGCATCGTCAACGGCGATGTGCCGGAAAGCCTGAAGGACAAGAAGCTGCTGGCTCTCGACATGGGCGCGTTGATCGCCGGGGCGAAGTTCCGTGGTGAATTCGAGGAACGCCTGAAAGCCGTGCTGAACGAAGTGCAGCAGGCCGAAGGCGGCGTCATCCTGTTCATCGACGAGATGCACACACTGGTCGGGGCCGGGAAGGGCGACGGGGCGATGGATGCCTCGAACCTACTGAAGCCTGCGCTGGCCCGCGGTGAACTTCACTGTGTGGGCGCCACGACGCTGGATGAATACCGCAAATATGTCGAAGGCGATCCGGCGCTTGCCCGTCGCTTCATGGCCGTGTTCGTGGACGAGCCGACCGTGGAAGACACGATCTCGATCCTCCGTGGCCTGAAAGGCCGCTACGAGGCGCACCATGGTGTGCGCGTTTCGGATGCGGCGATCGTCTCGGCGGCCACGCTGTCGAACCGTTACATCACCGACCGCTTCCTGCCGGACAAGGCCATCGACCTGATGGACGAGGCCGCCTCCCGCCTGCGCATGCAGGTCGACTCCAAGCCGGAAGAACTTGACGAGATCGACCGGCGCCTGCTGCAGCTGAAGATCGAAGCCGAAGCGCTGAAGAAAGAGAAGGACGCAGCCTCTGTCGACCGGCTCAACACGCTTGAGGAAGAGATTGCAGAATTGCAGGCCCATTCCGATGAGCTGACCACGGCCTGGAGCGCCGAGAAGAACAAGCTGAAAGGCGCAGCGACTGCGAAGGAGCAGCTGGACCGGGCCTATGCTGAAATGGCCGAAGCCCAGCGTCAGGGTGACCTCGCCAAGGCGTCGGAGCTGAAATTCGCGACCATTCCGCAACTGGAAAAACTGATCCAGGAAACCGAAAGCCGTGAAGACGGTGGCGGCGGTGTGGTCTCCGAAGTTGTGAAGCCGGAAGACATCGCGGCCGTTGTCTCGAAGTGGACGGGTATTCCCGTTGACAAGATGATGGAAGGCGAACGCGAGAAGCTGCTGAAGATGGAAGACGCCCTGCGCAAGCGGGTGGTTGGCCAGGACCCGGCGCTTGAAGCCGTGTCGAATGCCGTGCGCCGCGCGCGTGCCGGCCTGCAGGATCCGAACCGTCCGATCGGCTCGTTCCTGTTTGTCGGTCCGACCGGTGTCGGTAAGACGGAGCTGACCAAGGCGCTCGCCGAATTCATGTTCGACGACGACACGGCCATCCTGCGGCTCGACATGTCGGAGTTCTCGGAGAAACACTCCGTGGCCCGTCTGATCGGCGCGCCTCCGGGCTATGTCGGTTATGATGAAGGCGGTGTGCTGACCGAAGCGGTCCGCCGGCGGCCTTACCAGGTTGTCCTGTTCGACGAGGTCGAGAAGGCCCACCCGGACCTGTTCAACACGCTGTTGCAGGTGCTGGACGACGGCCGCCTCACGGATGGCCAGGGCCGGACCGTGGACTTCAAGAACACGATTATCATCATGACGTCGAACCTCGGCGCCGATGCCCTTGCCTCCGGTGAGGAAGGGGACATCTCCGAGAGCGCGAAAGATTCGGTGATGAGTGCCATCCGGGCGCACTTCCGCCCGGAGTTCATCAACCGGATCGATGAGATCGTCTTCTTCAAGCGGCTTGGCCGCGGCGAGATCGACCATATCGTCGACATCCAGATGGAGCGCCTCGAAGGCCTGCTGAAGGATCGGAAGATGAAGCTGGAGCTCAGCCTCGATGCCCGCAACTGGCTGGCCGCCCGCGGCTATGACCCGGTCTATGGGGCGCGTCCGCTGAAGCGTGTCATCCAGAAGGAACTTCAGGACCCGCTGGCCCGGTTGCTACTGGAAGGCCGCATCCATGATGGCGAGACCATCAAGATCGGCGTGGAGGGCGACCAGCTCTCCATCAACGGCGTCCCGAACGATTTCGCCAAAGGCGCAGCTGTTCTGAACTGATCCGGCCAATGCTGAAACAGAGACGGCGCAGGGAAACCTGCGCCGTTTCTATTTTTGCCAGTGATGGAAGCCGCGACCTATGGCGATGGCGGGTTGGAGGGCAGAGAGACGCTGATAAGGCGGGGTGTGTCCTGCTCGCTCCGTATGGCGTCGATGGCATCGCGGGCCTCAAGGAATTCCTCCAGCATGGCCGGTGTCTCGGCCAGCTTGCGGCCGGTGGGCAGCTTGAGTTTCATCGCGTTCACCGGCTTGCCATTGATGTACACCTCATAGTGCAGGTGTGGTCCGGTGGAGGCCCCTGTTGATCCGACATAGCCAATGATATCGCCCTGGCGCACATGGCGGCCCTTTCGCAGGCCGCGGGCATAGCGCGACAGGTGCGCATAGGCCGTTTTGTAGCCATTGGCATGGCGCACGACGATGTAATTGCCATAGCCGCCGCGGCGGGCAGCCCATTCAATGGTGCCGTTGCCGGCGGCATAAACCGGCGTGCCGGTCGGCGCGGCGAAGTCCGTGCCCTTGTGCAGGCGGGTATAGCCTGAGATCGGATGGACCCGGTTGCCGAAGGAGGATGACAGCCGCGCGCCGTTGATCGGCGTCTTCATCAGGAATTTTGTGGCGCTTTCGCCATTGAAATCAAAGTAGTCGGTCTCTCCATCGTCGGATGGGGTGAAGCGGTAGAAGCTGCGTGTCAGGGCCTGGCCGTTCAGCGATGCGTAGATCAGGTTTCCGGTCTTTATCGGATGGCCGGCCTCATCGGTGTACGTTTCGTACACCATTTCGAAGGAGTCACCGGGGTGAATTTCCCTTTGAAAGTCAACGTCATATGCAAAGACCGAGGCATAATCGACCACCTGTTGGTCGCCGGCACCGAGCTTGAGGGCCGTCTCATAGATCGATGTCTCGATCGGCGCGCCAACGCGGTGATAGTGCGGGGTCAGCCGGGCATTGAGGGCGGCGGCCGTCCAGCCGCCGTCTGCGCTGCGGGTGATGAACAGGTTCCGGCCAGCTTCCGCCTTCACGTTCAGGGCGCGCAGATGGCCATTGTCGAGGAAGACTTCTGCCTCAAGCCCCGGCCGCAGGCGCCTCGGGTCGAGGAGTTCGTCGTCATACAGGGTCTGGAGCGCCCCTGCGGCTTCATTGGCCGGGGCGCCGAGGCGCTGGACGAGGCCTGTGAGCGTTTCCCGGCGGGCCAGTTCACCGCTGGCGGTCTGAAGCGGGCTGGCGGGCGGTTCGATGTCTGTCGCGGTCAACAGTGTTGTCGCCAATGGCGGCGGGGCAGGCGCTGCCTCCGCTGCGCCCGGGCCGTTCTGACCGTTCGGGCCAGCAATCAGGAGTCCTGCAATGGCAGATCCTGTGCCCAGAACCAGCAATGCCACGAGACTCTTCACGCCGTGCGACAGGGTCGAACGCGTGGGCGCCTGGGTCTGGGTCGTCTTTTGAGTGTCCTGCATGGTGCAAGCCCCTCCGTTTTTGTCGCCACCCTTGGCATCCCGCCTGCAACTCCCGTGCAAGCGGACTTTTCTTCGCCAAATTGTTATCGCCTTTGCCTATTAAGGCTTTTGAAACGCGGCCGGAAAGGAATTCCCCTTTCAGGCAAGAGTCTAGTTTCCAGAGAGAGCCGGATGCAAGCCGGATGAGTCAGTGACGCTACCAGATGACGGAGATTTAAACAAAGCGGTCGGCCGGACACCCCGGGTGCCCGCACGCTGGGCGCGGCGTATTCTGCTGGCGGTTGTGTTGCTGATCCTGATTTCCGGGCTCACAGGCTGGGGCCTGCGCAAGACGGTGGCCCGGCAGGTGTTGGCCGGATGGTGTGCTGAGCGGGATCTGACCTGTTCAAGCCGCTTCGACAGCCTGGGCCTCAGCGGTGCGGTCATCGGAGACCTGTCGGTCACAGGGCAGGGGCACAAGGCGTTTGAGGCTGCTCTGGTCCACGTCCGGATGGACTGGCCTGGTGTTTTTTCCCCGCGTGTTGAAGCGGTGGAGCTGGATGCGCCTGTGGTGCGCGGGGCGCTGTCCGACGGGCAGATCGGCTTTTACGGGCTGGAGCGGCTGGCGCCGTCCGGCGGCGGTGGCGGCGGCATCGCGTTGCCTGCGCTCGACATTCGCGACGGCCGTATCCTGATCGCAACGAGTGCCGGAGACGTCAGCGCCAGCATCAAGGCGAGCGGGCAATTTCCACAAAACGGGCAGGCCTCTCTCGTTCTCGAGCCAGCCAGCCTGAACGAACCGCAGGGATATGTCCGCTGGTCTGGCGGTGTGGCCGAACTGACAGCAAGGGATGGTCAGCTTGACGGGCGCGTAAACGTCACCTTGGAAGCGCTGCGCACGGACGATGTAAATCTGACGAATGCGGAGCTCGTCGCCAGTCTTGAGGCTGGCCTCACGGATGATGCGCCTGCCCAGCTCGTCTGGGACGGTCAGGTCGAAGAAGCGACGGGCAAGGGGTTTGACCTGGCCGCGCTGCAAACCAGCGGGCATGCGAGTCTGTATCGTCTGGCAGAGGTATCGATTGCTGGTGTGCTTGATGCCCTGATCGAGGCGGACGTACAACTGGATGCAGGCAAGGTCCGCTGGGCTGGATATGCTGCTGAGGCCGCGCGCCTCGAAGCCTCCCTGCGGAAATCGGATGATGGCTTCGCCGGGCCGCTGGAAGTGAGTCTGTCTTCCGCTGCAGTCCCTCAAGGCCGCGCCGATCAGGCTTCTGCGGTGGGGGATGTGTCCTGGTCAAAGGCCGACGGTTTGCGCTTTGCGGGACCGGTTGCCACGACCGGGACGGCGCTGTCAGAGGAGACTGCCGAACCACTGCTGAACCACGTGAAATTACCCACTCCCCTTACGGCCCATGGCGACAGCCTGCGAGTGGCTTTCCGGCGGGCCTTGTCCGCCTTTAATGTGGAAACGAACCTGACGGCCAGCCTCCATGAGAATGGCCTGGCATTCGATGCGCAGGAGAGTGCATCGCTGACATCGAAAAGCGGGCTGAAACTGACAGTGTCCCAGCGCACCGGCGCGCCCTGGTTCAGCCTTCATCACGGGCAGGCGTCGATCACTGGCCGTCTTTCACTGCAAGGCGGCGGTGCCCCTGAACTGGCGATGGACCTGAACACGCTGACCTTCGGGCCGGATGGGCTGCTTCTTTCTGCCAAGTCGGTCGAGCTCTCACCCTGGTCCGTGAACGGAACGCAATTCGGCACGGATCTGGACGCGCTTCAGGTCAGTTCCGGGGCGGAAGATCTACACGTCACTGCGGGCGGGGCGGTGACGCTCTCCGGGCCGGTGCTAGGCCTGACGCTGGAGCAATCGCGGCTGACTGGGGCCGTGCAGGTAAGCAATACGGATAAGGGGCTGCGTGTCGAACCCCTCAACGCCCCCTGTCTGATTTTTGAAACGCAGGGGCTGACGCTTGGCGGCGTTGTTTTCCAGCCAAACCGGCTGAACTTCTGCCCACGCGGGGGCGTCTTCATGAAGCCCGGTGCCGGCGATGCGTCGGGCAAGGCGTCTCTTGGCAATGTGTCCTGGCCATTTCAGTCAAAGTCCGTCACAGGCGTGCTCAATCTCAGCGATGCAGCAGTCGACTGGTCTGTCAGCAAGCAGTTCAGCCTGTCGCTGTCATCTCCGGACATTGGCCTGCCGATGGATATTGGCGACCGCACTTTGTCGATTGACGGCGCAAGCCCGCGCGTCCGGCTCGTCACGGCGAAAGGGAAAGCGCCTGCGCTCGCCGCAACGCTTGGCAGTACGGTGTTTGGCGGAACGCTGATTCCGGCAAAAGTCACCGCCGGGGAAATCCGTTTCGATGGGGTGATCGGATCTGGCGGCCTGTCGGGCGACCTGGCGGGCAGCTCAGTCCTGATCCGTGATTTCCGGGACGACCCGGTTTACCAGCCGCTTCTTGCAGACCTGACGGCCGAAATGCGTGAGTGGCAGCTTGCCCTGAGCGGCCCGCTTCGTCTGCAAGCGAATGATGTTGCCGTCGGGGATATTACAGCCGACATCAATGTGCTGACGCTTGACGGGACGGCGCGTGTCGCGACACGGCCGCTGGAGTTCCGCAAGGGTGGTCTGCAGCCGGTAATGCTGTCGGAGCTTCTGCGCGGTGTCTACACCGATGCATCAGGCCGCATGGCGGCCGTGTCGGATGTGGTGATCGATGGCGGACGCCTTGCCGGAACAGCCGATGTATCGGTCTCGGACTTCGGGTTCCAGACCACACGGCTTGGCCGGGTTGAGAATGTGGATGGTTCAGTCCACTTCGACGACCTGTTCACGCTTTCCACCGCGCCGACCCAGGTGTTGACAATTGGCGGCATGAATCCGGGCGTGCCTCTGCGGGATGGCCGTATCGTGTTTGCCTTGTCCGGCGGAAAAGTTCTGGTGGTCGAGTCGGCGGCCTTCCCATTCGCCGGTGGCACGCTTGCGCTCTCACCGTTCGACTGGACGCTCGGCGCGGACACACAGCATGTCGAGGTCACGGCGGATGCGATCGATCTGGCGGAATTCGTCCGTATCCTGAAGCTGCCCAAGATCGAAGCCGAAGGCAGCGTCTCTGGCAGGTTCCCAATCGATGTGGAGCGATCGAAAGTCATGATCCGGGATGCGCGTCTTCTCGCTGACGATGGCGGCGGGCGGGTTGCCTATCTTGGCAACGCGGCAGACTCCGCCGCGCAAGCCGACGCCAATGTCAGGCTGGCCTTCGAGGCACTGAAGGATTTCGATTTCACGGTGCTGGAAGTCGGGCTCGATGGGGACGTCGCCGACCGGGTGAAGATTACCTTGAAACTGGCTGGTAAAAGCCGGAATGACATCACCTATGGACAGAACGCCCACATCCTGAAAGGCCAGCCATTCGAGTTCAACATTGCTGTGGACTCGGCCCTGGCAGAACTGTTCCGCTCCAGCCAGTTCTATACCAATCAGCAGAAACTCACGGATTTTGTGGTTGAGGAGGTTCTGACGGACCGCGGGCTCAAAATCTCGGAAGATGAATGACGAACAACCACGTCCTTGATTGACGTTAAGCCGGGTCATGGCATGGTGGCCTCAGATCCAAGGAGGCCATCACGCCCATGACCTTACGAAACACGCTCCTCGTCGGCGCCGGATTTGCTATCCTGGCCGCCTGCACGCATACGATAAAGATTGAACCGTCGGACAAGCCGATCAAGATCGATCTGAACATTACCCAGGAGGTCCGCATCATTCTCGACAAGGAAGTCGAAGAGCTGATCGCAGACAACCCGGACCTGTTCTAGCGAAGAGAGGAGAGACAGCATGACATCCCTTCGTACATTCGCAGCCGCTGCCGTTTTCGCCATTGGATCTTTTGCAATGGCGCCTGCCGCATTCGCCGGCGATCCGGTGATCGATGCCGCCATTGATGCGGGGCAGGTGGGTGAGACCATTGACGGCCTTCTCGGCGTGGTCGGCACGGCAGACCCGTCGCTGGTGCGCAAAGTAAACGAGATCAACAATCGCCGCGCGGCCAAATATGCCGAAGTCGCGGCTCAGACAGGCACATCCCCGGCGCAGGTTGCCCGCCTGACCGGCGAAAAGCAGATCCAGAAGCTCGATGCAGGCGAGTATTACATGGACGAGTCCGGCGTCTGGAAACGCAAATGATATCGTGACTTGCCCGCCCCGGCAGCGGCCCTAGGGTGGGGCGCATGTCACGTAAAGCCATCGCCATCGTTTTTGCCTGTATCGCTGTTCTCGCAGTGGTACTGGCCGTCATGCCACGTTTCTGGATGGGAGGATCCGACGGGATCAGCGGGCATGGCTGGGCAGCCTATATCATCGGGGCCGTTATGACCGTTGGTCTCTCTGGTGGGTTGTTTTTCCTCACATTTTATTCCGCCCGCTCAGGCCATGACGATATTGACCGTCCGGATGACCCTTCGGTGTGATCTCTGCCGCTGTGACGGGAACTTCACGCAGCTTTGATTGACAGAGACGGCGGAGCACCCAATCCTGCTGCCATTGCCACACTATTATCTACAGGGCTGACTATGTCATCGATCGATCCTGCGCGCCTTTCGGCGTACGTTGCGTCGCGTATTTGCCACGACCTTGTCTCGCCGGTGTCCTCGGTCACCAACGCGCTCGACCTCATGGGCGAGCCGGGGGACCATGAAATGAAAGAGCAGGCCGAAGCGCTGCTGCATGACGGGGCGGAGAAAGCGGCCGCGCGTATCCAGTTCCTTCGCTACGCATTCGGTTCCATCGGTCTGAATGCCGGCGCGGCGGACATTCACGAAGCCCGCAAGATTACCGAGGCCTTCGTCAAGAGCCACAAGCCGAGTGTGGAATGGGATATACAGGCCGACCATCTGAGCTTTTCTCATGCGCGCCTGATGATGAACCTCGTCATGATGGCGGTGGAATCCCTGCCGCGCGGTGGCGTGGTCAGCGTCCGCATCCGCAGCGAAGCGGGCGGGCTGACCATCACTTTGACTGCGAAGGGCGACCGTGCCCGCCTCAAGAGTGACGTGACGGCGGCGATTGAAGGCACCGAGCCGGAAGAGGGCTGGCGGGCGGAGAACATCCAGGCGCTTTTCACGAAGATGATCTCGGATGGCCTGGATGGCGAGCTGACCGCGAAGTCCAGCGAGAACCAGGTCATCTTCATGGTTACGGGACTGCGCGCCGAAGGCTGAGCTTGCTTCAGCTGCGGGGATGGAAAGTTTATGTTAAGACACTTCGGGGAGCGTCGGAAGCTTAGCTCCCAGTGGGGATGTAGTTCATGAAAACGTGTCTGATCGTCGACGACTCGCGGGTGGTTCGGAAGGTGGCTGCCCGTATTATCAAGGACATGCGCTTTGAAGTGACCGAGGCCGGCAATGGCTCGGAAGCGCTGGACATCTGCCGTAAACAGATGCCGGACGCCGTCCTGCTGGACTGGAACATGCCGGTCATGAACGGGCTCGACTTTCTTCGCGCCCTGCGCCGGGAAGAAGGCGGGAAAAAGCCGGTTGTCATGTTCTGCTCAATCGAGAATGATGCCGAACACGTTGGCGAGGCTCTCAGGTCGGGTGCCGACGAGTTTATTATGAAGCCCTTCGACGCCGAAATTCTCGAGAGCAAGTTTGCCGAAGTCGGGCTGATCTAAGTATTTCTTAACAATCCTTGCTGTACCGGTAACTTTTGCAACGCATCAGCCCGGGACCGGAGCGAATTATGCAGGATGGGGTATTCAACGAATTGGCAGATCTGGCCCTGAAAGGGTCGGGTCAGGCGATTCCGCGATCAAAATCCTACCTGATTGAAGCCCGGCTTGCGCCGATTGCGCGCCGTGAAGGCTTCGGATCGCTCGAGGACCTGGTTCACTGCCTGAAATCGCGGGCCAATCCGGTGTTCGCTGCAGAATGTGCCGCGGCGCTGGTTTCCAAGGATACGTGGTTCTTCCGGGAGCGGGACACGCTGCACCGGCTGGTCACCGACATCCTGCCCATGCGTCTGAAAGCGGGCAATACGGGCCGGGTGAAAGTATGGATCGCCGGTGGTTCGACAGGCCAGGAAGCCTATTCGCTCGCCATGCTTCTGGAGGATGACCCGCCGGTGGCCCTGCGCGGCGCGAAGATCGAGATCCTGTCCACCGATCTTTGCAAAGCGGCCGTCGAACGAGCCCGCGCTGGCAGGTTCGGGCACTATGAGGTCCAGAAGGGCCTCTCTATCCACAGACTGATGGAGCACTTCACCCGCACAGACAGCGGCCAGTGGGAAATCTCGGAGGCGCTGCGCAGCAAGGTCAGCTTCCGTCAGCACAATCTGCTGGAAAGCGCCGGCGGTCTCGGCAAGTTTGACGTCATCCTGTGCCGCAATGTCCTGTCCGGTATGGACCGGTCTGCCCGCAGCCGTGTGGCAGACAATCTGGCAGCTCAGCTGATGCCGGGCGGACACGTCATTCTGGGGCAGGGGGAAAGCCTGATCGGCCTGACCAATCAGTTGGAACCGTCACGCGATTTCCGAGGCAGCTGGGTGGCATCCGGCGGCAGTGCAAAGTCTGCCACCTCCGCAGCCTGAACAGGCCACCCCTTCACCTTCGCCTCTCTTGCCGCTATATGCGCGCCTCAACCTTGGCTGCTCCGGGCCTTGAACCCGGTGGGAGTGAGAGATGACTGATACGAAAACGGCTGCCTGGACGGGCGGCATCAATTCCCTTGGATTCGCGAAAGCGCCGGCGGACATCCGTGTGGTTGCCGCCATGTCTGGCGGGGTCGACAGTTCCGTGGTTGCTGCCATGCTGAAAGCCGAAGGCTATGACGTGATCGGAATCACGTTGCAGCTGTACGACCACGGTGCCGCGATCGAGAAGAAAGGCGCCTGTTGCGCCGGGCAGGACATCCACGACGCGCGGAATGTGGCCGACATGATCGGCATCCCGCACTATGTGCTGGATTATGAGTCGAAGTTCCGTGAGCAGGTGATGGAAGATTTCGCCGACACCTATCTTGCCGGATCAACGCCGATCCCCTGCATCCGCTGCAATCAGACCGTCAAGTTCTCGGATCTGCTGAAAACGGCGAAAGACCTCGGTGCAGATTGCCTGGCGACCGGTCACTACATCCGTCGCACCGAAGGGGCGGACGGGCCGGAACTCCACCGGGCCGCCGATGCTTCGCGCGACCAGTCATATTTCCTGTTTGCGACGACACGCGAGCAGCTGGAATTCCTGCGTTTCCCGTTAGGTGATCTTCCGAAGACGGAAGTCCGCGAAATGGCAGACCGGTACAGCCTGCCGGTCGCCTCCAAGCCTGACAGCCAGGACATCTGTTTCGTGCCGGAAGGGTCCTACGCGAACGTGGTCGAGAAACTCCGCCCTGGCGCCGGGCGCGGTGGAGACATTGTACATATCGATGGCCGTGTTCTGGGTGAGCACAATGGGGTCATCCACTACACGATCGGCCAGCGCCGCGGGCTTGGCGTTGCGACAGGAGAGCCGCTCTTCGTGGTGAAGATCGACGCACCGAACCGACGGGTGATTGTCGGACCGCGCGAAGCGCTGATGACATCTGGCCTGTTGCTGGAAGAACTGAACTGGATCGGGCCTGGAAGTCTCGAAGCTGCGGCAGATGCCGGGGCGCCTGTGCTCGTCCGTGTGCGGTCGACACGCCCGCCCGTTGCGGCCCGGCTTGGTTGGCATGACGGAACGCCGGTAATCTGGTTCGACGCACCGGAAGAGGGCGTTGCACGCGGTCAGGCGGCGGTCCTGTATGACCCGGATGGCAGTACGCGTATTCTGGGCGGCGGGTTCATCCTCAAGGCCATTCCGGCGGATGAGCGGGTTGTCGCTGCCTGAGCTCTGGTCAGTCCACCATGCCGAGGGCAATGCCGCGCAGAGCGGCCGAAACCCGGTCATTCACATCGAGCTTGTCGAAACAGCGCCGGATATAAGTCTCGACCGTATTGCGGGAGAGGTGAAGCACTTCGGCAATCTGCGAGTTCGTCCGGCCACGGGCGACCCAACGGAGGATTTCCCTTTCCCTGGCAGACAGGTTGGTGCCGTTCGGAAGATCGCGTAATAACAGGCGGCAATAGGCGAGATGCCCCATCTGGGCGCTTGCCTGCAACATAAGAACGTCGTCCGGGGGCGGGCGACCATTGCTTCCAAAGCCAAGCGCAGCATATCCATGCCGGCCAGCCGGTCCGAAGAGCGGGATACCCAGACCTTCGCCCAGATTCTGTGCTGAGACGCGCTTGACGTATTCGAGCTCGTCCTCTGTCAGGTTTGGCAGTTTAGGAATCTCTGACCAGAAGTGCGGACGGGTGAAACTTCCTGCCCGCCGGGCGAGTGGGTCGCTCAGGTGCAGTTTTTCATCAATATAGGTTTTCCGCCAGGCTTCCGGATAGCCAAATTGGTCGACTTGGATTTGTCCGTCAAAATCACGTGCACCGACGGGCGGATAATGGAAATAGCTCGCCATTACGACGTGCATGGAGTCGTAAAAAGCTGTCGCCGCAACGCGAAGATCCCGGAACGTCTGAGCGTCACGGTAAGCCCGGAAGCACTGTCTAAGAGACTCCATGTCGCGCGTCATTTCCCCCCAAGGTCGCATCATATGGCCTCAGACAGTTTTAAAACGCAAGAAAAACCGGAATCGAAAAGATCAGCTCAGCCAATCCGGGGCGGCTACTTTGTCGGACTGGCCCATATCCGGTTGGGGGTATCGCTCAAGCAGCTTGTCGACGATCACATCGGCAACCCGGTCGGCTTCCCGTAGCGGGGTGTAGGTCCAGGTTTCCAGCGTGCCGTCAAACCAGCGGGCCGCGCCATGCCCGATCAGGCTTTCGTGGAGCTTGTCGAACTTTTCCGACCGGCCTTCCAGTCTCGCGATGTGAAGCGGCAGACCATGCCATGTGGCATCGGACAGCATGTTGGCGCTGTCCTCGGTCACAATCGCAACGTCGGAGAAGGTCAGCCAGGCGATGTAGGGGTTCGGACCATCATCTGTACCGGACCAGAATTTGGCACCGATTTCATCGGCCATCCGGCGGAACCGCGCGCGGACCGGGTCGGGGGTTCGGCGGGACGCGGTGATGCGCAGGCGCCAGCCAAGACCGGCCAGGGCGCGCAGCTGGCTGTCGAGACGCTGGGCTGCGGCCTCGGTGAATTGGTGCGCCTTGCTGTCGCCCCCCAGGATGACAATCGCGCTCTTGCCGCGTTCGTCTGCGAGGTCGGCAAAGGCCTGGCCGGCGTCTTCTATCGTGTGCGGCGAAAAATAGGAGGGGGATCCGATCGTCTGAATGACGTTGGGTCCTGTCACGCCGTCATGAGCGGGTGTGACCAGCAGGTCGAAATTGTCGGGCGCAATGTGTGGGTCAAGAATCTGTACCGTCAGTGTCCGTCCGCCGGACCAGTCACGTACCGCCCGGCTGAAGGCGGCCGAACGGCGCCCGGCGGCGATCCAGACGGTGGGCCAGGGCGGCTGCAAGAGCGTGCGTTGTTTCGCAGGCAGGGCAGACAGGGGGGAGGGCCAGTTATCGGCCGGAAGCCAGGTCCATGGCGCGCGCGGGGTCAGGACGACGGGGTCAGGGCGGTGCCCTTCGCCCGCAATGTGACCGATCTTCATCCAGCGGCGTGTCTCGCCCAGGGCCTGCACCACGGCACGCACCTGGGCGGCGTTGCCTGCGCGGCCATCGGAGACCGCCCAGACTGAGGGTCCGAGCGGTCCCGGCCCGGACATTTACCGGTACTCGACTTTGACGATTTCGTAGGCCCGGGCCCCCGAAGGTGCCGCGACTTCAGCCTCGTCGCCTTCTTCCTTGCCGATCAGGGCACGGGCGATGGGGGAGGAGATGGAAATCTTGCCTTCCTTCACATTCGCCTCGTCGTCACCGACGATCTTGTAGGAGGACTCTTCCTCGGAATCGACGTCGATCAGGGAGACCGTGGCACCAAAGCGGATTTTTCCGCCTGTCAGCTTTGACACATCGATCACGTCAGCGCGGGCGAGCTTGTCGTCCAGTTCGCTGATACGGCCCTCGATGAAGCTCTGCTTCTCTTTGGCGGCATGGTATTCGGCGTTTTCCGACAGGTCGCCGTGGGCGCGCGCTTCGGCAATCGCCGCGATAATATTCGGGCGCTCAACCGATTTGAGGTTTTTCAGCTCAGTTTGAAGCGCAGCATGGCCTTCTGCGGTCATGGGGATGCGTTCCATGGGGGTCACCTCTGTAATTGGGCGAAAATCGTTGTCGTAAATGTCAGCGTCGTCAAGTGGGGGTTGTCACGCCGATTGCAAGGCACGCACGGAGATTTCCCGTGACTTCATGCTGGTGATGGCGCGAACAGACGCCATCGATGCGGCGAGCGTCGTGTAGTACGGAATCTTTCGAGCCACGGCAGTCCGGCGGATCGAGGCGCTATCTGCAATGGATGTTGCGCCTTCCGTCGTGTTGAATACCAGCTGGATGTCACCATTGATCATGGCATCCACGATGTGGGGCTGGCCCTCATTCACCTTGTTGATTGAGCTGACCGGCAGGCCTTCAGCTTCCAGATGAGCCGCCGTGCCCGACGTGGCGACCAGAGTGAAGCCCAAATTGATGAGTTCGCGTGCCGCCTCGATGACGCCGGTCTTGTCCGAATCCTTCACCGATATGAAGACGGCACCTTCCGCAGGGAGAACCACGCCGCAACCGAGCTGGCTTTTCAGGAAGGCGGTGCCGAAATCATCGTCCCAGCCCATGACTTCGCCGGTAGAGCGCATTTCCGGGCCTAGCTGCGGGTCGACCCCCGGGAAGCGGGCGAATGGGAACACGGCTTCTTTGACGGCAATCCGGCGCGGATTGGCATGGGTCAGGTCAAACGCGGTGAGCTTCTCACCCGCCATGACTTTCGCGGCGATGCCGGCGATCGGCGCACCGACCGCCTTGGCGACGAACGGCACGGTCCGGCTGGCGCGCGGGTTGGCTTCCAGAACGTATATCTCTTCGCCTTTTACAGCGAACTGGATGTTAATCAGTCCACGCACGTCCAGCGCGCGGGCGAGCGCGATTGTCTGCTCGGCGAGCCGGCCCTGCAGCGCGGGCGAAAGTGTGAAGGGCGGAAGCACACAGGCGGAGTCGCCGGAATGCACGCCGGCTTCCTCGATATGCTCCATGATGCCCGCGACGTGGACGTTCTCGCCATCGCAGATCGCATCGACATCCACTTCCGTGGCATCCGAGAGATAGCGGTCGATGAACAGAGACGCATCGCCGGAAACCTGGAGCGCTTCGGCAGCGAACTTGCGCAGGTCTTCATCGTTGCGGGCAATCTCCATGGCGCGGCCGCCAAGCACGAAGCTCGGCCGTAGCATGACCGGGTAGCCGATCTCGTTCGCCTTGATCTGCGCTTCGTCCACGCTGCGCGCGGTTCGTGAAGGGGCCTGCTGGATGCCGAGCTTGTCCAGGAGCGCGGCGAATTGCTCGCGGTCTTCGGCCAGGTCAATCGAAGCCGGACTTGTCCCGAGGATCGGGATGTTCTGCTGATGCAGCGGATTGGCGAGCTTCAGCGGGGTCTGTCCGCCAAACTGGACAATCACACCACGCAGGTGGCCGGTGCCGCTTTCCTTGTGAATGATCTCGAGCACGTGCTCGTCTGTCAGCGGCTCGAAATAGAGGCGATCCGACGTATCATAGTCTGTAGACACCGTTTCCGGGTTACAGTTCACCATGATCGACTCCATGCCGAGGTCTTCCATGGCGAAGGCGGCATGGCAGCAGCAATAGTCGAACTCGATCCCCTGGCCGATCCGGTTTGGGCCGCCGCCAAGAATGACAGCTTTCTCGCGCGCGGTTGGCAGGGCCTCGCAGTCCGGCTTGTCCTGGCCGAACAGCGGATGCTCGTAGGTGGAGTAGAGATAAGGCGTCTTGGCAGCGAACTCGGCCGCGCAGGTGTCGATGCGCTTGTAGACCGGCCGGACGTCCAGCGCGTGGCGTTGGTCACGCACGGCTTCTTCCGTTTTGCCCGTCAGTTCAGCGAGGCGCTTGTCGGAGAAGCCCATCGCTTTGATGTCGGTCATTGCGTACGCGCTATCCGGCAGGCCTTGCGCGCGGATCATTTTCTCTGTGGCGATAATCTCTTCGATCTGGCGCAGGAACCATTTGTCGATCGAGGTGATGGCGTAGACATCGTCGACGCTGAGATCCATTCGGAACGCTTCGGCGACGACACGCAGACGATCCGGTGACTGGATCGCCAGAGCGGCGCGCAGTTTCGTTTCATCCTCGAAGGGCAATTCGTTCAGACCGGTCAGCCCTGTTTCGAGGGAATTCAGCGCCTTCTGAAGGCTTTCCTTGAAGTTCCGGCCGATCGCCATCGCCTCGCCGACAGACTTCATCGCCGTGGTCAGAACAGGTTCCGTGCCCTTGTACTTTTCGAAAGCGAAACGCGGGATCTTGGTGACGACGTAGTCAATTGTCGGCTCGAAAGAGGCGGGCGTCACACCGGTGATGTCATTGTCCAGCTCATCCAGCGTGTAGCCGACCGCCAGCTTCGCGGCGACTTTCGCAATCGGGAAACCGGTTGCCTTGGACGCCAGCGCGGAGGAACGCGACACACGCGGGTTCATCTCAATGACGACCAGGCGCCCGTCTGCGGGGTTCACTGCGAACTGGACATTCGAGCCGCCGGTCTCGACACCGATCTCGCGCAGCACTGCAAGCGACGCGTTACGCATCACCTGGTATTCCTTGTCGGTGAGCGTCAGGGCAGGGGCGACGGTGATGGAGTCGCCGGTGTGGACACCCATCGGGTCAATGTTCTCGATGGAGCAGATGATGATGGCATTGTCCGCTTTGTCGCGGACGACCTCCATCTCATATTCTTTCCAGCCGAGCAGGCTCTCGTCGACGAGGATCTGTGCATTGGGAGACGCCGCGAGGCCCGAGCGGCAGATCTCTTCATACTCCTCGACATTGTAGGCAACGCCGCCGCCCGTGCCGCCCAGCGTGAAGGCCGGACGGATGATGGCCGGCAGACCGACAGTCTCCAGCGCATCCATGGCGCGCTTAAGACCTTCGATCCGGTCGTATTTGCCGTCGGCCTTTCTCGGCGAGGAGACAATTGTCGCGCGCGGATTTTCCAGGCCGATCCGGTCCATCGCTTCGCGGAAGAGGGCGCGGTCTTCAGCCATTTCGATGGCGTCCGCCTTGGCGCCGATGAGCTCGACGCCGTGCTTCTCCAGAATGCCTGCATAGTGCAGGTCCAGCGCGCAGTTCAGCGCGGTCTGACCGCCCATCGTGGGCAGCAGCGCATCCGGCTTTTCTTCGATGATGATCTTTTCGACGATTTCCGGTGTGATCGGTTCGATATAGGTCGCGTCGGCCAGTCCCGGATCCGTCATGATCGTGGCCGGGTTCGAGTTTACGAGGATGACGCGGTAGCCTTCATCCTTGAGTGCCTTCACCGCCTGGACGCCCGAATAATCGAATTCGCAGGCCTGTCCGATGATAATCGGTCCGGCGCCAATGACGAGAATGGAGCTGATATCTGTGCGCTTTGGCATGTGCCCCTACTCCTCGCGGTCAAACGGCTGCGTCATAGCAGAGTCGGAGGCTTGGGCAAGGTAAGAGTGGACAGAAAGTCGGCGCCCGCTGCAGTAAGTTGGTGGTTGCTGTTCTTCTGAACGAGTTCAGAGACACGCCTCTTCCTGGACGATTGTCGTCTGCTCCTGGACGAGGCGCCAGACGCCGCGGGCGTATTCGAACATTTGCCGGGAATGCTGGCGTTGGGATTTCCGGTCTTTCTCATGCGTCATTCCCTGAAGGCGCGCGTGGAACTCCACTACGGCCATATCGCCGGAGATCGTCACATCAATCGGGGAATCGATCACGAGGGACCATTCGCAGAAGGTCTCCGACACCAGTGACGACCAGTAGGCGCAATAGGAGTCGAGCGAAACACTGACTGTCATATGAGCGCCGAAATCCGTCACCATCCGGATCGGGCCGTCGGTCACAATTTCACGTAGCTTTTCTGTAGGCAGCTTGCCATCGATGCTGCTCCACGCAGAGCACCAGGCAAACACCCGGGTCCTCACCTCCGTTTCGGGAGAGGTGGGTTCGCGCTGTGCCAAAACAGACGATGTCGAAGACGGGTGAGGTGGGGCCATGCCGCACTCCTTGAGCAAAACGCTACAGATACAGTCCGTCAGAAACGCGCCAAGGTGGATCTGGTTCCCATTTAATTTTGCATTCTTGACGCTGTTGTTGAACGCCGGAAAAGGACGGCCCCGTTCGGTTGGAACGGGGCCGTTGATCGGTTAACTGGGCCGCAGGTTACCAGCGCGAGCGATCATAAGGGTAGCGGTCATAGGCGTTTGCCACGCCGTCACCGTCGGAATCTCGCTCGGTTTCCTGGTCTTTCACCCCGGGCATGTCGCAGTCTTCGGCCTCCGTGCAGCCTTTCGCTGCGCCGGCTGCGCCGCCAAGTGCACCACCGATGATGGCGCCGCGTTCCGCATCGCCATCGCCGACATTGTTGCCGATCACGGCGCCTGCAACGGCCCCTGCGGCAGCGCCATAGGCTGCGTTGCGTTCGGTTGTGCCGGTAGAAGTACAGGCAGCCAGAATGGCTGCGCTGGCACCAATGGCCATCAGTTTCACTGGGAGGGTCATATTGGGTCCTTTCGGGTGGCTATGACCGCAACAACGGCTGGCACCCGGGCCGGTTCCCCGCACAACATTACAATGAATTCAGAGACTTGACCGGACCCGTCAGCTCCAGCGCTTGGAAAGCTTCTGGCTGATCTCGTCCGGAGCCTGTTTCTCGGTGCCCTGGTAGCCGGTAACCGCGTCAGCGACGAACGGGTTGTCCTGACGCTCCTGTCCGAAGGTCGAGAGCGGGCCGTGGCCGGGCACGAAGCGCATCTGCTCGCCGAGCGGCCAGAGCTTGCCGGTGATCGAGTCGATCAGCTGCTGATGATTGCCGCGCGGAAAATCCGTCCGTCCGACCGAGCCGCGGAAAAGCACATCGCCGACAAAGGCGAGTCCGCCCTCCTGGGAATAAATCACCACATGGCCCGGCGTGTGCCCGGGCGTATGTACGACGCCAAACTTGTTGCCGGCCAGGTCGAGCACATCGCCATCGTGCAGGTACTGGTCCGGTTTGACGTTCCGGCCGTCCTTGATGCCATATTTTGCGCCCTGCGTTTCGATCTCATCCAGCAGCCACTGGTCGTCTTCGTGCGGGCCGATGATGGGGCAGCCGGTCCGCTCTGCCACGGCCGCTGCAGCGCCTGCATGGTCCATATGGCCGTGGGTCAGCCAGACCGCGACAATTTTAACGCCGAACTGTTCCGCAGCGCCCATCAGCTTGTCGATCTCACCACCCGGGTCGACGAAAACGCCTTCCTTGGTCTCGGTCGACCAGATCATGGACGTATTCTGCTGCAGGGGCGTGACCGGGATGATCCGGATCTCGAGCTTGGGCTGGTTGGCGGGTGTCTCAGTCATGATCGCTACATAATCGGTCCGGCGGGGAACGCAAAGCGTGTGGCGGGTGCTTTTCCAGATCAGCGGGGTCCGCTAACAGGGAATGGGCACTCAGGATTGTCGAGGACGAGGGTCGTGCGCATGCCGACACAACCAGGCGGGATGTATCGAGGCGGTGGAGGGATCGCGCGTCTTCTGCGCAGCCGCTTTGGCCTGTTGCTGATCGCCGCAATCGGGCTCTTCCTCTACTGGCAGATGAACCAGAAGCCTGTGCCGTTTTCCGGGCGGACACAGCTGAATACGATCCCGGTCGAGCGGGAGGTCGAGCTGGGCCAGCAATCCTATCTGCAGATCCTCAATCAGGAGCAGAGTCAGGGCAACGCGGTATTATGTGCGGGCGGGAACTGTTCGGGAGAGGCGGCGCACCTGACCGCCACGGTGCGTGAGATCGGCGCACGGCTCCAGGCGGCCGCGGTCGAGCTTGAGCGGGAATTACTGGATGAGGGCTATGCCTTCACGCCGGTCGCAGAGACATTCGACTGGACCTATTACGTCGTCCAGTCAGCAACGCCCAATGCCTTCTGCCTGCCGGGCGGATATGTTGCGGTCTATACCGGCATCCTGGACATCACCGGTGACTATAATGGCCGGGTCGATCTGGATGATCTGGCTGACCCGGACAAGCTGGCCGTGGTGATGGGGCATGAGATCGGTCACGCGCTCGCTCATCACGGGGCGGAGCGGATGAGCCAGCAGCAGGTGATGCAGTTTGGACAGGTGGCTGTCGGCATGTCGATGGGAGACATGGACCCCTCACAGCAACGCGCGATCATGCAGGCCTTCGGGATCGCCGCGCAGGGCGGGATGCTCAAATTTTCCCGCGAGCACGAAACCGAGGCGGACAAGATCGGCCTCGATCTGCTGGTACGGGCCTGTTACGATCCGCGTGAGGCGCCGGAACTGTGGCAGCGCATGGGGAAGATCGGCGGTGGCCAGCGCCCGCCGGAATGGATGAGTACCCACCCTGCCAGCGAGACACGTGCTGAGAATTTCCGCAAATGGATGCCGGATGCCATTGCAGAATATGAGCGTCGTTGCGGCCCGCTTCGCTAGGGATTGCAGCCTCCAGTCCGATCCGGCCTGTTGTTTCGAATGATCGCCCGACACAAAACTGCGCCCAGGCCTCTTCAGGCGGGCGCAGTTCGTTGGCGTCCCGCGCTAGCCTGCGGCCAGTCCCACCCAGCACATTACATACGCGGTTCCAAAAGGGTGCTCCGGGCAAGGAAAATCCTCCGGAACGCTTTGAAAAGTTACGTACCATTGGTATGATAGGGCAGCAACGAAAAAATGCCCTATGCCAAGGCGAACCGCAGAACAGGCTGAAATCACGCGCGCCGCTATCCTTGAGGCGGCCCGGCACAGATTTGCCGAAGACGGATATAATGCCAGCATCGCCAGCATCGTTTCTGATGCAGGCGTTACGAAAGGCGCGCTTTTCCACCACTTCCCCAGCAAGCTAGATCTGTTCCGCGAGGTCTGGACAGACCTGCAAACCCGGATGGGGGAGGAGGCCCTTTCCGAAGCACGCAAGATGAGCGGTGAGGACGATCCCTATATTCAGTTTCTGACCGGTGCCCGGGTCTATCTCAAATGGGCTGCCCGTCCGGAATACTTCAAGATCGTGCTCTATGAGGGGCCGGTCGTGCTTGGTCTACAGGGCTGGTACGAATCCAATCGCAACCTTGGTCAAAGCAACGTCCACAGGGCGATTGAGGTGCTTGCAGAGCGAGGCCGGATTGATCCGCGCCGCGTGAACTCCTACGCGGTCCTCATTCAGTCGGCGCTCAATGGGGCCGGGTTTGCGCTTGCCGAAGGGGTCGACGGGCTGAGCCCCGACGAGGTCTATGAGGCCTTTGAAATCATGGTTCGAAATCTGAACTAGGCGAGCGGATCGATGTGTCCCTGGATAGACGGGTTTACCCGCCACCAGGCCGCAATGCCGAAACGGGACGCATGCGTCACTTCAACGGCATGCGGAACAGTTTCCGACAGCATGAACACAACCCCGGCCTTTTCCGGCAGCAGGCGCGCGGCGGGCTCTGCGGCCTCGTCGGTCCCCTCTGGCCAGACCACGAGCGCACCGCCATTCTCGGCGGGCCAGTCGTCATTCAGGTAGACGACCAGAGAGACCACCCGGTTGCGGGCGCCTTCAAAGCTGTCGAGGTGGCGGTCGTAGAATTCGCCTGGCCGGTAAACCGCGAAACAGGCCTCGAATTCGAACAGGCCGATCATGAGTGCTTGATTGAGAGACAGGCGCAGCTGTTCCGCCCACTGCAGGAAGTCTGCCTGCGCCGGAGTCGAGCCATCCATCCAGGCAATCCGGGATTTGCGGATTGTTCTGTCCAGCTGATAGTCGGTTTCCCGGCCGATCCCGGCAGGCGCCAGATCGTCCTCTGAATTGGTTGCCAGAACTTCGGCGCGCAGCGCATGATACAATGCGTCCGGCAGCATGTGCGGCTGCCAGCTCCAGCCCTTTGAGGACAGGTCACCCAGAATTGCGCCCAGGCGGTTGTCGCCGGGCAGTGGGGCCTCACAGGCAATGGCCGTCATGGCCTTAAACTTTCAAAGGGGGCGGACTATTTTCCGGCCCGGTGTTTATCCATCAGATCCGCAAACCGCTGGAACAGGTAGAAACTGTCCTGCGGGCCGGGGCTGGCTTCGGGGTGATGCTGAACCGAGATGATCGGCCGGTCCTTTACAGCGAGGCCAGAATTCGTTCCGTCGAACAGCGAGCGGTGGCTCTCTTCCACGCCGGAGGGCAGGGTGGACGGGTCGACGGTGAAACCATGGTTCATGGACACGATCTCGACCTTGCCGGTGGAGAGATCCTTCACCGGATGGTTCGCACCGTGATGGCCTTGCGCCATTTTCATTGTCTTTGCGCCAAGGGCGAGGGCTAGCAATTGGTGACCGAGGCAGATCCCGAGGATCGGCAGGCCGCTGTCGATGACCGCGCGGATCATGTCGCCGGAGCGCTGGATCGTTGCGGCTGGATCACCGGGCCCGTTGGAGAAGACCACGCCGTCCGGCTTGTGCGAGGCGATGTCCTCAAACGAGGCGTCGCCGTTCACCACGGTCGCGCGCACGCCGACATTGGCGAGATTGCGCAGGATGTTCTTTTTGACACCGAAATCGACCACGACGACATGGAAGCCAGGGGCATCGAGGTGCCCGTAACCGGTTTCCGGCTGCCAGAGGCTCTCGGAGTTTTCGAATTCTGCGTTCGTATCGACATCGGCCGCCAGGTCAGCTGTCTCCAGGCCTTCCCAGGCACGGGCTGTCTCAATCAGCGCATCGAGGTCGATATTTCCCCCCGGCTGGTGGCAGATCGCTGCCTTTTGCATGCCTTTTTCGCGGATCAGCCGCGTGATCGCGCGGGTATCGACACCGGAAAGGCCGACAATGCCGCGTTTCTGCAGCCATGATTCGAAGGTTTCGGCGGACCGCCAGTTCGAAGGCGCGGTGATAGGCTCGCGGAAAATGGCGCCCCGGGCCGCATGGGAAGCG
This sequence comes from uncultured Hyphomonas sp., assembly GCF_963678195.1. Taxonomy (NCBI): domain Bacteria; kingdom Pseudomonadati; phylum Pseudomonadota; class Alphaproteobacteria; order Hyphomonadales; family Hyphomonadaceae; genus Hyphomonas; species uncultured Hyphomonas sp. Next base: position 887,083 of record NZ_OY782759.1, read on the forward strand.
GGGTCTGAAGACTCTTCATTGTCCTCGCCATTGGCGCCGACATTGCCGATATGGGGAAAAGTGAAGAGGACGATTTGCGAGGCGTAGGACGGATCCGTCAGGATCTCCTGATAGCCCGTAATCGCTGTATTAAAACACAATTCTCCGGTGTGGATGCCTTCCGCGCCCGTTCCGTGACCCAGGAAAACGGTGCCGTCTGCGAGGGCGATTGCTCCGGTGGCTGATGTCACCGCTTGAGTTTTGGCCATGTAGGACATATTTGTCACACCTCCCGGACGCCGCGTAGGGTCTCGTTAACCCATCCGCATGAAGTTCGTCCGGTGTATTGGGGCGGAGTCTCTGCGGCGTCAAGCGAGTGATGCGGCAGGGCTATGAGAGGCAAAACACGGCATGGGCCGAGAAGATGTGAGTGGATTGATGTCGCTTAAGGCGCGCATTGCGAATGCCCTCAAATCAGAAATTGAGCAGGGCCAGCCGGGCGTTCGTCTTGCGACGCTGCGCCTGATCGATTGCGCCGTGCGCGACCGGGACGTGTGTGCCCGGGGGCGCGGGGCAGGCGAAGGCTGCCCGGATGCCGATGTTCGGCGCGTGCTCGAGACCATGGTCGCCCAGCGCGAAGTGGCGGCCCGCGAGCATGAAGATGCCGGCCGGCTCGAAGAAGCCATCCGCGAGCGTGAGGAAATCGAGATCATCCAGCAATTCCTGCCGGTTCCCCTGCAGGGCAAGGCCCTGGACTCGGCCGTGGATGAGATCGTGACAGACCTTGGTGCCTCGAAGCTCAAGGATCTCGGCCGTTGCATGAGTGCGCTCAAGGAGCGTTATCCTGGCATGATTGAGACCGGCGCCGCCGGCAAAGCTGTCCGCAAGGCGCTTTCACGCGCCAGCTGATCCGTTCAGTGAAACCTTCTTAACCTTCGGAACATTCCGAAGCACGTGCCCGTTCTTTCCCGCACAAGCCATGGAAAGGACGACCACATGAAACCCCTTCTTTTTACCGCCTCCGCGATCGCCCTGATGATGGGCACCGCCGCCTGTTCGCAAGCAACCAGCCATGCAGAGACAACGCCGCCGGCGGCAACGGAAACCGCTGCCGCCACGCCGGACCAGGTCAAGGACGCGCACGCTGCTGACCTGAAAGAAATGACCCGGGCTGAAATTGAGCCCGCAGCCCGCGACACATACACAATGGCGCCGGATGAGTTGTTCGCTTCCAGCCTGATCGGATCTGAAGTCCTGAACCCCGTCGGCGAGGAAATCGCCACCGTGGCAGACGTCTGGATTGGCGAAGCCGGTGACACGCCGAAACTGATCGTCCGTGAAGGCGGCGTGGCCGGCGTTGGCGGCACGCTTCATGCCATCGGGTTCGACAATGCGACGATCGAGAACGTCGCCGACGGGGGCGAGCCGGACGTGCGCGTGACCTATTCTGAAGCGTCGCTGGAAAGCCTCCCGGAATTCGAACAGAATGGCGTGGATGATTATCGCCTGGCATCCGAAGCCATGGGCACGACGGCCTCGCTTGCCTTTGGTGACACGCTTGCCCGGGTGAACGATTTCATCATGAAAACGGACGGCACGCCGGAATACGTCGTCATCTCTGACGGTCTGGCCGCAACGACGAAATTCGTCGTCGATGCCGATACGCTGACCATCGAACAGGGTGACGGTGATGGCAGCCTGTTGATCGATGTCGATGCAGACGCCTTTGCCCACGCCAAAGTGCTGCCGGCCGATCAATAAGCCACCGGTTCAGTAGAGTAGAGGAGGGTCCGGTACTGCCGGGCCCTCTTTTCGTGGGAAGACGTGAAAAGCTGCGTTTCCCCGGAGGCGGGAACGCGGTATCCTGACCGAATGGCACCACCTTCCATCCGCATCCCTGATGGCTTCGTTGAGGAGCTGAAGGCCCGTATCCGGCCTTCGGACGTGATCGGCCGCAAGGTGAAGCTCACCAAGAAGGGCAAGGAATGGGTCGGCCTGTCGCCCTTCACCAATGAGAAATCGCCGAGCTTTTACGTCAACGATCAGAAACGCATCTTCAAGGATTTCTCCTCCGGCATTGGCGGCGATGTCATCAGCTTCGTCATGGAAACCGAACGGCTGTCCTTCATGGAGGCTGTTGAGAAGCTCGCCGAAGAAGCGGGCATGCAGCTGCCGAAGGCGAGCCCCCAGGCTGCCGAGGAATATGACCACCGCAAGCGGCTGCAGGCCGTGTGTGAGGCAGCGGCGGCCTATTTCGAAGACCGGCTGAACTCGTCCGAAGGCGCAGCCGCGCGGACCTATCTGGAAGGACGAGGCCTCAGGCCCGCCGCCTGGAAACGCCACCGGCTCGGCTATGCCCCGGACGACTGGCGCAAGACGATCAACCATCTGAAGTCTGCAGGCTTCTCCACAAAAGAGATTCTCGAGGCCGGCCTCGCCAAGGAAAGCGACCGGGGCGGTGAGCCGTATGACGCGTTCCGTGGCCGCCTCATGTTCCCCATCGCCGATGTACGTGGTGGCATCATCGCGTTCGGGGGCAGGGCGTTGCAGGCAGATGCCAAGCCGAAATACCTGAACTCGGGCGACACACCGCTCTTCCACAAATCCCGCGTGCTTTACCGGTTCAAGACGGCGCGCGAGGCGCTGGGCAGCGGCGAAGGCGGCGGCCTCATCGTCTGCGAAGGCTATATGGACGCCATCGCGCTGGCCGAAGCGGGCTTCGGCATGTCCGTCGCCCCGCTGGGCACGGCGCTGACGGAAGACCAGCTGAGCCTGATCTGGAAGGCCGGGCCGGAACCTGTCCTCTGTTTTGATGGCGACCGGGCCGGACTGGGCGCGGCCTATCGTGCGATCGACCGGGCATTACCGCATGTCGAGCCGGGGCGTTCACTGTTCTTCGTGCTGCTGCCGGACGGCATGGACCCTGACGATCTGATCCGGGCACGCGGCCCCGGCGCCATGTCGGATGCGCTTGAGGGGCGGATCGCCATGTCGGAACTGCTCTGGATGCGCGAACGCGACGCCGAGCCGCTGGATACGCCGGAACGCCAGGCCGGCCTGGAGGCGCGTCTCATGGCGGCAGCTGCCCAGATCCAGCATCCGGGCGTCCGCTCGGCATACGAACGCGACCTCAAATCCCGCATGCGGGACCATTTCTGGCAAATCCGCCAGGCAGCCCGCGGCAAGCCAAAAGGCAGTGGCGACTTCAGGAAGCGCCCCGGGACGGGACAATTTCCCGCCTCAGGCGAACAGGGACAGGTTGAGCTGAAAGGCGGCGCGCCGGCCAAGCTGCGCGGCCTCGGCCAGGTGGTCCGCGCGGTCGATACGCCGGAGCTGCTCGACCTCGGCGCCGAAACGCTTGCAGCGGCGGCTTTTGCCGATCCCGATGTCAGTCTGTTGCGCGATGCCGTGCTTGATTTCGCAGATGCAGGAAAGCCTATTGACCGCGGGGCATTGAGCGCCCATTTAGCGGAAGCAGGGAACATGCGCGCTGCCAGTCTGCTCAACGAATATCCCCAGACGCCTCCGATAGCGGTCGACGGACCCGAGGCACGGGAATGGCTCATAGCCCTCGAGCAATACATGGTTGCAGGTCGTTCCGCTGAGCAGGACGCTGACGCTGGCATGGATGATGCTGGCGCAGATGCTACGTCGTCGCCATCAGCCTGGCGGCGGAAGCACCAGCTCGTCGCGGAACGCAGGGCTTTGAGGGCCCGCATGAACGAGGCAGCAGGAAAAGTCGGCGAAAGCTGAAAAGCACGGAACTTTGAGATGTATGGCGGGGCGAGCGCGCCGTATGTCACGGGAGAGAGAGTGAATGGCATCTGCCAAGCAGAAGAATACGCAGAGCGAACGCGATAACGATGATGAAAAGGACAACGACTCCGGTCTTGTCGATTTCAACGCCACAGACGTCAAGAAAGTCCTGAAGCGCGCCCAGAAGCGCGGCTTCATCACGCATGACGAAATCAACGCCCTGCTTCCCAATGACGAGATGACCTCAGACCAGATCGAGGACGTGATGTCCCAGATCTCGGAAATGGGCATCGCCGTCGTCGAGACCGAGGAAGAAGCCGAAGAGCAGGGCAAGGCCCTGACCAAGATCGAGGACCGCAAGGTCGTCGCCAAGAAAGGCAATGCCCGCGGCTCTGACCGCACCGATGACCCGGTGCGCATGTATCTGCGCGAGATGGGCGCAGTGGAGCTTCTCTCCCGCGAGGGCGAGATCGCGATTGCCAAGCGCATCGAGGCCGGCCGGGACGCGATGATCCGCGGCCTGTGCGAAAGCCCGCTGACCTTCGAAGCCATGATGGTGTGGCGCGACGAGCTCATCAATGAACGTATCCTCCTGCGTGACCTGATCGACCTTGAGGCGACCTATGGCGCGGAAAACCCGCCGCCGGAGCCGAAGCCCGTCGAGAAGGAAGAAGAGCCGGAAGCCAAGACCAACACCCGCCGCGGCGATGTCGACGAGGTCGAGGCTGAACGCGAGCGCCAGCAGAAAGAGGCCGAAGAGGAAGAGGACGAAGATGATGCCGCCGCCATGTCCATGTCGGCCATGGAAGCGGAACTTCGTGACGGTGTCCTCGCCAAGCTCGACGAGATCTCCGACGGTTTCGGACGCTACCGCAAGCTGCAGGACAAGCTCGTTGCCCGCCGTATGGAAGGCAAGGAACTGACGCCGAAGTCGCAGGGCGAATATGACGAGCTTTCGAACAACATCGTCGAAAACCTGAAGACCATCCACATCAACAACGCCCGTATCGAGGCGCTGGTGGAACAGCTCTATGCCATCAACAAGAAGCTGATGGGCCTGGAAGGCAAGCTGATGCGTCTGGCTGACGCCCATGGCGTGCCGCGCAAGGAATTCCTCAGCAACTATTTCGGCCGCGAGCTGGAACCGGACTGGACCGAGAAGGTCAGGGACCTTTCGGCGAAATGGAAGCGGTTCATCGACTCCAAGGAAGCCGACATCGAGGAAGTGCGCGCGGAAATCTCCGAGATCGCACAGGAAATCGGTATTCCGATCGACGACTATCGCCGCATCGTTCAGACGGTGCAGAAAGGCGAACGCGAAGCCCGTATCGCGAAGAAGGAGATGGTGGAAGCCAACCTCCGCCTCGTGATCTCCATCGCGAAGAAATACACGAACCGCGGCCTTCAGTTCCTGGATCTCATCCAGGAAGGCAATATCGGCCTGATGAAGGCGGTGGACAAATTCGAGTATCGCCGCGGCTACAAATTCTCGACCTATGCCACATGGTGGATCCGTCAGGCGATAACCCGGTCGATTGCCGACCAGGCCCGCACGATCCGTATCCCGGTGCACATGATCGAGACGATCAACAAGATCATCCGTACCCAGCGCCAGATGCTGCACGAGATCGGCCGCGAGCCGACCCCGGAAGAACTGGCCGAAAAGCTGGGCCTGCCGCTGGAGAAGATCCGCAAGGTTCTGAAGATCGCGAAAGAGCCGATCTCGCTGGAAACGCCGATTGGCGACGACGAGGATTCAAACCTCGGCGACTTCATCGAGGACAAGGCCGCGCTTCTGCCGGTCGACGCCGCGATCCAGTCGAACCTGCGCGAAACGACGACCCGCGTGCTCGCCTCGCTCACCCCGCGTGAGGAACGCGTGCTGCGCATGCGTTTCGGCATCGGCATGAACACCGATCACACGCTGGAAGAAGTCGGTCAGCAGTTCAGCGTGACGCGCGAACGTATCCGCCAGATCGAAGCCAAAGCGCTCCGCAAGCTGAAGCACCCAAGCCGCAGCCGCAAACTGCGCAGCTTCCTGGATACCTGATTTTCGGTCCGGGACCGGGCCGGCATTGCCAAGATAAAACGGGCGCCGCGGCGCCCGTTTTTTTGTCTTCATCGTATCTGCCGGTCACAATAATGCGATTGCATTAAATCGCGACCGACCTATACCTTGGCCCTTGGAAAGCAAATACGAGGGGCTGACATTGAAGCGTATCCTGACCGGCATAGTGATGGGCGTCGTCCTGATCGCCGCGTGCGTGCTGACCGCCGTCTTTGTTGCGAAGAATGGCGCCGTCAGCGCAGGCATTCGTGCCGCGACGTCTGGCATGGGGGATTCATCGGTCTCCGTGATGGGCGACGTGAAGCCCTATCCGCCGATCGAGTTTGCCGAGAAACACGCTTATGATCTTGGCGGTCAGGCCTATCTCTGGTTCTACGGCCGCTGGCGCATGATCCTGGAAGAGCGTGACTTTGTTCTGAAAAATGGCGCTGCGATCAATTCGCTCCTCAAATACCGTGATCCGCCCACCGCCGACGACGAGATCTATGTCACGCCGAACCTCGATGTCCTGAACATCGTCTCGTTTTTCGACCTCGCGGAGCAGCCGCAAATCCTGACGATCCCGCCTATCGAGGATGGCCGCTATTACACATTCATGTTCGTGGACGCCTGGCACAACATTATCGCCAACGTCTCGCGCCAGCATTATCCGCAAGGTGGCCAGCAGGTCGCGCTGGTCGGTCCGGGCTGGCAGGGGGAATTGCCTGAGGGCGCCATTCGCCTGGACTCGCCGACAAACACAGTGGCGCTGCTGGGGCGTATCCGTGTCAGTCCCGAAATCCCGGAAGATGTGGCAAAGGCGCAGACGATTCTCGATGCGGTAGAGGTGGCGCCGCTGAGCACGATGATGGACGTAGAGGTGCCAGACAGCAGCGTCCCGGGGCAGAGCTATGAGCTGATCGACCCGAATGCGCGGCAAACGCTGGCTGTTTTCGACAATTACCGCGAAATTCTCCGGCGCAATCCGCCCTATGGAAAAGACGCCTACGCGGCGGATATCTTCGAGGAAATCATTCCGGGCGCTGGCCTGGCCCCCAATCCGGCCTTTATGGCGGGGCTGAAGGAAACGGCGCGGGATAGCCAGCGCATGATCCGGTCGGTTCCTCTGGTATCCCGCCTGCGGGGCTGGAGCATGACCCCGCCGGAGGTCTCCACGCCAGACTGGTCGTGGCTGCTGCGGGCAGCGCTGACGGAGTACGGCATCCTCGTGAACGTGAAAGAGGAATCCGTCTACATCACCACAACGCGGGATGCGGGTGGTCATGATATGACCGGCGGAGAAGCCTATGAGCTTCGCCTTGCGTCACCGCCTCCCGTCAAGGAATTCTGGTCCATCACCCTGTACGATATGGCAACGGCGCAGCTGATTGCGAATGACTGGAACAAGTTCCGGATTGGCGACAACACGCCTGGCCTGAAATATGAGGAAGACGGATCACTTCGTCTCTTCATCTCACCTGAGCCACCGGAAGACGCTGACTATGTCCCCAACTGGATTCCGAGCACCCCGGACAAGGATATCCAGTTGAACATCGTCATGCGGATTTACGGGCCAACCGATGAAGTCCTCAGCAAGGAATGGTTCCCGGAAAACTGGCAGAAGCAGTAACGTCATCCGGAGACCCAAAAAAGGGCGGTCAATTGGCCGCCTTTTTATTGGATGTGCAGTCCGGTCAGAACGAGGAAGCTGGCGCCAATCAGGACGGCAAGTGAGAGCACTCCGGTGGTCAGCACACGTCCGCCGCTGGCGAGAACGGCGCGCAGATCCACCATCAGGCCGAGGGCCGCCATCGAAACAAGGGTTAGCAGCGTTGAGGCCCCAGCGATCGGGGGCAGGGCGGCTTCCGGGATCAGATTGGCGCTGCGCAGGGCCATCATGGCGAGGAAGCCGATAATGAACCAGGGCAAGAGGCGGCTGAGGCCCGGGCGGCTGGCGCCTGCCGCTTTTCCGCCCGCAAGGCCGAGCAGCAGGATCACCGGGCCGAGCAGCAGCACACGGATCAGTTTCACCAGCGTGCCCACCTGCGTCGAGAGAAGGCCCACAGGCGCCGTCGCCGCCAGCACTTGTGGCACGGCATAGACTGTCAGGCCCGCCAGCACGCCATATTGCCGCTCGCTCATGTCCAGCTGCAGCTTGAACAGGGGCAGGAACAGAACGACGAGAATGCCGAGGGCGGCGGTAAAGGCGATGGAGGCCGTGACATGTTCCGACTCCGCCTCGATCACCGGCGCAGCCGCGACGATGGCGGAGTTGCCGCAGATCGAATTTCCACAGGCGACCAGAAGCGCCAGCTTGTGCGGCAGGCCGATCACGCGCCCGATGCCATAGCTGATCGCGATGGCCGCGAAGACGACCCCGGCAATCGCCGCCACCAGCGGCAGGCCCGCCTTGCCGATGGCTGCGGCACTGACAGAGGCGCCAAGCAGCACGATGGCCGCCTCCAGCAACAGTTTCGAGGAAAAGTGCACGCCGGGGCGCAGCCGGTCGTGCAGGCCGAAGATCGTATGGAACGCCACGCCCAGCAGGATCGCCAGCACCAGCGCCTCAAACCAGGCGCGGCCGAACACCTGCACTTCCGCCACCTGCAGCCCCGCTGCCAGCAGGGCGATCAGCGCCGCCAGCACGAGGCCGGGCATGATGGATCGGGTGCGCTGGAGCAGCATGATTTCCGCCTTTCTCTGGACGAAGAGCAGATGCCAGCATCAATCATGTTATTCTATCGAATAATCATGTACATTTCATTCGATATAAATGGACAAATAGATGACCCTCGAACAATTGCGCATTTTCGTGGCCGTGGCCGAGCGGGAACATCTGACCCGTGCGGCGGCAGATATCGGTCTGACAGCCTCGGCCGTCAGCGCGTCGATCCGGGCGCTGGAGGCATACTATAATGTGGCCCTGTTCGACCGGGTGGGGCGCGGGATTGAGCTGACGGAAGCGGGCCGTGTCTTTCTGGGGGAGGCGAAGGCCACCCTGGCGCGGGCGGAGGCCGCGGGGCTGGTGCTGAGCGAACTGGGCGAGTTGCGCCGTGGCACGCTGCATGTGCAGGCCAGCCAGACGATTGCGCATTACTGGCTGCCGCCGCGCCTGATGCGCTTTCATGACGATCATCCGGGGATCGACGTGCGTCTGGAGGTTGGCAACACCCGGAGTGTCGCCGATGCCGTTCTGAACGGGCAGGCCGAACTTGGCTTCATTGAAGGCGAGATCGATGCACCGGCCTTGCATGTCAAGCTGATGGCAGAGGACGCGATGATGGTCGTGACCGACCGTGATCATCCGTTTGCGGACGGGCATCCGCTCACGGACAGGGAGCTTGCTGCGGCGAAATGGGTGATGCGGGAAGCGGGCTCCGGGACGCGGGCAGCGCTGATGGATGCGCTTGCCGGGCGCGGGCTTGCGCAGGCGGATCTGACCATCGCGCTGGAATTGCCGTCTAACGAGGCCGTTGTCTCGGCCATTCGCGGCACATCCGGTGTCGCGGCGGTTTCAGGTGCGGTGGTTGCGCCTCTGATTGCCCGCGGCGATCTGGTGGCCGCCAACATGTCCCTCCCGGTCCGCCATTTTTATGCGCTTCACCACAAGGAACGCCGGCTGAGCAAAGCAGCAGACGTGCTGCTGGGCCTCTGAGGCATCAGACCTGACCGCCACAAAAAGGCAGCCAATGGGTCGCTCTTGTTTTTTTGCGGATGAAATTAGTTGGTGCTGCTGGCAGGCGTTCCCGGGCTGGCGCAGGATTTCATTTTCTCCGGGCGGAAAAGACTGACCTCATAACTCTTCAGGGTTTGCAGGCCGGTGTCGATTTCCTGTGTGCTGGCAGAAATCAGTGCGCGGGTTTCCGGAGGAATGTCCGGGTACTGGCAGGCAAGCTCTGCCGCCGCGGCATTGATGCGCATGGCCAGCATGGCATTGCGCCCTGCACTCAGATCGTTGATGCATTTGGCCCCGACAAACAGGCAGAGGCCGGCGAGAGCCGCCTGGCGCATCCGGTCATTCCAGCGTCGCGAAAGGGGAATAGCCAGCAGAATCAGTCCGAGCCAGGCATAATTGGCAAATGTGATGTAGCGGTTTGCAAAGGCCTGTTCCACGCCGAAGGTCGGCCACCTGCCGAGTGCCGTCAGGAAGTCTGCGCCGATGGCGAACGCGATCATGGCCAGCAGGCCACGCATGGCGAGCAGGGATGACCATCCCCGCCGCACAAGGGCGATTAAAACTCCGATCAGGCACAGCATACCTATCGCCGCGATCCATGGGGCACCTGGTCGGGAAATACGGGCAAACGCACTGCCCATGAAATTGGCCATATAGTGCACAATGCCGAGGACAGCGTCACCCAATGGGCGGCTGCTCAGCATGTCCTCTGCATACCCTGTCCGGGTGAGCATGTAGTGCCAGAGCAGCGCCGCGGAGAGTGCGCCCCAGATAGACAGGGCCATGCCCTTCATTCGCCAGCCGGCTTGCGGGTGCAGGCAGATGAGCGCGAAACCGATGGGCAGCAGGGTCCAGGCGGTTGCAAACCCGTATATCGCAACCGCCGTTGCTGCTGCAGCAACAAGGGTCTGAGGCACGGTCAGGTTGGGGCGGGAGAGAAGGTCAATCGTCCACAAGACTCCTGTGGTGCAGATGAAGACGGCTACCTGCCAGCCCCACAGCCAGTTTGCTGCCTGGTCGAGCGAGAAGTACACGAAGGCGGCAATGCCGAGTGCAAGGGTGAGGTAACGGCTGGCATCGAAGGCATCGAGGGCGCGCCGGAGAATGTTCGAAAGCGCGAGGAAACCGACGCCAGCAATGGCAACGCTGATCAGCGGATCGATCCAGTGGCTCATGTGGCTCATGTCTGCCGTGGCCAGCATGACGAGATAGCCAGAGGCGTGCCAGTGCGAACCATGCTGTCGGAAGAGGTCTGCGAGTGTCAGGGTTCCCGATTGCGCCGCAGCATATAGCGGCACGATATCCCAATGGTCGAAATAGGGCACCTGATAGTGGAAGATGGCCGTGTAGAGGCCGGTCATAGCGAACATGACGGCCGGGATGAGCCAGGGCTTCCAATCCCGGGGCCGGCTGGTCGCAGACCGATCCGGTGCAAAGGCGAGACTTCGTGACAGGATGTAGACCACAGGTGGCACCATCACGATCGTGACAGCGAAAGCATGCCAGTAGGGGGCGGAGAAAACATCCGTCATGATGCTGAAGATCAGCGCATTGAGTATCGCCCCGGTCCCGGCGGCAAAGGCAAATGCCGGCAAGGCTTTGGAATGCGGCTCGCTGGAGCGGAAGGTGAAATTATAATGGCCCAGATAGGAAACGCAGAAAGCCGTGAAGAAGCCAAGCAGGGTCGCGAAGGTTGGGCGGATCCCGCCGAATTCCACCGCTAGCCAGAGCACAAGAGCGTGTGTCAGGGTTGCCGCAACGCCAACAATCCCGAAACGCATGATACGGGTTGCTGTCTGGAAGCGGTCACGCGTCATCATCACTCGATCCTTGTTGAATCTCTTCGATGATGTAGATCGGCCGCCGCTTGGTCTCGGCAAAGATGCGGGCGATATACTCCCCCAGAATACCGATGCTCAGCAGCTGGAGGCCTCCAAGAAAGAAGATCGCTGTTGCAAGCGTAGCATAGCCGGGCGTGTCGCGGCCGAGAACAAGTGTTTTCGCCACGATCCAGGCCGCGTAAAGCAGCGCGAGGACAGCCGTGATCCCTCCGAAGACCGACCAGACACGCAACGGTACCGTGCTGAAGGAGACAAGGCCTTGCCAGGCATAGGCGAACAGGTGACCGAACGACCATTTACTGGCGCCGGTTCTGCGCATCTCCACTTCGTAGGGAATCGCCTGCTGCGAAAACCCGATCCACGCATAGAGCCCTTTCATGAAGCGGTTTTGCTCCGGCAGGGATTTCAGCGCATCGACCGCCCGGCGAGAGAGCAGGCGGAAATCCCCGGCCCCAGCCGGAATGGCAACTTCCGATGTCCGGGCGAAGATCCGGTAGAACATGTTTGAAAGCGGTCCGCGGATGGCTCCGTCCGTCTTGCGCGACTTTCTCAGGCCATAGACAACGTCAATCCCCCGATTGAAGGCTTCCATCATCGGGATCAGGACTTCCGGCGGGTGCTGAAGGTCTCCGTCCATGATCAGAACGGCTTTGCCTCTCGCTGTGTCCAGTCCGGATGTGATGGCGGCTTCCTTGCCGAAATTGCGGGACAATTTCACCACGCGGATCGCCGGTGTCTGCTCGCGGGCCGCTACCAGGCGTTCGTAGGTGTCGTCCTTGCTGCCATCGTCAATGCAGATAATTTCCCATGTCACGCCCAGACCGTCGAGGACGGGGAGCAGGCGTTGGAACAGGGGGGCGATGTTGCCCGCCTCATTGAAAAAGGGAATGACGACAGAAATTTCCGGGGAAGTTTCAACCACAATTTATGTCCCGGATTGGTATCAGGCAGAGCTTCACCCTTTGCATGGTGCCCCGTCTTTGACAATCCGAAGTTACGCAATCATTAGGGGCCGCAATGCTGCGCTGCTGTCGGGCTGTGAGATATCGGGATGAAGGAATGGGCACCCCTTCATCCCGATTGTCTGAATCACATCGCCGCCTTCAGTGCCTGATCCAGGTCTGCGATCAAATCGTCGGCATCTTCGATGCCGATGGAGAGGCGGACGGTGTCCGGCGAGGCGCCGGCGGCGATTTGCTGTTCTTCCGTCAGCTGGCGGTGCGTGGTCGAGGCCGGGTGGATGACCAGCGAGCGGGCATCGCCAAGGTTTGCGACATGGCTGAACAGGTTCAGTTCCGCCACGAACTTGGTGCAGGCGGTGTAGCCGCCCTTCAGCTGCACGGTGAACAGCGCGCCAGCGCCTTTCGGGCAGATTTTCGGGATGCGGTCCTTGTAGGGCGAGCTGTCCAGCCCGGCATAGGTGACGCCGGCGACGGCCTCATGGCCTTCCAGCCAGGCAGCGATCTTCTTCGCATTGGCGATGTGTTTCTCCATGCGCAGTGACAGGGTCTCGATGCCCATCAGCGTGTAGTGCGCGCCCTGCGGGTTCATCGTCATGCCGAGGTCACGCAGGCCGATGGCGATGCCATGGAAGGTGAAGGCGGCCGGGCCGAACGTCTCGTGGAAGGTGAGGCCGTGATAGGCCGGTTCCGGCTGGGAGAGGGAGGGGAACTTGTCGCTGGCCGACCAGTCGAACTTGCCGGAATCGACGACAACGCCGCCGGTGACCGTACCGTTGCCGGTCATGTATTTCGTGAGGGAGTGAACCACCAGCGTCGCGCCATGGTCGATCGGGCGGCAGAGATAAGGCGTCGCCGTGGTGTTATCCACGATCAGCGGAATACCGGCCTCGTCGGCGATGGCGGCGACGGCGTCGAGGTCGGTGATGTAGCCGCCGGGGTTGGCGATGGTCTCGCAGAAGATGGCGCGGGTGTCGTCATTGATCGCGGCTTTCACAGCGTCCAGATCGTCGAAGTCGACAAAGGTGCACGACCAGCCGAAGCGTTTGAAGGTCTGGCTGAACTGGGTGATCGTGCCGCCATAGAGACGCGTCGAGGCAACGATGTTGCGGCCTGGCGCCATCAGCGGGAAGAGCGCCATGATCTGCGCGGCATGGCCGGACGAGCAGCAGACAGCGCCCGCGCCGCCTTCCAGCGCCGCAATCCGGTTCTGGAGCGCGCCGATGGTCGGATTGGTCAGGCGGGAATAGATATAGCCGACTTCCTGCAGGCCGAAGAGGGCCGCGGCATGGTCGGCGTCGCGGAAGACATAAGCCGTCGTCTGATAGATCGGCACCTGGCGCGCGCCGGTGGCCGGGTCGGCCTCGGTGCCTGCGTGAATGGCCAGCGTGTCAAAGCCCTGCGGTGTGTCGGTCATGTCGTTTCCTCACTCGTGTACCTGCGGTTTCCCCGCCGTCTTTAGGGGAGGGGCCAGGGTGCAGCAATGAGGAAAACTGACGTGTTCACCGCAGGTTGGCTGAAGGCTGCCCTTACTGGCTGAACGTGTCGCAGGCGTTCGGATCGCCGGTGGAGAGACCGCGGCGCAGCCATTCGACCCGCTGTTCCGCCGTACCGTGGGTGAAGGCTTCCGGCGTTACCTTGCCGGTCATGCGCTTCTGGATCATGTCGTCGCCGATGGCCTGAGCGGTGCGCAGGCCTTCCTCGACATCGCCCGGCTCAAGCGCAACCGCGCCGTCTGAGACCTGCGCGGCATGGGCCGCCCAGACACCGGCATAGCAATCGGCCTGCAGTTCCAGAGCGATGGACCAGGCGTTTGCCTCTTCCTGGCTGCGCGCCGCCTGCTGGGCCTGGCGCACCTTGTCGCTGGCACCGGTCAGCTTCTGAACATGGTGGCCGAACTCATGCGCGATCACGTAAGCCTTGGCGAAGTCTGCACCGGACGCGCCGAGCTGGGTCTGCATGTCCTGCCAGAAGCCGAGGTCGAGATACACGGTCTGGTCGGCCGGGCAGTAGAACGGCCCCATGGCGGCCTGGCCATAGCCACAGCCCGTGCCGGTGCCCTGTTCATAGAGCACCACGGTCGGCGCGCGATAGCCGCGGAGTGTCTGGCTCCACACATCATTGATATTGGCGCCGATGATGTCGACGAACTGGCCGGCTTCGTCTTCGGGTGTGCCGCGGACGCCTTCCTGCGTGCTGGCGGCGTTGCCAGCCGACTGGTTGCCGACGATCTGGGCAACTTCTTCCGGCTCCATGCCGAGGACGAAATAGCCGATCAGGGCGATGATGATGACGCCGATACCGCCGCCGGCCACCTTGCCAGGGCCCATGCCGCGACGGTCCTCGATATTGCCGCCCTTGCGTCCACCTTGCCAGCGCATCCGCTCTCTCCTGATACTGTGCCGGGCCCCACGCCCGTCCATTGCCGTTATCCTAGCATTCATGCGAGGACGAAACAGTCCTTTTGGCCAGCCCATGCAGGGGGAGTTCTCATGCACGAAACCATTGCTCTCAGGACTTCGGGGCAGGGCCTCTATGAATTCACCCGGGCCGTCCAGCGCTTCCTGTCCGATGCCTCCGTCCGCGACGGGCTGCTGACGCTGTTCTGCCAGCACACGTCCTGCTCTCTGCTGGTGCAGGAGAATGCCGATCCCGATGTGCAGGCCGACCTGAAGGCGTTTTTCCGCCGGCTCGCGCCACCGGCGAACGATCCTTCCATGAGCTATCTGGAACACCGCACCGAAGGGCCGGACGACATGCCTGCCCATATCAAGGCCGCGCTGACGCAGACATCCCTGTCCATTCCAGTTGTCGGCGGACGCATGGCGCTCGGCACCTGGCAGGGGCTTTACCTGTTCGAGCACCGCGACGCCCCGCACACACGCCGCGTGGTGGCGCACTTACTGGAAGGCTAGAACCCGGCCGGCGTCGGCAGGCCCCCGGAAGAGAGACAGATGGCCTTGAAGCGTTCGCCCATGTCTTTCGGGTCGATCAGGCGCTGGGCGGCGTTGAACATGGCTTCGGCGTCGTCCGGGTTTGCCTTCACCAGCTGATTGAGCCGCGCCTGCGCGCCGAGGCCCAGCAGGAACATGCCCTGCGGGGAGGGCCCGGCTACGTCCAGTCCAACTTTTTTGGCGAGGCGCGCCAGCCGCCCGAAATCGACATCCACCGTCAGGTCAGACTCGCCGGGCAGGGCGAGCGGGCTCACCTGCTGGCCATCCTTGTACGAACGGAGGCTGTCGCCGGGCGCGACATCTGCCGGGCCATAGTCCACGAACAGGGCGCGGAACGGACCGGGCCGTGTGACGAGGTCTGCCAGCAGGATATCGAGGCCGGTCTGGACTTCAACCACGGCGCTTGTCTCTGCGGCGCCTTCCGGCGCGGCCTGTTCATCGGCAGCAAGGCCGAAGACGAGCTGGTCGTTCGCATCGAGCCCGATCACGCATTCGCGCCAGCCATTGCCGTCCTTGCGGAACTGACGGGCGGGCAGGCAGTCGAGATATTCATTGGCCACCAGCAGCATCGGCCCGGCCGGCACTTCGGCGAGCGTGGCGGCAAAGTCCGGCTGGGCCGCGGCAAGGGCTTCACGCTGGATCTCGCGCATGGCGGGGGCGGGTTCCACGAGGGTGACGCGCATGGCGCGGGCGAAGTCTTCGCCGCCGGCCACCATGGCGAGGCGCAGCGCATCCTGCATCAGCACGCCGCGTCCGGGGCCGATCTCGACGATGCGGATCTCGGTTGGTGATCCCAGCGCCTTCCACTCATGCACCAGCCATAGGCCGATCAGTTCCCCGAAGACCTGGCTGATCTCGGGCGCGGTGATGAAATCTTTCCCGATGCCAGGGCGGGTCGCGTAATAGCCCTGGCCTGTGTCATGCAGGCAGAGCTGCATATAGGTCGACACAGGGATCGGGCCGCCCGTTTCGATCAGGCGGATGAGGCGGTCTTTCAGGGTCACGCGTCTTTCGGGGCCTTCGGCTTCAGCGCATGCCAGACGAGCCACGCACCGCCCAGCCACATCGGGATGGACAGGATCTGGCCCATGGTCAGCCATTCCGGCAGGCCGTGGACGAAACTGTCCGGCATACGGAAATTCTCCACCACGGTGCGGCCGAAGGCGTACATCAGCAGGAAGAGACCCGCGACAAGGCCTGGCCGCTTCAAGGCGCCGAAACGCCAGATCAGGATGGATAGCACGACCAGCGGCAGCCAGCCTTCCAGCGCGGATTCATAAAGCTGGCTCGGGAAGCGCGCCGTCTCGAAGCCGGTATAGACCCATTGGCCCGTCTCCCAGTTATAGGCCGGCGGCGTGGAACCGCGCACGATGCCTTCCGGGAACACCATGCCCCAGGGCGAGTCCGTATGGCGGCCATAGAGTTCGGCATTGATGAAGTTCGCAATCCGCACGAGGCCGATGCCGATCGGGGCCACGACGCCGGCAATGTCGCCGATGGCGTAGAGGCTCACCTTCCGCGACCAGGCGAAATAGACGAGTGCGATCGCGACGCCGGAAATCCCGCCATGGAAGGACATGCCGCCATCCCAGATCCGCAGGATCGTGCCCGGATCCTGCATCAGGACGTCAAACTGGTAGGGCACCATGTAGAAGAGGATATAGCCGAGCCGTCCGCCGAGGATGATGCCCAGGATGATCCAGAACATGATGTCATCCAGCTGGTCCTTGGTCAGCGGGCTCTCCCCCCCGAACAGAGCCGGGCGTTTGATCATTGCCGCGGCATACCACCAGGCGAGGCCGATCCCGGCCATATAGCCCAGCGCGTACCAGCGCAGATGGAACTTGCCGAGGCCGAGAAAACCGAAATCGATCGAGAAAAGGGCGGGGCTCATTTCAGGGAATGAAAGGGCACCCGCGGCCAGGTGCGCCCCCAGCAGCGTCATCGTGTCAAACATGCGGCCTCTTTTCCCTGTCTTGCCCCGGACCTATCTGTTACGGAAAGCGGCAGACAAGGTCAGCCACCCGCGCGCGAAGGAGTAGCCTCATGGCGACGACAAATCCACTGCTCGATGACATTGCAGGTCTGATGACCGGCGCGCTCGGCGCGGCCCGGACCGCAGGCGAGGAAGCGAAGACGGCGGCCCAGTCCCGCGTACGGGGCATGATCGCCGATATGGACCTGGCCGGGCGCGACGAAGTCGAGGCGCTGAAGGCACTGGCCGTCTCGGCCCTCGAAAAGGTCGAGGCGCTTGAAAAGCGTGTGGCCGAGCTGGAAGCCGCCGCAAATCAGGGCGACAACTGAGTCCTGCGCCTCCCGTAACTGTTGAAGCGGATGGACCTCGCGGCTGAGGGGGGTATGCATGGCCTATGCGTGGGGATAGCGCAGAGGGACGAATCCTGTCCCGATAACAAAGTCTGCGAGGGGAGCGTAAATGACTGTCGGTCTGACCCGCAATGAATATAACATGATCGACCCGCTGGAACGGGTCGAACAGGCGCTCGAAGAGGGCGGCTGGCAGGCGGAGCGCGACGAAGAAGGTACGCTGCAGGCCGTTGCCGAAACCCGCTGGGGCGATCTCGGATCGCTGTTTGCCTATCGGCCGGACCCGGCCGCGATCCATTTCTCGATGACGCTGGACGTGAAGCCGCAAACGGCGCGCCGCACCCAGATTGCCGAACTGATCATGATGGCGAACGAACGCCTCTGGCTCGGCCATTTCGACTACTGGGCCGATGAGGGCGTGATCATTTTCCGCTATACTTTCCCGATGATGGACCGGGACGAGCCGACGCTGGGCGAAGTGCGCAGCACGATGGCCGCTGCCGTCAGCGCGGTGGAGCGGTTCATCCCTGCTTTCAACTTCCTGATCTGGGCCGGAAAATCCCCGCGCGATGCCATCGATGCGGTGATGTTCGAAACCCACGGCGAAGCCTGAGGCGATGGCCGCCCCATCGATCGCCCTGATCGGGGCAGGCCGGATGGGCGCCGCGCTCGCCAGCGGCTGGCTGTCCGGACGGGGCAAGCCCGACATCCGCATCCAGGATCCGAAGCCGTCTGAAACCGTCACCGCCTGGGCTGAGGCTGGCAAGATCGCGCTGAACCCTGAGCCGGAGCCGGTGGACGTGCTGGTCATCGCGGTGAAGCCGCAGCTCTTCCCGAAGATGGCCGAGAGTCTGAAGCCATGGATCGGGCCGCAGACGCTGGTCCTCTCCATCATGGCCGGGACGCGTCTCAAACAGCTGACCGAGCGCCTCGGCACAGGTCATGTCATCCGGGTCATGCCAAACACGCCCGGAGCTATCGGCAAGGGCGTCTCAGTCATGGCGAAGTCCGATATAGTCATGGCGAAGCAGCTCGAAATCGCCGGAAAACTGCTGAAGCCGCTGGGCGAAGTTATCGGTCCGGTCGACGAGAAACACATGTCTGTTGTCACCGGCCTTTCCGGCAGCGGCCCGGCCTATGTGTTCCTGATGGCCGAAGCAATGGCCGATGCCGCAATGGCAGAGGGCCTGCCGGCTGACCTCGCCGAACAGCTTGCCGCGCTCACCATCGAAGGGGCTGCGGCCCTGATGGTGCAGTCCGACGAGGCGCCAAGCGCTCTCAGAAAAGCGGTTACCTCACCCGGCGGCACCACCCAGGCGGCCCTTGACATCCTCATGGATGAGGGTGGGATGCCTATCCTGATGCGAAAGGCTATCCGCGCCGCTGCGAACCGCGACCGGGAGCTGTCTCGCGACACCGATTAGGAGTGAAACAGCACCATGGAGGCGGAGACTGGCGACATCGTCGAACTGGGCCTCCTCGCCGCGCTGCGCCTCGCTCAGGACACGCCCTGGGGCGACATCACCCTGTCTGCCATCGCTGAAGAGACCGGCCTGCCGCTGAGCGAGTTCTACGGCGTCACGCGCGACGACCTCGCCAATGCCTTCGACGCGTATTTCGACCGGGCCATGTCCGCAGAAGGCCCGCCGGGCGGGGATTCCCCGCGCGAGCGCCTGTTTGATGTCATCATGCTGCGCTTCGAGGCGATGGAGGACCACCGCGCGGGTGCCGTGGCGCTGATGCGGGACCGGGAACGCACGCCGCGCCTGTTGCTGCGCCTGCCGGCACACAGGGCTGCCAGCGCGCACTGGGCGCTTGCCTCGGCTGGCCTCGACGATGACAGCGGCGCCCCGCTGGGCCTGAAGATCGCCGCCATTGCGTTCGTCATCGCACAGACCGAGCGCGCCTGGCGCAAGGACAGGAATGGCGACTTCGCCCTCACCATGGCCGCGCTGGACAAGGCCCTGCGCGCCGCGGAAGCGCGGATGCTGCGGCTGAAGAAATACATACCCAAAAAATCAAAGAGCGGGCCGGAAGAGCCCGACGATGCGGAGGAAACCCATGAGCCGACCCGGCCTCGACACCAATCCCCTTGAGCTTACGCCGGACTGGTTCAACCAGCTTTTCGAAGAAATAGGCATCGATGCGGAGGTCTCCGGCCTCACCGCCAAGTCTATCGGTACCGGACAGATCGGCGAAAATGTCCGTTTCGTCTTCAACTATGCCCGCAAGGGGGATGACGCGCCGGCGACGCTGGTCGGGAAATTCCCATCGGGCAGCGATGCCAGCCTGATGACGGCCAAGATGCTTGGCCACTACGAGCGTGAGGTGAATTTCTACCGGACTTTCCCGAAAGTGGCGGGACGCATCACGCCGGAGGCGCTCTACACCGACTACGACCCCGAAACGAACCGCTTCGCCCTGATCATGGAAGACATGGCCCCGTCCGAGCAGGGGGACCAGCTGGCCGGGTGCGGTGTGGCGGATGCCGAACGGGCGTTGGATGCCGCGGCGATCCTGCACGCGGCCTACTGGAATAATGAGTCCCTCGATACCTATCCCTGGTTGCAGGGCACCAGCGTGGCGCCGCCCCCGGCAATGAGCCCGGAACAGGTTGCCATGCTGTGGACCGGCTTCAAGGATCGCTATGGTGCGTCTCTCACGCCGGATGTCATCGAAGTGGGGGACGCCTATGCCGAGGCCTTGCCGCGCATGCAGCTGGAGCAGGGGGAAGGGCCATTTGCTCTGACGCATAATGACTATCGCCTGGACAATATGCTGTTCGGCAAACCGGGCGCGCCGAAACCTCTGGCCGTGGTGGACTGGCAAACGGCGGGCAAGGGCGCGCCGGCCAGCGATGTGGCCTATTTCATCGGCGCCGGCCTGACACGGGAAGACCGGCCAAAGCATGAGCAGGCCCTGCTGCGCTATTATCATGCCCGGCTGCAGGAAGAGGGCGTCACGAATTATGATTTCGACGCGCTCTATGACGATTACCGCTACACATGTTTCTACGGCATGTCGGTGGCATTCGGGGCGGCAATGCTGGTCAAGCAGACGGAGCGCGGCGACCAGATGTTCCTGACCATGTTGCGTCGTCACGCGGCGCAGGCGCGGGACAATAATGCTCTCGAATTGCTGCCCTGACGCCGCAGATTTTTCTCAATCGTGTAATGTTTCCTGCAGAGTCTCGCCCGGTGTGCCGGGGCGGAACAGGTTTCCAAACATCCTCCTAATGCCCAACCGCAAAGTCTCGTAACGGGTTACGCGTGGGCTTAAGGCGAAGCGCGTAGTGTCCATATTCCGGGCTCTCCAGAAGGAGTGCCTGCCCTCTATTGGAAGATGGTGTGGATATGGAACAGCAGAATGCAAAACCGACGAGCGTGAAAGGCCCGGATGGCCAGAAGCTCACTATGGCGGATCTCCCGTCGCCGAACATTTCCCGTTGGGTCACGCGCCGCAAGGCTGAAGTGGTCGCCGCAGTTGCCGGTGGCCTGCTGAGCCGCAAGGCCGCCTGCGACCGTTACAATCTGACGGATGAAGAGTTCGAAGGCTGGGAGCGTCTCTACCTGCGTCACGGCACCAAAGGCCTGCGCACGACCCGCCTGCAACAGTATCGCCGCTAGGCCGCTGTTAAACCCAAATTTACGGGCGCCCCGTTAACTCTGGCGAAAGCATCCGGAATCCTCCGGGTGGCGGGAGTCCAGTATGGCGCACGTAGCAACCGGTATTTCGCGCGGCGCGACGCCTTCCACACGGGCGCTCGCGTTCGCGGCGTGTGCGGTGGCCCTCGGCCTGCTTGCCTGGCGCGGTAGCGAGGTGATGAGCCGCGCGCCCATGTCGCCCGGTCCGCTTTCCCAGTCTGAAGCCTCTCTTCTCTCCGTGGCCGAAGCCATGGCGGGGCAGGGGCATGTCCGCATTTCCCTTGTGCGCCAGCCGGGCGGCGTCCGGCAGGTCTTGTTGCTGGTCGACACCAAGGCCGGCGTGGATGAGGCGGCGCTCTCAAATACGATTTCCCTAGCTGCCGGGCTCGACGCTGCCAAGGGCGAGCGTGTCGATCTTCAGCGTGTCGCCTTTGCGCCGGGCGTGAGCAGCGCGCCTTTGCCTCGCGACTGGGCCGAGCTGTCTCTGCTGGCCTTGCTGGCCGGACTTTCCGGCTGGATCGGGTTCAGGTCCGACCGCCGGGAAGAGGCGCCGGTCGAGCTGATGCAGGAAACGCTGCCCGCGCGCATGACTGCGCAATCTGCTGAACCGGCCGTTCGCCCCGCGCCGATACGTGACGATGATGCCGCCGACCTTGCCCGCCGGGATCCCGGCCGTGCTGCCGACGTGGTCCGAGCCTGGATGAGCGGCAATGGAGGCAATGCATGAGCGCGCTCGCAATCGCCCGAAACGAAACACCGGCCGATGGCCTGATGCGGTCTGCACGCCTGATGCGGGCCCTCGGCCCGGATGCCGCGCCGATCTGGGCGGAACTCTCCAAATCCGAAGTCCAGACGCTGACGGCCGCGATGGACACGCTCGGCCCGTCGCCGGAGGGTGAAACCGAGGCGGTTTCGCAGTTCATGGAAGCGCACCGCCGCCTGCGCCAGCCGGCCGAGTCCGGTGCATCGGTCTGGCGGCGCCTGGCAGATGCCGGAACGGAGACGTTGGCTGGCCTCTTTACGGATGAGCATGCCCAGACCGTGGCGCTGGTCCTGTCGCGCCTGCCGGGCGAAACCTCCGCGCGGCTCTTACGGGCTCTGCCGCCCCGGCTGGCGATTGACGCCATGCAGCGGCTTCTCAATCTTGGCCCAGTCCATCCGGCGGCCCTGTCTGCGTTTGAGGTCCGGCTCGAAGCAATCCTGTCCGCGCATGCGGGGGGTGGCCAGGCAAACGGGCATGAACGCGTTGCCCGTATCTTCGACCGTCTCGACAGCCGGTCCGAAAAGACTTTCCTTGCCGCGCTCGACCATGCTGCACCGGGGGCGGGCGAGAAGGTACGCGCGCTGATGTTCACTTTCGACGATCTGACCGGTCTCGACGCGGCGGGGCTGCAGACCCTGCTGTCGGCGGCCGATCGTGCGGTGCTGGTTGTGGCACTGAAAGGTGCGCGTCCGGATACGTCTGCCGTCTTCTTTGCGAACATGACCCAGCGCGCCGGCGACCTGCTGCGTGAAGAAATTGCCTCGCTCGGCCCGATCCGCCGCAGCGAAATCGAAACCGCCCGGCAGGAACTGGTCGAGCTCGCCCGCACGCTTATCCAGCGCGGTGATATCCGAGCCGATGGCCAGGTCGAAGATGATGAACTGGTCGACTGATGCAGCGCGCCGTCAAATCCCTCCAAGCATTCGACTTCCGCAGCGACTTCAACCCGCAGCCCGAGCCGGAAGTGGCCGCACCGCCGGTTGAGGATAAGATCACACTATCAGCGCCGGACCTTGCCATGCTGCTGACAGAAGCGCGCGCTGAGGCCCATGCGGCGGCCATGTCGCTCAGGCATGATGAACAGGCTGCCCGCCTGAAGCAGCTGACAGAGAACCTGACCGAAGCGCTGGCGAATCTTGTATCTCTGGCCCAGCATCTGGAATCGAGCGCCTATTCGGACGGTTTCCGGCAGTCGGCCCTGCGCCTCGTCACGGCAACGGCGCAGCGGATCGTGGACGGACAGGGAGACCTGTTTGCACAAAGCCGGGAATTCAGCCAGAACTCCACTCCGACCGAGAAGGATGGATCATGACCAAGCCTGCCAATCCTGCCCTGCAGAAAACCCTCATGGATGTGCCCGTGCGTGTGGACGTGGTGCTGGGTGAAGTGCGCATGCCGATGGAAGATCTGGTCGCCATGGCCCCTGAAGACGTTGTCGCGCTGGAACGGCGGACGGATGAACCGGTCGAGATCTATGTGTCCGACCGGCTGATGGCGCGCGGGCGCCTTGTTGTTGCCGATGGGCAACTGGGCGTCACCCTGTCTGAGATCGTCGACTCGCGCGAAGCCGCCTGATCGCGGGAAAATCCATGGTTAACAATGCGTTGCAGCCTGTCGCAGATGGCGCTGCATGAACGGGCTGTTTGCCTGTTCCGAATTCGGCAATTCCTAACGCCGGAGAGGAATTTGTTAACCTTTAGACGACACTAATGGTTACGGGAGAGTATGGCCCGTTCGCGTCTGGGGCGCGGGGAAGGCGGGCCTGTTCGAGAGTAAGGACGCCGCCGTATGCGTATGAAGATGTTCGCCGCCGAGACCTTCGAGGCTGCCAAGGCGATGATTTTTGCCGAGATGGGTGCCGATGCGGTGATCCTGTCCGAGCGCGAAATCGATGGCGGTGTGGAAGTACGGGCTGCGGTCGACAAGATGGGCGGCGTCGGCATGGTGCCGAACGAGCCGCTGTTCATGCGCGATGCACGCGGCGGCGGGCATGGCCGCGGTACCGAAAACCCGCTGTATAGCCGCGTGCGCGATGCGCTGAGCTGGCACGGGGCACCGAAGCGCTTTGCGGACCGCGTCGCGGCCGAAGGCGCCGGCCGCATTCAGAAACTGAGCGATCCGGAAGAGGCCATCGCTGAAGGCCTCGCCCGTATCGTAACCTGCGATCCGCTGCCTGCGCGCCTCAATCACGATATCGTTCTGGTCGGCCCGCCCGGGCATGGCCGCACCGCGACTGCGGCAAAGCTGACCCGCCGCGCTGCCATGGCGCGCGCCGAGGTCGCCCCCGTGGCGGCTGACCTTGATGGCACCGCTGGTGGGGACCAGCTGGCTGCCTATCTGGAACTGGAAAAGGGCCAGATCCGCACCTGTCATTCGCCGGACACCCTGTTCGCAACGCTGAAATCGCTGAAATCCGAAAACCGCCGCTGCGTGATCGACCTGCCGGCAATCAACCCGTTTGATGATGATGACATGGCCAGCCTGCAGGACCTGATCTCTGTCATCCGTGCCGAGCCCGTTCTGGTCATGTCAGCTGAAGGTCACCCCGACGATCAGCTGGAAGCGGCCCGTGGTTTCGCCCGTGCGGGCATCAAGCGGGCCATTCTGACCAAACTCGATGTTGTCCGAAGGAGGGGCGGGGCCATATCTGCCCTGTCGTCGGCCGGCATTGCCTTCTCACATCTTGCCGTCACGCCGTTTATCGGCGGCGGGCTGGTACCGGCAGCGCCCATGCGCCTTGCCGCCCTGTTGATGGAAGACGCCCCGGGCGACGTGATCGCCCTGAAAGGAGCCGCGTAATCCAATGAGTTTCATGATGCGCAAATCGCAGGAACGTCCGGCACCGCGGCCTACACCGCGGCGGGTGGAACCTGCCTCGATCATTGCTGTTGCGAGCGGGAAGGGCGGCGTCGGCAAGACGTTCATGGCCATCACGCTGGCCTCAGCCTTCGCCCAGGCCGGGAAACGGACCTTGCTGGTGGATGGTGACCTTGGCCTCGCCAATGTCGATGTCCAGCTCGGGATCGCCCCGGAGACTGACCTTGCCGCCGTGATCGCCGGCTGGGTCGAGCTCGACGATGCGGTTACGCCCGTTGATGGCGGCGCCGCCGATGGTGGGTTCGATGTGTTGCCGGGCCGGTCAGGCTCTGGTGCGCTGGCGGAACTGCCGCCGGAAGAAGTTGCCCGTCTCGCGGCCGGATTGTCCGCGCTGGCCCTGCAATATGACCAGGTCGTTTTGGACCTGGGCGCCGGGATCGAGGCGAACTGCATGCGGCTTGCCCGTGCTGCCGACAAGGCCCTGATGGTGATTACTGACGAGCCGACATCGATGACCGACGCTTACGCCTTCATCAAAGTGCTGCGGGGTTATGCGCCGAATGTCGAGCCGGTGATTTGCATCAATCAGGCTGACAGCCGCGCCGCCGGGCAGCGGACCTATGAGGCCATTGCCCGGGCCTGCCAGACATTCCTTGGCTTCCGCCCGCATCTCGCTGGTGTGGTGATCCGCGACCCGAAGGTCCGCGACGCGATCCGTTGCCAGAAAACACTGATTTCCACAGATCCTCAGGCTCAGCCGATCCAGGATGCCATTGCGATCAGCCAGATGCTGATCGGGAATGCTCAGGCGGCGGAGTTGGGAAATTAATCTGTGTGAAGATTTGGGGGATTTCGCGGGGAATCGCAGGGCTCTGTTAACTAGTGTTAAAGAAACAGCCTATAGGATTCTCAGAGTTAATAAAAACGACTAGCTTGTCGTTAGGCTGATTCGGGAGACGACACATGCGCGTCCTGCTAATTGAAGACGATAGCGCCGTCGCGCGTTCCATCGAGCTGATGCTGAAGTCCGCTGGCTTCAATATCTACACAACCGATCTCGGTGAAGAAGGTGTCGATCTGGGCAAGGTCTACGAGTACGACATGATCATCCTCGATCTGTCTCTGCCCGACATCTCCGGCTATGACGTCCTCAAGCAGCTGCGTATGGGCCGCGTGAACACGCCGGTCATGATCCTCTCCGGTAACCCGGACATCGAGGCGAAAGTCCGCACGCTGGGCTATGGCGCTGACGATTACCTCACCAAGCCGTTCAACAAGGACGAGCTGATCGCCCGTATCACCGCGATTGTGCGCCGCTCCAAAGGCCATGCCGAGAGCGTGATCCGCACCGGTGAGATCCTGGTGAACCTCGACGCGAAGACGGTGGAAGTGGACGGCGACCGCGTGCACCTCACCGGCAAGGAATACCAGATGTTCGAACTGCTCTCCCTCCGGAAGGGCACGACGCTGACCAAGGAAATGTTCCTGAACCACCTCTATGGCGGCATGGACGAGCCGGAACTGAAGATCATCGACGTCTTCATCTGTAAGCTCCGCAAGAAGCTTCAGCAGGCCACCGGCGGCAACCACTATATCGAAACGGTCTGGGGCCGTGGCTATGTGTTGCGCGATCCGCGCCCGAGCTCGAAGACCAAAGAGGTTGAAGAGGCGGCATAAGCCTTTCCCATCGACGGAATAAGCGCCCCGGCCTTCGCGCCGGGGCGTTTTCGTTCGGGCTCCGGTTTTCGTGCGGTCCGGGCTTGCATGAGGCGGCAAATGCCTGACATTGGGGCCATGTCACAGCGATCCGCCGGCCCTGAGATTCTCCGCCTTATTGAGCTGATGTCCCGGCTTCCGGGCTTCGGGCCGCGGTCTGCGCGCCGCGCGGCTCTGTTCCTGCTGAAGCAACGCGACACACTGCTCTTGCCGCTGGCCGAAGCGATGTCCGATGCCGGGCACCGCATCGAGAAGTGTGAAGTCTGCGGGAATTACGACACGCTGCAGCCTTGCGCGGTCTGCCAGTCAGGTGGCCGCGATGAAGGGCTGATCTGCGTGGTGGAGGATGTGCCGGACCTCTGGGCGCTGGAGCGGGGCGGGTCGTACAAGGGGCGGTATCATGTTCTCGGCGGGGTCATGTCCGCTGTGGATGGTGTCACGCCGGATGACCTCAACATTCCCACGCTCATTTCCCGCGTGGATACTGGCGGCATCCGGGAGGTGATCCTGGCGCTGAATGCCACCTTCGAGGGCCAGAACACGGCGCACTATGTTGCCGACCAGCTGGCAGGCAAGGGGGTGCAGATAACCTATCTTGCTCACGGTGTGCCGGTGGGCGGGGAGCTGGACCATCTGGACGATGGCACCCTCGCCGCCGCGCTGCGCGCGCGGCGGACGAGCGAGTAGCCGGGTCTAGTCGGTGAGGTCGACGCGGAAGATCCCATCCAGGTCTTTCGTTGCGACGTAGAGGTGACCGTCAGGTGCCTGAACGACATCGCGGATGGCGTATTCGTCCTTGAACAGGTTTTCGCGCTCGGTCACCGTGCCGTCTTTCAGCCGCAGGCGGACAAGTTCCAGCCCTGCCGGGCCGTTCATGCCGCCGACAAAGAAGTCACCTTTCCAGCCGGGGTAGACATCGCTGGTCAAGCGCGTCAGGCCGGATGGCGCAATGGACGGCACCCAATAGGTGAGCGGCTGTTCCATGCCTTCCTTCTCGGTCTCTTCGGTGATGATCGTGCCGTCATAATTGACGCCATAGGTGATGACCGGCCAGCCATAATTGGCACCGGGTTTGATGATGTTGAATTCATCGCCGCCCTTGGGGCCGTGCTCGGTTTCGTAGAGCGTGCCTTCGGATGTGTCGTAATAAAGGCCTTGAATGTTACGGTGTCCGTAGGAGTACACGGCGGGGTTCCCATCGACTCCATCGGCAAACGGATTATCGGCCGGAATGGTGCCATCTGAATTGATGCGAATGAGCGATCCATGCGTGATTTTCGGGTCCTGAGCAGCCTTCATGTATTTGAAGCCTTCGCCGAGTGAGACGAACAGCGTCCCGTCATTGGCGAATTGCAGGCGGCCGCCGAAGTGATAGGCCGTATCGCGGGAGTCGGCGCGGAAAATCTCGGTGATATCCTCCAGAGAGGCATGGTCGTCGCTCAGACGGGCTCTGATGACGGCGGTACCGTTGTCGGCCTCTGTTCCCGCGGCATAGGCGACATAGATCAGGCGGTTGGAATCGAAATCCGGATCCAGCGTGATGCCGAAATAGCCGCCCTGGCCCTCGGTCAGGGCAGGGGGCATGCCGGTCACCTGTGTGGCTTCGCCTTCGCCGCCGGCGACATAGTTCAGGCCGCCGTCTTTCTCGGTGAAGAGAAGGTCTCCGTTCGGCAGGAAGGCCAGCCCCCATGGAAACTCGGCGTCGACAACCGGGGTCAGGGTGACGTCCACGTCGCTGCTGACATCAGGCGGGGCGGGGGCTGCAGCGGATCCGGAGCCACAGGCAGCAAGCGCAACGGCGGAAACAATACCGGCAAGGATCAGGCGCATTGGGCGTCTCCCAGGATTGGTCGTTAAAAAGGGTATCAATGGCCAACATAGGTCAGCCCGGGGCAGGGGCCAAATAAAAAGGGCGGCCCTGGCCGGGCCGCCCAATTCTGTAAGAGAGTGAACCTGTTACCAGGACTTCTTGACCGTGACGCCATAGAGCGCCGGTTCCGTCAGGAAGACGTTGGTGAACAGGCCGGAGGAGTCGTCGGTCAGGTAGTTACCCGTGATGACTTCCTCATCCGTCAGGTTCTTGGCGAACACTTCCACGCCCCAGCCGCTCTCTTCATTGTTGAAGAGAATGGACAGGTTGAGGTTGGACCAGGAGTCAAGCTGGTCACGCTGAGTGTTCCAGATCCGGCTGACGCTGTCGGCCTGATAGTAGTAGTCGCCGCGGATTGTCATATCCCAGCCCGAATTGCCGAGGCTCGGAATAGTATATTCAGCAGCGAGGTTCAGCGTCGTGTCCGGAGCGCCCGGGAGATTATTCCCATCGAGGCTCTTTGCTTCGCCCTCGATCGGGGTCAGCAGGCTGGCCGTCTGAGTTTGGCCGTTCGAGTCCACATAGGTGATACTCTGACCAGTGAGGCCAAGTGCCGCTTCTGCGGTCGCAATGTCTGTAGCCGCGTTGCCGCTGCCTCCATCCGTTCCGTTGAGCGCATCATAGATTCCAGCGGCAAAGGCGCCGTTGCAAAGTCCGCGCGTCGCGCCTGCTGGAGCGCCGCCACCAGCAATTGCGCCCAGGAGGGTGGCATAGCCTTGAGCCGAGACGACGCAGTTTGCGAAGCTTGAAGCGTTTTTCAGCACAACAAGGTCAGACCGGCCGTTGGCGCGATCGAGAACGTCGATACCATATGCATCCTGGATCTCAGTATCCAGAATACCCAGGTTTGCCGTGAGCAACCAGTTGTCCGCCGGGGTCCAGAGGAACTCAACTTCGAGGCCTTTGATCTTGGCGTCGATGTTTGTGTTCACTGAAGACCGGTTGATGATCTGGGTGATCTGGTAGCCTTCATAGTCATAATGGAACCCGGTCACATTGAGCTGGGCAACCCCGCCACCAAGCGTGTTCTTCGTCCCGATTTCGATCGAGTTCACGAACTCAGGATCGAAGGTTTGCGGGAACAGGTTTGCACCGGCAGGCTGCGGTGGGTTGATCCCGCCGCCTTTGTAGCCTTTCGAGTAAACACCATAGATAAGTGTTTCGTCGGTGAAGCCGAGATCCGGTGACCAATCGACACCAAAGCGTCCGGTCGTTTCCTTGTCTTCGGTGTTCAGGCTGCCATCTCCACCATCATCCGGGGCAGCGCCCACGATCGGCGACGGTTTTAGCGGATCTGTGCCGGCGGCTCGCGGAGTAAAGAGGAAGGTCGGAATGACATCCTGCTCTTTCTTATCGATTGTGTTCCGCAGGCCAAGGGTGAACTTCAGGTTGTCAGTTGCCTGATAGTAAGCCTCGCCGAAGAAGGCGGTTGAATCGAGACGGTAAGGAGACAAGGAGCGGAAGTATTCACCGCCATCGCCGTTCAGTGTGCCGTTGAACAGTCCGAGATTATTGGTGCTGCCGGAGTCGAGCGGGACATTCCCGCCGAAGACTGCGCCGCCGAGGGCGTTATTCAACTGTGTGACGGCCGTCAGGGAATTCGAGAGCACATAATATCCGGCTGTGCTGTCATACGGGTCGATGGCCTCGTAATCGACCTTGATGGCACCGAGGTTGAAATTGAACGGTCCGTCAAAGTCAGACTGCAGGCGAATCTCGTGCGTGTCCTGATCGCTGCCGCCGCCCGATTGGTCGAACGTACGGAAGATGTTGGAGACACCAAGTTCCGGATCGGACACAACGCCGCCCGGGAACAGCAGGCTGTAGACGGCTTCTAAGCCCGGTGCGAGGAAGAATGGACCGGCCGTTTCGTTGAAGGCAATGGTCGGGGCGATCTTGTTGTAGTCTTCGATCGACTGAACCGAGCTTTCATTGTGGCTGCCAAGATAGGTGAACAGCAGGCTGTCGGTGACGTTCCACTCACCTTTCCAGGTGATCAGGTCCTGGTCCGCTTTGTAGATCGGATCGAAAGCAGATTCGATGGTGCGCAGGTCCGGGTTCACCGGATCCAGGAAGGCATCGCCGTTCAGCAAGCCAGCAACAATGGCGAGACCACCACCAAGCGTTGCCTGCGAGTTTACCCTGTCCTTTGACTGGCTGAGCGGAGCATCCTGACAACCGAGCGAAGTTGCGAGCTGGTCTGCGGCAGAGACCGGGATACCGGCAAAGGTATCGAAGCCGGGATCCTTTTTACAAAGCTGCTTGCCGGCGCGCAGGCGGCTGTCATCTTCTTCGAAGTGTTCGTAGGAAACCCAGCCGCGCAGATTGTCGGTCGGTTCCACAGCGAAAGTCGCCCGGAAGCTGGAGAGGTCGCGGTCATCGATATCGTTGCCCGTGACGGCGTTTTTCACATAGCCGTCGCGCTGGAGAAGCGAGCCCGCGAGGCGCAAGGCGGCCTTTTCGCCAAGCGGCAGATTGATCATGCCCTTCGCTTTGAACGTATTTTCGTTGCCATAGGTCAGTTCGGCATTTGCCTGGAACTCGCCGAGCACCGGCTTGGCGGTGATCAGGTTGAACACACCGCCGGTGGCGTTCCGTCCGTACAGCGTGCCCTGCGGACCACGCAGAACCTCAACCCGTTCGACATCGTAGAATTCCGCTTCGAACAGGCGGTTTGCTGTCAGCGGGACATCATTCTGGTGGACGCCAACCCCCGCGTCACCAGACTGGGCGACCGAGTCCACACCGATGCCGCGGATCTTGAAGTTGAAGCCTGTGAAGTTGCCTTTGGTAAAGGTCACGTTCGGGATGGATTTGACGAGGTCCGGACCGCCGGTCAGCTGGAGGCGCTCAAGCGCTTCTTCGTCAAATGCCGAGACCGCGATTGGAACATCCTGAATGGATTCCTCGACCTTCTGGGTCGTCACAGTAACCGTGGAAAGTGTTCTTGTGCTTTCGCTTTCCTCCTGGGCGACGGCAGCGGGTGCCAGCAGCCCCATGGCCAACACGGATGCGCCAGCCAACCAGACACATTTCGAGTCTCTGTATTTGGTCATTTAATTTTTCCTCCCCTCGGGCCGGCGGGATTGCTGGCTTCGAGCTGTTCTTTGAGCCGTCTCTTTTCGGACGTGCTTCAGAATCCATCGAATGGCAGCCGCGAGGGAAAGTCAATATTTTCAGTTGGAACGTTTGGCCCAGTGGACCCTACGTAAAGGCAAAAAATGAGCGGTGTCCGGGCCCGGACACCGCTCAGGATGCAAATTTGTACCTTACGAGAGGCTAGAAGCGTGTCCTCAAAGTCACACCGTAAGTGGCCGGATCCTGGATGTAGACACCGCGCGCCGTACCCCGGAGCGGCATGTTGAACGTCACGTTCTTCGTCTGCTCGTCGGTGACATTGTTCCCCCAGATCTCGAACGTCCAGCGTTCGTCAGCCGTGCTGATGCCGGCCCGCAGGTTCACCTTCGAGTTGGCATCCTGGATGTCGTCAGCGAGGAGAACGCCCGCACTGTCGACGGCCTGGGTGGAAGTGCGGCGATCAGATTCGCTGCGCACCGTGCCGGTCAGGAAGTAGGGCATGCCGTTGTCCAGTGCGTTCTCCCAGGTCAGGCCGACCAGGCCGACCCATTCCGGTGCGTTGGTCAGCGAGAAGCCGCACAGGCGGTTGACCGGGTTGGACGGATCGAACCCGCCCGGCGCGCAATCCCGCGGATAGTACGCATCGGTATAGGTGATTGCGCCGTTTGCACTGAGGTTCTCGGTCAGCTGGGTCTGGACTTCCAGTTCAGCGCCCTTGCTGACGACCTTCGGCACGTTGAACGTCTGGAACTGGGTTCCGGTGAATTCAAGCACCTGGAAGTCTTCCATTTCCTGATGGAACACGGCCAGGTCAAACCGGCCACGTCCGTCATTGAACGTCCCTTTGAGGCCGAGCTCGGAGGCGTCGATCTTTTCAGAATCGAAGCGCGGATCCGAACCGCCTACGGCTGCCGTCGGGTCGAGGTTGAAGCCGCCCGATTTGAAGCCGTGTGTGAAGCCTGCATAGAAGTTCAGCGTGTCCGTCAGCTTGGCGCCCATCTTCAGTGTGTAGACAAGTTCCTGATCTTTGAACTTGTCGTCGAACGTCCGGGGAAGCGGCAGGAAGGCCGATGCCGGAAGATCGGCCTGTGTTGCAAACGGGAAGCAGGTGAGGGCCAGCGCGGTAGGCGCCAGCGGGGCCACCGTTGCCGGGTACGCATTGGCAAGGATCCCGTTGGCGATGTTCGTACAGGTCGGTGAGGATGCCGACATCTGCTGGAACGAACCGTCTTTCGTCTCTTCCACATAGCGCAGGCCGAGGGTCAGGTTGATCCGGTCCGTCAGGTCAAGGACGTTATGCGTGAAGATCGAGAACGACTCGCCTTGCTGGTTGAACTTGTTGTCTGCGTAGCTGCCCGCCGGGTCGACGCCGCCGAGTGCAGCCGGCACATTGCCTCCGAAGCCCACGCTGACTGCCGGAACGCCCAGCGCAGGTATCAGCAGGGCCGACACGTAGCGGCCATAGTCGCCGCCCAGCGTCATAACCGACCGCTCTTCAATATCCTCGTCGGAATAGTAGGCGCCGACCAGCCAGTCGAGCTGGCCTTGAAGGGCCTGGCCCTGCAGGCGAAGCTCGTGCGTTGTCGTCTTGATGTCGTCATAGGAGGGTTTGACGCTCGGCCCGGCAAATGGCGCGGAGCGGTCCCCCACGGCATAAACGTCGAGGCTGACAAATTCAGAATGCTGAACGGACTCTGCGTGGAAATCCCGGTACGAACCGATATAGACGAAGTCTGCGAAGCCCAGGTCCCAGTCGAGCTGGGCAGAAATGCCCTCCTGCTGGAATGGGTTCTGGAATTGCTCTCCATTTGACCGCCGGTTCTTGAGGGCGCTTGGGCCGGAAGCCGAAACACCGCCATTGGCGGGCAGGCCGACGGCGGCATAAATACCGGCGTCTCCCAGCGGGTCACTGACGACAATGGCGTCACAGCACTGTTCATCCGCGTCGGAATAGTCCGCAATCACGCGGAGTTTTGCATCCGGGGTGATCTGCCAGAGTGCTTGCCCGCGGATCATCCAGCGGTCACGCGTATGGCTTTCCGCACCAGTCGTGCTTTTGACCAAGCCATCACGCTTCCGGTATGCGCCAGAGAGGCGCACCGCGAACTTGTCTTCGACAACCGGTGCGCTGAAGCCACCCTGCACGCTCACCAGACCGAAATTGCCGGCGGTGATATTGGCAAAGCCATCCTTTTCACGAAGGTTCGGTGCTTTGGTCGTAATGTTCAGCGCACCGGCAGATGTGTTGCGTCCGAAGAGCGTGCCTTGCGGGCCGCGCAGCACCTCGATCTGTTGCAGGTCGACCAGGTCACCGAGGGCGACGCCCGGGCGCGACAGGTAAACGCCATCCAGGAAAACACCGACCGCGCTTTCGAGGCCAATATTGTTACCGGTGGTGCCGACGCCCCGGATCCGCATGGACGTGCCCTGCGATTCTGTCTGCGTGGAGTTCATGTTGAAGCTGGCCGAAAGATTGTCGAGCGCGCGAAGGTCAGCGACCCCCTGGCGTTCGATTTCTTGCGGGCTGATGGCGGTCACGGCCAGCGGCACGTCGAGAATGCTTTCCTCGCGGCGCGTCGCAGTCACTTTCACAACGCTGAGACGTTTGTCGTCTTCAGCGGCGGGAGTGGAGGCGGCGGGAGGAGCAGCTTCTTCAACGGTGGTGGCGGTGTTCGGTGCGTCCGCTTCCTGTGCCAGCGCCGGGGCCTGAATCAGGCTCAATACGGCGGCAGAGGCACCTGCCAGCAAGACGCACTTCGGTTGTCGGGTTCTTTTCAAGTCAATTTCCTCCCCTCGTCCAATCCTATGTGGACAAGATTTTTGTTTGTATGGTTGGTCTTTATCCAGGTGCGCTTCTGGCAGGCGCACTGCAGATACTACACAAAGGGGGAGTGCCCCGCCGTGTCAACCAGCTACCCTAGCGTCAACAGACGACTATTTTTGGTTGCGGCTCCGGAATGACACAGTTTTCCCGTCTTGGCCGGGTCAGCAGAGGCTGGTAGAGGCGCGCCATGACCTCGCAGACCTCACCCTCCGTCACCCGGGCGCTTGTCCTTTTTTCCGGCGGTCAGGATTCGGCCACCTGCCTTGCCTGGGCGCTTGACCGGTTCGACCTGGTCGAGACGATCGGGTTCGACTATGGCCAGCGCCATGCCGTGGAACTGACCTGCCGCGAAAAAGTCCGGATCGGGATGGCGAGTCTCAAGGAGGCCTGGGCATCGCGGCTTGGTGACGATCACATGATCGATGCCACGGTGCTCAAAAGTCTCGGCGAAACGGCCATGACTCATGATGTCGCCATCGAGACGACTGAAGCCGGTCTGCCCTCGACCTTTGTGCCGGGCCGCAATCTCCTGTTCCTCACCTTGGCAGGTGCGCTGGGTGTCCGGCGGGGAATCTCCGTGTTGGTCGGCGGGATGTGCGAGACCGACTATTCCGGTTATCCGGACTGCCGGAATGACACGATCCAGGCTCAGGCCGAAACGCTTCGCCTCGGCCTCGGCAAGCCGATGTCGATTGAGACGCCGCTCATGTATATTGACAAGGCAGGCACCTGGGAGATGGCGCACGGTCTTGCCGGGCAGGCGCTGATCGACCTGATCGTGGAAGACACGCACACCTGCTATCTCGGCGACCGCTCGCACCGTCATGACTGGGGCTATGGGTGCGGCAGCTGCCCGGCTTGCGAGCTGCGCGCGGCTGGCTGGCAGCGGTGGCAGGCTGCGCGATGACCTATTCGGTCAAGGAAGCTTTCTACACCCTGCAAGGGGAGGGCGCGCAGACCGGCCGGGCTGCGGTGTTCCTGCGCTTTGCCGGCTGTAACCTGTGGAGCGGCCTGGAACGCGACCGGGCGAGCGCTGTCTGCCAGTTCTGCGACACCGACTTTGTCGGCACCGACGGAGAGAATGGCGGCAAGTACAGGACCGCCGAAGAAGTTGCCGCGCTGGTCTCTTCCATCTGGACATCCAATGCCGACACAGCCGGGAAGCCCTATGTCGTGTGCACCGGCGGGGAGCCGCTGCTGCAGCTGGACCCGCCGCTGATCGGCGCGCTCCATGGCGAAGGCTTCGAGATCGCGGTGGAGACCAATGGCACGATCGAGGCGCCGGAGGGGATCGACTGGATCTGTGTCAGCCCCAAGGCTAATGCGGCGCTGGTGCTGAAAAACGGCAATGAACTCAAGCTGGTCTACCCGCAGGATGAGGCCGAAGCGCAGCCCGAACGGTTCACGGAACTGGACTTTCAGCACTTTTTCCTGCAACCGAAGGACAATTCCGAGGCGGCCCGCAATGTGCAGGCTGCTGCTGCTTACTGTCTGAAGAATCCGCAATGGCGACTGAGCTTGCAAACGCACAAACTGACCGGGCTGCCCTGAGCCCTGAGGGCCGCGTGTTCGAGATCACCAAGGCGGTGCATTTCGAGGCGGCGCACTTCATGGGCGGCAAGCCGGAAGGGCATCCTTACCGGAACATGCACGGCCATTCCTTCCGTCTGGAAGCGACTGTTGCCGGCGTCGTGAAACAGGGCGAGCAGTGGGTCGAGGACTTCGCCCATCTGACGGCCTGCCTGAATGCGACAGCCGAAAAGCTGGATCACAAACTGCTCAACGAGATCGACGGGCTTGAAATCCCGACGCTGGAGCGGATCTGCCTCTGGGTCGCCGAGGACCTGCGCGAGTCGCTGCCGGGGCTGAAGCGCGTCGCTCTGGCGCGCCCCAGCCTCAACGAGCGGTGTGAACTCGTCCTGTAATCAGGACAGGCTCTAGTTCGAGAGCGTTCCTTCCTTCACGTCTTCCGCGAAGTTCCGGGCAAACCGGTTGGACGCCTTGTTGGCATCATACCAGGTCGTGATGCCGGTCATGCGGATGTCGGTTTCGTACCAGGAATACTCGTACTCGCCTTCCTTCGTGCCGTCGGCGTCATAGGCGGTGGCGGTCAGTTTCATCCCGCCGGTGCTGCGCGAGGCGCCATAGTCGAGGCCGGGCTCGTCGCCCAGCTGTTTGAAGGTCGGCTTGGACGGGCGGGCATCGATAATGGTCACATCGATCCGGGCGACATCCACGCCGGCCTTCTTGAGTTCGCGGGTCAGGTCTTCCTTGATCTCATTCGAGAGATAGTCACCCTCGCGGGTGCCGTAGTCATCCTGCAGCTTGGTCTGGAAATCGTCAGACACGCCGACATTGATTTCCGCGGCCATGGCAGCCGGAGCAAGGAGAAGGGCGATAGCGGTGATTGGAACCAGTTTCATGTCAGAACCTCCATTAGGGTCTTTATTAAACTTACCATCACGCTCCCTGTTCCCGAAGTCACGCTGACGTGAAGCAGCTTAAATCGTGTCCACAAACACGATCTCGGCGTCCTGCAGGCCTTTGAGGCTCAGCGTCTCGGCGCCGGTGATCGCGGCCCCGTCGCGGGCCTTCAGCACATGGCCGTTCAGGCTGACAGAGCCGGCCGCCAGCACGAGATAACCATGCCGGCCGGGCGTGACCTCATAGTCCAGCGTATCGCCGGTGCAGAGCGTGGCGCCCATGACTTTTGCGTCCTGCTTGATCGGCAGCGCGTCGTCTTCGCCATCCCTGGCGGCGAAAACAGTCCACTTGCCGGAGCGGTCGCCTTTCGGGAATTGCCGCGTGCCCCAGCCCGGCTGGCCGCCCTGTTCGCGCGGCAGGATCCAGATCTGGAACAGCTGGCAGGTTTCGTCATCGGCATTCCATTCCGAATGCTGCACGCCGGCCCCGGCGCTCATCACCTGGACATCGCCGGCCTCTGTGCGGCCGGTATTGCCCATCGAGTCCTTGTGGGTGATCGCCCCTTTGCGGACATAGGTGATGATTTCCATGGACTGGTGGCCATGTGGCGGAAAACCGGTGTGCGGCTGGATCGTGTCGTCGTTCCACACGCGCAGGGCGCCTTCGCCCATGCGGTGGGGGTCATGATAGCCCGAGAACGAGAAATGATAGTTCGCGTCCAGCCATTCATTGCGGAAACGGCCGAGGCGGTCGAACGGGCGGAGGTCAATCATGGCGGGCTCCTTCAGGTGCCGTATTGCTTGCTTTGCAGCGAATATGACGTGAAGCGCGCGGCGCTGTAGGGCAGGGC
Source organism: uncultured Hyphomonas sp. (assembly GCF_963678195.1). NCBI lineage: Bacteria > Pseudomonadati > Pseudomonadota > Alphaproteobacteria > Hyphomonadales > Hyphomonadaceae > Hyphomonas > uncultured Hyphomonas sp. The sequence continues at coordinate 924,606 of NZ_OY782759.1, forward strand.
GGCAGAGAAGACTTATGCCGCCCCGGAATAAGTGCCCCTTTTAAAGGCTGGATTAGGAAGGTTTCTGACCTGTTTCACCGTCCTCATCCGGTTCGGCGATGGCTTCCAGCTCTTCCATGCTGAGGTCGTCATACATCTGTTTGGCCTTGCCTTTCAGGTGCCATTTCGATGTGCGGCCACGGCGCGCAGACAGCGCAAGTCCGGCGGCCTGTTGCTCGGGGATCTGTTGTGCAGACATTTCGGCCTCCTGTGTTGTGGTGAAATATCAACGCGGGAAGGCGGGCGCGTGTTCCATCCAGCACAAGCGGCCGGCATGGCGGGGCCATCCGGTGGGGGGAGGTGAATTTCACGTCTGCTTCCGCAGATGCCTGCGAAGGCAGGCATCCATGGACCAGGCATTTCCTCATGCGCAGCGGGAAAGACCTGTCCATGGACCCCTGCCTTCGCAGGGGTCGTCGGAAAGTGGGGCGGTTCAGGGCGGACCACGGACGTGCAGGCCATGATCATACCGGACTACGTCATGACGAAGCATGACTATACCGGACTTATCCGGATCATGACGGACCACGTCATGACCAGGCATGATCATGCCGGACTTGCCGCGCACGCAAACGGGCACATCGCTGGCAAGGGCAGGATGGTCCCAGCGCGGTACGCGCGGCGCTTCATATGTATAGAGATCATCGGGCGGCGGGGCATCGGCCAGGCAGACGAGCCGGATATTGCCGAAGCAATCGACCGCCATCAACGCTTCGCGCCCGGTGCGCGCGTGCCAGCGGGCGACACGCAGCAGGTTCCACACCAGCCAGGGCCAGAAGAGCGGCCAGACATGGTTGAAGTAGCGTTGAAGGTCAGGATGCATGCCCTCAAAGATGGGGCGGCAAGCTATCAGACGAATTCAGACATCCCCCAACCTGTCATCCCGGAAAGCCCGCAGGGCTTATCCGGGACCTTCTCGCTGGTGTGCGCGCTACAGGAACAAGGTCCCGGATATTTGCTCCGCAAATTCCGGGATGACAAGGGAAGGGTGTGGGATAGCGGGCGATCTCTCCTCACGCGTCATCCCCGACGGCGCAGCCGTCCGGGGACCCATCTCCGAACGCATCGTTCAGAGCTGGACCCCCAGACCGCTTCGCGGCCGGGGGTGACGCGTGGGGGGAGTTTGGGTGAGAAGCCGTAGGGTAGGTATTGCCTCGCGCAGCCCCCACGCTTGCTAGGTGGCTCTTATACAGATGATAGAACTTGCAATATCCAAGTGGCTAAGAGATTGCCTGACGCGCCGACTGCAGCAGCACCTGAAAGGTTGGCAAGTTTATGAAGAACGGATTCGTCTTTCGATTGGATTGAACGAATAGATGCTTTGACTTCTGCCTCATTTGCTTCCGTCAAACCGCCTTCAGCAAGCTCTTGTATCCGCCCTAATTCAATCGCGACTTCTTGAGGAATAGACTTTGAATCAATTAGTCTACCTATTTGATTTGAAAGACTATGATTGACTTTAATAGAAGACCCGATGAGTTTTTGAAGACTTTTTACCTGACTTTCCAAACTGTCGATACGTTCTGATGAGGACGTTTTCGAGTACTCGAGCATTTCTCGAGTCATTCGAATTTCCATCTTCGCGATCTCAAGTTTGTTTTTGAGCTCTAGTGTGTCCAGGTCGTTTTTAAAATAGCCCGGTAGTGGCTGCGAGCCTTCGATGATTTCTCCATACATTTGAAGTTCAGCTTCAATAGTTTCAACATCACCGTTTGTTGTTTCTACAATAAGTGAGACGAGATTGCCTTTTTGGCTAATTTTAATTTTCGCGTCATTTTCTGGGTATCGCTTATTCAATACTTCGGAAAAATAATTCAGGATTGAGATGCCAGCTTGTTTGTGTTCTGGCCGGAACTCCAAAGTCCGTTCAATTTTATGTACTACGTAGCCTGATTTTTTTGCAGCATCCGTCACCGCGTCTACACTGATGTCCATACATTCATTGCAAATGGACGACGTAATTCCAGATTTATCATCTGTATTGACTACTACGTATCGCCGCTCATGTTGGTCGGCGCCGCAAAACGAACAAATGTACAATTTATTCGGGTCTATAGAGTTCTCGCTCACGATTAAACATCCACCTCTGCGTCGAGAGCATTCTCCTCGATAAACTCTCTGCGCGGCTCCACCACATCCCCCATCAGTTTGGTGAACATGTCGTCGGCTTCTTCCATATGGTCGACGCGGACTTGCAGCAGGGTGCGGGCGTTGGAGTCGAGTGTGGTTTCCCACAGCTGGTCGGCGTTCATTTCGCCGAGGCCCTTATAGCGCTGGACTTTCAGGCCCTTGCGGCCGCTGTCGAGCACGGCTTTCAGCAGGCTACTTGGTCCGTGCACGATCACTTCGCCGCCCTTGTCCTGGCGCAGGATGGCGGGCTCTTCATACATGCCGGCGAGGTTTGCTGCGCGCTCGGCGAGGCGCTGGGCATCCTGGCTGGCGATCAGGGCCGGGGGCAGGGTGATGGTCTCGTCCACGCTGCGCACCGTGCGCTGCAGGACCAGCGCGCCTTCGACGAACCGGCCAGCCCATGTGTCTTCGCCTTCCTCGGCGAAGCGGTTGAGGCGTTCGGCCGTCTTCGCGGCTTCGGTTTCGCCAGCGCCGGAGGCGAGCGCCCCGGCAAGGGCGGCATGCTCGATCAGCTCGCCAGAGGCGCGCAGGGCGAGGCGGCGCAGATTGGCCTGGAAGTTCGAGGCCTGGCGCACGCGGTCGCGCAGGTCTTCCCCGGCAATCGTGGTGCCGTCGGCCAGGATCAGGGATTCTCCGTCGGTGCCTTCGCCGATGAGATAGGATTCCAGCTCCGCATCATCCTTCACATAGCGTTCGGACCGGCCGCGCGTCACCTTGTAGAGCGGCGGCTGGGCGATGTAGAGATAGCCGCGTTCGATAACCTCCGGCATCTGACGATAGAAGAAGGTCAGCAGCAGGGTGCGGATGTGCGCGCCGTCGACGTCAGCATCGGTCATGATGATGATCTTGTGATAGCGCAGCTTTTCGATGTCGAACTCGTCGCGGCCGATGCCGGCGCCGAGCGCCATGATCAGCGTGCCGACCTGATCTGACGAGAGCATCTTGTCAAAGCGCGCGCGCTCCACGTTCAGGATCTTGCCGCGCAGGGGCAGGATGGCCTGATTGTCGCGCGAGCGACCCTGCTTGGCAGACCCGCCAGCCGAGTCACCCTCGACGATGAAGATTTCGGATTTCGCCGGGTCTTTCTCCTGACAGTCCGCCAGTTTGCCGGGCAGGGAGGTGATGTCGAGCGCAGACTTGCGGCGCGTCAGTTCGCGGGCCTTGCGGGCGGCCTCACGCGCGGCGGCGGCCTCCACGATCTTGCCCATGATTTCCTGGGCTTCCTTCGGGTGTTCCTCGAACCATTCGGCGAGCTTTTCGCCCATCATGCTCTCGACCACCGGGCGCACCTCGGAGGAGACGAGCTTGTCTTTCGTCTGGGAACTGAATTTCGGGTCAGGCACTTTCACCGACAGGACGCAGGTGAGGCCTTCGCGGGCATCGTCGCCGGAAATCTCGACCTTGGCCTTCTTCGCCAGGCCCGTCTCGTTGGCGTATTTGTTGATGATCCGCGTCAGCGCCCCGCGGAAACCGGCCAGGTGCGTACCGCCGTCGCGCTGGGGGATGTTGTTGGTGAAACAGAGCACGTTCTCGTGATAGCTGTCGGTCCACTCCAGCGCGGCTTCCACGGTGATGCCGTCCTTCTCGCCGATGGCATAGACCGGCTCCGGGATCAGCTTGCCCTTGGCCTTGTCGAGGTGTTCGACGAACGCCTTCACGCCGCCTTCGTACATCAGGTCGATCTCGTAGGGCTCAGCCTCACGCTCGTCGCGGAAGATGATGTGCACGCCGGAGTTCAGGAAGGCGAGTTCCCGCAGGCGGTGTTCCAGCGTCTTGCGGTCATAATTCGTCATCGTGAACGTGCTGGGCGCGGCGAGGAAGCGCACCGCGGTGCCGGTATAGGGCACGCCCTTGTCGGTCATGGGCGAGTCGCCGCGCGTCTCCAGCGGGGCCTCGACGAAGCCGCCATTGATGAAGCGGACCCAGTGTTCCTTGCCTTCGCGGTGGATGGTCAGCTCCAGCCAGTCCGACAGCGCGTTGACCACGGATACGCCGACGCCGTGCAGGCCGCCGGAGACCTTGTAGGAGTTCTGGTCGAACTTCCCGCCGGCGTGCAGCTGGGTCATGATCACTTCAGCCGCCGAGACGCCCTCGGTCGGGTGCATGCCCACGGGAATGCCGCGGCCATTGTCGGTGATTTCGGCAGAGCCGTCGGGGTAGAGGGTGACCGTCACGCGGTCGGCATGGCCGGCCAGCGCCTCGTCGATGGCGTTGTCCACCACCTCGTAGATCATGTGGTGCAGGCCGGAGCCGTCGTCGGTGTCGCCGATATACATGCCGGGGCGTTTGCGCACGGCTTCGAGGCCCTTCAGGACCTTGATGGAGCCTGCGCCGTACTCGGCATTCTCGCCCTGCGTTTCTTCAGCCATGAGGCTTCCCCGTCGATTCTGTAGATTCGCCTTCAAATATAGGGGATTAACCCCTCAGAGGGAACCGAAACGGGGGTTATTTTACAGCTTTGTGGAGGCGCAAATTACCCCTGCAAAAACAAGGTCTTGCAGGGGCCAAAAAGGGCGATTTTGGCGGCCCTTCCGGGTTCAGCCTTTTGCGGGCGGTTTCCGGTGCTTTTTCAGCGGTTTTGCGCCCTTCTGGAAGGCGGGTTTGCCGCCTTTGGGGCCACCCTTGCCAGCGCCCTTGGGGCCGCCTTTTCCAGGCTTGCCCTTGCCGCGCATGGGCGGCTTCCAGCCATCCTTGGCGTGCACTTTGGAGAATTTCTTCGCCGGCTTTGCAGGCTTCTCCCGGTCGTCCTGGATGTAGTCTGTCTGCGGGGAGGGGGCGCGTTCGGCTGCGGCCGGGGCGTCGTCCCGGGCAGCTTTCTTCTCATAGGGCTTCTTGCCGGAAAATTTGCGCGGGGCGTCCGGGTCGTAAGGTTTCTTGCGCAGGCGCGGGGCCGGGCGCTCGCTACGGTCTTCCCGGTCGAACCGGGCCGGTGCAGGTGGCGCACCGTCGAGCCGCGAGGCGCGCAGGCTTTTCTCCACCGTGCCATTCTCCCCGATCGTCTCGAAGAAGCGGGCCGCAGCGTCGCGGGTCAGCTCCACATGCGTGTCGCCCGGATTGATGCGGATGGCGCCGATATCGTCGCGGGACAGGCCGCCGGCCTTGCAGAGGACGGGCAGGATCCAGCGCGCCTCGGCGTTCTTCTTGCGGCCGACATTCAGCTGCACCCAGACGGCATCGTCGAAGCCTTTGCGTTCGGTCTTGTGGCGCTTCTCGCGCGGCTCGCGCTCGGGCCTGTCGCCGCGCTCTCCGCGTTCGCGGCGCTTCGGCGGGCTTGTGTCCACCGGGCGCAGGTCCTCGGGCGCTGAGCGGCCCTCACGCTGCTTGCGCAGGAAAGCGGCAGCGACCTGTTCGGGCCCGTGCTGTTCCAGCAGGGCGTCGATCATGGCGCGCTCGCTCTCATGCACCGGGCGGGTGAGGGACGGGTCGGCCAGCAGGCGGGCATCGTCCAGCGCGTTGATTTCGTCAGCCGATGGCGGCGTGCCCCAGGTCGCTTCGATCCGGGCATCGCTCAGCAGGCGTTCCACGCGGCGGCGGGCGCGCGGCGCCACGATCAGGGCGCTGACGCCCTTGCGTCCGGCCCGGCCGGTGCGGCCTGAGCGGTGCAGCAGCGTGGCGGGATCGCGCGGCAGGTCTGCGTGAATGACGAGACCCAGATTGTCGAGGTCGAGACCGCGCGCGGCGACGTCGGTTGCGATACAGACGCGGGCACGGCCATCGCGCAGGGACTGGAGCGCATTGGAGCGTTCCTTCTGGCTGAGCTCTCCCGAGAGGGCGACGACCGGGAAGCCGCGATTGCCCATGCGGCTCATCAGCTTGTTCACCGCTGCGCGTGTCGTGCAGAAGACGAGCGCGCTCTCGCTGTCGGAATGGCGGACGATATTGACGATGGCATTCTCTTCATCGCCCGGCGCAACCAGAAGCGCGCGGTATTCGATGTCGCCATGCTGGCGCTGTTCGGACTCGGTGCGGACGCGTTCGGCGTCTTTCTGGTAACGCGCGGCAAGGTTTGCGATGCCTTTCGGCACGGTGGCCGAGAACATCAGGGTGCGGCGCGTTTCCGGCGTGCCCTGAAGGATATGCTCAAGCTCGTCGCGGAAGCCCATGTCCAGCATCTCGTCGGCTTCGTCCAGCACAACGACACGGATGCCGGCGGTGTCCAGCGAGCCGCGCTTGATGTGATCCGACAGGCGGCCGGGCGTGCCGACCACGATATGGGCGCCGCGGGCGAGGGCCTTGCGCTCGTCGCGCATGTCCATGCCGCCGACGCAAGTTGCGATACGTCCACCGGCCGGACCGTAGAGCCAGATCAGTTCACGGGCGACCTGCATGGCCAGTTCGCGCGTTGGTGCCACGATCAGGGCAAGCGGGGTTTCGGCGCGGGTGAGGCGGTCTTCCTCGCCCAGCAACTCGCCCGCCATGGCGAGGCCGAAGGCGACGGTCTTGCCGGAGCCGGTCTGGGCGGAAACGAGCAGGTCACGCCCGGCGAGCGAAGGCTCGATCACGGCAGACTGGACCTGGGTGAGGGCGTCATACCCCTTATTGGAAAGGGCTTCGGCGAGGGCCGAGGGAACGGACGGATAAGCGGACATGTAAAGGCTTTCGGGGGTTGGACTGTCAGGGATCGTCATCGAGGCACGATCGACCTGTCAGAGGGAGTTTGCGGCCCTATGACACGTTTTTGCGCGCTGCACCATGGGTACGCGCAGGGCGTTCGTTAATGGGAAAAGCAATCCCGGTGTGTCATCCCGGAAAACGCAAAGCGTTTATCCGGGACCCAGAAGCGGACTTTCAGGCAGAACAGATCCGCTTGGGACTGCAAGCAAGTCCGGATAAAGATCTCGCCAATCCGGGTTATCCGTCTCAATCAGCTGAAGCTTCCATGCCCGGCGCCAGCGCTTGATCCGCTTCTCGCGCAGGATCGCTTCGTTGATATCGTCGTGGCACTCAAACCAGACGAGTAACTTGCAGCCATACTCTCTCGAAAAGCCGGGGAAGACATCATGCTTGTGTTGCCAGATGCGGGTTTCAAGGTTCGAGGTCACACCCGTGTAAAGCGTGCCGTTTCGAGCTGACGCGAGCATGTAAACAAAAGCATATGACACGTCCGGAACATATCATGAACAGTTATTCCGGTCACGTTCTTTTTTGTGCTGGGTCCCGGATAAACGCTTTGCGTTTTCCGGGATGACAAGCCGGGCGGTCTCTCTTCCGTGTCATCCCGGAATTTGCGGAGCAAATATCCGGGACCCAGATCGCTAGACCTCCACGTCCAGTCTTTCGATGCCGCGGAAGAAGGGCAGGGCGCGCCAGGCGATGTCCTGGTCCGGTAGTCTCATGTCCGGATAGCGCTCGAACAGTTTCTGATAGACGCGCCTTGCTTCCATCCGGGCGAGCGGAGCGCCGATGCAGATGTGCGGGCCGCCACCGAAGGCGACATGGCTGGCGCGTTTTTGGGTGATGTCAAACGCGTCCGGCGCCTCGAACGTTTCCGCGTCGCGATTGGCGGAGGCGAGTGAGCAGAACACGACCTGATGTTCCTTCACCGGGCAGCCGGCGACCTGTTTGTCAGCCTCGGCGATGCGGGACGTGGCGGAGACGGGCGCCTCATAGCGCAGCACTTCCTCCACGGCCTGCGCCGCAAGGCCGGGGTTAGCCTTAAGGGCAGCAAGTTGCTCCGGATGCGTCAGGAACAGCCAGACGCCATTGCCGATCAGGTCCGTCGTGGTGAGGTTCCCGCCGACGAGCAGCGCCTGAAGATTGATGCGGACTTCATCGTCCGATAGCGGAGCATCGCCCGTGGCCTGCAGCTGGACCATGTCAGTGATGAGGTCGTCGGCAGGCGCTTCACGGCGGCGGTCCATCAATTCGGTGAAATAGGCGTCCAGCGCGGCGCCGCCCGCAATGAGGCGTTCAGTCTCCTCCGGTGTACGGACCGGGTTGAGGCCGAGGATCACATCTTCCGACCACTGGCGGAATTCCGGCAGGCGGTCCTCGTCGACGCCAAGGATGCGGGCGATGACCGTCACCGGGATCGGCACGGCGATCTTTTCCATCAAGTCGAACACGCCGCTGGCCGGGGCCGCCTCGATGGTTTCGTCGACGATGGCTTCGATCTGTTCCTTCATCTTGTTAATGCGGATGTAGAACGCCTTGGCGAGCGGCGGGCGGACGCGGGCATGGTCCGGATCGTCCAGGAACAGGATGGAGGTGCGGCGCGGATTTTCTTCATCGACCAGCTGGCGCGAAAACGAGCCTTCCTCGGCATTCAGCGGATGGCGGACGAAACTGCGGTCGTTGACGGTGGTGCGGACGTCGCCATAGCGGGTGAGGAACCAGGCCTTCGCCATCTCGTCGCGCATGACGGGGCAGTTTTCGCGGAGCGCTTTCAGGGGCGGATGCGGATCGCGCCGTGCTTCCGGCAGGAAGGCTGTCACTTCGATGATGGATTGCGGCACTTTCGGGCGCGTGCCCGGATCGTCAGCCATTGTTTCCTCCCGGATTTTTTATCTTTTCGGGAAGATAGCACAGACCGGCGTCCGCGCGCAGCCTGTCGCAGCGTCAGGCCATGGAGCGCGGAATACAGCTGGCGGTTGCCTGGGCCAGCAGCTTGCCGTCTTCGCTGCGCAGGAAACCCTGTGTGAAGATCGCCTGACGGCCTTTGCGAACAACTTCACCGCGGCCGAGAAGCCGCACGCCAACGGGCACGGGGCGGATGAAACTGACCGTCATCTGCAGGGTTGGCGCCATGGCGGGGCCATCCTGTACGATCGAACCTGCGACGCTCATGATTTCGTCCAGCGCAGCGGTCACGAAGCCGCCCTGTGCAGTGCCGCCGGGATTGGTGGCCTGGGCCGGCAGGCAGAAAGCCGCCTCGGCCCAGCCTTCTTTCTCGTCGAAGGCAATCAGGTCGAAACCGACAAAGTCTGTCGCGGGCGGCCGTGTGCCCTCGCCGAGGACGCCTTCCCAATAGGCGCGTTTGTCGAAGCTCATTTGGCGAGTCGTTTGAACGGCATCGGGATCGCCGTGGCGGAGGCTTTGGCCACCATCTTGCCTTCGGGCGTAAAACACTCTGCTTCCATGAAGGCGGCAGACTTGCCGAGGCGCACGATGCGGGCGTCGACATAGGCCTTGCCGGGCATGAGGCGCGTCAGGAAGCTGGTCTTCATTTCCAGCGTCGGGGCCGTCATGGTGACATTGGAGGCGATGATCACACAGGTGCTCATCGCTTCGTCCAGCATGGCGGAGATGAAGCCGCCCTGCACGGCGCCGGTCGGATTCGCGAAGGATGGGCTGACGTCAAACGCCATCCGTATGCGCATGGCATCCTGCTCGACTTCGGTGAGCTTCATGCCCAGCGTGTCGGAACAGGGCGGACGCTTCTTCGAGCCCTGGAAGCGGGCCAGCATGTCAGCGTCGCTGATGCGGGGTTTTTCAGTCTCTGACAATCGTCCGGCCTATTTGCGGCGGAAGGCGTCGAGGTTGACGACCGTGCCGGCATCGCTGGCCGGGGCGGCGTCTGCCTCGCCTGACGTTTCTTCCAGGTCCGAGGCCGGAGAGATGACGGCCGCGTCCTTGTCCTGCGCTTCGAAGGTCAGGCCGAAATTCACGGACGGATCGACGAACCGTGTGATCGCGGCATAGGGCACGAACAGGTGCTGCGGCACGCCGGAGAATTTCAGGATGATCTCGAAATGGCCGTCATGGACTTCGAGGTCCCAGAACTGGTGCTGGACCACGATCGTCATGTCGACCGGGAACCGTTCGGTCAGATAGTCGGCCATGCGCACGCCCGGCGCCTTGGAGCGGAAGGTGATGTAGAAGTGGTGGTCACCCGGCAGGCCGCCATTCGCCTTGGCGCGCTTCAGCGCTTCGCGGACGACACCGCGCATGGCTGCCTGAGTGAGCGCTTCGTAACCAATATAGTCCGTCATGGCGCGGTGCTGATCCCCATCGATATTCTTGTTTGTTCTGACCCTCACAATATTCCTCCGGCCGCGTCCGGGCAACGGGCTTCGCACAATGCGCGAGCAAAAAGCTGTACTTCGCCCCGAGGTGTGTGTGAGCGCCGGAATGCCTCGGGATTGCAACGGACTAGACGGGGAAAACGGTCAGTAATTTGCCGGTGGATCGCTGGCCGGGAAGGATTCGTCGCTTTCTTCGTCGACCTTGTCCCACTCTTTGGGCGGGTCTTCCATGTTTTCCGGGCCCGCCGGGCGAATCTTCTTGTCGGCTGTTTCGGCGTCGTGATTCTTTTCGGTTTGGGGGTTCTTGCCTGTCATTTTGCTTTCCTCCTTTCAGGGGGAGTAGAGCATCAACGTGTCAGACAGCCGATCGTTGCATGGATGGCGCCGGGGGCTTGCCTATGGCCAAGCTGGACTGGCCCGCCTAGTTTGCCCGTCAACGACAAGACCGAGGGAAGGAACAGCCATGCAGATGCCGGAAAAGGGACGCGACTGGGCCGATGTGCGCCAGGAAATGATCACGCGCGGCGGCGGTGATGCGCAATGGCGCGACGGGCGCACGGCTGTTTACGTCTTCAATGCGGGCCATGATGTCGAACAGGTCCAGCAGGAAGCCTACACGCTCTATATGGCGGAGAACGGTCTTGGCCCGATGGCTTTCCCGAGTCTTGCCCAGATGGAGAAGGAAGTGATCGGCATGGGCCTCGGCCTGTTGCACGGGCCGGAAGGCGCGACCGGGGCGATGACGTCCGGCGGCACGGATTCGATCACCATGGCCATGAAGACGGCGCGCGACTATGCCCGCGCTAAGGGCAAGCCGCGCGAGGGGCAGAATGTCGTGCTGGCGCAATCGGCGCACCTGGCTTTCGACAAGGCCGCCCATCTGATGGACATCGAAGTCCGCCGCGTGCCGCTGAAGACGGATGGCAGCTATGAGGCAGATCCGGCCGCCATGGGCGAGGCCGTGGATGAGGCGACGGTGATGATGGTCGGCTCCGCGCCGAACTTCCCGCATGGCATCATCGACCCGATTGCCGAGCTGGGAGAGGTGGCCGCGAAGAAAGCTTTGTGGCTGCATGTCGATGCCTGCGTCGGCGGCTATTTCGCCCCCTTCGCGCGGATGAATGGCGTGCCGGTCCCGGCCTTCGACTTTGAAGTTCCCGCCGTCCACTCGATGAGCGCCGACCTGCACAAATATGGCTATTGCGCCAAGGGCGCCTCGACGGTGCTGTTCCGCTCCGAAGAGCTTTACAATTACATGCCGTTCGACCTGGCCGGCTGGAGCGGCGCGCCGATGAAGACGCCGACGCTGGCGGGCACGCGGCCCGGCGGGGCGATCTCAGCCGCCTGGGGCGTGATGAACACGCTGGGCGTCGAAGGCTACAAGCGGTTGCAGGGGCAGGTGTGCGCGACGCGGGAAAAGATCGAAGAGGGCGTCAAGCGGCTCGGCTTTGAAATCGTCGGCAATCCGATGCTGGGCCTGATGGCCTTTTCCCATCCGGACGCCCATGCCTTTGCGGTCTATGGCGAGATCTTCCGACGCGGCTGGTTTACCTCCGTCACCAAGGAACCGCCGAGCCTGCATCTGATGCTGTCGCCCAAGCACGCCGATGTGGCCGATGCCTATCTCGTGGATCTCGAAGCGAGCCTCGCGGCGGTCAAAGCAGGCGCCGACGGCCCGAAAGTGGAAGCACGCTACAGCTGAGTTCCGCGCCTAAAGGATCGGGCTGGCCAGCCGCAGGATGTTTTCGAGGAATTTGTGCCACTCGGGGCGCTGTTCCCAACGCGCCAGGTCCAGCGGTGTGCTGTCCGGCAGGTAACTGTCCGAGTGCTCCCATAGCGTGGCACTGGTGGCGGCATCATAGATGACCATGGTCAGCTCAAGATTCAGGTAGAAGCTGCGCATGTCGATGTTCACCGTCCCGAACAGGGCGATTTCGTCGTCCACCAGGATCAGCTTTGTGTGCAACAGACCATTGCCATACCGGATCAGGCGCACACCGGCGCGCAACAATTCCTTGTAGGATGACTGGCTGGCAAACTGGGCGAGGCGGGAATCGAGACGCTCCGGCACGATGATCTCGACCTGGACCCCGCGCTTCGCCGCCGAGACAAGGGCAAGCTGAACCGCAAGATCCGGAATGAAATAGGGCGAGACGATGCGCAGCCGCCTGCGCGCGCTGAAGATCGCCGAGACCAGGACTTCATAGATCGTGGAGTTGCGCATTTCCGGGCCGGACGGCAGCACCTGCATGGTGACAGGCGTGCCTTCGCCAGGACTGTCGCCTGTGCCTTCCCGGCGCGCGATGGGCAGGCCATTCAGGTCGGCCCGGCCAATCTGGTAGCCGACACTGTCGAGCAGAAAGTCCGACAGGCAGACCGATGTAAGGGCATCGACGACGTGACCTTCCACGCGCATCATCATGTCGACCCATTGGCCAACACCGCTGCTGGCCTTGAACAGTTTGGGGTCGGCGAGATTGTAGCTGCCGACATATCCGACGCGCTGGTCGCAGACGAGGATCTTGCGGTGATTGCGCAGATCGGACCGGCGCAAGAAGGAAGAGAACAGATTGAACCGCAGCGAGCGGACGATCTGCACGCCCGCCTTGCTCAGCCGTTGTGGCCAGTCTGACCGGAAGAAAGCCTTGGAGCCGAAATCGTCTGCCAGGATCTTGCAATCGACCCCCCGCTGCGCCGCCCGTTCGACCGCGGCCAGCACGTCCGCGACGCGGCCCGCCGGGTCGAGGATATAGAATTCGAGGCAGACGCTTTCCGAGGCCGCATCGATATCGTCCTGCATGGCGGCATAGAGGCTGCCAGCTTCCGCGAAGAAGGCTGGCGACAGGCCGGTGAGAACGGGAAAGCCGGTATCGGCCTGGATTGAGCGGGATAGCGCCGCGTAGCGGGGATTGCCTGCGATGTCTGGCGGGATGCTGGCGTCATCCATGCTGAACACCTGCATGAAAAACGCGCGCAGGCGCTCGCCCATTTTCATGCGCCGCCCGCCCAGCCAGTGATCACCGAACAGGATATACAGCACGACTCCCACCACCGGCAGGCCGAACAGCAGGAACAGCCATGCCAGGGTCGTGTTCACAGCCAGCTTGCGGTAAAGCAGGCGCACAGCCGCAAGGACCGAGAGAGAGAAGTGCACGAGAAACGGTATGGAACTGAGAAGAGGAATCATGTGTCCAGCCTGATAATGCGTGACCCCTTACCTTGTTCCGTCCGAACCGCCAAAGGAAGACCGCGCCTTTGAAACTACTCACCTGGAACATTCAGGCCGCCATCGGAACGGCCCGTTTCTCACACTATCTGACCCGGGCGCACCGGCAGGTGTTTCATACACCGGCCAAGGCGGACACGTTGGAAACCATCGCCGAAACCATCCGCGAGGCAGACCTCGTCTGCCTGCAGGAGGTAGACCTTGGCGGGCGGCGGGCCGGGTATCGCTGCCAGGCCAATGCGATTGCAGAGCGTTCTGGCCATGAGCATCTGGCGATTCAGGAAAACCGGGTGATCCGCGGTGTTTCGCGGCATGGGAATGCGATCCTCAGCCGGTTTCCCTTGTCAGATGTGCGGGACCTGAAACTGCCGGGCCGGGTGCCGGGGCGCGGTTGCCTGATCGCGACGGTCGAAGCGGAGACGCGTTTCGACGTTGCCTGCGTGCATCTCAGCCTTGGCCGCCGGGACCAGGCGCTGCAGCTGGACTTTCTCTCCCGCCACCTGCCGCGCAATGGCCGGTGGGTGGTTATGGGGGACTTCAATTGCAGCCTGCATGCGAGCCCGGCCGAGGCCTTCCTTGAGAAGATGCAGGCCCGTTTCGACCGCCAGCCTGAACCGACCTATCCCTCCTGGCGGCCGCTGCGGGACTATGACCACATCCTGACCGGCCCGGCCCTGGCGCTCGGCCAGTACCAGCCCGGCCCGGAAATCTGTTCCGACCATCTCAATGTTTCGGCGGAGATGGACCTCGCCTGACCGGCGCCGTTCGCCGCCATATTCCTGCCGCCAGTCATGGTCTAAGATCCGCTCCTGGACCTCAAAGGAGGGGGACGAGACATGAAAACCGGATTTATGACAGCAGCCGGCCTCGCCGCAGCACTGATGCTGACAGGCTGTGGCGGCAAGGATGATGTGCAGGGCAAGACCGGGGAGGACATCACCGCACAGTCTTCCGCCGATGATATCGGTGAAGCCTATATCAATGAGATGACGCGTATCGCCGATGCGCTGGAAGGGGTGGACGACGAGGCGAGCGCCAAGGCCGCCGCGAAGAAGATGAAGGTCGCCATCGACGGGCTGAACCAGATGTCGGATGAGCTGGACGGTGAGATCTCCGGCATCAAAGGCATGCAGATTTTTGGCGGGCGATATACGGAACTGGTCCAGGTGCAGGGACAGATCGCAACCTCGATGATCCGCATTCAGTCAGACCATCCGGAACTGATGGACACGATCAGTGCCGAGATGGACCGGCTGGAGAACTAGTCCGCCGCCGCGCCGGATCGCGCGCCGATTGCCTGCATCGCCTCTGCGGCGATTTCGAAGGATCGCAGGCGCGCGGCGTGATCGTGGATCTGGCCCGTCAGGATGACTTCATCCGGGCGGTGCCGGTCGATCAGGGCAGAGAGTTCCGCCTCCACCTTGTCCGGGCTGCCCGTGGCCGAGATCCGCAATGCCCGGTCGACCTGCGTAACCAATTCAGGCGGGGCGATGTCGTGAATGTCGTCGACCGGCCGTGGCAGCGGCCCGGGGCGGCCGGTGCGCAGATTGATGAAGGCCTGCTGCATGGACGTCTTCAGCCGTGTGCCTTCCGCATCCGTGTCGGCGCCGAACACATTGATCGCCAGCATGAAGCAGGGCTTGTCCGTGACGCCGGGGGTGAAACGTGCACGGTATATTTCGGCCGCCTGTTCCAGAGCGTCCGGCGCAAAGTGCGAGGCGAAGGCATAGGGCAGGCCGAGATGGGCGGCGAGCTGTGCGCCGAAGAGGCTGGACCCGAGCATCCAGACCGGCACATGCGTGCCGGCGCCAGGCACGGCCTGCACCTGCTGGCCCGGCTCGGCAGGCTGGAAATAGCCCAGCAGCTCGACAACATCCTGTGGGAAAGTGTCGGCGGCCTGCATACCGCGGCGCAGCGCCCGCATGGTTGCCTGATCCGTCCCCGGCGCGCGGCCGAGGCCAAGATCGATCCGGTCCGGATAGAGCGTTGCCAGCGTCCCGAACTGTTCGGCCACCATCAGCGGCGCATGGTTCGGCAGCATGATGCCGCCCGCACCGACGCGGATGGTCGAGGTCGACCCCGCCACATGTCCGATCAGGATGGAGGTCGCCGCCGAGGCGATGCCGGTCATGTTGTGGTGTTCGGCCATCCAGTACCGGCGATAGCCGAGGCGTTCGGCGTGGCGGGCAAGGTCCACCGTATTGGCGAGAGCCTCTGCCGCCGTATGGCCTGCGGGGACGGGGGAAAGATCGAGCACCGAATAGGGAATCATCAGCCTGGCTCCTCTGCCTTGAAGCGGGAATATGGGGCCGCATCCGGCACGCCGGTACCCCTGCTGATGCGGGGAGACAGCATTCAAGCCCGGATTTTCTGGGGCTGACCCGGCGTGAACACATCTGGCGGGCCGTAAAGAACGTACTAGAAAGTGCTTCTGCACCTGCCTCGAAAGGCCCTGCCATGATCACGCTGCACCATCTGGAGAAATCCCAGTCCATCCGCATCCTCTGGCTGCTGGAAGAACTCGGCGTGCCTTATGAGGTGAAACTCTATGACCGGGACCCGGACACCCGGCTCGCCCCGGCAGAGTACAAGGCGGTCTCGCCGCTCGGCACGGCGCCGGTGATCACCGTGGATGGCACCGCGATGGCGGAGACCAATGCGATTGTCGACTATATCTGCGACCTGCATGATGACGGCCGCCTGCGCCCGGCACCGGGCACGCCGGACCGGGCGCGCTACCTGTTCTGGTTCCACACCTCACAAGGCAGCCTTCAGCCCTTGCTGACGAACAAATTCGTCATGATGGCGATGACCATGCGCGCGCCCTTCCTGATGCGGCCGGTCGCGAAGGCGCTGGTCGGCGGGCTGGACAAGGCCTTCTTCACGCCGCGCCTGACGGCCCTGATGAGCGAAATCGAAAAACAGCTCGGCCAGACCAAATGGTTCGCAGGGGAAAAGCTGACGGCGGCAGATATCGTCATGGGCTATTCGATGGAACTCGCCGCCCACCGCGCCGGCATGGACGAAACGAACTTCCCGAACGCCCACCGTTTCCTGAAACAGATGCACGAAACACCGTCCTATATCCGCGCCATGGAGAAGGATGGGAAGGGCACGATCCTGCTTTAGCCGGGTCGCGCGTTTGCGGCCCGCACGGCTCCAACATTACGCATTTGTACTTTAGAATGCTCTAAACAAATCCCATCGGTTCCTTACGTGTCTGACACGAGGCGAGCGAATGGGAGCTGCAAATGACTGACCGGAAAATCCTGAAAACACAGTGTTGCATCGCCGGCGGCGGCCCGGCGGGGGGCATGTTGGGTTACCTGCTCGCGCGTCAGGGTGTGCAAGTTGTTGTGCTGGAAAAGCACGCCGATTTCTTCCGGGATTTCCGGGGCGATACGGTTCATCCCTCCACGCTCCAGGCGATGAGCGAGATGAATTTGCTGGAAAGCTATCTGGAGAGACCGTTTCAGAAAACAGACCGGCTGAGTGTCGTCATTGATGAAAAGGAAATTCCGATTGCGGACTTTCGTCACCTGCCGGTCGTCGCGCCCTATATCGCGATGATGCCGCAATGGGAGTTTCTGAACCACCTTGCCGAACAGGGGCGGGACATGCCCGGCTTCACATTGCTGATGTCGACCCGGGCAGAGCGGTTTGTCGAAACGAACGGACGTGTCACGGCGCTGGAAGCAGAAGGCCCGGACGGGCCGCTGACCATCGAGGCCGATCTGGTTGTCGGGGCCGACGGGCGGGACTCTGTCCTGAGGGATCAAAGCGAACTCCCCATAAAAGACATCGGTGCGCCGGTGGATGTCTACTGGTTCCGGCTGCCCCGCCAGAGCGGTGGAACAGAGTCGCTCGGCCGCATCAATTCCGATGGCATGCTGGTGATGATCAATCGCGGCGACTACTGGCAGTGCGCCCTGCCTTTCCCGAAAGGGGCGGACGAACAGATCCGGGCGGCGGGCCTGCAGGCCTTCCGTGACCGGATCGCACGTCTGGCGCCCATACTGGCCGATGCCGTTGATGAACTGAGCAGCTGGGACGATGTCAAACTGCTGACCGTTCAGGTGAACCGGCTGGAAACCTGGTGGAAGCCCGGCCTCCTGTTTATCGGAGATGCGGCGCACGCCATGTCTCCGGTTGGCGGGGTGGGCGTCAATCTGGCGGTTCAGGATGCCATTGCGGCAGCACGGATACTTGGCGCGCCATTACGGGAGGGCCGGCTGTCGGATCAGGATCTTGCCGCTGTGCAGAAACGCCGGGAATGGCCGGCGCGCACGACACAGGCCGCGCAGGTCATGGCGCATCGCAGGGTTCTGATTCCGGCCCTGTCGCAGAAGAGCAAAGTCCACGTGCCGTTTGCGCTTCACCTGTTCCAGTGGGTGCCGCCCTTGCGCCGCCTGCCGGCCCGCGCGGTCGGCATGGGGGTGCGGCCCGAACACTGGGACACGCGGCTCGACCAGCTCGCGGATGCGGCCTGAATTCAGAGGTGGCTGGCAATAGAAGGGGAAAGTGGAGGCTTCTGTTGCCAGGCGCCTCCGGGCCCCGCCTAGGGGTCTGATACCCTAGGAGTTAAGTTCGGTAATCATCCGACTGCTTACGCAGCCATCAGTTCACCTTCAGCAAAGTTGTCGTTTGCAACTATGTTGATTTGGGCTTCTGAGGGGGCCCAATCCGGCGAAGGCCTCGTCTTTACACGTCCGTCGATCCTATTTCGGCCCCGTCAGAAACAGGCCCGGTGAAAAGGCCTGAACCTGCTTTTGGTGGAGCCGCCGGGTACCGCCCCCGGGTCCGAGCCGCTTATTACACGCGCGTTTATCGCCATAGTCCGAAGACCCTGCCAATATAGGGGCAGGGGCCCGGCGATGAAAGGGGGCAAGGTCACTCTCTTGCGGCGGCGCTCTCGTCGCGCAGGCCCTTGAATTCCGATGTCGGCTTGAGGTCAGGCCAGGCGGTGGAGTTGGCAAGGTCTTCGGTCAGGTCCAGGAAGAGTTCCACATCCTGCGCGGCGCCGCGCAGGTCCCAGTCCGGGTCCCAGGCGTCGTTCTGGTTGTGGTAGCGGTTGGCGATATAGCCAGAGACCCATTCGATCCCGGCCTCCCGGCCGCCGTCTACAAGGTCCGGTCCGCCTGCAATGCCCATGATCAGCAGCACCGGCACGCCGCGGCGGGCGAGCGAGAAATGGTCTGCCCGGTAGAACAGGCCGTTCTCCGGCAAGCCTTCGGGAGACACCGTACGGCCCTGTTCGGCCGCCGCTGCTGCCATCATCTCTTCAAGCTCACTCTGGCCCTCGCCGACCTGGATGACGTCTTTTGCCGGGCCCGCCGTTTGCAGGATGTCCAGCGTCAGATTGGCGACAGTTGTTTCCAGCGGATAGATCGGGTTCTGCGCATAGGCTTCCGAGCCGAGCAGGCCGCTTTCTTCACCCGTCCAGGCAGCGAACACGACCGTTCGTTCCGGCGCGGGGCGGGCCTCCATGTTGCGGGCAATTTCCATGATGCCGGCAAGGCCGAGTGCATCATCATTTGCGCCGGGTCTGACGACGCGGCCCTGCTTATCCGGAATGCCAATGCCGAAAGCGTCCCAGTGGCCTGACAGCATGACGGTTTCGTCCGGCCGCTCGGTGCCGGTGATCTTGCCGAGCACATTCTGGCTTTCGACCGTTTCCACAGACAGGCCGAGATCTGCATTGAAGCGCAGGTCATCCAGGGTGAAGGCTTCGAAGTCGCGCTTGCGGGCGGCAACTTTCAGTTCGTCGAGGTCGTATCCGGCCTCTGTCAGCAATTGCCGGGCCATGTCCTCATGCAGCCAGCCGCGCAGATCGAGCGCTGGGGCCGCCGCATCCTTGCTGGCAACGGCATAATTCTCGCCCGGAGAGGAGGCGGCAACATTCCAGCCATAGCCGGCGGGTTTGGTTTCGTGGATGACGAAGGCGGCAACCGCGCCGCGGCGGGCGGCCTCCTCATATTTGTAGGCCCAGCGGCCATAATAGGTCATCCGGCGGCCACCGAAGACGCCGGCGACCGGGTCGTCTTCCTCAACACCGAAATCCGGGTCGTTCACCAGGAAGAGGGCGACCTTTCCGGTGAGGTCCATGTCGCCATAATCATCCCAGTCACGTTCCGGCGCGCTGGCGCCGAAGCCCACGAACACGATCGGCACATCCTTGATGGCGATGTCTTCGCGCGGATTGGGAGAGCTGATGTTGATGTCCAGACCCTGCTTAAGCGGGATCACGGTCTCGCCCAGGCTGAAATTCAATGTCCGGAGATCATTCACGACCGAGTGTTTCAGGGTCACCGGATCGGTCCATTTTCCGTCGCGTCCGCCAGGTTCAAGGCCGAGGTCCTTAAAGCGTTCGATCAGATAAGCGACGGTTTTCGTCTCACCTTCAGTGCCCGGCGCGCGGCCCATGAATTCATCAGAGGCGAGCACTTTCACCGTCTCGGACATGTTTTCAGTGCTGATGGGGTTTTCAGGGCTGATCGTGGAGGTGTCCGCCGCGACGTCCGTATCGGGGGCGGGTGTGCAGGCCATCAAAATCATGCCTGCGCTTGCGGATGCCAAAATCGCTCTGATCATTTGCGTTACTCTTCGAGGTCTGGGCGGCCGTATCGTCTGGCCGGTGGGGTAGGAAAGGGGGTCAGTATAACACGTCGCTCTCGCCGCGTTCGCCGAAGCCGTCGGCGATCAGGCTTGCGATGGCGGTGACCGCTTCGGCCGCGTCCGGGCCATCGGCGGCAAGCTCGACTTCGCAGCCCTGCGCGGCGACCAGCATCAGGAGGTCCATGATGGAGCGGGCGTCGGCTGTCTGGCCGTCATGGCTGACGATGACCGTGGCCTGGTAGTCGCTGGCCAGTTTGGAGAGTTTGGCAGACGCGCGCGCGTGCAGGCCCTTGCGGTTCACAATGGTCACGCTTTGGCGGGCTTCGGTCACGGCGTTCTGCACAGGGCTCCGGGTCAATTGGATTTTGCGAGGAGTTCGGAGGCGATGTTGATATAGCGCCGGCCCGCATCTGCAGCGGTCTGGGCAGCTTCGGCAAGTGGCAGTTCGTCGCGCACTTCAGCCAGCTTGATCAGCATCGGCAGGTTCACGCCCGAGATGACTTCGATATTGCCGGAATTCATGATCGACATGGCAAGGTTCGACGGCGTGCCGCCGAACATGTCGGTGAGGATAATGACCCCCAGGCCGACATCACAGGCCTTGGCCGTGTCGCGGATCTGTTCGCGCCGGGCCTCGATATCGTCTTCTGCCTCGATGGAAATCGACTTGAATCGCATCTGTTCACCTACGACGTGTTCCGTCGCAGCGACCAGTTCCTTCGAGAGTTTGCCGTGGCTGACGACGACGATGCCGATCATGCCCGTCCTTTCGGGTTACGTGACGAATTTGTCATGCTGCCATGGCGAGTATGGCCGTCAACCCGGATTCAGCTGTGCGGTGTGTCGCTTTCTCAGGCGCCGTTGCCCGAAAGCCCCAGCACATCGTCCATGCTGTAGAGGCCGGGTTTCTGGTTAAGCGCCCAGAACGCTGCTTTCATTGCACCTTCAGCAAACATTGCACGATCCAGCGACGTGTGGCTCAGCGTCACGATTTCCGTGTCCGAGCCGAAGCTGACCGAATGCTCGCCGATCACGCCGCCCATGCGGCGGACGGAGAAGCCGATCTTGCCGGGTTCGCGGGCGGCGTCGGGGCCGTCATAAGGCCCGGTGCGCAGGTCATCCAGCGCGGCGCCGCGGCCTTCGGCTGCGGCTTCGCCCAGCATCAGGGCGGTGCCGGACGGGGCGTCCACTTTCTTGTTGTGATGGGTTTCCAGCACTTCGATATCCCAGTCCGGGCCGAGGCTGGCGGCCGCGCGGCGGATCAGGCTTTCCAGCAGTTTGATGCCCAGCGCGAAGCTGCCCGACTTGACGATGGCAAGGTCTCCGGCCGCGGCCTCAAGCGCCTTTTCCTCGGCAGGGGAGAATCCTGTTGTGCCAATGATTGCAACACGTACGGGCGTGTGTTTCAGCGCTTCCAGCGCCGCGATCGTGGCGGCAGGGCGGGTGAAGTCGAACCAGACATCCGCCTTGGCAGCTGCGACAACCGGGTCGGACGACGGCTTCACGCCGAGGTTCGGGAGGCCTGCCAGCTCCCCGATGTCGGTGTCCAGGTGCGGCGATCCGGCGATCTCTGTTCCGCCTGCAACCGTCAGCCCGTGGCGACGGGACACCGCGGCCAGCTGGCGGCCCATGCGGCCGGCGACACCTGCAATGGCAACGGCGAAGGAATCGGAAGTCTGGTCTGTCATGGCGCCCTTATAACCGGGTTTCGGCACAGGGAAACGGGTATGCGTAATTGACGGGAGTCCGCCCTTGCGCCGGGGGGACGAAACTGAAATGTTCCGCGCTCCAGATTCCCCGGTTCCACGATCACAAACACCATCTATGGACCGTCTATAGACCATCTATACCCCGAGGAGATTTCCCGAGATGAAAACCCGCGCCGCTGTTGCCTTCGAAGCCAAGAAACCGCTCGAAATCGTCGAACTTGACCTGGAAGGCCCGAAGGCCGGCGAAGTTCTGGTCGAGATCATGGCCACGGGCATCTGCCACACAGACGCCTACACGCTGGACGGGCTGGACTCAGAAGGCATCTTCCCGAGCGTCCTCGGCCATGAAGGCGCAGGCATCGTGCGCGAGGTCGGCGCAGGCGTGACCAGCGTGAAGCCGGGCGACCACGTCATCCCGCTCTACACGCCGGAATGCCGCCAGTGCAAAAGCTGCCTCTCGGGCAAGACCAACCTCTGCACCGCGATCCGCGCCACTCAAGGAAAAGGCCTGATGCCGGACGGCACGAGCCGCTTCTCCTACAAGGGCCAGACGATCTATCACTACATGGGCTGCTCGACCTTCTCGAACTTTACCGTCCTGCCGGAAATCGCGGTCGCGAAAATCCGCACCGACGCGCCTTTCGACAAGGCCTGCTATGTCGGCTGCGGCGTGACGACCGGCGTCGGCGCCGTCACCAACACGGCCAAGGTTCAGGTCGGCGACAATGTCGTCGTGTTCGGCCTCGGCGGCATCGGCCTCAACGTGCTGCAGGGCGCGAAGATGGCAGGCGCTGACAAGATCATCGGCGTGGATATCAACGACTCCAAGAAGGAGTGGGGCGAGAAATTCGGCATGACGCATTTCGTCAATCCGAAGAACACCAAGGACGTCGTCGCCCACCTCGTGGAGCTGACCGATGGCGGGGCGGATTATTCCTTCGACTGTACCGGCAACACGGATGTGATGCGCCAGGCGCTGGAATGCTGCCATCGCGGCTGGGGCACCTCGATCATCATCGGCGTGGCCGAAGCCGGCAAGGAAATCAGCACACGGCCGTTCCAGCTGGTGACGGGCCGCAACTGGCGCGGCACGGCCTTCGGCGGTGCCAAGGGCCGCACGGACGTGCCGAAGATCGTCGACTGGTACATGAACGGCAAGATCCAGATCGACCCGATGATCACGCACGTCATGAAGCTCGACAAGATCAACGACGCCTTCGACCTGATGCATTCGGGCGAGAGCATCCGCTCTGTGGTGGTTTATTGATGCCGGTGCGCGGCATGCGGCATTTCCTCGGCGCCGCGGCGCTGGGGCTCACCATGTTCTCGGCAGGGGGCTTTGCGCAGGCGGAAACTGCGCCAGAGGCGAAGCTCTACCTGTCTGACACCTACAACGAGACCGCCGACCCGGCGGCAGATGTCCGGCAGGCGGTCCAGGAGGCCGACGGCCGCCGAATCCTGCTGGAGGTCGGCGGGGAATGGTGCGTCTGGTGCAAGATCCTCGACAAGTATCTGGCAGACAATGCCGATATCCGCGACGCTTTCGGCGAGAGCTTCATGATCGTGAAGGTCAATTTCAGCCGCGAGCATCCGAACACGGAATTCCTGGGCGCCTTTCCGAAAGCCGAGGGTTACCCGCATTTCTATGTGCTGGACACCGATGGCAGCTTCCTTGCCTCGCAAGGCACGGCCGAGCTGGAAGAGGGCAAGGGCTACAATCGCGCGCGTATGCTGGAATTCGCAAAGCGCTGGCGCAAAGACTGAACTGACCCTGACAATCGCAGGATTTGTGCCTCCGCATGTGAGGCGAACCGACATCTGAGAAGGAGTGAATCCGGATGGGCATCGTAAAACGCAATCTCGATATCTGCCGCACACGGCTGGTGACCCTGCAGAACATTCTCGGCCGGGCAGAGGCGGAGCTGTTTCCGGACGATCCGGAAAAGAAAGCGCTGCTTGAGGCGCGGCTGGCCGACGACATGCTGCCGCTGCCGTATCAGGTCTGGTTCAGCTGCCGCCAGGCGGAGCTGCTGCTGAGCAAGCTGAACGACACGCCGATGAAGGAGTTCGAAAGCGACAAGGCGAGCTTTGCCGACCTGAAGGCTCTGGTCGCCGAAACGATCTCGCGGATTGCGGCACAGACCGACACGAAAGAGGATTTCGCCGTCGGTGAGACGGTGCTGGAGCTTCCGGGCTTTCCGACGGTCTCTCTTTCCGGGCAGGATTATATCGAGGAGTGGCTGATACCGAACTTCTACTTTCACCTCGTCACCGCCTACGACATCCTGCGGGCAGAGGGGCTGGCGCTCGGCAAGGCGGACTATATGAACCACCTTCTGCCACTGCTGGCGGGCGGCGCCGACAGCTGATGGCGAAAGCCTGATCACAAATACCTGTCCGGAAATCCCGTGGCTGACGCAGCGGGAAGCCGGAAGGCCTCTGGCGCTGGTGGGGCGGCTGAGGCACTAATTCCCAATCCATCAGGAGGAAAAACACTTATGTTCAGTCACGTTATGGTCGGCACCAACGACCTTGAAAAAGCCAAGACGTTTTACGACGCCACGTTCAAGGCGCTGGGTGGCCGTGAGGCGATCACCGATCCGAAAGGCCGTCTGATCTATCTGCACAATGGCGGCACCTTCCTGGTGACCCCGCCGATCGACGGCAAAGAAGCCACGCACGCCAATGGCGGCACGATCGGTTTTGCGGCCGAGAATCCGGAGCAGGCAGATGCCTGGCACGCGGCCGGCGCAGCGGCTGGCGGCACGCCGATTGAGGATGCGCCCGGCTGGCGCGAAGGCGGCGGCATGAAGATGTATCTCGCTTATCTGCGCGATCCGGACGGCAACAAAATCTGCGCGATGTGCCGCGGATAAAGGCAAAACGGCAAGCCGCCCCTTCCAAATCGGAAGGGGCGGTTTCGCATTGGGGCGACCTTATGTAACCTGCCCGCAAGCAACAGCTGCAAACGGCCCGGAACCGGGCTGCAGGAAGGGTAGGCCGCCCATGACCGAATTCACGCATTTTACCTTGCTCGCCGATGGCGAAGTGTTCTCGCCGAACCTGGATTTCGAGACCGAACGCGGGCGATACATCATGGCCATGAAGGTCTGGGCGAAGGACGCCGAGGAGGCTGCCGACATGATCGTCGCCATCGGCGAAAGGCTGGGCTTCCGGCCGGATGGCGAGCTGCAGGTCTTCATGACGGAGCCGGACGAGCCCGCCGACGACCAGCCTTTCGGTTATGACATTCAGTTCACGTCCTATTCAGAGGACGAGGAAAACGAAGCGGGTGAGGAAGAACGCCCGAAATGGATCCACTGAGAACAGGAAAGACTTGCATGAAACCCATGTTCAGGACGGGCGGCCTTGCCGCGCTGGCAGCTGCCATGATGACCCTTGGCGGCTGTGTGATCGCCGATGTCGAAGGTGTCGATGTGACCTCGACGCCGGAGATCGAACATTTCACCGGCGTGGCGAAGGCCGGCATGGACCTGCCTTTCTCCAAGGCTGTTCGCGTGGACAACACGATCTATCTGTCGGGTGAACTGGGCATCGACCCGGCAACCAACGAACTGGCGCCGGGCGGCGCCGGGCCGGAAACGACACAGATCTTCGAGAATATCGCGCGCACACTGGCTGAGTTCGATGCCGACCTGTCGGATGTCGTGAAGTGCCAGGTCTTCCTGGGCGACATGGCGGACTTCGGCGAAATGAACGCGGCCTATGCCGCGGCGCTGCCGAGCCCGAAACCGACGCGCTCCACCTTTGGCGCAAACGGGCTCGCCCTCGGCGCAGCGCTTGAGATCGAGTGTATGGCGATCAAACAGTAATTGCCTGTGCGGCCCGGTGGGATGTGTCCTGCCGGGCCATGACAGGCCGGGTGGCCTATTTGCGGTAGGGCGTCACCGGCAGGTTCGCCGCTGTCCAGGCCATCATGCCGCCGCGCACATTGCTGACATCGGTGAAGCCCGCGCCAGCCAGCAGCTTCGCCGCCCGGCCGGAGCGCATGCCGGAACGGCAGATCAGCGCCACTGGCGCGGAGGCGTCTTCCTTCAGGAAGCCATAGATCTTGTCGGCCATGCGCGGATCGCCGAGGGTGACGGTGCGGGCGCCTTTCGGGATGCCGCCCAGCCACTCGCCTTCGGTGCGCACATCAATGAGGACCAGCTGCTTCTTGCGCAGGCGGGCATTGGCTTCTGCCGGGTCAATCTGGGGAATGGCGGGCTTGCCGCCGCCGAACAGCTTGTCGAAGAACCCCATGGCGTGCGCCTTTCTGCCAGAACAACACCCGATTTAGCACCGGGTCCGTACTGGCCATAGATGCGGCGCCTGCGACAGAAGCGGCGGCGCGGTCAGGCCAGCTCGTTTCAGGCCAGCCCGTTTCAGGCGAGGACGAGACGGCAATCCTTGCGGGCAAGCCGGGCGGGCAGCTCGAAGCTCCGCAGGGCGCTGCCGCCAATCGAGGACAGAAGCTTGTCGGCGCGGGCTTTGGCATCGGCATCCATGGCCTCATACGCATCCAGCGCGGCCTGCAGCCGCCAGAGCGGGAAGCTGCGCGCCGCTGCCGGGCCGGCATGGTCTTCAATGGTGACGATGATCTCGCCAAAGGCACGCGGCACCGGCGTGCCGGACGATGCGTCAGCGGCCCAGCCTGCAAACAACTCGTTCGTTGCCGTCAGCGCCGGCAGCTGTTCGCGCATCTGGCGCTGCAGGATCGGCAGCAGGGTTTCCGGGATCGTATCATCGGCGGCGAGGTCGCCTGTGCCGGCTTCTCCAGTATGGGTCCGTTCCACCCATTCGGCCACGGCGGGCGCGAGCAGCTTCATCAGCTCGCCGGATTTCGGGTCGCGGTAGAGGTGGGCATAGAGCGGGCCGATCAGGGAGAAGTCGGCGAGGCAAGGCCGCTCGCCCAGCAGGAAGGGGTGCGCGTCCAAATGGCGGGAGAATTCGCCGAGAAAGGCCTCATAGCTCCGCTCGATGCCGGGAATGGTTTCCGGATGGACACCCAGAATGGGCAGGGCGCCCTTGAAGCGCTGGCCGTTCTTCTTGCCGATCTCATACTGTTCCGGCCGGCTGAGCTGCGGCGCGGAGAGGGCGCCGAATTCGGAATAGGCCCAGTCCTCATTATAGGTCCAGCGATAGTGCATGGCCGGCAGGGTGAGCCATTCGTCGCCATAGAGCTGCAGCAGCAGGGCAACGAAACGCTGCAGCGGCGTGTCGGGTAGGACAGGCGGCTGGCGATGTTCCGCCGCCTCGACCTGTTCGATGATGTCGGCGGTGTCCTGCACGATACTGCCGTCCGGCATCTTCATGACCGGGATCACGGGCCAGCCGACATTCGGCAGGATGATGTCGCGGTAGACCTGCTGCGTGGCGACCTGTTCCTCGAAGTCCGCCCCGCGCCAGCGCAGATAGGCGCGCGCCTTGCCGGTGAAATAACTGACCTCAGCGCCGTAGAGCGTGTAATCCGGCATGATGCGGTTTCCTGTCCCTTTGTCGGTAGGGTTGTGCCGTAAGACAGGCTGTGGGGGCAAGGCTGACGCGTGGGGAAGCGCAGTGCTTGACGCGGGCTCTCTAATCGTGTTGCCCGTGGAGCAGTTCACTCACTTCCAGCCACAGGACCCTGTACACGCCCATGACCCAGCTTTCGACTGTCTCTTCCTGGAAATCCTTTGGTGGGAACCTTTCCGTGTACGATCATGAGTCGGAGGTGCTGGACTGCACGATGCGGTTTGCGGTCTATACCCCGCCGCAGGCGGCTGACGGGCCGGTGCCGGTGCTGTGGTATCTCTCGGGCCTGACATGCAGCTGGGCGAATGTGATGGAGAAGTCCGGGCTTCAGCGCGCCGCAGCAGAGCATGGCATCATGGTGATCGCGCCGGACACCAGCCCGCGTGGCGAAGGCGTGGCGGATGATGAGGCCTATGACCTCGGCCAGGGCGCGGGCTTTTACCTCACCGCCACACAGGCGCCCTGGGCAAAGCATTTCAGGATGGATCAGTACATCACCGATGAGCTGCCGAAACTGGTCACGGCAGAGATCAAAAATGCCGACATGGGAAAACAGGGGATCTTCGGCCACTCCATGGGCGGGCACGGGGCGATCACCCTGCATCTGAAGCATCCGGAGACCTACAAGACCTGTTCGGCCTTCAGCCCGATTACCAGCCCGGCGCAGGTGCCGTGGGGCCAGAAGGCGTTCGAGGCCTATCTCGGCCCGGTCTCGGTCGCGTGGGAACAGTACGACTCAACCGAACTGGTGAAGGAACGCCAGAGCCGCGCGCGCATTCTGGTTGATACCGGCACGGCAGACACCTTCCTGGAAAAGGAACTGAAGCCGGAAATCTTCATTGATGCCTGCATGGCCAATGGCCAGGCGCTCGATTACCGGATGCGCGAAGGCTATGGCCATGATTACTATTTCATCGCCACCTTCATGGACGAGCATATCGCCCACCATGCGGCAGGCCTGAAAGGCTGATTTTCAGGGTATCCGGGAAAGCGTTCGCAGGCCCCGCCGGGTAAGCGGGGATCATGCGCAGCCGATTCCCTGGTGCCCTGCATGCACCCGGCCTTGCATGACTGCCTGAGCGGGGACGCCCTGGCACCTGCGAATTCCTACGCGCTACACCGCCTTGGCATGGCGCGCTTCGACCGGTTTGAACCGGCCATCAAAACTCTGGGCGACCGTGCGCAGCAGAAGCCGCGATTCCTTCGGCACGCTGACGATATTGCCGTCGATCCGGCACAGACCAGCCGACTGGAGGAAGCGGGCTGTCTCCATGGCGTCTTCCAGAGCCCCCGGTGCCGCGCCCATCTCGCGGCATATTGCGTCCACATCCACCCAGAGCTGACACATGAGTTTCTCGATTGCGCGGCCGCGCAGCCGGTCTTCATCGGTCAGCTCAATGCCGCGCTCTGACGGCAGGCGCCTGTCTTCGATGGCAGCGGCCCAGGCCGTGCGCGCCTTGAAGTTCTGCACATAGCCCTGCCGGAACTGCGAAATCGAGGTCGAGCCGATGCCGATCAGGGTCTCGCACGGATCGTCCGTATAGCCCTGGAAATTCCGGTGCAGCGTGCCGGCCCGGGCAGCGCGGGTCAGCGGATCGTCCGGCGCGGCGAAATGGTCAAGGCCGATGGCATGGAACCCGGCACCGGTCAGCGCGGCGGCGCCAGCCTCTGCCTGACGGAAACGTTCCTCAAGGCCGGGCAGGGCGGATTCGTCGATGGCGGACTGGTGCTTGGCGAACCAGGGCACATGCGCATAGCCGAAGAAGGAGACGCGCGCGGCGCCCATCTCGGCGGCGAAGTGGGCGGCCTCGACCACGTCTTCCACCGTCTGGAAGGGCAGGCCGTACATCAGGTCCATGTTGATGGCGTGGATGCCGACGGCGCGCAGGCGCTCGATGCCGTCCACAAGCAGGTCTTTCGGCTGGATGCGGCCGACAGCTTCCTGCACTTTCGGGGCAAGGGTCTGTACGCCGAAGCTGACGCGGCTGACGCCTGCCTCGGCCATGGCTTTGATGAAGTCTGGCGTCAGGGTGCGCGGGTCGACTTCGACGGCGATTTCCATGTCGGGCTGTGAGCCGAAGGCCTCTTTGGCGTGCGTTACGAGCGCCTTGAAGTCTTCCGCGGACAGGGCGTTCGGTGACCCGCCGCCAAAGTGCAGGTGCGCCATGCCGGCATGCGGCCCCAGCGCCGCGGCCCAGACGTCGATCTCTTTATGCAGCGTTTCCAGATAGGTGCCGATCCGGCGGTAACCATTCGGCACGCTGGTGGCACAGCCGCAATAGAAGCAGAGCTTCTCGCAGAAGGGCACATGCATATAGACGGAAATCGGCTCATCCGGCTTTACCGAAGCGGCCCAGACACGGGCTGCATCTTCGGCGATGCGCGGGGTGAAATCCGCTGCCGTGGGGTAACTCGTATAGCGCGGAACCGGCCGCGTCGCGAAGGTTTTCCATGCCTGTTTCATGGCCCGCGTCTTAGCAGCGTTGAAACGCTGCTGGATTACGCAGAATCCCGTACGCAAGGGGCGCCTCGACGCCGCACCCGGTCAGGCGTAGGGTCTGCGCAGAAAGAGGAGAGAAATCATGATCCGTTCCGCCGCCTGCGCTGCCGCCCTGTTAACCCTTGCGATGCCTGCGCTGGCCGGGCCGGAGGCGTTCCAGCCGGGCACCGTGGTGCCGGATTATGGCAAGGTCGCGATGATCGAGGGGGCGGAGCTGCCGGCCGATACGGTGATGAAAGTCGCCTTCGACATCGGAAAGGCGGGGCCGGCTGATGCCATCAGCCGCAGTCTTGAGACACCGGCCCGGTTCCTGAACATGCATGCCGCCGCAGGCGTTGACCCGGAGAATCTGCATGTTGCGCTGATCGTGCATGGCGCGGCGAGTGCGGACCTGCTGACGGATGAAGCCCGCGGCGCGCCCAATCCGAATGCCGGCCTGATTGCGGAACTGCTGGCCGCGGGGGCGACCATTGAGCTCTGCGGGCAGACCGCCGCCATGCGGGACATCACCCAGGCAGACCTGTTGCCGGGCGTGACCATCGGTCTGTCAGCGATGTCCACGCATGCCCTGCTGCAGCAGGAAGGCTACACGCTGAACCCGTTCTGAGGTTCAGCCCATCGCTTCGGCGAGCAGCCAGATGCCTTCACGCTCCGCCTGCCGGCGTTCGACCAGAAGGCGGGCGACCTGGTGGTCATCGTCGAAGACATTGCCGGTGAGACTGTCGAGCAGGGCCTTGGCGAGATTGTCGAGGTCCATCCAGGGCGGGTCGCCGGTATATTCCATCATGATGTGGACGGAATAATCGCCATAGCCGGGCCGTAGCGGCGGGAATTCCTTGCGGAAGAATTCCTTCAGCAGCGTCTTGTAATATTTCGTCTGCGTCGTGAGGCCCGTGCAACGCACTTCCAGCGCGCCATCCTCCGTGATGCGCGCCTGAACCTTGCCGGATTTTACCCATTGGGGAGGCGTGTCCGACATAATGTCTTACGTATTCATCAAAGTGGCCAGCGCGCCCATCGCCGCAATCGGGGCGAGCTTCGGAGCAACTGACGGTAGCTCTCCGTCAAAATATTCAAGCCGCACATGATCCGGTTTTACTTTCTTGACGACTTCCAGAACGATATCACGGTGTACGCCTGATCCGGTCGCGCCGATTGAGTAGTGGGTGTCGTCCAGTAGGTAGAACAGGTACCCATTTTTGTAGAAATGCACCTCTCTGACTGCTTCCCATGAAATCAGATGTTCTGCAGTACGAATTCCTTCGCGGTTGATGGCCATAATGAATCTGCCGTCAGCGGAATTCTGCCAAAAAAGTATTCCCTGCAAGGCGAAACCGAGCGTGAATGCTGCTCCTAGCATTTTTTGGATAATAAATGGCGGCAGGAAGAAAAGACGCGTTTTAAAGCCACCTTCCGCCTTCAGCCACTCAATCATGTCGGGTGTGAGTAGTGTATAGCAAAGAAAGAGCAAGCTGATTGCCACTATGCCTGCAGCAGCCAGACGCCCTGCCTTTTTACTTGAGACAACTTCTATTTCGTCTCGGATAATCTGAGGCATAACAGCCTGCTCCCGCATTGGTAGGTTACGTTCCGCATAGTGACTGGCTCATTCAACGGCAAGTGGCGCCTTGCGGCCCAAAGCATGCCGATGCGGTGACCCAGTCCACGCTCAATGCAGCCTCAGGTCGCGTTTGCGCTCGCGTTCCTCGATGGCTCGCTTGGAAGCCTTCAGGCCGAGGCCGGTTGCGTTGCGCAGCAGCTTGATGGCGCGGATCTTCTTGCGCGCGTCGAGCTCGGCATCGATTTCGAGCCATTTCGACATGGTCACGCGGGCGAGCGCCGCGTCGACCTCTGCCGGGGTTGGCGGGGTGGGGGAGAGGCTGTTCTGCCTGTTCTTCCCGCCAGCCGTCGCGCGGCCGAACAGGAACACCGCGAACAGGGTGAACAGGACTTCCGGCTGCAGGATCTTGTCGAGATAGTCTTCCATGCCGGCCTCCCCATGGTCGCGGGCGATACCTCCCCATAACTGAAGCTGCCAGCAAGCGCGAGGGGCGATCCGGGCCGAATCCTCCGCTGCGGCGGCGGTAACAGTTGATCACGGCCCGGCTTGGGGCTAGTCCGCTGCCAGCAGATCAAGGAGCTGAGCCCCATGGCCAATACCCGCACCGAAACCGATACGATGGGCCCGATCGAGGTCGCCGATGATGTCTACTGGGGCGCCCAGGCCCAGCGCAGCCTCGGAAACTTCAAGATTGGCTGGGAAAAACAGCCCGAGCCGGTGATCCGCGCCCTCGGCATCGTCAAGAAGGCGGCGGCCTTGTCCAATATGGAACTCGGCAAGCTGGACCCGGATCTCGGCAAGGTGATCGTTGAGGTCGCCGGCGAAGTCATCGACGGCAAGCTGAACCAGCACTTCCCGCTGGTCGTCTGGCAGACGGGCTCCGGCACACAGTCCAACATGAACACCAACGAGGTCATCTCGAACCGCGCGATCGAGATCATGGGCGGCGAAAAGGGCTCGAAAAAGCCGGTCCACCCGAACGATCATGTGAACATGTCTCAATCGTCGAACGATTGTTTCCCGACCGGTATGCATATCGCCGCCGCAGAAGAGACCGTGCACCGCCTGATCCCGGCCCTGAAGCACCTCCATGCGGCGCTGGACGCCAAGGCAAAGGCCTGGGCGGACATCATCAAGATCGGCCGCACACATACGCAGGACGCAACGCCGGTCACGCTCGGCCAGGAATTCTCTGGCTATGCCAAGCAGATCGAGAACGGCATCGCCCGTATCGAAATGACGCTGCCGATGCTGATGGAACTGGCGCAGGGCGGCACGGCCGTCGGCACGGGCCTCGCTTCGCCGGAAGGCTTCGCGGACCTCGTCGCCTCGAAGATCGCCGAGATCACCGGCCTGCCGTTCACGTCCGCCCCGAACAAGTTCGAGGCACTGGCCGCGCATGACGCGCTGGTGATGACGCATGGCGCGATCAACACTGTGGCGATGTCCTGCTTCAAGATCGCCAATGACATCCGCTTCCTCGGCTCCGGCCCGCGCTCCGGCCTTGGCGAGCTGGCCCTGCCGGAAAACGAACCCGGTTCGTCGATCATGCCGGGCAAGGTGAACCCGACCCAGTGCGAAGCGCTGACCCAGGTCTGTGCCCACATCCACGGCAACAATGCCGCCATCGGCTTTGCCGGCAGCCAGGGCCATTTCGAGCTGAACGTGTTCAACCCGATGATGTCCTACAACTTCCTGCAGTCGGTACGCCTGCTGGCGGATGCCGCGATCAGCTTCACCGACAATTGCGTTGTCGGGATCGAGCCGCGCCTCGAGAACATCGAGAAGGGCCTCAAGAATTCGCTGATGCTGGTGACGCCGCTGAAAGAGAAGTTCGGCTATGACCGCGCCGCGAAGATCGCCAAGACGGCCCACAAGAACGGC
This sequence comes from uncultured Hyphomonas sp., assembly GCF_963678195.1. Lineage (NCBI taxonomy): Bacteria > Pseudomonadati > Pseudomonadota > Alphaproteobacteria > Hyphomonadales > Hyphomonadaceae > Hyphomonas > uncultured Hyphomonas sp. The sequence goes on from NZ_OY782759.1 coordinate 957,748, forward strand.
ACCACGCTACGCGAGGAAGCCATCAAGGACGGCATCCCGGCCGAAGACTTCGACGCCATCGTGCGCCCGGAGAAAATGATCGGGCCGGATCCGCGCTAAGGCTGCATCCGGTTCGCCGGACCTAGTTTTTACTTGCTGTTGACCGGCCCCTCCTGCACGAGGGGCCGGTTGTTTTTAGGAGGAAACCCACATGAGCATCGATTTCAGCAATCTCTATTCGGTCAAAGGCAAGACGGTCGTCATTACCGGTGGGTCGCGCGGGATTGGCGAAATGCTGGCGGCAGGTTTTCTGGCCAATGGCGCGAAGGTGATCATCTCGTCCCGCAAGGCCGATGCCTGCGAAGAGACGGTCGAGCGCCTGAAGGGCGAGTATGGCGGCGAGATCTATGCGATCCCGTCCGATGTCGGCCAGATGGTGGGCATTGAGCACCTCGCCGGTGAGATTGCGAAGCGCGAAGACAAGGTCGACGTGCTGATCAACAATGCGGGCGTCGCCTGGGGTGCCTCGCTGGACGATTTCCCGGAACATGGCTGGGACAAGGTGATGGACGTTAACGTGAAGGGCGTCTTCTTCCTGACCCAGAAACTGATGCCGCTGCTGCGGAAGTCCGCCAGCGCCGACAGCCCGGCCCGCGTCATCAACATCGCCTCCATCGACGGCATGCATACCAGCCCGATGAGCGGCTATTGCTATGGCACGTCCAAGGCTGCCGTGATCCACCTGACGCGCTTCATGGGCTCTCAGCTGGCGGCGGAGAACATCCTCGTCAACGGCATCGCGCCGGGCCCGTTCCCGACCTACATGCTGTCCACCGGTGTCGGCTACAAAGGCGAAACCGAAGGCGTCGACTGGGATGCCATCGGCTCGCGCAGCCCGTCGGGCCGCGTCGGCAAGCCGGAAGACATTGCCGGCCTCGCCATGTTCCTGTCGTCCCAGGCGTCGGCCTATATCAATGGCCACACCATCCCGTGTGACGGCGGAATCGTCTCTGCCAGCTGATCCGGCAGGGACATAAAGTCAGCCAATTTGGCCGCGTTTGTGTTGCCCCGCAGCATGAACGCGGCCATAGGGGCGCTTAAAGCCAGCTCCCTCAAACAGAACTGACGATATTCCCGTGGTTAGATCGACTTTTGCAGCGTTCGCCGACCGGCTCGGCGCGCAGGGCCTCTCGCAGCCCGATTTCAAAGCCTACACGCCCGCCCAGATCAAGACCGACCTTCTGGCCGGCCTGACTGTGGCGCTGGCGCTTGTGCCGGAAGCCGTGGCCTTTGCCTTTGTGGCGCATGTGCACCCGCTGGTGGGCCTCTATGCGGCCTTCATTGTGGGGCTGGTCACGGCGCTGATCGGGGGCCGCCCGGGGATGATTTCCGGCGCGACCGGGGCGCTGGCCGTGGTCATGGTCTCGCTCGTGGCGGTGCATGGCGTGGAATACCTGTTCGCGACGGTTGTCCTGATGGGCATCCTTCAGCTGCTGGCGGGCATTTTCCGGATGGGCAAGTTCATCCGGCTCGTGCCGCACCCGGTGATGCTGGGCTTCGTCAACGGCCTCGCCATCGTGATCTTCCTGGCGCAGATGAGTCAGTTTCAGGTGCCGGGCAGCGCAGAGGCTGCGGGCCACGGCCTGGCAGGCGGGCAATGGATGTCCGGCGCGCCGCTCGCCATGATGTTAGCGCTGGTCGGCCTGACCATGGCGATCATCTGGGGCCTGCCGAAAGTCACGAAGATCATTCCGGCGCCGCTGGCCGGCATCGGAATCGTTGCCGCTGTCGTCATCGGCTTCGGCCTCGATGTGCCGCGCGTCGGTGACCTTGCGTCCATCAAGGGCGGCCTGCCGCAATTCCATATTCCCAGCGTGCCGATGAATATCGAGACGCTGAAGATCATCCTGCCTTATTCATTCATTCTCGCGGCGATCGGCCTGATCGAGAGCCTGCTGACGCTGAACCTTGTCGGCGAGATGACCAATAAGCGGGGCGGGGCGAGCCAGGAATGCGTCGCGCAGGGCACGGCCAATTTGATCACAGGCTTCTTCGGCGGCATGGGCGGCTGCGCCATGATCGGCCAGTCGATGATCAACGTGAAATCGGGCGGGCGCACGCGCCTGTCCGGTATCGCAGCAGCCCTGTTCCTACTGGCTTTCATTCTTGTCGGCTCCAGCCTGATCGAGCAGATCCCGCTCGCCGCGCTGGTCGGCGTGATGTTCATGGTTGTGATCGGCACCTTCGCCTGGAACAGCCTGCGCATCATGACGCGCATCCCGCTGACGGACGCGGCCGTGATCGTGCTGGTGACCGGCGTGACCGTGGCTTACGACCTGGCGACGGCTGTGGTCGTTGGCGTGATTGTCTCGGCGCTGGCCTATGCCTGGAACAATGCCCGCCGCATCCATGTGATCGAGCGCGACAGTGTCCGCACGCCGGGCGCGCATGTCTACGAGATCGAAGGCCCGCTCTTCTTCGGCTCGACCGACAAGTTCGCTGAGCTATTCCACCCGGAAAGTGACCCGGACGTCGTGATCGTGGACTTCATGCGCTCGCGCGTGGTCGATCAGTCGGCCCTGCAGGCCATCGAGGATCTGGCGGCGAAATATGAAGCGCAGGGAAAGACGCTGCGCCTGCGCCACCTGTCCCGCGATTGCCACAAGCTGTTGGCAAGGGCCGGCCAGCTGATGGTGGATTCCGACGATGACCCGGATTACGAGCTGGCGGTGGACTATTCTGTCCGCACCGGCGCGTTCGGCGGCGGGCACTGACACTCCACAAGGTGTCTCAGTTCGGGGACTGACGTGCGCCGCCGTAAGGCTGTATCCTTGCGCGAGAGAATCACTCCCGCCAAGAAAGGCCTGATCATCATGTCAAATTCTCCCGTCGGCTCAAAGGCCAACCCGTCCCAGTTCGACGTGATCGACAAGCTGGGCGCGGACGAGCCTTATTTCGTTATTCGCGCGCATGACCCGCTGTCGTCGGCGCTGGTGGAACTGCACGCCTATATCGGCGCAGGCCAGTCTGGCGCGGCCCACAACAAGCTGGCTGAAATCATGGCGATGACTGCCGCCCGGCCGCCGCGCCCGGCCTCCAGCCCGAAATACCGCGAGACCTTTGCAATCTCGCTGGCCATGGAACAGTGGCGCGAAGCCAACAAGGACTAGGGATGGACGTCCGGGCCGATGAATTATCGGACCGGTACGTCACCCTCGTACCGTTCGATGTCGCCCGCGATGGTGACGATTTGCGGGCCATGGCCGATGCGCTGGGGCCCCGGATCGAGACCTGGCCCTATTATAATCCGCCCTCGGACTGGATCGGCGCCTGGCTCGCCACGATCGCGGCGCGGACGGCTGCGGGAACACTGATCCCGTTTCGCGTCTCCCGTCCGGACGGGCGGTTTGCAGGCCTGTCCACCTATATCAATCCGGACGCGCTTTCGCGGAATGTCGAAATCGGCATGACGATGTATACGGCAGATGCTCAGGGCACAGAGGTCAACCCTGCCACCAAGCGATTGCTACTGACGCATGCGTTTGAGTGCGGGGCCGTGCGCGTCCAGTTCAATGTCGACCAGCGCAATACGCGCTCGCAGGCAGCTGTGAAGAAGCTCGGCGGGGTGCAGGAGGGGATCCTGCGCGACAATCGCATCCTGCCGAACGGCGTGTTGCGCTCCACCGTCGTCTTCTCCATTCTGGCCAGTGAGTGGCCGGCGGTGAAGGCCGGGCTCGATGCGCGTCTGGCAGTGTTCGAATAGGGGACAAGGGATGAGCGATCCGGTCAATCTGAACAAGTTCCGCAAGGCCAGGGCGAAGGCTGAGAAGGAACAGAAAGCGAAAGAGAACCGGGCGAAGTTCGGTCGCACGAAGGTCCAGAAACAGTTGGACAAATCCCGCGCCGACAAGCTGTCCAGGCTCACCGAAGGCCATCGCCTGAAAGACACGCCTGAAGGCGACGGTTAACGCCGCCATTCCGGCCGGCCGGACGCTTCGGACCGGCCCGCGCCTTGCAGCTCCCCGGGAAACGCTGTTCCAATCCGGGAGGACCCAAATGGCTGGGATCGCTAAGAAACTCGTCTTCTGTGCCGCATCATTCGGTGCCGGCATCGCGTGGGGCCTGATCGCGGAAGCCGCAGAATATCAGGGCTCCCTCTCGAACATGCTGCTCGGCCAATAAGGCTCAGCTGCCAGCTTCTACTTCGTCTTCTTCTTTCATGGGCCAGTCCGGTTCGTGGGTGACATTGTCCAGGAATGTGTCATCCATCCGGCGGCCTGAGACGCGTTCCAGCGCATCGAAGATCGGGCGGGCTTTCTTGTCCTTCAGAAGCGGAATGTGGCTGGCGATGTCTGCGGCGCGGGCATAGCGCAGCTGGGCGGTTTCCATGTCGCCGCGTGCCTCTGCGCAGGCGCCCAGATTGTGCAGCACCGCCGGGGCATCCGGCCATTGCCGGCCCAGTTCATCCCATTGCGCGCAGGCACCCAGCATCTCGCCGCGCTTGGTGGCTTTCACGGCGGCGGCAAAGCGCGGATCGTTTTGCTCTTCCGGGATCAGGCCTTCCGTCATGATTTCGGCACGGACGGTCGCGTCATAGGGGGCGATGTCCGTCCGGAAGCGGCGCACGGCCTCGACCGTCGCATCTGCGATCATGCCATAGGGCGCGTCGCGCGGGTCGTAGCTTGAACGGATCGGATCGCGCCACACACCGAGTTCACGGCCGTCATCTTCATATTCACGGATGTCGACACAGGATTCCTGATTGGCGCCGCCGCCCTGATTGTGGCTGAAAACCACGCGGCCCGTGTCCCGGTCGACCAGGCGGGCAGTGACGATCACTTCCACGGTTTCTTCGGTACACTCGGATTCGACGATGGCGCGATGCTCGCAGTCGAACAGCCCGTCATATTCCACGCATTTGCGGTCGCGCTCGAACCGGGTTTCGCCTTCCCAGTTTTCAATTTCGACATAGCCTTCATAGACGCCCTGTGGGCGGTCCGGGCCATCGATGCCGAACCAGTAGCTGCCGTCCAGAACCACATCATTGATCATCCGGGCGAATTCTTCCTCGGCGACATTGCCGGCCGGCCCTCGGAACTGGCCGACCTGAACATCGCGATAGGCCGCGGCTTCCGGAAAGGTCGGCACCATGCGGGCGCGATAGTCGTAGCCGGGCGTGGTGCAGGCGGCCATCAGGGGCAGGGCGAGCAGCAGGCAGGCAGAGAAGAAACGGCGCATGCGGGGGATCCTTGAAATATCTGGTGTATTCCTGCGGTTTCGGACTGAACCTCAGATTAACATTGCGGCAGGCAGGCGAAAAACCCGTTTCCGGCCGGATTTCTGCTGGCGGTGGAAGATGGGCGCGCCAATATCAGTGAGCCCGACACAGGAGCCCCCTATGACCCGTCACCTCGCAGAGCTGAATATCGGCCGGCTGCTGGCCCCCACGGACGACCCGCGCGTTGCGGAGTTCATGAACGCGCTGGACCTGATCAACGGCATGGGCAAGCGCATGCCGGGCTTTGTCTGGATGATGGAAGGCTCAGGCGAGCCGGGCACCGGCAATACCGAAACCAAGATCGGCGGCGATCCGCAATTTGTGTCCAACCTGACGGTATGGGAAACGGTCGAAACGTTGGAGAATTTCGTCTGGAACACGGTGCACCGCCAGTTCTATGAGCGCCGCGAGGAATGGTTCGAAGTCATGGACAAGATGCATTTCGTCATGTGGTGGATTGAGCCGGGGCATGAGCCGACGCTGGACGAGGCGCTGGAGCGGCTGGACTTGCTCAACCGGATCGGGGATTCGGAGGATGCGTTCGGCTGGTCCTACCTGAAGGCGGCGCGCCTGTGGCGCTCGCGCGGGTGCCGGGGCGAGGTGGCGTAAGGTAAATCATTGACGGGAACGTTAGCGGTCACCAACTGGAGGCAAACCAGACTGGAGACCCGCATGACCAGCCCGCTGTTCACCCCGTTCAAGCTGAAAAACATGGAACTGCCCAACCGGGTCGTGATGGCGCCGATGACGCGCTCGAAATCGCCGGGCGGTGTGCCGGGCGAGGATGTGGCGGATTATTATGCCCGCCGGGCTGCCTCTGATGTCGGCTTGATCGTCACCGAAGGCACGACGGTGCGCCGGGGCGGGGCCTCCAACGATCCGAACGTGCCGAACCTCCACAAAGCCGACGCCCTGGCTGGCTGGAAGAACGTCGTCGACAAGGTGCACACCAATCACGGCCATATCGCGCCGCAGATCTGGCACCAGGGCCTGACCCGCAAGGTCGGCACCGGGCCTGATCCGGATGCCCCGACCGACAGCCCCTCCGGCATGACCCATACCGGCAAGCAGGTGCTGCCGGAGCCGACGTCGGCGGAAGTCGACGATATGGTCATGGCCTTTGCTGATGCAGCCGCGGACGCGCAGAAAGTCGGCTTCGACTGTGTCGAGCTGCATGGCGCGCATGGGTATCTGATCGATGAATTCTTCTGGGACGTGATGAACAAGCGCTCCGACCGTTATGGCGGCTCGCTGAAGGAACGGGCGACGTTCGGCGCCGACATTATCCGCGAAGTGCGCAAGAAGGTCGGCCCGGACATGGCGATCATCCTGCGCTATTCGCAGTGGAAGCAGCAGGAATATACCGCGCGCCTCGCGACCACGCCGCAGGCGCTGGAAGAATTCCTGAAGACCTTTGTCGATGCGGGCGTCGATTGCCTGCACGTTTCCCAGCGCCGCTACTGGGAGCCGGAATTCCCGGAAGTCGATGGCGAGAAGGGCCTGAATGGCGCTGGCTGGGCCAAGAAGCTGACCGGTCTGCCGACCATTACCGTCGGTTCTGTCGGCCTGTCGGGTGACTTTCTTGCGGCGTTCCAGGGAGAGGGCTCCGGCCAGCGCTCTCTGGAAGACCTCGAAGAGCGCCTGTCACGCGGCGAGTTCGACCTCGTTGCCGTGGGCCGGGCCCTGCTGCAGGATCCGCACTGGGCGACCAAGGTGAAAGAAGGCCGCATCAGCGAGATCAACGATTACGACGCGGCCGCGCTCGCAACGCTCTACTAAAGAGGGAATTCGGACTTGCCGGTTGAGGGAAAATATGGCTTTCTTGCCTGTGTAGCAAACAGGCGCTTCGGGCTTCGGCTGCCCCTTCAGGGGCGTGATCGCAGGCTGAAGCACTGCCTCCCTCAGGACGCTTAACACACCGGCGTTCTCAATCTGGCCCCGCGATTGCGCACTCTCACTCTCGTGCGCGATGGCGGGGCTTCTTTTAACCGGCGGCAAGCCTAGTCGGCGGAGGTTTCCCCCTCCCAGTAGTCGACTTCGCTTTCCTGGCGTCCGACATACCGGAACATCCGTTCGCGTTTGCCGGGCAGGCGGGTGGTGGCGAGGAATTTGCCGCTGTCCGGATACTCGCAGATTTCCGTGTCGGACTTGCTGGAGATGGCGACGTATTTCAGCGGGATGCGGCCGGTGTTCGTCAGCTTGTGGGCATGGGCGGGGCCGCCACGCGGGGCGCCGAGCACATCGCCTGCCTGCACGGCATGGCTGTCCGGCCCGAAGCGATAGGTGCCTTCGCCTTCCAGGATGACGAACATCTCATCTTCGGCATGGTGGTTATGGAACGGGCAGGCGGACTTGCCCGGCGGCACGATGCAGAGCGCCGCGCCGATCTGTGTGAGGCCCACGCGATCCGAAATATCGGCATCGAGCGAGCGATAATGCTCGCCCTGTTCGAAAGGCTCAAGCGGCAGCTCATCCAGCCGCGCGACGGGGGGCAGTTTTTTGGTCATAGCGTGCCAGAAGCCTCTTTCAGTCGGGCTTTGATTTCTGCCTCAGCTTGACCAGGTAATTCAAGCGATCAGGCCTTCACTGGGACATCAGGATGACTTCAAAAGAACCTTGCGGAGGTCTCGACCTGGATAGGGTGGCTTTCGCTTCGGAGAGTTGATGTGTCTCCTCATCGGTTAGATTGTCTTTGCCTTCGAGCTTGGCCACGAGCGCCTGACTTTCAAGATATGTGTCGATGTCCGCGATGACCGTATCAGTTTCAGTGGCGCGGCTTTCAAACTCTTCGAGAAGGGCTTTGTCGGTCTCGGTCGGGTCGGGAATCGCGCGCAGCGCTTCCACCCGATCTTGTAGCCAGGTCCTGGCCTTGTCCCTGGCAATCTGGTTTGCCTCTGCTCTCTCTGGCGGCAAGTTTGCCTCGACGCTTGCGATCAGCTTCTCTCCGCTTGCGAACAGGCAGTCGCCGGGCGCCATGGGGTCAGCTGATCCGGAGGCAGGGCCTTTGTCTGCGGCGGTTATGCGAAGGCTGCCTATATAACCAAAACGGGATGAGTAGCAGACGCGGAAAACCGGCAGGGCCGCGCTGTCTGACGGGCCGCTTGTATAGACCGTGCTGTTTCCACCGGGCGAAAGCTCCACCCAGATCCTGTTGTTTTCCTGGGCGAAGGCAGCAGGAGCAGATACGGCCACAAGGCAGGCAAGAGCAGCAAGTTTCATCTGAAGGGACTTTCCGTTCTACTTTTCGAGTAGACCAGAAACGTGCATCAGTTGCAACTTGAAGGCGTTTTCGACTTGTCGAATTCAGTAATCCCAAGGGGCGCTGCCATTCGCGCCTTGTTACGCGTTCGTACAATACGCCTGACATTTCGGCAGTGCAGGCGCATAGTAACAGGGCCGATCCCTGCTATATGTTCCTGATGAGTTCCAATCCGAATCGTCTCTCGATCAGTCAGATGGCCGCGCCCCGCCCGCCCGCCGCGCAGGGCGATGCGCCGTATCTGGATGGCCTGAATCCGGAACAGCGCGATGCCGTGATGACCACGGAGGGCCCGCTGCTGGTGCTCGCCGGGGCCGGCACGGGCAAGACCCGCGTGCTGACGGCGCGCCTGGCGCACATCATCGGCTCGCGCCTTGCCTGGCCGTCGCAGACGCTGACGGTGACCTTCACCAACAAGGCCGCCCGCGAAATGCGCGAACGGGCCCTGCGCCTGATCGGCGATGCGGGGGAGGGGCTGCGCTGGCTCGGCACGTTCCACTCGATCAGCGCGCAGATCCTGCGCCAGCATGCAGAGCTTGTCGGACTGAAGTCCAGCTTCACCATTCTCGATACCGACGATCAGGTGCGTCTGTGCAAACAGATCATCGTTGCCGAGAATATCGACCCCAAGCGTTGGACGCCGCGTTACCTGGCCGGCCTGATCGATGGCTGGAAGAACCGCGCCCTGACACCGGACCGCGTGCCCGCCGACGAGGCTTTCAATTTCGGCGATGGCAAAGGCATCAAGTGCTACGAGATCTATCAGGCGCGCCTGAAAGTGCTGAATGCCTGCGATTTCGGTGACCTGCTGATCCACAATATCACGATCTTCCAGCAGAACCCTGACCTGCTGAAGGATTTCCAGTCGAAATTCCGCTACATTCTGGTGGACGAGTATCAGGATACGAACGTTGCCCAGTATCTGTGGCTGCGCCTGCTGGCGCAGGGCTCTCAGAATATTTGTTGCGTGGGCGATGATGACCAGTCGATCTATGGCTGGCGCGGCGCGGAAGTGGATAACATCCTGCGCTTCGAGAAAGACTTTCCCGGCGCGAAAGTGATCCGGCTGGAACGGAATTACCGCTCCACGAAACACATCCTTGCGGCCGCCTCGTCTGTCATCGCGCACAATCGCGGGCGCCTCGGCAAGACGCTCTATGTCGGCGATGACAGTTCGGTCGAGAATATCGATGCGGCCAAGGTCAATGTGCGCGGCCTGTGGGATGGCGAAGCCGAGAGCCGTCTGATTGCTGACGATATCGAGAGCTGGGTCCGTAAAGGCGGAAAGCATGATGAGTGCGCCGTTCTGGTGCGTGCCTCCTGGCAAATGCGGGCGTTCGAGGAACGCTTCATCCTGCTGGGCATTCCTTACCGCGTGATCGGCGGCCCGCGCTTTTTCGAGCGCGCCGAGATCCGCGATGCGATGGCGTATCTCCGCCTCATCCGCTCACCGGATGACGACCTTGCCTTTGAGCGTGTGGTGAACCAGCCGAAGCGCGGCGTGGGCAACACGACGCTGGCCAAGTTGCAGGCCTATGCCCGCGCAGACGGGCGCAGCCTGTTCGTGCTGACGCCAATGGTGTTGCAGACAGACGAGATCAAAGGCGCGGCCAAGCGCGGCCTGACCCAGTTCATCGACCAGATCAATATGTGGCGGGACCGCCTGGCCAATGGCATGCCGCATACGGAGCTTGCCGAGGTGATCCTCGAAGAGTCCGGCTATACCGACATGCTGCAGAAGGACCGCAGCCCGCAGGCGCAGACGCGGCTGGACAACCTCAAGGAACTGGTCCGCGCCATGGGCGAGTTCGACACGCTGGCGGGCTTCCTCGAACATGTGGAACTGGTCATGGATGCCTCCACCGGCGGGGCAGACGAAGACCAGGTGCAGATCCTCACGCTCCACGGCGCCAAGGGCCTCGAATGGCCGGTCGTCTTCCTGCCGGGCTGGGAGGAGGAAGTCTTCCCCTCCCGCCGCAGCCTCGATGAGAGCGGGCTGAAAGGCCTCGAAGAGGAGCGCCGGCTTGCCTATGTCGGCATCACCCGCGCGCGGGAGCGGGCCTATATTTCCTTTGTCGCGAACCGGCAGATCTATGGCCGCTGGCAAAGCGTGATGCCATCCCGTTTCGTTGACGAACTGCCGCACGAGAATGTCGAAGTGGTTTCGGAGACGGGCTATTCCGGCATGCCGGGCGGGGAGGGCGCCTTCACTGGCTCCATCGAGGATCTCGGCGAGCGCAGCGACTATTCGAGCCCGGGCTGGAAGCGGCTGAAAGAGAATGCGGGCAAATATCCGAGTACGGGAGCCCCGCGCGACGCGTCCAACCTCACGGCCACAAGTGGCGGTCCGGAGACTTTCCGGAAAGGCCAGCGCGTTTTCCATGACAAGTTCGGCTATGGCCGCGTCGCCTTCAGCGAGGGCAACAAGCTGACGGTCGATTTCGAGAAATCCGGCCGCAAGAAAGTCATCGCGACCTTCGTCTCTCAAGCCTGATTTAAGGAGGGCAGCGCCGGGCGGCCTGTCAGGGGAGGACCAGGCGGGGCGTCAGGGAGGGAACGCGTGGCGTGCCCGGCGCTGCAGACCCGTTCTGGCATGCCTGTGCCGAACGCGTGCCGAATGGCACGTTCATCTTCCGCTCAGCTTGTGAGCCAGCCTACTCCGCTGCGGGGAGGGCGCTGTCGGGCTTTTCGTCGTCCGCCTTGTCATTGGCCGGTTCGCCATTTTGCAGGAGGCGTACTTCATCTGCCGGACGCTGGCCGCGAATACGGGCCGAGATCCGGCGGATCATATTGCCCGTCCGGTGCGGCACCAGCAGCCAGACCGGTGTGACCAGCAGGATCATGATGGTCGAGAAGGCAAGGCCGAACACGACCGCTGTCGCCAGCTGTACCCACCATTCCGCTTCAGAGCCGCCAAAATTGATGGCGCCCTGACTGAAATTCACGCTCATCTCAAAGACCATCGGCAACAGGCCGCAGATCGTCGTGCCTGTCGTCAGAAGGATCGGGCGGATCCGCTGGGCGGCCGTCGCGATGGAGGCTTCTTCCGGCGTCCGGCCATCCTTGCGCAGGCGGTTATAGGTGTCGATGAGCACGATATTGTTGTTCACCACAATTCCGGCGAGGGCCACGATCCCGGTACCAATCATCAGGATCGAAACATAGGGCAGGACCAGCTGAATGCCGACCAGTACGCCCGAGGTCGAGATGATTACGGCCGTCAGGGTAAGGATGACCTGCCAGAAATTGTTGAACTCCCACAGGAGGATCACGGCCATCATGAACAAGGCGGCCATGGCGGCCCCGCCGAAGAAAGCATTGGCTTCTTTCGTATCCTCATCGGCGCCTTCGAAGCGCACTTCCACATCGGAGCTGAAACCGGCCTGGCCGATCCAGTTGCGGACGTCCTCGACGATGGCGGCGCCTGCGCCCTGTACCTTGGCATTGCCGCGCACATAGTAGACGCGCTTGCCGTCCAGGCGTTCGATCTGGCTGACACGCGGTGCCGGAATGCGGTCCACGAACAGGTTTAGCGGAACATTGCCGTTCGGTGTGGAGACACGCAGCGTGTCGATGGCGGAGGCGCTGCGGTCGTCTTTCGGGAAACGGACGCGGATATCGACTTCGTCATCGGCATCGTCCGGCCGGTAGCGGCCGACCAGAATGCCGTTCGTCACAAGCTGCACAGCCGCGCCGATCTGGGCGACATCGAGACCGTATTTACCGGCTTCCGCGCGGTCGACCTGCAGGCGGTATTCGATGCCGGGCAGGGGCCGCGTATCGTCGATCTCGCGCAGGTCGCCGCGCTGTTCGATATAGGTGCGCAGGCGGGCCGTGGCGTCGTCTAGCTCGGCCTGATTGTCGGAAAGGAGCGCGATCTGCAGGTCCTTGCCGGCCGGCGGACCCTGTTCGCGGGCCTGGATCTGGAATTTCAGCCCCGGCACCTGCAAGAGCCGTGCGCGCACGGCTTCCAGCGTCTTGCGCCCGTCATGCGTGCCGTCGGCGGTGGCGAGGTCCAGCAGCAGGCGTCCGATCGTATCGAGCGGCTGGTCGTTGGCGCCGTCGAAGCTGACACCGCCGCTGCCGCCGGAAGAACCGGAGCGGGAAGAAATGGATTCGATGCCGTCGATGTCCGCAACGGCGAGCTCGGCGCGTTTGACCAGTTTCTGCTCTTCCTCCGCCGACAGGGCGCCCTGTGCCTGGACAAAGACGAATGCCTGTTCGGGTTCGATATCGAGGAAGAATTCAGACCGGTGGGCCGTGGAGCCAAACCACATGAAGATGAGGATCACGGAGCCGATAGCGGCGCCTGTCACCATCCACGGACGGGCGATCAGCGATTTGACCAGCCGCACATAGGTGCCGAGCCAGCCGGTGGCTTGTTCCGGGTCTGCGTCTGCGGCAAGGGCGGCGAGGTCTGCGTCGGTGCCCGCCGGGCGCGCGCCGATGACCGAGCCGAGGACCGGCAGGAAGATCAGCGCCATGACGAGCGATGCGGTCAGAACACAGATCAGCGTCAGCGGCAGGTAGGCCATGAACTTGCCGGGCATGGAGTTCCAGAACAGGAACGGCACAAAGGCTGCCAGGGTGGTCAGCGTCGACGAGACCACCGGCCAGAACATGCGCTTGCCCGCCATGGAATAGGCGTCCTTGCGCTCCAGGCCTTCGGCCATTTTCCGGTCTGCATATTCGGTCACCACGATGGCGCCGTCGACCAGGATACCGACAGCGATGACCATGCCGAACATCACCATCATGTTGATCGTGAAGCCGAACGTGCCGAGCAGCAGGAAGGCCATGACGAAAGAGGCCGGGATCGAAATGCCGACCAGCAGGGCAGAGCGCCAACCTAGGGCCGCAACCACGATGATCATCACCAGAAGAACGGCGGTAACGATGGAGCTTTGCAGCTGTCCGAGCTGGTTGCCGATCTCTTCAGATGTATCGGACGTGATGGTCGCCCGCACCGTCGAAGGCCAGGTTTTCTGTTCCTCGGCGATTGTCTCGCGGACGAAATTGGCCGTGTCGAGAACGTTTGCACCGGACCTTTTGACCACCTCAATCAGCATGCCGGGTTTGCCGTTGAAGGTCGCGAAACCGGTCGCGTCCTTGTAGGTGCGGCGGATCTCGGCAACGTCCTGCAGTCTGACGACCGAGTTTTCCGTGCGTTTGATTGGCAGGTTCAGGGCGTCCTGGGCCGTGCGGATCAGGCCCGGGACCTTCACCGCAAAGCTGCCGTCGCCGGTGTCGATCTCACCGGCAGGCACCAGCTGATTGTTTGATGAAACGACGTTGTAAATCTCCTGGTAGGAGATGTTGTAGGTTTCCAGCATGGCCGGATCGATGACGATCTCCAGCACATCCTCACGTTTGCCCTGAATGCGGGCTTCAAGGATGCCGGCATTGCGCTCCAGCTTGTCCTGCAGCTTTTCGGCAATGTCGTTCAGGCCGCGCACCGGCGCCTCGCCGTAAAGGTTCACCACCATGACGGGGAATTGCGAGGCGTTGAATTCCTGGATGACCGGCTCGCGCGCGTCCTGCGGGAAGAAGCGCTTGGCAAGGTCGACCTTGTCTTTCACGTCCAGCACGGCTTGGTCGACATCGACGTCGATTTCGAATTCCAGCAGCAATGTGCCGGCCCCTTCGGAGCCGTAGCCATTGAAGGATTTCAGGCCTTCGATGGACTGGATTTCCTGTTCGATCGGCCGCACCAGAAGGCGTTCGGCATCCTCCGGCGTCACACCGGCCAGCGGCACGGTAATGACGACGAACGGGATCGGAATGTCCGGGTCCGCTTCTTTCGGCAGTTTCACATAGGTGACGGTGCCCGCGATGACCGCGCAGATCAGGATGGCGAGCACCATGCGTGCCCGGCCGATGGCGCCGTCAACGATACTCGTCATGGCTGGGCACCGCCGGCTGGTACCGGTTTCACACTTGCGCCCTCAGACAAATAGTCCTGTCCGAGCGAGATAATACGGGTCCGGTCCGGCAGGCCGGTGACCCAGGCGCCGTTCGGCGTCTCATCGATCACGGCAACAGGCGCAAAACGGACAGTGTCGGTGTCATCGACATAGCGCAGACCCAGCTGTCCGGCATCGGACAGGGTCAGCAGGCCGGCGGAAATCTTCGTGGCCTGAACATCGCCGACCGGAAGGACCAGCTGGGACGTCACACCTGCCGCCACGATCTCATCGCCCGTATCGAGCGCTGCTTCGACCAGGAAAGTCCGCGTCGTGTCAGAGGCAGTCCGCGCGACATAGCGCAGCGTTGCCGGGAACCGGCGGCCATCGGCCAGAAGGGTTTCGCCGGTCATGCCGGTTTTCAGTTTGCCGGCTTCGGCTTCGGAAACCTGTACCGAGACGATGACCGGATCCATGTCCACCAGCACGCCGCAAGCCTGGCCGGGCGAGAGGAAGTCACCGGCTTCAGCGAGGCGGGTTTCGAAAACGCCATCGAATGGTGCGCGGATCTGGGTCTTGCCGAGTTCCACCTTTGCTGCGTTCACGGTGGCTTCGGCGGCGTCGAGCTGGGCTTTCGCGGCGGTTGCCTGATTGACCGGGCCGAGGCCCTTTTCAGCAAGGCTGGCGGCGGCTTCGTAGCTGACTTCAGCTGAGGCGCGCTGGGCTTCAGCCTCTTTTACGCGGGCCGAACGGGCCTCCACATCGAGGCCGCAAAGCAGGGTGCCGGCCTTGACGAAGCTGCCTTCCCGGGCCGGCGTCGACACGACCGTGCCGGTCGTGCCGGCTTTGACCGTGACGCTCTTGTCCGGTTCGGTCCGGCCTTTGGCGGTGATCCGCATCAGGTGCGGTTCGGCATTGAGTATATCGATGACGGCGGATGGCACTTCGTCGACGCTTTCCGCTACAGCTTCTTCCTTGTGAGAGGAGATGCTGCCACGCATCACGCTGCGCAGCCCGAAATAGGCGACGATGACAACGAGGATCGTTGCGGCGATGATAGTCGAACGGTTCACGTCAGGGTGTCCTTCCCGCGGACGAATAGCAAATATAGGGCGGCAGGTCCCATGAAGAACCTCCGCGCGCAAATTTCCTTAACACCTCCCATCTTGCTATACGGCAAACGGACGGGATCAGTTTACCAACAAGCTGCAAGCGTTGGTTAATCTCTAACGTTGGGAAAAGGGAAATCCGTCGCGGATTAAATCCAGCGTTGCCAACGCAATAGGATCAGCGTCGCGATGACGGATACGGACAGGGCAGCGACCAGTGTAATGAAGGCAACGGGACTGCCGGATCCCGGAATCCCGCCCAGATTGACGCCAAAAAGTCCGGTGACAAAACTGATCGGGAGGAAGACGGCCGACAGGATCGCCAGCACAAACAGGCGTTGATTGGTTTCTTCCGTACTGTTCTGGATCGCTTCCTCATACAGGACAGTGGATCGTTCCCGGATGTTTTCAACCAGTTCTGTGAGCCGCGTGATCCGGTCTGCGGATTCGCGCAGGAAGAGCAGATCCTGTTCACTGAACAGGCCGGACTGTGCGCCATCCCGCACCAGCGTACTCAGCGCTTCGCGTTGCGGCATGATGTGCCGGCGCACCTGCAGGACCCGCCGCCGGAATTCCGGCAGCACGGACCGGTCGATATGTGCTTTCGGGTCCAGCAATTCGTCTTCATACCGGTCGGCTTCGTCGTCGAAATCTTCCAGCACGGTTTCCATACGGTCGGTCAGCCGGTCGGCAATGCCGGCGACCAGAGCTCCGGTGGAAGTGTCGATTTCGCCTGCCTCCACCAGTTCGCGGACGTCGGTGGCCGAGCGCACCGGCCGGGCCCGCACGGTGATCAAGACGTCCTCAGCGGCCCACATACGCAGGGTGACGAGATCTTCGACATCGGCGCCTTTATTGAGGTTGGGACCGCGCAGATTGATAAGATAGCCATGCCCGTGACGCGCGGCGCGCGGGCGTGTCTCTTCCTGCAGCAGCGCCTGCACGGTCACGCGGTCCAGGCCGCTCTTGCGGAAGAGCCAGCCCTGCGCCTGTGCGGAGTGCCGGTCGAGATGGATCCAGACGCGTTTGTATTTCGCATGCGCGCCTTCCAGAACGTCATCCCAGGTCAGGGGTGTGTGGAGCCCGGCCTCGTCGAAGCCGAAGCCGAAAATCATCGGGTCATTGTTTCCGGGCTCCACTGCTGTCACCCCTTAGAAGGCCGAGACCGGAGGAACTTTGCCGGCCCACGGACGGGCTTGCTCCAGTTCCAGTGCCAGTTCGAACAGCAACTGGTCGTCGCCGCGCTTGCCGGAGAACATGGCGCCGACCGGCAGGCCCCCATCGGTCCATGCCAGCGGCACACTCATAGAGGCCGCACCGGACACGTTCATCGGGGCCGTAAAGGCTGCGAAGGTGATGATACGGTCATACAGGATTTCATAGTCTACCGTCGGGGCCTGCTCACCGAGTTTGACGGCAGGGCTGCCGGTCGTCGGGGTCAGCAGCACATCGATGTCGGCGAAACCGGTATCGTAGACAGACTCGAAGTTCTTCAGCCAGGCGACGGTTTCGTCCATCTCATCCTTGCGGGACAGGAACATGTTGGTCAGGCCCAGCGTCCAGGGTTCGACAATGTCCGGGCCGACCGGCTTGCCGGAAAAGTCGCTCGCCTGCTGGGCGAATTCAGCCGCCCCGGCCGCCCAGTAGAGCAGGAAGTGGTCGATGAATTCGGTGCCGGAGAAGGGCGGTGTCCATGGAACGATCTCGTGACCCAGATCGGTGCAGAGCTTTGCCACGTTTTCCAGCGCCGCTTTCGTTTCCGGCGCGACCGGCGTGCCGGCAGGCGCCTCGGTTGTGAAACCGATCTTCAGGCGTCGGCCAATCGGTTTCAGGTCCGGTGCCAGCGGGGGATAGGTGCCGTCATCGAGCTGCGTGTCGCGGAACAGGTTGATCGAGTCGCGCACGGAAATGGTGACGGCATGCTGAACGGAAATGTCCACCGGCGGAGCTTCGGGGCCATGCGCCGGGAGCTGGCCGCGGGACGGCTTCAGGCCGAACACACCGCAGGTGCTGGCCGGGATACGGATCGAGCCGCCGCCATCGCTGGCATGGGCAAACGGTACGACGCGCGCGGCCACGAGCGCTGCTGCACCGCCGGACGAGCCCCCGACGATACGGGTTGTATCCCATGGGTTGCAGGTCTCGCCTGTCACCAGCGCCTCGCTGGACGCCATCAGGCCCATTTCCGGAGAAGTGGACTTGCCCAGCACGACCACGCCTTCGGCGCGCCATTTGGCGGGCAGCGGATCGTCCTTGCCGGGGTTGTAGCCCTTGAAGGCGCGGCTGCCATACCAGGTTTGCGCGCCGTTCCAGTTGTGCAGGTCCTTGATGAAGGTCGGGACGCCCTGGAAGGGGCCAGCAGGTGTGTTGCCGGCTTCGGCACGGGCAATATCGAAGATTTCGGAGGCAACGGCGTTCAGCTTGCCATTCACGGCATTGGTGCGCGCGATGGCGGCGTTGACTTCGGCGAGCGAGGTTGTTTCGCCGCTTGCGATCCGCGCGGCCATTTCGGTGCCGTCGATCCAGCCAGCCGGGACGGAGGAAGTCGGCGCGACAGGCGCTGCGGCCGGTGTTGCTGTGGTGCCAACAGCGGCTTCCGGTGCAGTCTGGGTTCCGGTCTGGCCGCAGGCCGCCAGAGCCCCCATTGCTGCGCCACCCAGCAAGACGCCCCGTCTCGTAATTCGTGCCATTTGTTTCGCTCCGATTCTATTTTTTGGCTTTTGGGTGCGCAAGGTGTATCGGAGCGCTCCGCAGTGCAAGGGGAGACGAGGATGACCGCAGGATCACCGGCCGCCGAGGTCGACATCACCGAAGGCCTGATCCGCGATCTGCTGCGGGCACAACACCCCGACCTCGCGGGACTGCCAGTCAGGTTCGCCGGGGAAGGGTGGGACAATGTGGTGGTGCGCCTCGGCGACGATCTCGTTCTGCGCCTGCCGCGCCGGAATGTGGCGGACCAACTGCTGCGCAATGAGCAACGCTGGCTGCCGGAGCTGGCACCGCTTTTGCCGCTGCCTGTCCCGGTCCCGCTGCGGACCGGCGTTCCGGGAGAGGGCTACCCCTATGTCTGGAGCGTGTTGCGCTGGATCGAGGGAGAGACGGCAGACCTTGCCCCGCCGGAGGCCTCTGAAGCACCGGTGCTGGCAGGCTTTCTGAAGGCCTTGCACCGGCCGGCCCCGGACGAGGCACCTTCCAGCGATGTGCGTGGCTGCCCGCTGAGCAACAAGCTTGAGGACATAGAGCGGCGCATGGCTGTACTCGCTGAGGAAACGCATGCGATCACACCGGCGATCCGGCAGGCGTGGCGCGCGGGGCTTGCCGCGCCGATCGACCTGCCACGCCTTTGGGTGGCGGGTGATGTACACGCCCGAAATGTCCTTGTGCGGAATGGAGAGTTCGCCGCGTTCATCGATTGGGGAGATCTCTGCGCGGGCGATCCGGCGAGTGACTTGGCTTCGATCTGGGGCCTGTTCGAATCTGCCGATGCCCGGCGCGCGGCAATCGACACCTATGGCATGAGCGACGCGACACTCGCCCGTGCGCGTGGCTGGGCCGTCATGTATGGGGTCCTCCTGCTGGAGACGGGCCGGCGCGATCATCCTGCCCACGCGAAGATGGGCGCCGACACCCTCCGCAGATTAACCGAAGACCTTACCTGATAACGCCGCAGGCGCCGGCCCCGCCCACCGGCTGATCATGGGGAGTCTCCAGCTTGCGGGTCTTTGCTATAGGATGCTTCAAACCTGTGTCGGGAAGGCCTGTTCCATGAAAGATCGTGCAGATCGTCTGCTTGTGACGCTTGGCTTGTTCGAGAGCCGCGCCAGTGCCCGCGCAGCGATCGAGGCGGGCCTTGTGCGCGCAGATGGCGTGCAGGTGACCAAGCCCGCTCAGGAAATCTCAGCCGATGCCGTGATCGAGGCCGATCCGGCGCATCCTTATGTTTCGCGCGGCGGGCTGAAGCTTGCGCACGGGCTGGAGGCTTTCGGTATCGACCCGGCAGGGCGGGCATGTCTGGACATCGGCGCGTCGACCGGCGGCTTTACCGAAGTGCTGCTGCTGAATGGTGCCCGGCATGTCACCGCGGTGGATGTCGGACGCGGGCAGATACATTCGCGGATCGCCGGAGACCCACGCGTCACCAATCTTGAGGCCACCGATGCACGCAGCCTGACCTCAGACATGCTGCCGGAGGCGCCCACGCTTCTCGTGTGCGACGCGAGTTTCATCTCGCTGGAAAAACTGCTGGAGGTGCCGCTGTCGCTCGCTGCGCCGGGGGCGGACTTTGTTGGCCTGTTCAAGCCGCAGTTTCAGGTCGGCCGCGATCATGTCGGCAAGGGCGGCATCGTCACCGACCTCGCCGCCGCCGATGCCGCCGCCGAGCGTTTCAGTGACTGGATGAAAGAAAAAGGCTGGCCTATCCATGCCTGGACGGCCAGCCCGATTTCCGGCGGCGACGGCAATGCCGAGCGCCTGTTTCATGCGGTGAAGGTCTAGTAGCCGCCGTAGAGGTCGTCTTCGCCGACGATCTCCCATTCGCCATTATAGCCTTCACGGCAGGCCGTGGTCGGGTCGCGGACCACTTGTCCGTCCGGCAGGGTGACCTCGCGCCAGACAGTGCGGCACTCCTCCGGCTGAGGGCCTTGCGGCTGCGGGGCTGGTGCAGCGGCGCGCGGGGCAGGCGTTTCCGGATAGCTCGGATAGGACGGGTAACTCACCGGGGCAGGTGAGGCCGTGCGGCCCGGATGGGTGCGCAGATCCTGTGGGCCGCCATAGAGGCCCTGCGTGGTCTGCGGGATCGCGCCGCCGGAATATTCCTGTGCGAGATAGGGGTAAGCGCCATAGTCCGCGCGGAACGAGCCGCCATAAGGCGTTGCGGTCTGGCAGGGCGTGGCACTGTTGGACGCCATCGCATTGCCGGCCATGCCGCCGACAATTGCGCCGAGCAGGGCCCCGGCGACGACTTCGCCGTCATTATTGCCCTTGTCCCAGTAGCCGTGGCGGCCATGACGGCCCCAGCGGCCATGCCGGCCATAGCTGTTATAGTGCCAGCGGCTGTCATTATCGCCGACATTGTTGCCGATGGCGCCGCCGGCTGCGGCGCCGACAATGGCACCGATCACCGTTCCGGCTGTCTTGTTGTCCTGGTTCTGGCGCTCGCACGCGGAATTGTAGGGCGTGCCATAGCCATAGGCCTGCGCCGACGCCGCCAGGGGCGCAGCGCTGATAGCCGAAAGGGCGATTCCGCCGATCAGAAGAGACTTCACCATCTCGTTTTCTCCTTTTCCGGTGGCCGCAGGACCACCAGTCTGGCTGGCAAAATGGCAAAGCCAACCTGAACCGGACCTGAAGGCTGCCCAAAAGCTGGACGCGCGCCTGCAGCGGCCACATATTCAGGTCATGGGATTGTTCGACCGTGCCGCCCTTGCCGCAGGACGCGCCCGTTACGCGGCGGCGCAGGGCATGCGCTCGGCCTGGTATGCCGCGCAGATGCGGGCGGCCAAGTCGCGTACGACCGGCTTTTACCGGCCGGACGATCCGGATTTCACTCCCACACGCGGCAAGCCGGACATGGCGCAGCTCCGCAAGGCCTATTTCGACCTGTTCCTGAAAGACCGCCGCAATGTGGAGGAGGGGCTCTATCCGGCGCCGCGCGATGTCCGGCTGGCGCACCTTCCCAACGCCTTGAAGTCCGCCCGGGCATTTCAGGCCGATGTCGAAGCCGTCGAGCGGCGGCGCCAGGCCCGCGATGCCACCGAAGTTCAGGCAGAGCTGCCGGAAGGCTCCAACCGCTATCCGGACTATTACCGCCAGAATTTCCATTACCAGTCCGGCGGCTGGTTCACCGATGAGAGCGCCGAGCTTTACGACACGCAGGTCGAGGCCCTGTTCACCGGCACGGCGGACGCGATGCGCCGCGCCGCGCTGGCGGAGATCGCACGAGAGCTGAAAGGCCGGGACCAGCGCGGCGTATCCCTGCTGGATGTGGCTTGCGGCAATGGGCGGTTCCTGAAGACGGTGATGACTGTCTGGCCGCGCCTGCAGGCTGCCGGGCTTGATCTGTCCCCGAACTATACAGATGCGGCGGGCAAGCGCCTTGCACCCTGGCCGCAGGTTGAGGTGTTCCACGAAGCGGCCGAGGCAATGCCGCTGCCGGATGCCTCGCGCGACATCGTGGTCTCCATCTTCCTGTTCCATGAATTGCCGCCGGACGTGCGCGCGCCCGTGCTGGCGGAAGTGTTCCGTGTGCTGAAGCCGGGTGGCCTGTTCGTTCTGGCCGACAGCGTTCAGTTCGGCGACTATGAGGGCATTGACGGCGTGCTGGAATATTTCCCGCATGGTTTCCATGAGCCTTATTACAATTCCTACCTCGCCTGGGATGTGGATGCCGCTGCCATCGGGCAGGGCTTTGTCAAAGAGCGCGAAACCCTGGCCTTCCTGACGAAAGTCACCACCTGGCGGCGGCCTGCCTGACAAGGCCTCCCAGTTAAGCCCTGTGATTGATGCGTGACCGGATTGTGGCGGCCATGAGGCATAGGCGTGCGCCGCGTTTCTGCCACTCAAATTTCAGTAAATTACTGAGGTTTCACAAAGTGTTGTGGCGCAGACACAGCCAGATCACAGCATGCGAAGATTGTGTTTCCGTAAGCTGTTTTCCGGCCGCGGCAGCCCTAGTTCAGGGTCACGCAATCTTGCGGACAAAGGAGTAAAAAATGAAACTTGCACTCGCTTCGCTCGCCGCTCTCGCTGTCGCGACCCCGGCCTTCGCTCAAGGTGACATTGAACTCGGCGCTGCTTATTCGCACTTCGACGCTGACAGTGCCAATCTTGATGCCCTGACCGCACGCGGCACCTATTTCTTCAACCCGCATGTCGGTGTGGAAGGTGAAGCCTCGATCGGCATTGGTGATGACGATGTCGGCGCGGCCAATGTCGAACTCGACAATTCTCTGGCAGCCTTTGGTGTGGTCCAGATGCCGGTTGCCGAACGCGTCGACCTGTTCGCCCGCGCCGGTTACGCCACCAGTGAGTACAATGTCGACGTCCCGGGTGTCGGCGGCGCATCGGGTGACGATGACGGCTTCGCCTATGGCGTTGGCGGCAAGGTCTTCCTGAACGAGAAGTTCGGCCTGCGCGCCGATGTCACCCGTTATGAAGGCGACGACACCGATGCCGACGTGATCTCCGTCGGCGGCGTCATGAAATTCTAAGCTTCCCACCTCTCCAACGGGAATACACTGTCCCCGGTGCCGCGGCGCCGGGGACTTTTTTGGGGGGAGAGGGGAGAGAGAGCGGGCGTTAACACACTGTCAACGATGTGTGACCTCACAACCACATGGGGTTTCTAATTGTAATTAGGGGTAGTTTTTTGACTTCCACGCCAAGGGCAGGCTGGCTAGATCCTTCGCACGCATTTTTGCGTGTGTTTTGGAGTATGTAATATGAAAATCGTTCTTGCCTCGCTTGCTGCAATCGCAATTGCTTCGCCAGCCCTTGCCGATACGGCAGCGGATGGCAGCAATCAGGGCTTTTCTGCTAGCGTTGGCTACTCGCACTGGGATGCGGACGATGGCAGCCTCGGCGCTGTTACGGCACGCGGCCGCTACATGTTCACCAACTATCTTGGTGCTGAAGCGGAAGCCTCGTTCGGTGTGAAGGATGAGTCCGGTTACGGCTACTCACTCTCCATCGACAACTCCTTTGGCGGTTTTGCCGTGATTGGTGCTCCGGTGACAGAGCGTTTCGACGTCTTTGGCCGCCTTGGCTATGCGACCACCAGCTTCGACGCTGAGTACTACGGTTATACCGGTTCGGCCGACATTGACGGCGTCGCTTATGGCGTTGGTGCGGACTATTTCTTCACGAAGAATGTCGGTGTCCGTGGGGACTTCACAAAGTATGACGGTGGTGACGACATCGCCGGAGAAGCCGACGTGTTCTCCATCGCTGGTGTGATCCGCTTCTAAGGCTGCACGCCTCAGGAAGTTTCAGCCCCGGAGCGTTACAGCGTTCCGGGGTTTTCTTTGCTGGAAAGTCAGCGCCCCGTCTGGCCGCGATGGCGCAGTTTCTGGTCGGCCAGCACGCAGGCCATCATGGCTTCGGCCACGGGCACGGCGCGGATGCCGACGCAGGGGTCGTGGCGGCCTTTGGTGCGCACGTCCACATTCTCGCCGTCGCGGGTGACGGACTGGACTTCGTTCAGGATGGATGAGGTCGGCTTGATGGCGATGCGCACGATCAGGTCCTGTCCGGTGGAGATGCCTCCGGCCACGCCGCCATTATTGTTCGACAGGAAGAGGGGGCCGTCATTGCCCGCGCGCATCTGGTCAGCGTTTTCTTCGCCGGAGAGGCTGGCAGCGCCAAAGCCTGCGCCGACTTCAACGCCTTTGACCGCATTGATGCTCATCATCGCACCGGCGAGGTCTCCATCCAGTTTCCCATAGATGGGCGCGCCCCAGCCGGCGGGCACGCCGCTGGCCTGCACTTCCACGATGGCGCCGGTGGAGCTGCCCGCCTTGCGGGTGGCATCCAGGAAGTCTTCCCATTTGGGCACCATGTCGGCGTCCGGGCACCAGAAGGGATTGCCCTCGACAATGTCCCAATTCCAGTTTTCGCGATTGATGGCATGCGGGCCGATCTGGACCACCGCGCCGCGGATCACGATGCCGTCGCCCAGTGCGCGCCGGGCCACAGCGCCAGCTGCAACGCGCGCAGCCGTCTCGCGGGCGGAAGAGCGTCCGCCGCCGCGATAGTCCCGCACGCCATATTTGGCGTCATAGGGATAGTCGGCATGGCCGGGCCGGTAGCGGTCGCGGATCTCGCCATAGTCCTTGGAACGCTGGTCGGTGTTCTCGATCATCAGCGAGATCGGCGTGCCCGTGGTGACGGGGCCACCCGTCCGGTCATCCTCGAACACACCGGAGAGGATTTTCACAGCGTCCGGTTCCTGGCGCTGCGTGACGAAGCGCGAGGTGCCGGGGCGGCGTTTGTCCAGGAATTGCTGGATGAAGGCTTCATCCAGCGGCAGGCCGGGCGGGCAGCCATCGACCACGCACCCGAGGGCCGGCCCGTGGCTTTCGCCCCAGGTCGTCACGCGGAAGAGGTGGCCGAACGTGTTGTGTGACATGGCTGCCCAGATAAGCCGTTCGCCGCTTAGCTGAACAGGTGCTCGACGGCGGCGCGTTCTTCACGCAGTTCGGCGTCGGTGGCGTCCATCTTGCCGCGCGAGAAGTCGTTGATCTCCAGGCCCTGAACGATCTCGTACTTGCCGTCCTTGCAGGTGCACGGATAGCCGTAGATCACGCCCGGTTCGATGCCGTAGGAACCATCCGCCGGGATGCCCATGGACACCCATTCGCCTTCCGGCGTGCCGAGGGCCCAGCTGCGCATGTGGTCGATGGCGGCCGAAGCAGCCGAAGCAGCCGAGGAAGCACCGCGGGCCTTGATGATCGCCGCGCCGCGCTGCTGCACGTCCGGGATGAAGGTGCCAGTGTACCAGGCATCGTCGACCATCGGCTTGGCAGCTTCGCCTTTGACCGTGGCGTGGTGGATGTCCGGATACTGGGTGGCCGAGTGGTTGCCCCAGATGACGACGTTCTTGATGTCGGTGTTGTGCGTGCCGGTCTTCTCGGCCAGCTGGCTCATCGCGCGGTTATGGTCGAGGCGGACCATGGCGGTGAAGCATTTCGGATCGAGGTCCGGGGCGTTCTGCTGGGCGATGAGCGCGTTGGTGTTGGCCGGGTTGCCGACGACGAGCACTTTCACGTCACGGGAGGCGTGGTCGTTGATCGCCTTGCCCTGCGGGCCGAAGATGCCGCCGTTTGCGGACAGGAGATCCTTGCGCTCCATGCCTTCCTTGCGCGGCATGGCGCCGACGAGGAGGCAGAAGTCCGCATCCTTGAAGGCAACATTCGGATCGTCGGTGGCGACAATCTTGTTCAGCAGCGGGAAGGCGCAGTCGTTCAGTTCCATCACGACGCCGTTCAGGGCGCCGAGAGCCGGGGTGATTTCCAGCAGGTGAAGGTCAACCGGCTGGTCCGGTCCGAGCATGTCGCCAGCGGCGATGCGGAAGAGGAGGGCGTAACCGATCTGGCCAGCGGCACCGGTGACGGCAACTTTGACAGGCTGTTTCACGAGGGAGGTCCTTCTTGCAGAGCTGAATTCTGTGGCCTCCACATGGCGAATTTGTCGCCCGAGGGCAAGCCGTGCTGCGCGGATGCCGCAGGTATCCGGGGCCTCCGGCGCCTTTATACGTAGGTGTCACAGTGGGCATTCCGCCCCTGATGGCCTATATCGGCGGCAGATTCAGACCGTAAAAGGCCGCTACTAAGGGACATTCCCGGCATGACCAGCACCACCGACAAGGGCGTTATTCCCCCGAGCCCCAGCGCTGCAGACTATGCGACAGACCCGACGGGCAAGCCGCTGATCCAGAATGCTGCAGATCCGTTCCCCTTGTTCAATGACTGGATGGCCGAGGCGCGGGCGAAAGAGCTGAACGACTCCAACGCCATGTCGCTCGCCACGGTCGACGCAGACGGCATGCCGGATGTGCGCATCGTCCTCCTGAAGGAGGTGACGCCGGCCGGCTTTGTCTTCTTCACCAATCTCGAAAGCGCCAAGGGCCAGCAGCTGAAGGCAAACCCGGTGGCCGCGCTCGGCTTCCACTGGAAGAGCCTGCGCCGCCAGGTCCGCATCCGCGGCACGGTGGAGCTCGTCCCGGACGCCGAGGCGGACGAATATTTCGCCACCCGGGCCGCGCAGAGCCGGATCAGCGCCATCGCCTCCGACCAGTCGCGCCCGCTGCCCGACCGCGCCGTTTTTGAACAGCGCATTGCGGAACTGTCCGAAATCTATGGCGACGGGCCGGACATTCCGCGCCCCGAATTCTGGGGTGGCTTCCGCCTGACGCCGGTCGAGATCGAGTTCTGGCAGGACCAGGCCTTCCGCTCGCACGACCGGCTGAAATTCACGCGGACAGGCGACGGCTGGGAAACCGGGCGGCTTTATCCGTAACCGGACCCGAAGTCGGATTTCTAAAGACGCGTCACTCCCGGCGGGCGAAGCCCGTCTGGGAGCCCATCTCCGGACGGTGCAAAGGGCACAACCGGGCATGACGCGCATGCCGGTTCGTTCAGAGATGGGCCCTCAGACCGCTGCGCGGTCGAGGGTGACGCCTCACTTGCAGCGGGCGCGCGCTTTGCTCCGCCCTCACACCAGCCCGGTGGAGGTGCGTTCCACCACCAGGTGGGGCACGCCGTCGCTGGTTTTCGCGAACGATACCCCGGCCGGGGAAATGGTCATGGTGATCCGTTGGCGGAAGTTGGAAAAACTCTCAAACTCCACCACATCGACCGGCTCGTCGAACTCCAGCGTGACTTCGAAAGCCGTGCCGCCCGCCATTTCGCGGACCGCCAGCACCCGGCCGTCAAAGGCCTGTTTCAGGTAGCGGCCTGCCACCTGGTCGCCGACCTGCAGCACGACTTCCGGCATGTTCGACAGCCGGGCCGAGGCCGTGTTCCAGTCGCGATAGCCAAGTTCCTTCGCCACGCATTCCAGCGCTTCGGAATGAGAGACGGGCGTTCCGGCAGCTGCCAGTTCCGTCCGCAATTCACGCGCACGGGCCTTTGCCTGGTCGCGATTTGAGATCGATAGATAAGACATCGGAATCATCCTTGTCCGGGCAGTCGCTTGTCAGCGGGGCTCGCCTTGCCGCGGGACTGCCGGATGGACCGGTGGTTCCGTCGTTTTGTGTCGCGGCGTTCTAACGCCGGGGGATCTTCACCGTAAGACTTGCATCTCGCGAGCGGCAGGCGTCCCAGAGCCTGCGCGGCACATAAGCCTTCCGGGGCGCAACGTCAATCATTGCCAACACGGACAGGTTCGGGCACCTATTGGCAGTCGGCGTGGCAATTCCTGTCCGCGCTTTGCATCATTCAGGGGGTATCCATGAAACGTGGCCTGCAGGTTTTTCTCGGCGTCTTTTCGCTCATACCGGTTATCTTTGCCTTGCTCGGTTTTCTGGGCGGGGCAGGGCGTCTGTCGCCTGAAGGCGTCACCGTCGATCTCGACAATCAGTACCGGTACTTTTCCGGCATGTACCTTGTCGTCGCCTTTCTGCTCTGGTCGATCATTCCGGCCATCGAGAAGCACGGCCGCACGCTGTACCTGATCAGCGCGGCGATCTTCATCGGCGGGCTTGGCCGTGTCGTATCCTACATGACGATGGGCGCGCCGTCGCAGGACCTGATGGTCGGCATGGGGATCGAACTGGTCGTGCCGGTGATCTTCGTTGTCTGGCAGCGCGCGGTGGCGGCGAAGGCCTGACGCCCGCGCAACCTCTGAAAGCTACCCTGTAAAGCGTCACTCCCGACGGGCGTAGCCCGTCTGGGAGCCCATCTCCTGACGCCGGCCGGAAATACGGCCCCTACCGTCCGCAGGCCTCCCGGCCGGCATCGTCAGCTGTAATCATGTCGGCCACCCGATAAGGTTCGTCCGTGGCAAGCAGGACCAGCCCGTCGGCGGCCATCGCGTCATACTCGCTGGCATCGCCATCGGCGAGATAGAGATCGTCCAGCCGCTCGCCCTTGCGGCCCAGCGTGCCGAAGGCGGGCTCGACACCCACCTGTTCCAGGCGGGCCCAGGCGGCAGGTTTCGGCTGGTCGGTTCCGGTCCAGCCGATCAGGCGGGTGCGGTCGACGCCCCGGCGTTCCAGTTTGGCGACGTCCCGGTCGCCATAGGCGGTGGCGGTCATCATCAGATCCGGATTGATGGCGGCGATTTCGGCGGCCTGGTCGTCATTGTAGGAGATGAAGATCACATTCTCCGCCGCGTCCGCCGCCTTCACCGCAGCGGCAATGTTGCGGAAACTGGTGGTCGGCTTCTTGTCGAGTTCCAGAACCGCGCCGGTCTGCTTCGCCCAGAGCAGGACGTCGGTCAGTTTCGGCGGGTGGAAGCCCGTGCGTCGGCCGTCATTGTCCTCCAGTTCCAGCCCGCTCATGGTCTCCCAGTCCGTGTCGGAGACATAGCCACTGCCGGTCGTGGTGCGGTTCAGCCGGTCGTCATGCATCAGGGTCAGCACGCCGTCCTTCGTTTCGGCGACATCGATCTCGAACACGCGGATGCCCTTGTCGAATCCGTGCTGGAAGGTCTCGATCGCGTTTTCGGGGAATCCTGTGTCCGGTCCGCCGCGATGGGCGGCAATGACCATGCCCTTATTCTTGCGCAGGCAGTCAAAATATTCCGGCAAAGGGAGTGCAGGGGAGGAAATTGTTGCGGTCTCTCCACCGGTTTCCTGAGGGGGCGTCTGAGCTGCGCCACAGGCCGTCAGGGCCAGCGACATCACGGAAAATGCAAATCTTTTCATGGTGCGGTCCTCAATTCCTTGCCTCGCGTCATCCGCGCGAATACACACACTTCGGTTACAGGACAATGACGCCGCGGCAGGCGCGCAAAGGAGGACACCGCATGAAAGGTCTGATGCAGGACTGGCAGCTCACCACGAACAAGATTCTTGAGCACGCAAAACGGATCAACCCGACCCGCGAGATCATCACGCGCCGCGTCGAAGGCAATATCGAGCGCACCACCTATGGCGAGCTGTTCGACATGTCGAAACAGGTGTCGACCGCGCTGCAGGATGAAGGCATCGGCCATGGCGACCGCGTCGCGACGCTCGGCTGGAACTCAGAGCGTCACATGGCCACCTGGTATGGGGCCATGGGCATCGGCGCCGTGCTGCACACGGTGAACCCGCGCCTCCACCCGGAGCAGATCGCCTGGATCATCAACCATGCCGAAGACAAGGTGCTGGTTTTCGACAAGTCCTTCCTGCCCATCGTCGAGGCGATCAAGGACAATATCCCGACGGTGAAGTCCTTCGTCATCTATGCCGGCGCCGACACGATGCCGGAGAACACGCTGGGCGCCGTGCCGTTCGATATCTGGATCGACGGCCGCTCGCAGAATGTACGCTGGGGCGACTTCCCGGAAGATACCGCCTGCGGTCTCTGCTACACGTCCGGCACGACCGGCGACCCGAAAGGCGTGCTCTATTCGCACCGTTCCAACGTGCTGCACACGATGATCACGATGCAGCGCGATGCCATCGGCATGGGCGCGAACGATGTCGTGCTGCCGGTTGTGCCGATGTTCCACGCCAATGCCTGGGGCCTGACCTTCAGCTGCCCGGCCACCGGCGCCAACATGGTCATGCCCGGCGCGCAGATGGACGGCGCCTCAATCTATGAATTGCTCGACACGGAAAAGGTGACCATTACCGCCGCCGTGCCGACCGTCTGGCTGATGCTGCTGACCCACCTCCAGCAGAACGACCTCAAGCTGCCGCACCTGCAGAAAGTGATCATCGGCGGCTCGGCCGTGCCGGAGAAGATCCTGCGCGCCTTCGAGGAAGACTATGAAGTCGATGTCGTCCACGCCTGGGGCATGACGGAAACCTCGCCGCTCGGTACGCTGGGCACGCTGCCGCCGCACATGCTGGATGCCGACATCGACACCCGCATGGCGCAGAAGCTGAAGCAGGGCCGTCCGCCCTTCGGCGTCGAGCTGAAGATTGTCGATGACGAACATAATGATGTGGCCTGGGACGGCGAGACGTCCGGCCGCCTTCTGGTTCGCGGACCGGGCATCGCGGCGGCCTACTTCAAGGGCGCCGGCGGCAAGGTGGTGGACGAAGACAACTGGTTCGACACCGGGGACGTGGCGAACATGGACCAGTACGGCACGATGCAGATCACCGACCGCGCCAAGGACGTGATCAAGTCCGGTGGGGAGTGGATCTCCTCCATCGACATCGAGAACATCGCGGTTGGCCATCCGAAAGTTGCCAACGCCGCCGCCATCGGCATCCATCACCCGAAATGGGACGAGCGTCCGCTGCTGATCATCCAGCCGGCCGAAGGGGAAAATCCGACCAAGGAAGAAATCTTCAAGGCGCTGGAAGGCAAGATCGCCAAATGGTGGACGCCGGATGACATCGCCTTTGTCGACAGCATTCCGCTGGGCGCCACGGGCAAGATCAACAAGCTGGCCCTGCGCGACACGTTCAAGGACTACAAGCTGCCGACGGCGTAAGCGTCATGGATCTTGGTCTGACGGATAAAGTGGTCTTTGTCGCCGGCGCCAGCCGCGGCATCGGCCTCGGCATTGTCGAAGCCCTTCTGGCCGAAGGGGCCAAGGTCGCCATGGCGGCACGCGGGGCTGACGCGCTGGAAGAACAGCGTGCCCGCCTCGCCGCCCAATATGGCGAACACAGGGTCTGGGCCCGGGCAGGGGATCTGCGCGACTCCAAAACCATCGACGACATGGTCGAGGCGATCGAGCATGAGTTCGATCCGCTCTGGGGCGCCGTCGCCAATGTCGGGCTGCACCCGTGCCCGCCCGGCTATGAGGTGGACGACGAGACCTGGACGGCGGGCCTGCAGCAGAATCTCGACAGCGCCTTCCGTCTTGCCCGGTCCAGCCTGCGCCGGATGGAGCCGCGCGGCGAGGGCTCGATCCTGATGATCTCCTCCATTGCGGGCCTTGGCGCGCTCGGCACGCCGGTCACCTATGGCACGTCGAAAGCGGCGATGAACCACCTCGCCAAGGAACTCGCCCGCGTGGCGGGGCCGTCCGGCGTACGGGTGAATGCGATTGCGCCCGGCAACATCATCTTCCCGGGCGGCGACTGGGAAGAACGCTCCACCGGCCCGCGCGGCGACGCCTGGAACCGCTGGATCCGCCGGGAAGTGCCGCTGCAGCGTTTCGGCAAGCCGGACGAGATCGGTTCTGCCGCCGCCTACCTGCTGAGCCCGCTGGCCAGCTTCATCACCGGTGCCATCCTGCCGGTGGACGGCGGCCAGACAAAGTAGGAATTGGCGAAATAAGCGTCGTCGAATTGGGCCTCAGCCCTCGTCGGTCACATGGATCGACGGGTCGGGCTCCTGAATGCTGATCAGATAGCTCAGCAACAGGTCTGTGCTCTTCGGGCCGAACTGGAATTGCGGCATGTCCGGATGGCCGACTTTCAGCCCGTCGCGGAAATCCTCGGCCAGCGCGTCGCCATCATAATCGGCCAGGATATAGCGCAGCGCCGGGGCATCCGTGCGCCGGGCCTCTTCTCCGTCAATGCCGTGGCAGTCAGCGCATTGGGAGGAGGCGACCTGGCGGCCAAGCGCGATTTCCTCGGTCACGGGCAGGCCGGTCAGGCCCAGTTCCTCTGCCTCCTGTGCCTGCACCTCGGCAATTTCCGGTTCATAGGGCGATGTCTGCACGCAGCCCATCAGGGGCAGGGACAGCGGAACGAGGGCATAGATCAGGCGGCGCATGACGCTCTCCTTTACCAGACAAGCGCGTATGATCGCGCGATGCGGCGCCGAACGCAATTCGTGAATGTTACGGATGTCACCCGGCCGCCATCACAGCCGGATCAATCCGGTCAGCCTTCTGCGGGCTCAGGCTCCTGAATGCTCTTGAGATAGGTCAGCAGCACATCGGCGCCGAGCGGTCCGAAATGGAATTGCGGCATGTCCGGGTGGCCGACTTTCAGGCCTTCCTCGAAGTTCTCGTGCAGCGTGTCGGCATCGTAATTGTTCAGCACATAGCGCAGGGCTGGCGTATCGGCACGCAAGGCATCCTGCTGGTCGAGGCCGTGGCAGTTGGCACAGACGGCGGACGCGACGCCGCGGCCTTCATCGATCTGTTGAGACAGCGGGGCCTTCTGGGACTCCCGAATTTCCATCGCCTCGCACCCGGCAAGGGCGAGCGGAATGAGAATGATACTCAGTTTACGCATAATATTTCCTCCCGTTTATTATTGACCGCAGTGTCTCAGAGAAACGCCCTTCCGGCAATTGAGGAGATTTACGGGGCAGGGGCTGGGCGTTCAGCTTACACCCCGCCGTAATCGGCTCATGATCCGCCATAGTCCGGTATGGTCATGGCAGGTCATGCAGGGGTATGTGTGTGCATGAAAGTCGTGTTTAGGATGACGGCACACCTGGTGGGTATCGGCTCCGCCTCAACCCACCCTACGCTTGCTTGGGACGGTTAAATGAGATGAAAGAGTTGTATTCAGGAAAATTTGCGCCAATCACCGATACGATTGGTTTCCTGCACTGCGATGCCAAGCGTGCGGTTGCCGCATTCCTTGATTGGCAAAATGATATTCAGAGCACGAGAGGAGTGGCGTTATCTGCCTCGTGCATTGCAGGCGATTTCTCATCTGCGATCAAAGCACTTCTTCCGCTCACAAGTGTGGAGCGGCGTCGGTATTTATTCGCACCAACGGATTCAAATTGGACTGTATTCTTGGATAATGGCCATAAAGGTACGGATGCATTTTCGCATCTTTCCTATTTGGCAGAAAAACTCGCCTGCAAGGCGGTGCGAATGACATATGTTTCAGAAGGTAGCGAAGATCGTTATCCCGCTACAATACTTGAAATATATGGTCCGTATAAAACGGACTTTCTAAATATTGTCCGCTCGATATCCTGTGCAGTTGATGGGGGAAGATGGGTGTTCTCTGCGGAAGGTGAGGTCCAGCCCTTTGAAAGCGTAGAGAGATATGCGGAAAGGTTGATTAAGAATCGTTTTCCCGGAGAGATGCTTGAGACATACTTGTCTCAATTGGGCATCCGCGCCTTCGAAGAAGGATTTTATATGCCGAGCAATATGCAAGCCACGCTAGTGAAAAAAGAAGGCCCGATAGCGCCGTCTGCTAGAGAGTTCGAATTGATATGTAAATAAAGTGCGTGGAAGATAGATAAGGTGGGATAAGCAAAGCGATACCCACCACCCGCATGCCCGGACTTGTTGCGCAGCACACGGAAATCCGGCACCTCTATCCTCCCGGATAACCTCCCATGGCAATCTTCCTGCCATGACAGACCGCACCGATTTCTTCTCTCAGGCTTACTACACGATCGCCCGCGCCATTGCCGAGGCGGGCGTGAATGTGGACCTGTTCAAGAATCCTCAGACGATTGCGCAATCGGTGAACCGGCGCGTGCGGGCGGAGCTGAAGCGGCTCGCCGTTCTGCTCCGCCGTCTGATCTTTCTGGAAGCATTGTGGTTGGAGCTCGCACCGCTGACGCCCCGCATCGGCAGCAATTATTACGAACCGAAGAAGCCGGACGCCGAGTACCGCTACGTCTTCACCATGGTGCCTGCGCCCTCCCGCCCATGCCCGCACTTTATGAAGGGGCCGGTGACGGCGCCCATGCGCGGCCCTGTGCCGGCGGCGCCCCTGATCGCGCGGTGGCAGGCCATGCTCGACACGCTGAAGCATCACAAGCGCCGCGCGAAATGCCTCGCTCGCACGATCCAGCGCTGGCAGGCGGCGGGTGAGGCCCGGCCGCATGTGCCGCCCATTCCGCGCAGCCACCGCATGCCGGCTGCGCTGGCTCTCGTCTCGGGCGGGTTGACGGTGCAGCTGATCGACGCGCTGAAACGCTGGCCGGATTCGAGCTGAACTCACGCACAATCAGGAAACTTGCCGGAGCGCTGTGGCGTGTCCGGGCGCAGGTGCTGCTTTCCCCCTCCGCCTCGCGAGGCTCGGCACCTCCCCCGCTTCGCAGGGGAGGATTGAGTCCGGTGCGGGCGGCAAGGACATCCTCCCCTGCGAAGCGGGGGAGGTGGCCGCGAAGCGGTCGGAGGGGGGTGCGGTATTTGCCACCACGAACTGGATCCCGGATATTTGCTGCGCAAATTCCGGGATGACACCGGAAGGAGCTCCGGCCGGTTTCGCCATGCCCTCACGCAGGATTGATCCAACAGGGGCGACAAGATCGTATAGGCGCTGTATGCCTCGGCAGGATAACAGGGAGAGGGAAGCCCATGACCCATTCGGACCAGAGCGGCGGCTGGCGCGGCAAGTTTTCAGCCTTTGCGCTCGCACTCGCAATTTTCGGCGTTTTCTGGTTCTTCATTGCGGCCGCGGGCACCAAGCTCGGCCTGTGGGACTGGCGCACCGGGTTTGGCACGCTGACCATGGGCTGGGGCCCGAAAATCGTGATGGCGGCGCTGGCCGTCTCCATGCTCGCCCTCCTGGTGTCGCTGGTCGCGGCGCCGCGCAAACGGCCCTTCATCCTGGCGCTGGCGGCCCTGCTGGTCGCCGGCCTCTCCATGGGGCGCCTGTTTGCGGCGCGTGAGAACGCCAAACGCCTGCCGCCGCTGCACGACGTCCAGACCGACTGGGCCCATCCGATCATGCCGACCCCGGCGCTGGTGTCCGCCCGGGCCTCGACCGGGGCCTATAACGAGATCGAGGAAGCGCCGGTCATCGCCGACGGTGCCAAGGGCAACTGGCCGGGCATGGAAGGCCGTCTCGTCTCCGAAGTGCAGGAAGAGGCCGAATTCGACCCGGAGCGCCAGAAGAAGGAAGTCTCTGCGCCGTATCCGCACCTCGAAACCGTGATCCTGCCATCGGTGCCGTTCGACATGGCCTATCAGGCCGCGCTGGAGACGGTGAACGCGAATGGCTGGACCATCGTCACCGCCGAGCCGCAGGAAGGCCGGATCGAAGCGACCGACACGACCTTCTGGTTCGAGTTCAAGGATGACGTGATGATCCGCGTGTTGCCGGAGGGTGAAAGCGGCTCTCGCGTGGATGTCCGCTCCACCAGCCGCGTCGGCCTGTCGGATCTCGGCGCCAATGCCAAGCGCGTGAAGCTGTTCCTGGAAGACTTCGAAGCCCGGCTTTAAGGCGGGCGGGGGCTCAGCGCCCTTCGTTCAGGAAGGCGATGATCGCGTCAGGCAGCGCCGGATCGCCCACGGCAGAGACGTGGGTGCCGGTGATCTGCTTGTATTGCGCACCGGGGATGATCTCCGCCAGTGTCTCACCGGACCCGTTGTCCGTGTCCTGATCGCCGGTAATGACGAGGACCGGCAGGTCGAACGTCTCCAGCAGGTCGCGCCCGGTATAAATCCGGGCAGAGAGCGCGCCGAGATAACCTTCCAGCGTGCCGCCGCTGGCTTTCGCCCGCGCAAGGATGGCTTTCGCGGCGGGTGTGTCTTCCCCGCGCATCGCCGCTTCGATTGCTGCGCGGAATCCGTCATTGCGGCTGGCATCTGTTTCGTCGGCCACGGTGTCGCCAACGCCGCCAAGCACCAGCCGGCCGCTGGACCGGGAGAGGAGCTGGTAACGCAGCGCGCTGATCGCGCCCATGGAATAGCCGACGACCGCAAAGGGCTCGGCCCCCAGATGTTTCATCAGGGCAATCTGGTCGCGGGCAATGGCATCGCGCGGCCAGCTGGCAGGATCACCCGGCACCGGCGAGGCGCCATGGCCGCGCAGGTCCGGCGCGATGACGCGGTAACCGGCATCCGCGATCTTCTGCGCGATGCCGGGCCGGACCCAGTTCAGGTCCGCATTCGCCGTGAAGCCATGGAGGAGCAGAACGACCGGCCCTTCGCCGAGGTCGAGATAGGAAATGGGGGTGCCGTCAAACGACTCGAAGGTGCGGGTTACAGGGGCTGTCATCGCGGTCTCCACTGGCGGGGAGGCATGCGCGGCCGGCGTGACGGCCAGCGCTAGGCTGAGCATCACAGCGCCGAGGGCTGTATTCCGGTGCATGGATTGTCCTCCCGATGCCGGGAGTGTGCCGGGCCTGTTCTCGACAGGCAAGCCGCTTAGCGGTCTTTCGGGTCCAGCGCGTCGCGCAGGCCGTCGCCGATGAAGTTCAGGCAGAGCAGGGTGACCGCCATCGTCCCGGCCGGGGCGAGCAGCATCCAGGGCTTTTCTTCCATGCGGGACGCGCCGTCGGAGATCAGCACGCCGAGCGAGGTCAGCGGCTCGTTCACGCCGAGGCCGAGGAAGGAGAGGAAGCTCTCTGCCAGGATCACGACCGGAATGGTCAGCGTGACATAGACTGCCACAGGGCCGATCACGTTCGGCAGGATATGGCGCAGGATGATGGCGCGGCGGCTGACACCTGCGGCGCGGGCAGCCTCGATGAATTCCTTGCCCTTGATGGCAAGCGTCTGGCCGCGGACGATCCGCGCCATGGTCAGCCATTCGATGGCGCCAATGGCGGCGAAGATCAGGAAGATGTTCCGCTCGAACACGGTCAGCAACAGGATGACGAAGAAGATGAAGGGCAGGGCGTAGAGCACATCCACGATGCGCATCATGAAATTGTCCACCCGGCCGCCAAGATAGCCGGCCGTTGCGCCCCAGGTGACGCCGATGACGAGGCTGACGGCGGTCGCGACGACGCCAACCATGAGCGAGATGCGCAGGCCGATCATCAGGCGGGCCAGCAGGTCGCGGCCCTGAAGGTCGGTCCCGAGGAGGTGCCAGTTCTCGAAAGTCGGGGCGATGGCCCGGGCATCGGAAATGGTGCGGTAGTCATGCACCCAGACCATCGGGCCGATCAGGGCGATGATCACCAGCACGCCGAGCACCCACATGGAGGCCACGGCGGCCTTGTTGTGGAACAGGCGGGCGCGGGCATCGTCCCACAGGGAGCGGCCCCCGGCGATTGCCTGGTTGACGGGTTCAACGCGTCCGGTCGGATCGAGAAGCGGGTCAGCCTGGCTCATCAGTCGTACTTCACTTTCGGGTCGAGCACCGCATAGAGGATGTCGGCGACGAGGTTCAGCAGCACGATCAGGCCAGCATAAACGATGATCGCACCCATCACGAGCGTGTAGTCGCGGTTGAGCGCGCCATTGACGAAGTAGGAGCCGAGCCCCGGCAGGCCGAACACTTTCTCGATGACGACCGAACCGGTCATCACCCGCGCCATGGCCGGGCCGGCATAGGAGATCAGCGGCAGCAGCGCGGCCGGCAGCGCGTGGCGCGCGATCACCTGACGCTCAGACAGGCCTTTCGAACGGGCGGTGCGGATATGGTTGGAGCGCATCGTCTCGATGATGGACGCGCGCATCAGGCGGGAAATGATGGCGATCTGCGGCAGCGCCAGCGTGATGACCGGCAGGGTCATGTTGTGCCAGTTCATGCCGATATTGGGGTAGGTGCCGAGGCCGCCGACGGCAAAAATGCCGGCGCCAAGGGAGAAAACCAGAATCAGGATTGGCCCGGTCACAAAGGTCGGGATGGATATCCCGAACATGGCGAGCCCCATGACGCCGTAATCGGCCGAGGAGTTCTGCCTGAGCCCCGCAAAAACGCCCAGCAATGTGCCAAGCGTTATCCCCAGGATCATCGCCAGAGAGCCGATCGTGAGCGAAATCGGCAAGCCGTCGGCGATCAGGTCGTTCACGCTCTTGCCAAGCGTCTTGTAGGAGGGCCCGAAATCGCCGTGGAGCACGCCGCCGACATAGTCGAAATACTGTTCGTGCAGGGGCTTGTCGAAGCCGAATTTGGCGGCGATGGCCTTTTCGGTGGCCGCCGGCAGCTTGCGTTCGCCGTCGAAAGGCCCGCCCGGGGCTGCGCGCATCATCAGGAAGGCCATGGTGATAATGGCCAGCATGGTGGGAATGGCGATCAGCAGGCGCCGGGCTGTATAGGCCCATGGGATCCGGCTGAAGGCGCGCTGCAGGGAGGACAAGGGCAAATTTCCGTCGTTGTTGCAGGGCGGTAGTGAAAAGGTGTTCCGCCAGAACCTTGGCAGAACGCACATCCTTCCTTAGCTAGGTATCCGAATCGATCAAGACCGTCTCAACAGACAGGACCCTCCCAAATGGCTGATATACGCCGCGTAACAGACGCATTCGCCGTTGCTCCGCAAATTTCCGAAAAAGATGTCGAAGAAATCGCTGCAGCCGGTTTCAAGACCATCATTGCCAACCGGCCGGACGGCGAAGGCGGCATCGAACAGCCGCGGATGGGGCCTATCCGGGCAAAAGCCGAAGCCCTCGGCCTGACCTTCGTGGCGCTGCCGTTTTCAGGCGCGCCGACGCCGGAAATCGTTGAGCGCATGGGCGGAATCCTCAATGAGGCGCCTCAGCCGGTGCTGGCCTATTGCCGCACAGGGACACGCTGTATCACCGCCTGGGCGCTGACCCATTCCGGGCAGGGCACAGGCAAGGAAATCGTCGACGCTGCAGCAGACGCGGGCTACGATCTTTCCAGTATCGAATCGCTGCTCTAAGGGCAGTTGCGTATGGCCGGTGATCACAATTGCGCCGCATTAAGTGTGTTGTCAGTGAGCTGGCGGCGTGCGAGGCAGGAAACCGGCCGCGAACCGTGTCGTGTTACATTGTTCGCCAGTCAGGAGAGTACGGTATGACAGACCGGTTGTGGCTGACCGATTTCAAGTACGACGACGGCGCAATGCTGGTGAAGAAAACCGGCGCGCGTATTCCGCTGACATTCTCGCTGATCAACGACGTTTTCACCTGGCTCGCTTTCTATGGCGCCGCCCAGTCCTGGCGCATCTGGCGCCGGATCGAGGGCCACAAGCGCCCGACCATCGCGTTCTACCCGGACAAGCCGCGCCCCTGGTATTTCATCTGGCCGGTGATGCATGTTTCCGGCGCGAAGCTGATCGACGATGTCACCAAAGCCGACATTGTCATGCAGTTCGACGATTGTACCGCTACGAACAACAAGCTGCCGGACGTCAAGGACGGCGCGCGCCTCGTCAATTTCGAATGCCATGATGTGTCGAAGTCCAAGGTTGGCGTCGCTTTTGAAAAGGCGGCGGGCTATTCGCTTGCGGTCGACCCGACGACCTATACCGGCCGGATGGTGGAAAAGTCCGAACTGAACGCCGCGCATGACGGGCGTGTTCTGGAAGGCCCGCTGGATGAGGCCGTACCCGGCAAATGCTATCAGGTCCTCGTCGACAATGAGATTGAAGGCGGGCTGGTTGAAGACCTGCGTTGCTGTCTCGTGAATGGCTCTCCAGTCGTTGTCTTCCGTAAGCGCCGGCCACTGGAGCGCCGCTTCGCGAATGAGAACGCGCAGGTGCTGCTTGACGAACCTCGCAATTGTTACACGGCGGATGAAATCACCGTGATCGAGCGCTTTGCGAAGGAAATGAGACTGGACTGGGGCGGCATTGACTGTCTACGTGATCGCAACAGCGGACGACTCTATATCGTCGATGCGAACAAGACCGACATGGGCCCGCCGGTGGCGCTGAAGCTTGGTTCCAAGCTGAGAGCAACGCGCCGAATGGCTCAGGCTTTCGGGACACGGTTTGCGCCGAAGCGGCGATAGGGATAAGTCTGCAGACTGAATTTCGAGAGACTGCACATGGCTATCCCTTACATTAAGGACATTGAATTCGAGTACGGGGTCGTTCAACAGATGACGCCCCTGATCCGCAGGGTGATCGCGAACAATCCTGGTCCATTCACTTATGCTGGTACCGGTGTCTACATCATCGGGCATGGCGACGTGGCGGTGATTGATCCGGGACCTGAGCAGCCGGAGCATTTCGAGGCGCTGAAAAAGGCGCTGGAAGGCGAGACCGTCACCCATGTTCTCGTCAGCCATGGCCACTCCGATCACTCGCCGCTGGCCCAGCCACTCGCCGAATGGGCGGGCTGCAAGACCTATGCGAAGAATTGCGGCGTGCCGACCGCCAAGGGTGAGCTTGGAAGTGCGGATGATCTGGGCTTCATGCCGGATGTCAAAGTCGGCGATGGGGATGTGATCTCGGGTCCCGGCTGGACGCTGGATGTGATCGAAACGCCCGGCCACACCTGCAACCATCTCTGCTTCGGCCTGCGCGAAGAGAATGCCTGCCTGTCCGGCGACCATATCATGGGCTGGTCCACCACCGTTGTCGCTCCGCCGGATGGCGATATGGGCGACTATATGCGCAGCCTGGAGAAGATCCGTTTAATGAAGTTTGGCGCGCTCTACCCGACGCATGGCGATCCGGTCAAAGGGCAGGACTTTGTCGAACACTTCATCACCGAATATGCCGAGCATCGCCGCGAGCGCGAGCGGGCGATCCTGCACCATCTTTCGGAAGGGGAGAACCTCATCCCTGAAATGGTGAAAGAGATGTACAGGGACGTCGACAAGCGTCTGCATCCGGCTGCGGCCATGTCTGTGCTGGGCCACATGATCGAACTGGTAAAGACCGGCCGGGTGAGCACGCCCGACGACAAGCCGAGCGTGCGGTCGCATTTCGAACTGGTCAGCCCTGCGGCCTGATCCTGCCTATCTCATGCTGAGGCCGATGCGGCGCCCTGCCGACAGGTAGTTCGCTGCGGCGACGATGGAATCCGCATCGATCATGAAGTGCCGGTAGAGATCATCGATCGTGCCGGTCTGGCCGAAATGCTCGACGCCGAGCGGCGCGGTGCGGTGACCCATGACAGACCCGATCCAGGCGAGCGTCGCCGGGTGGCCGTCGGTCACGGTGATCAGCGTGGCATCGCGCGGAACATCCGCCATCAGACGTTCGATCTGGCTGGTCGCATCCTGGTGGCCCCGGGCGCGGGCCCGGCGGGCCGCCGTCCAGCCTGAGTTCAGCCGGTCTGCCGAAGTGATGGCCAGCACGCCGATATCGCGGCGGTCATTGCCGATCCGGCCGGCCGCCTCGATCGCTTCCGGCGCCACACAGCCCTGATAGGCGATGACGACTTCGCAGTTCGGGCCCGGCTCGCGCAGCCAGTAGCCGCCATCGACCACACCCTGCCGGAAGTCGGCATCGTCGCGCGCCTTGACGCCCAGCTGCTCCAGTGGCCGCGTGGTGAGGCGGAGATAGACCGAGCCGCCGGTTTCGTCGCGCAGCCAGGTGCGCTCATCTGGATCGTTCTCTCCCGAGCGCTGGAGATAGTCGAAACTCCAGTCCATGATGATGGACAGCTCGTCCAGATAGGCAGGCTCGAAGCTGACAAGGCCGTCCTGGCTCATCCCGATCAGTTGCGCGCCGATAGACTGGTGCGCGCCGCCCTCCGGCGCGAGCGTCACACCGGACGGCGTGCCCGCGATGATGAAGCGGGCATCCTGGTAACAGGCATAGTTCAGCGCATCGAGGCCGCGGGCGACGAACGGGTCATAGACCGTGCCGATGGGGATCAGCCGTTCGCCGAACAGGGAATGTGACAGACCCGCTGCGCCGAGCAGCAGGAACAAATTCATCTCCGCAATACCAAGCTCGATATGCTGCCCGCCGGGGGAGAACTGCCATTTCTGCGTGGAGGGGATGCGCTGCTGGCGGAAGGTGTCTTCCTTTTCCGTCCGGGCAAAGAGGGACCGCCGGTTCACCCAGGGGCCGAGATTGGTGGAGGAGGTGACGTCCGGAGACGTCGTCAGGATCCGGTCTGCAATCTGGCTTTCGCTCTTGGCGAGCGTATCGAGGATCTTGCCGAACCCGGCTTGGGTGGAGAGCGTGCGGTCATCCAGGAAGACCGGTCCGGGGCTTTCCACTTTCGGCGCGGTAAAGCGGCGCGGGCCTGCCTCGAAGAAGGGCACTTTGCCGAGGAAAGCGTTCATGCCGTCCTTGTCTTCGACGGTGGCCAGTTTCTCCCATTCCTCGCCTTCCGGCACGCCCATATGCGACTGGAAGTCCGCCATCTGGGCCGGGTTCATCAGGCCGGCATGATTGTCCTTGTGGCCTGCGAGCGGCGTGCCCCAGCCCTTGATCGTGTAGGCGAGGAAGACGGTCGGCCTGTCATCGGTGATGCTGTCGAAGGCCTCCGTCAGCGTTTCGAGGCATTGGCCGCCGAGATTGTTCATCAGGGCGTTCAGCTCTTCGTCGCTGCGCTTCGAAAGCAGGGCGGTGACCTCGCCCTGATCGCCGAGATCGTCCATCAGGCGTTTCCGCCACGCGGCGCCGCCCTGATAGGTCAGCGCCGAGTAATCCGCATTCGGACAGGACTGGATCCAGGCCTTCAGCGCCTCGCCGCCCGGTTCTTCAAACGCCGCCCGCTGCAGCGCGCCGTGACGCAGCACGACCGTGCGCCAGCCGAAGGCCTTGAAGATCGACTCGATCTTTTCCCACAGGCCTTCATGCACGACGCCGTCGAGGCTTTGCCGGTTGTAGTCGATGATCCACCAGGTGTTGCGCAGCTCGTGCTTCCAGCCTTCCTGAAGGCATTCATAGACATTGCCTTCGTCCAGCTCCGCATCGCCGACCAGCGCCACCATCCGGCCGAGCGGGCGGTCTTCCGCCCAGTCCTTTGCCGCGAGATAATCCTGCACAATTGACGCAAAAGCGGTCTCAGCAACGCCAAGGCCGACCGAGCCGGTGGAGAAGTCCACATCGTCCACGTCCTTGGTGCGGCTGGGGTAGGATTGCGCGCCGCCATAGCCGCGGAAGTTCTTCAGCTTCTCCAGGCTCTGATTGCCCATCATGTATTGCATGGCGTGGAAGACCGGCGAGGCGTGCGGCTTCACCGCCACGCGGTCTTCCGGGCGCAGCGTGTTGAAATAGAGCGCCGTCATGATCGACACCATGGACGCGCAGGACGCCTGGTGCCCGCCCACTTTCACATCGCCTTCGCCCTTGGGGCGCAGGTGATTGGCATTGTGCACCATCCAGGCGGACAGCCAGAGCAGGCGTTGTTCGAGGGTTTTCAGATGCTGGAGATCGGACATGGAGACCTGTGAAACTGGTTACACGTGTAACCAGCCTCTTGGCACAGGCCTTCCCTTACGTCCATGCACCCGCGTGGCGGGATTTACATCGCCGTGTCGCGTAGCTCCGACAGCTCCGGATAGTCCGGATCGCGCTTTTCCATCCGGGCCTTGAACGCCTCGGCCATATGTGGCGGCGGGAACATCGCGGCGTTCCACACGCCGATATAGTCCAGCGTGTCGGCGGTGTTGTGATCGCGGCCGTAATTGATCAGCACCTTGCAGCCGGTGACCGCCAGCGGGCTGTTGGCGGCGATCTCGCGGGCGACGCCCATCACGGCGTCCATCATCTCTTCGTGCGTGTCGAACACGTCATTGACGAGGCCGATCTCCTTCGCCTTGGCAGCTGGCAGGCGCATGCCGGTATAGGCCATCTGCTTCGCCCAGCCCTCAGGGATGTAGCGTTGCAGGCGCGGGAAGGTGCCGACGTCGGCTGTCATGGCGATATTGGTTTCCATGATGGAGAAGAAGGCGTCCTTGGTGCACCAGCGGATGTCCCCGGCGGAAATCATGTCCACCGCCCCGCCGATCACGCCGCCATGCAGGGCGAACAGAACCGGCATGCGCGCCTCTTCCATACAGCTGAAGCTGTGCTGGATGTGCTTGATGTTGGAGCGCAGGGCCTC
Organism: uncultured Hyphomonas sp.; assembly: GCF_963678195.1. Classification (NCBI taxonomy): domain Bacteria; kingdom Pseudomonadati; phylum Pseudomonadota; class Alphaproteobacteria; order Hyphomonadales; family Hyphomonadaceae; genus Hyphomonas; species uncultured Hyphomonas sp. The sequence goes on from NZ_OY782759.1 coordinate 1,001,410, forward strand.
GGCCATGATGTAGCGGTCATGCTTGGGCGCATCGCGGTCGCCGGTGAAGACGGTCGTGTCCATGCCGCCGGAAAAGTGCTTGCCGGTGGACGAGATGACGATCACCCGGGCGCGGGCATTATTGTCGATGTCGTGGATGATCTCCGGCAGTTCGTTCCAGAACGCCTTGTTCATTGTGTTCAGCGCCTCCGGCCGGTTCATCCGGATGTGGGCGATCTTGTCTTCGATGGTGACCTCAAAGCACTCGTAAGCCATGTGTTCCTCCTGATTTTGGAGGAAGTGTATCAGCCGGCCCCGGCACCGCCAGTGGTGACGGCGGGGCAGGGCATAGGGCTCAGGCGGTCACGGCTTCGGCCCGGTTCGGCCGCATCAGCAGGCGGACAATGGCCTCGTCGACGCTGATCTCGCCTTCGATCACAGCGGCGACCGCATCGCAGATCGGCATTTCCACGCCGTGTTCCGCGGCCAGCTTCTTAAGGACCGGGGCGGTGGCGACGCCTTCGGTAACTGCGTTGCGCGCCCCCATGATGCTCTCCAGCGTCTCGCCTTTGCCGAGCGCCATGCCGCAGCTCATATTGCGGCTGGTCTCCGAGGAGCAGGTCAGAACGAGATCGCCGAGGCCGGAGAGGCCTGCCAGCGTTTCCCGTTCCGCGCCGAGCTTCAGGGCGAGCCGGGTCATCTCCGCGCTGCCACGGGCAATCAGGGCGGCATGGGCCGAGCGGCCGAGCCCCTTGCCGAGGGCGATGCCGCAGGCGATGGCCAGCACGTTCTTCACCGCGCCGCCGATTTCCGCGCCCAGCAGGTCATGCGCCAGATAGGGCCGGAAGGTCGGGGTCGAGATGGCGGCGATCAATTCGGTGCCGAGGGTCTCGTCCTCTATCGCAAAGGTAACGGCCGTGGGCAGGCCGCGGGCGACATCGATGGCGAAGCTCGGGCCGGACATGACGGCCGGTACGGCGTCCGGCAGCTCGTCCTTCAGCACCTGCGTCATGAACTCGCCGCTCGCCAGCTCGATCCCCTTGGAGCAGAGGACGACCGGCGTGCCGGGCTTCAACGTGCCTTTCAACGCCTTCAGCGTGGCGCGGGTGTGCTGGGCCGGGGCGACGGCAAACACCGCGTCCATGCCAGCAAGGTCTGAGAGGTCGCTCGTGGCTTTCAGGGCCGGTTTCAGCGCCACGCCCGGCAGGAAGACGGTGTTCTCATGGCCCGAATTGATCGCCTCGGCGACCTCCGGCTCGCGGCACCAGACCAGCACATCCTGCCCGTCACGGGTCAGCATCTGTGCGATGGCGGTGCCCCAGGCGCCGCCGCCAATCACGCCGAACTTCTTGAAATGCGTTGTCATGCCCGGAATTTGGGCGAAACCGTCAGTCTCGGCAAGCCGCAGAGATCACAGGCGTGATCAGGCGAAGTCGAACGTGCCGGTTTCCCCCTCCACCGTGATCTTCACGCTGCGGCCGACGGGGCTCGCATCTTCACGCAGCTCGGCGAGGGCCGCCGGGCTGGCATTGGCGAGGGCGCGGCGGCCATCCGGCAGGCGGGCGAAGATGATGCCCTTGTTCGGGCCTTCCTTGCCATGCGTGACCGTGAAGGTTTCGAGCTTGGCAACGCAGTCCTCTGAGCACACATCAATTTCCTCGGTCGGCCGGGCATAGCGGGCGACTGGGGTGAACTCTGCCGGTTTGGCGGTCGAGTAGACGCCGACGGCTTCCTTGGTCATCCAGCCGCCATTGGCCAGCACGAGCCCGAAGGCCCCGGTGTCGCCGCGCAGCTTGGCGACCATCTCTGCAATTCCGTGCAAGGAGTAATTGTTCCCCGGGCCGCCGAAGAAGGGCAGGCCGCCGGTCAGGGTCAGCGGGCGCTTGTCGGTTTTCCAGTCGACGCCGAGTGCCTGCGTCGACGAGAACACGGCGCAGGGGAAACAGGAATAGAGGTCGAAGTGCGCCATGTCGGCGGCCGTCTTGCCGGATTGTTCCAGTGCGCGGGAAATCGCGGCCTCCATGGCGAAGGACCCATCCAGTTGCGGACGGACCGAGATGAAATCGTCAGAGCCTTCGCCCGCGCCGTGCAGGTAAACGCGCTTGTCTTCCGCGATGCCAAGTTCGTCTGCTTTCGATGAACTCATCACGATGGCGGCGGCGCCCTGGTTCACGGCATCCTGAGCGATGAACCATTTCAGGAACGGATCGGCATATTCATAGTTCGCCTTGGACGGGGTGGAGAGAAACTCGACCGAATGTTCCACCGGGAATTGTGACCAGGGGTTCTTCGCCGCCACGGCTGTGAAGGGCTGGAACAGCTCTGCCATCGCCTTGCGATGTTCACTACGCGAGCGGCCTTCGCGGGCGGCGATGGCGTTCTCAAACATGGCGTAGAAATAGGCCGGGGCGACGATGCCGTGCTTGATCTCTTCGCGGCTCAGCATCATCGGGCCGGTGCCGCGATCTTCATATTCCGCGTCGGTGCCGTCGGCCCAGTTGATCTCCACGCCATTGCGGCGCGCACCCTTGGACGCGCGATTGGCTTCGGAGCCGGAGATCAGCGCGCACTCGATTTCGCCTTCGAAGACTTTCGCGGCCATTTCGTTGACGAGGGCCTGCGGGCTCTGTCCGCCGACCGTTTCGTAGATCAGATGGGCAGGGGACGCGCCGATGTCGCGTGCCAGCGTGCCGGGCAGGTTCGTGTTGTGCCCATGCGGGTGAGGGGCGCCGCGCACGGAATCCTCGAAGATGCGCACCACGGCGAGCGTGTCGATCGCGCCTGCAATACCTTGCGCGCCGGTGTCGGCAAGCGCGGCCTTGGACGCATCCACCATCAGCGACAGCGGGGAAGGTGCCCCGGCTGGTCCGGCTTTGCCGTCCCACTGGCTGAGGCTCTGGCCGACGCCGACAAGTACAGGAAGATCACCCTTGGCCATTGTTCGCTCCCGAATATCATTATGCCTGATCCCTGCTTATCGCGGGATCAGGCAGGATTCGAGATGGGACGCCGGGGAAACCCCTAGGGTCAATTTGCGATCAATTTCAGGGCGCTTCCGCCGGCGCGCGTGACAGCGTGAATCCCTTGTAGCCGTTCGCGGCGACTTCGTCGCAGACTTCGCGGTAGACGCCGACGCCGCCCACATAAGGCATGAACACGCGCGGCTTGCCGGGAACATTGGCGCCGAGATACCAGGAATTGGCCTGGGGGTAGAGCGTGGTGTCAGCGACTTCGTTCACATGCGCCACCCATTCGGCCTCGGCCTCCGGGGTTGCCTCGACCACGTTCAGCTGGCGCTGGGCCATGTCGTGAATACAGTCCGCGATCCAGTCCACATGCTGTTCGATGGAGACGATCATGTTGGACAGCACCGACGGGCTGCCCGGCCCGGTGATCAGGAACATGTTCGGGAAGCCGGATACGCTGAGACCCAGATAGGTGAGCGGCCCGGCCGCCCATTTGTCCTTCAGCTTCAGCCCGCCGCGCCCCGTGATGTCGATCCGGTCCAGCGCACCGGTCATGGCATCGAAGCCGATGGCGTAGATCAGCGTATCGAACTCATAGTCACGTTCGCTGGTACGCAGGCCGGTTTCGGTGATCGTCTCGATCGGTGTCTTGTTGAGATCGATCAGGTAGACATTGTCCTGATTGTAGACCTCGAAATAGCCCGTATCGACGACCAGGCGTTTCGTGCCGAAAGGGTAGGTCTTGGGGATGAGCAGGTCTGCCGTGTGTGGATCTTTCACGATGTCGCGGATCTTGCCGGCAACGAAATCTGCCAGCAGCTTGTTGGCTGCCGGATCGACGCCGGTGTCCGCATAAGGCGCGCCGACGCAGAAGCCGCCCTTTGCCCAGCGGCGCTCGAATTCGCGCTGGCGGTCCTCTTCCGTTTGTTCCAGGGCCAGGTCTTCGCTCGCTTCCAGTGCCACGATACCGATGCCGGATTCGCGTTGCTGCTGGCGGTAGGTTTCCCGGTTGGCCAGCCAGTCTTCCCGCACCGCCGGATCCAGCGGACGGTTGCGCGCCGGTACGCTGTAGTTCGGTGTGCGCTGGAAGACATAGAGTTCTTTGACCTGCGGTGCGATGGTCGTGATCGTCTGGATGCCGGACGAGCCGGTGCCGATGATGCCGACCCGCTTGCCTGTGAGGTCGGTGTCATCGGGCCAGGTGGCCGTGCTCAGGGTATCGCCTTTGAAGGTTCCGGCGCCCGGAATGTCCGGCGTCTTGGCCGCCGAGAGACAGCCCGTCGCCATGACACAATAGCGTGCCTCTATGGTCTCGCCATGATCCGTTGTGATCCGCCATAGTCCGGTATGGTCATCATATGATGCGGCAGTAATGCGGGTGTTGAAGCTGATATCGCGGCGCAGGTCGAACCGGTCCGCAATGTGATTGGCATAGTCCAGAAGCTCGCCCTGCGGCGCGTAACGCTCGGTCCAGTGCCACTCTTCCTCCAGCTCTTTCGAAAAGGAGAACGAGTATTCCTGACTCTCAATATCGACGCGCGCGCCGGGATACCGGTTCCAGAACCAGGTTCCCCCCACATCGCTGCCCGCCTCGAAGACGTGGGCGTTCAGGCCCATGCCGCGTAGCTTGTGCAGCATGTACATGCCGGCAAAGCCTGCGCCGACGATCACGGCATCGTAGTTTGTTGTTTTTGCAGGTGTCTTTCCTGCACCGGCACCTTTGGCTCCCGGCATGATTTTTCCTCCCGCTGCAAGACAGCTGGGTGGAATTTATCACATGATTTCGAATTGGGCGCCCGTCACGCTGGGGCAGGCGGGTCAGAGCAGCTCGTCACGGCCCGCATCGCGCAGGGCGGAGACCACCTTGCCGACGTCCTGCGTGCGGTCTTTCGCAGCCACCAGGATACGCCCGTCCTCAACGACGACGCAGAGGTCCTTCACGCCGACCAGCGCCACCATGTGATCGGCATCCGACAGCACGGTGCAGCCCTCGGCATCGATCGACACCGGCGGGTTCGCGTTGTCCTGCTTGCGGATCGCGCCGATCATGCCCCAGGTGCCGATGTCGTTCCACTGGCAGTCCAGCGGGGCGTAGATCGCCGCCTTGGAGGTCTGCTCCATCACGGCATAGTCCACCGACGTGGAGCGCACGGCCATGAAGCATTCCGGGTCGAGCAGGATGTTGCCGTCCGGATGGCTGGCAGCTTCGAGCGCGGCCGATGCGGCATCCAGAATGTCCGGCGCGTGCGTTTCCAGTTCGTCGATCATCAGAGAGGCGGGGAACAGGAAGATGCCGGCATTCCAGCTGAAAGCCGGGTCCGCGATGTATTTCATCGCCGTTTCGAGATCCGGCTTTTCCTTGAACTCGGTCACGGTGTAGAGCGTGCCGCCGATGCCTTCGCCGCGCTGGATGTAGCCGAAGCCTGTTTCGGGCCGGTCGGGCTTGATCCCGAAGGTCGTGATATAGCCTGACTTTGCCATTCGTGCGGCTTCGGACACGGCTTTGACGAACACGTCCGGCTGGCCGATGAAGTGGTCCGACGGCAGGAGCAGGGCGAGGCCATCCGGGTCCTTGTCTGCAATGTGCCGCGCGGCGACGGCGGCCACAGCTGCGGTATTGCGCGCCATGGGTTCGAGTATGACAGCGCCGGCCTCCACCTCAATCTCGGCCAGCTGCTCGCGAACAAGGCCAGCATAGCGCTGGTTCGAAATCACGACCGGCGGGGCGAAATCATCTCCCTTCAGGCGCAGCACGGTGTCCTGGAACACCGTCTTGTCGGTCACCAGACGGTGGAACTGTTTCGGATGAGCCTGAACAGAAACCGGCCAGAGGCGCGTGCCAGCACCGCCGCACATGATGACGGGATAAATCCGCATGGTATTCCTTTCGCCGCCCGGAACCCGGACCCGGGACTTGATAGCGTGTGCACTCACGCGTGCAAATCAGAGGCCAAGGAAACCATTCTCCCGGAGGTAGTCCAGAATTTCCTCGGCAGCGTCATCAGGGCTCCTGTCCACCGTGTCAATCAGGAGTTCCGGATTCTCGGGTGCTTCATAAGGGCTCGATATACCGGTGAAATTCTTGATCTCTCCAGAACGCGCCTTCTTGTAGAGGCCTTTGACGTCTCGCTGCTCGGCGACGTCGAGTGGCGTGTCGATATGGATCTCAATGAACTCGCCGTCTGCCATCATGTTGCGGGCCATGCGCCGCTCTGCCCGGAAGGGCGAGATGAAGGAGACGAGCGTGATCAGGCCGGCATCGGACATCAGCTTGGCGACGTTGGCCACACGGCGGATGTTCTCAACGCGGTCCGCATCGGTGAAGCCGAGATCGCGGTTCAGGCCGTGGCGGACATTGTCGCCGTCCAGCGAGAAGGTGTGCTTGCCAAGGGCAAACAGGCGCTTCTGAAGGGCGTTGGCAATCGTCGACTTGCCCGAGCCTGACAGGCCGGTGAACCAGAGCACAGCTGGTTTCTGGCCTTTCTGTTCCGCCAGTACGTTGCGGTCCACATCCATGGATTGCCAATGAATGTTGGATGCCCGGCGCAACGCAAAGTCGATCAGACCCAGGCCGACCGTGTCGTTGCTCATCCGGTCGATCAGGATGAAACCGCCGAGATTGCGGTTGACGTCATAGGGGTCAAACGTGATCGGCTGGTCGAGCGAGATCGTCGTCACACCGATCTGGTTGAGTTCGAGCGTCTTTGCCGGAACATCCGACAAGGTGTTGACGTCGATCCCGTATTTCGGAGCGTTCACGGTTGCCGTGACGGTCTTGGCGCCGATCTTGAGCAGGTAACGCCGGCCCGGCAGGAGCGGGGCCTCGTTCATCCACAAGACCCGAACCTGGAACTGGTCGGACACCTCGGTCGGGTCGTCAGCGGTAACGATCGCATCGCCGCGGGAGGCGTCGATCTCATCTGCCAGCGTCAGCGTCACCGACTGGCCGGCAATCGCTTCGGCGAGGTCCCCGTCAGCCGTGACGATCCGTTCGATTGTGGTCTGCTTGCCGGAGGGCATGGATTTGACCCGGTCGCCGGGCTTGACGGTGCCGGAGGCGATCTGCCCGGAAAAGCCGCGGAAATCGAGGTTCGGACGGTTCACCCATTGAACCGGCATCCGGAAGGCGGCGTTGAGGCGGCGGTCACCCACCGGCACGTTTTCCAGATATTCCATGAGGGTAGGCCCCTCATACCAGTCGGTCACATCGGAATGGCTGGTGATGTTGGCACCGGCCAGCGCCGACATCGGGATCGGCTGGATTTCGAGGTCCGTCGCCAGTTCGTCGGCGAAAGCATAGAAGTCGTCGACAATGTCATTGAAGATGGTCTCATCATAATCGACGAGATCCATCTTGTTCACCGCCAGCACAAGGCGGCGGATGCCCAGCAGCGTCGTGATGAAGGCGTGCCGGCGCGTCTGCGTCAGGATGCCTTTGCGGGCATCGATCATCAGGATGGCGACGTCTGCCGTGGAGGCGCCGGTTGCCATGTTGCGGGTGTACTGTTCATGGCCGGGCGTGTCGGCGACGATGAATTTCCGCTTGTCGGTTGCAAAGAAGCGATACGCGACATCGATCGTGATGCCTTGCTCGCGCTCGGCGGCAAGACCATCGACGAGAAGGGCGAAATCGATATTCTCGCCCTGGGTCCCGACCTTCTTGGAGTCGGCTTCCAGCGAAGCCAGCTGGTCTTCGAAGATCATCTTCGAATCGTAAAGGAGGCGGCCGATCAGGGTGGACTTGCCGTCATCGACCGAGCCGCACGTGATGAAACGCAGCAGGGACTTGTTCTCGTGTTTCTCGAGATAGGCAGCAATATCGGTGGCGATCAGATCATCGGTGAGGCGCATTAGAAATAGCCCTCTTGTTTTTTCTTTTCCATGGAGGCGGACTGGTCGACGTCGATCACACGGCCCTGGCGCTCGGACGTCGTGGTCAGAAGCATTTCCTGGATGATTTCGTCGAGGGTGGCGGCGGTGCTCTCCACTGCGCCGGTCAGCGGGTAACAGCCAAGTGTCCGGAAGCGGACGGATTTCATGACGGCCGTCTTGGCCAGTTCTTCCGGCATACGGTCGTCATCGACCATGATGTCGACGCCGTTCCAGTTCACGACGGGGCGCTCAGCCGCGAAATAGAGCGGCACGATCTCAATGCCCTCTCGGCGGATATATTGCCAGATGTCGAGCTCCGTCCAGTTCGACAGCGGAAAGACGCGGATGCTCTCGCCCTGGTTGATGCGGGTATTGAACAGGTTCCAGATTTCAGGGCGCTGGCGCTTCGGATCCCAGCGGTGTTCGGCTGAGCGGAACGAGAAGATACGCTCCTTGGCGCGGGACTTCTCTTCGTCCCGGCGGGCCCCACCGAAGGCCGCGCTGAACTTGTACTTGTCGAGCGCCTGTTTCAGCCCCTGCGTCTTCATCACGTCCGTGTGGACAGCCGAGCCGTGCGAGAAGGGGCCGATATTGTCCTTCACACCGTCTTCATTGACGTGGACAATCAGGTCCATGCCCATCTCGGCAGCCTTGCGGTCGCGAAACTCGATCATTTCGCGGAACTTCCACGTCGTATCCACATGCATCAGCGGGAAGGGTGGGCGGGACGGGTAGAATGCCTTCATCGCCAGATGCAGCATCACGGCCGAGTCCTTCCCGACGGAATATAGCATCACTGGGTTTTCGCACTCAGCGGCAACTTCGCGGATGATATGAAGGCTTTCGGCTTCCAGCCTGTCGAGGTGGGTTAGTTTGGGCAATAGTCCGGGCTCCGTAATGCTTGCAGGGGGCTATATGCAAACGCCGGGTGAAGTTGGAACTTAACCTAGCATTCAGATGCACTTATGGGAGAACCTGCTAAAGGGGACACCCGGCGTTTTGAAGTGCTTCCAACAGCAATTGCAATACCCCGTTGTGATCTTTTTCATCCGATGAGTGGGCGATATTTCCCAAGTTTAATGCGCGTTCTGGCGAAACTGTGGAAGGCTTTGTCGTAATTGCTCACAAAGTTTCATTGTTCTGCCGTTTTGGCGCGGTCTAAGACACGCTGAGCCAAGAGCGGAGTAGATTATGTGCGGTATTGTCGCGATTTCTGGAAAAGAGCCTGTTGCTGATCGGTTGATCGACGGACTGAAGCGCTTGGAATATCGCGGCTATGACAGCGCAGGCATCGCAGTCATTGCAGAGAACGGTCTGGACCGGCGCCGCGCACCCGGCAAGATCGTCAATCTGGAATCCCTGCTCCGCGAATACCCTATGAATGCCACCACCGGCATCGCACACACACGCTGGGCAACTCACGGCAAGCCAAACGAAAGCAATGCCCATCCGCACATGGCCGGCGGTGTCGCGATCGTCCACAACGGCATCATCGAGAATTTCCGTGAGCTTCGGGACACCCTGCAGGCTGCCGGACGGACGTTTGAATCCGAAACCGACTCCGAAGTGGTCGCCCAGCTGCTGGACCAGAAGATCAGCGCCGGCGCCGACCCGGTCGACGCATTTGAGGCCACGCTGGCCGAACTTGAGGGCGCGTTTGCCCTTGCCGTCATCTTCGATGGACATGTCGGCCTGATGATGGGCGCCCGGCGCGGCAGCCCGCTGGTGCTCGGCTATGGTGACGGAGAGATGTATCTCGGCTCCGACGCCATTGCGTTGGCGCCGTTCACACGTGACGTGACCTATCTGGAGGAGGGTGACTGGTGTGTCCTCACGCCGGATAGTTTCGACATCCGCAATGCACGCGGTGAGCGGGTGAACCGCAAGCGTGTGGCATCCGCCGTCAATGATGCCCTGATTGAGCGCGGCGAATACGACCACTTCATGCTCAAGGAAATCCATGAGCAGCCGGAATCGATCGCGCGGTCGATCATGCCTTATGTGGATCAGGTGACCGGCACGCTGGACATCGGCGCCGTGGCCACCGCATCTTTTACCGCAGCGGACCGCGCTGTCGCGATTGCCTGCGGCACGGCTTACTACGCCGCGTTCACGGCGAAATACTGGTTTGAACAAGCAGCCCGGCTGTCGCTCGAAACAGATATCGCGTCTGAGTTCCGCTACCGCCAGCCGGTGCTGCCTCAGTCTGGCCCGGCCCTGTTTGTCAGCCAGTCTGGCGAGACCGCCGACACGCTGGCCGCGCTGCGCTACTGCCGCCAGAACGGGACGACAGGGATCGCCATCGTCAACGTACCGGAAAGCTCCATCGCGCGCGAAGCTGGCGCCGTGGTGCCGACCCATGCAGGGCCTGAAATCGGCGTTGCCTCAACCAAGGCCTTTACAGCACAGCTGTCGGTTCTGGCGGTCATGGCGCTTGCCGCCGCACGGGCCCGTGGCCACCTGCTGCCGGGCGATGAGGCCAGGGCAGTGAAGAACCTGTTGGCCCTGCCGCGCAAAGTCACCGAGGCGCTGGAAGCCCAGGAACAGATCGCCGGGATTGCAAAGACACTGACGCAGGCCAGTGATGTGCTCTTCCTTGGCCGGGGACGTTACTATCCCTTGGCGCTGGAAGGAGCATTGAAGCTGAAGGAAGTCTCCTACATCCACGCCGAAGGCTATGCGGCAGGGGAATTGAAGCATGGCCCCATTGCCCTGATCGAGCAGGGGCTGCCGGTTGTCGTCGTCGCCCCGAAGGATGAGCTGTTCGAAAAGACAATTTCAAATGTCGAGGAAATCCGGGCGCGCGGCGCTGAAGTGATCCTGATTTCCGACGATGCCGGTATCGCCATGGCGGGCAACCGGGCGGACCATGTGATCCGCCTCCCGGACGGCGATGATTTTACGCTGCCGATCCTGGCGGCGATCCCGCTGCAGCTGCTGGCTTATTACGTCGCGGTGGCAAAAGGCACCGACGTCGACCAGCCGCGCAACCTCGCGAAATCGGTCACGGTCGAATAGGGCGCAAAAACATAGCTGTCCCTTCGGTGACTTCATGTTGTCGCCAGCGGTCGGCTGAGGCTAGTCTGTTCCGATTACGGGAGCAGAGGAGCATTGCGTGTCCACAACCGACTTGGAAGACATTGAAAGCCGGGTTGTTCAGCTGATCGCCGCAAAGGGCCCCATGATCGGCAAGGAACTCGCCGAGGAGATGCCCGACGTGCCGGCGCTGGCGCTGTGGCAGACCTGCTATCGCAGCCGGACGTTCCATGTCTCCCACTTCGCCAGCTATTATCTGCGCTACGACATCACGCGGGACGACCAGGTGCGCCTCAGCCCCTCAATCCAGCGGGATTTCCTTTCCTTCTCCCTGTTTGGCCTGCCCGGGCAAAGAGACCAGATGATTGAGCGGCAGGGGACATTGTCCAACATGCACCGCGAGATCAGCCGCGAGAAAATCAGCGTTGCCCAGCAGGTGATGAAACAATTGTTCGTCAGCCTCGGCCGCGAAGTCCGCAGCCAGCTCTGCGCGTTTATCGCCGGAGATCTTGCCTATTTCCTCGCCCATAACGAGCCACGCGAACATGTTGCGTCGGGAGAGATGGTGAAGGGATCGGATATCGACATTGTCATCATCCTCAGCGAATCCCTGCCTGACGAGATCATGACACGGATCGACAGTGAGATGACGGCGCTGAAGAGCCTCTACCTGCGCCATCCGCAATACCGGCATGAGATCGATTTTATCTGCAAGCGCAAATCGACCATGGAAAAGCAATTCCAGTATACGGATATTCACGACAAGATCGCGAGTAAGATTGCCTATGAATCCATGTTCCTCGGCGGCTCGCTGACCCTGTACATGGAAGTCCGCGATGCCATGGTGCGGACCGGGGTCGACCGGTTGATTGAGGAGGATTTCGAACACGCTCTCAAGGACCGGAAGAATGCGATGCATCAATTGCTGAAGGTGCCGGGCGATTCCATCGACGAGGAGACCCGGTCCCTGTTTCACTTCTCGCAGGAACGTGTGGAGTTTTCGTGATTTGCCCGCCAACGCATATTGGTGTTCCGTTCACGATTTCAGGGGCAGGATAACACCGCATCGCGATAGCGAATTCCATGGATGGGCGCCCGTATTCGGAGATCGAAGGACATGCAGTTGAGGAAACAGCGGTTACGTCACCTGAAGATGGTGCTTGTCCTGGCAGTTGCCGGACCGTCCCTTGCCTTGCTCGGCGCGTGCGCCAGCGGGGGTGGCGGCGGTTCCACCGTTACACCCGCGTCGCCGCCTCCGCCACCCCCTCCGGCGCCGCCACCTCCGCCTCCACCACCGCCGTTTCCGTCAGAGATCGCACCGCCTTCTTCATTCGAAACAAGTGAATACACCCAGACCGGCGGGTTGCCGGTGATCGGAGCTTCAGCTGCCTACTCGATCGGGGCGACGGGATCCGGCATCAAGGTCGCGGTGATTGATACGGGGACAATCGATAATCACCCGGACCTGCAGGGGGCGTTTGTCCAGACCTTTGATGTCTGCGCCGATACGGATTGCAGCGGATACGATTCGAACGGGGATCCGATCACAACCACCCGGCAGCCGGACGATATCGATACAGGCGGCCACGGTACGCTGGTGTCAGGTGTGATCGCCGCGCGCCGGCAGGACAATTACGCGACTGTTATCGACGAAGGAAAGGGTATTCAGGGCATCGCTTTTGAATCGTCCATCGTATCGGTCCGTGCGGACAGCCCGGGAAGCTGTGCCCTGACGGGGGAGGACGAAGGCTGCAATTTCAGAGATACTGCTCTCGTCCGCGCCATTCAGTATGCTGTTGACCAGGGCGTCAGTGTTATCAACATGTCACTGGGCGGCGAAATTGATGGCGATCAGACATTGGAAAATGCTGTGCGCAGCGCGGCCGCGGCAGGGGTCCTCGTTGTCATATCTGCTGGGAATGAAGCAGAGCCAGCCGTGGATGACGGGATGGGAAATATCACCCCGGCGGTCGGCGGAGAACCGACGGAACCCGCCTATATCGCCGGACAGGACCAGTCGCTGGGGCGGGTCGTGGCGGTCGGCTCGATTGATCTCAACCGCGTTATTTCAGACTTCTCGAACCGCGCAGGCGATGATGCGAAGAATTACTACATCCTCGCCCCAGGTGAAGACGTCGTCACGACCGGACTTGATGATGACATCATGGTGCCCGATTTACCGTCATGTGCTGACACGACCAGTAACCAGTGCCGGGATACAGACGATGTACCTGATTACTGGCGGGTCTCGGGAACGTCTTTCTCGGCACCTTATGTTGCCGGCGCACTGGCGTTGATGCTGCAGACTTTCCCGAACCTCAAAGATAAGCCCGAGGTCGCACTGCAGATCCTGCTGGATACGGCGGATGATTATGTCGATACGGATCTCGACCCGATCACCGGAACAGCGGCGGGCGAGGGGGTCGATGACGTATCTGGCGTTGGCATCCTCAATCTCGTCCGGGCCTTTGCACCACAGGGTCAGCAGACACTGGACTTTGGCACGGAGAAGGTTTCCATTGATGCCGCGCTGGCGCCGAGCGGCGGCGCTTTCGGGGATTGGGCCTCAAATTCGGGCGCGCTGAACGGACTGGTCTTCCAGGACAAGTATGAACGGGGCTTCCTGCTGGACGCCAACGCCGTCTCGGCGCAATTGCCGGCGGACATGACCGGTAACCGGATGGTCGATTTTGCGACGCGGGCCGATTGGGCTGCGGGTGAAACGCATTCGGTCCGGGCGGGCAATCTGTCCTTCAACTGGACGCAGGCACGTCTGTATGACGATCCGACAGCACCGTACCAGGAAGACCCGGAATCGACGTTCCAGATGCGCTACAGTTTCGGCGCCAACGAAGTGGAAGTTGGCCGTGGGGGCTCGCTCACCCGGCTGGCGCCGGACGTGTCGCTACTGAACGAACCGGGCGTCGGCAATGCGTTCTCGACCGGCGGTGCCTGGGCGAAATTCAGCCACCATCTGGGGCAGGGCCTCGTGATGGACTTCTTCTCTGCCGAGCAGAGGGGACGCAGCCAGTCCGGCTTCCGGTTCGGCCGGGACAAGCCGCGCTGGTCTTACCGGTTCGGCGCGACCTTTGTCGAAGATGCGAACACCGCACTCGGCGGATCGGTGCAGGCGCGCTTCGGCGCGGAAGACCAGACACGGATGACGGCCTATGCGCTGGAAGGTGCCTGGCTAGCGGGGCAGCGCTGGACGCTGTCTTCCGGCGTGGAGATGGCAAGCGTCGACCTGCCGGGTGTGAACGTGAGCGATGTGTGGACCAGCCGCTGGTCCCTCGGCGCAAGCCGTCCGGCCGGACCGGGGCGCCTCAGCCTGATTGTTGCCCAGCCATGGCGGGCGGAAACGGGGTCGATCGCGCTCAATGCGCCGGTCGGCATCGACGTATCCGGCGCCCTGATCCATCAGACGATCAATGCCGGCCTGACCCCCAGCGGGCGGCAGGTGGATTTTGAAACGCGCTACGGCTTCAAGCTGGTGGGCGGCTGGACTGGCGAGACGGCGGCCGTGGTGTCGACATCGCCGAACCATATCGCGGGTGCGAAAGAGGAGAGTGCCCTTTGGTTCAGGCTATCGACAGACTGGTAACGATGCGCGCGGCAGTGGCGCTGGCATCACTCGGCATACTGGCCGGATGCCAGTGCCTCTGGCCGCATACTTCGAATGCGCAGACCGAACCTGACCAGGTTGCCGACGCGGAGGCTGTGCCGGCTTGCCCGGCCGTGACCCGCGCCAAGGCCTGGGTCAACCGGATGCCTACCATCGGTCGTGAGCCGACGAAAATGATCGTGATGCTGGATGTGGACAGTCAGGACAGCTGGTTCATGGCGCCGCTGGACATGCCGTCCGCAACCGGGCTGATCCTGGAGTTGAAGCCCGGCGGGGCGGCTGTGCCAGGCACGGTCGCCTATCGCGAGATGGCGCCCGCGCCGCTCCCAGCCCGGATCGCGATCCTGTGCCGGGGCCGCGAGGTTGCCACCATCGATAAGGTGATGATCGTGCAGTGACCCTGCCTAGTTGGCGAGGCGTGCAAGCTCCGACGTCAGGTCCGTTTTTTCCCAGCTGAAGGTCCCGTTTTCGCCCGCCTGGCGGCCGAAATGGCCGTAGGCCGCGCTCGGGCTATAGATCGGCCGGTCCAGCTGAAGATGGTTGCGGATGCCTTTCGGCGACAGGTCGAACAATTCGCGGAGCATCTTGGCGATGCGGTCTTCGTCGGCTTTGCCGGTGCCATGCGTATCGACATAAATCGACAGCGGCTGTGCGACGCCGATGGCATAGCTGACCTGGATCGTGCAGCGCTCGGCCAGGCCAGCCGCGACGACGTTCTTGGCAAGGTAGCGTGTGGCATAGGCCGCCGAACGGTCCACCTTGGACGGGTCCTTGCCGGAGAAGGCACCGCCGCCATGCGGGGCCGCGCCGCCATAGGTGTCGACGATGATCTTGCGGCCGGTAAGGCCGGCGTCGCCGTCCGGGCCGCCGATGTGGAAGCGGCCGGTGGGGTTCACGTAGAACTTGTCTTCCGGCGGGAACCAGCCTTCCGGCAGAACTTCCTGAACGACCGGGCGGATGATTTCGCGCAGTTCGTCCTGGCTGACATCCTTGCCGTGCTGGTGGGAGACGACGAGCGCGTTCACGCCGACAGGTTTCGAGCCTTCATATTGCAGCGTGACCTGGCTCTTGGCGTCCGGCTCCAGCTGCGGACGCGCCCCGGAATGGCGCAGCGCGGCCAGTTTCTGGAGGATCTGATGGGAATAGACCAGCGTCGCCGGCATCAGTTCCGGCGTCTCATTGGTGGCGTAGCCGAACATGATGCCCTGGTCGCCCGCGCCTTCTTCCTTGAACAGGCCCTGGCCGGCTTCCACGCCCTGGGCGATCTCGGCGGACTGGCCGTGGACGAGATTGTCGATCGTCAAATTCTTCCAGTGGAAGCCGTCCTGCTCATAGCCGATCCGCTTGACCACATTGCGGGCCGCTTCGTTCATTTCGTCTTCGGTGACGACGGCGCCATTGTTTGTCCGCACTTCGCCAGCCAGCACGATCTTGTTGGTTGTGGTCAGTGTTTCCACGGCGACCTTGGCCGTCGGGTCCTTTGCCAGAAACAGGTCGACAATCGCGTCCGAAACCTGGTCTGCGACTTTGTCCGGATGCCCTTCCGAAACGCTTTCGGAGGTGAATTCGTGGCTGGAGAGTTTCATGGCAGTTTCCTCTGAGGGCTTATCTGGCGAAGACGATAGTCCGGCCTGCATGACTGAAAACGCGGTGCTCTGCGTGCGCCTTGACGGCGCGCAGAAGGGCCGTGCCTTCCAAATGGCGGCCGGTCTCGATCATGTCGGCGGGGGTGTAGGTATGGTCGATGGTTTCGGTGACCTGGGTGATGATCGGGCCTTCATCCAGGTCTGCGGTGACGTAATGGGCGGTGGCACCGATGACTTTCACACCGCGGGCGTGGGCCTGATGATAGGGGCGGGCGCCCTTGAAGCTCGGCAGGAAGGAATGGTGGATGTTGATGCACCGGCCCTCCAGTTCCCGGCAGGCATCATCGCTGAGCACCTGCATGTAACGGGCGAGCACGATCAGGTCCGCACCGGTTTCCTCAATCACGTGGAAGAGCCGCGCTTCAGCTTCAGGCTTTGTCGTGGCCGTCACCGGGATGTGGAACCAGGGCAGGCCGAAATGGGCGAACTGATCTTTCAGCGTCTCATTGTTCGACACGATTCCGACCACGTCGATCGGCAGCTCCTTGCGGCGGGATGCGTAGAGCAGCGTGTTGGCACAATGGTCTGACTTCGAGACCAGCAGCAGTGTCCGCATGCGCTGGCCGACCGGGGCGACGCTCCAGTCGGCTTCCAGCTCCTCACCCGCTTCCTCGATGTCGCCCAGCAGGCTGAGCGGCACGTCTCCGCCCGCAGGCGCGCGGAAGACGAGCCGGGCAAAGAACTGCCCGGACTCGGAATCGCCAAAGGTGCGGGAGGACGCAATGAAACAGTCATGCGCCTCCATCAGGCGGGCCAGCGTCGCGACGATCCCGACCCGGTCCGGGCAGGACAATGTCAGGATATGATCACCGGTTGTCATGCTGCATCCCGCCCTGGGGCCTAGTACCGGTAGTGTTCCGGCTTGAACGGGCCGACCGTGTTCACGCCGATATAGTCGGCCTGTTCACGCGACAGTTCGGTCAGCTGAACCCCAAGTTTTTCAAGGTGCAGCATGGCAACCTTCTCATCGAGATGCTTGGGCAGGGTGTAGACCTTGTTCTCGTACTCATGCCCGCGTGTCCACAGCTCCATCTGGGCGAGTGTCTGGTTCGTGAACGAGGCCGACATCACGAAGGACGGGTGGCCCGTGGCATTGCCGAGGTTCACAAGGCGGCCTTCCGACAGGAGGATGATGCGCTTGCCATCCGGGAAGGTGATCATGTCGACCTGGGGCTTGATGTTCGTCCATTCGAAATTCCGCAGGCCCTCGACCTGAATCTCATTGTCGAAGTGGCCGATATTACACACGATCGCCATGTCTTTCATCGCGCGCATATGGTCGACCGTGATGATATCCTTGTTGCCTGTGGTGGTGACAAAGATGTCGAATTTCGGCGCAGCTTCTTCCATCGTCAGCACTTCGAAGCCGTCCATTGCAGCCTGCAGGGCGCAGATCGGGTCGACCTCGGACACTGACACGCGGGCGCCGGAGCCGGACAGAGAGGCCGCCGAGCCTTTGCCGACATCGCCATAGCCGGCGACGAAAGCTTTCTTGCCAGCCATCATCACGTCCGTACCGCGGCGGATCGCGTCGACCAGGCTTTCTTTACAGCCATATTTGTTGTCGAATTTCGACTTGGTGACGCTGTCATTGACGTTGATCGCCGGGAAGGGCAGTTCGCCGCGTTTTTCCATCTGATACAAGCGGTTAACGCCTGTGGTCGTCTCCTCGGAGACGCCCTTGATGCCAGCCTTGGTCTTCGCGAACCAGCCCGGGGAGGCTTCCATCCGCTTCCTGATCTGGGCGAACAGGGCGCGCTCTTCATCCGAGGATGGCTTGGAGATCACGGAGGCGTCTGCTTCGGCTTTCTCGCCGAGGACCAGGTACAGCGTCGCGTCGCCGCCATCGTCGAGGATCAGGTTCGGGGCGGTGCCGTCATGCCAGTGGAACAGGCGGTCGGTGTAGTCCCAGTACTCTTCCAGCGTCTCGCCCTTATAGGCCCAGACCGGCGTGCCATTGGCGGCGATGGCCGCGGCGGCGTGGTCCTGTGTGGAGTAGATATTACAGGATACCCACTGCACGTCGGCGCCGAGCGCTTCCAGTGTCTGGATCAGGACGGCTGTCTGGATCGTCATGTGCAGCGAGCCGGCAATCTTGGCGCCCTTCAGGGGCTGCTCAGCGCCGAACTCTTCGCGCGCGGCCATCAGGCCCGGCATTTCTGTTTCGGCAATCGCGATTTCCTTGCGTCCGAAATCTGCGAGGGTGATGTCCGCGACGTGATACGTCTTAGCCATATCAATATTCCTTTATACGTTTGTGCGCGGGTAGCATGGCGCCAAAAAAAAGGCAATGTGCCTTCCTGCGCCGGAGGTGTGGCCGGTCCCCGGACACCATCAGGAACACACTCAATACACCCTCTATGGACCATCAACAGACAGCCCCGGGGCCCGGTCATGCCGGGCAGTCAGGGGCGGTCTGCGCGCATTCCGGTCGAGACAGGCTCAGGCCGCCTTGCGGAAGACGGAGCGGGAATTCAGCAGACGTTTCAGGCCGTACCCGATAACGCGGACGATGACTCCGCCGGTGAGCCTGCAGAACGCGAACTGCACACCAGCAAGCGCATCCGGCTGATGTCTGATCTGATCTCAGACTATTACAGCCTGAAATAGGCCTCAGCCGTTGAACGCGCGGATCGCGTCGATGATGCGGTCCTGGTCTTCTTCCGAAAGATAGGGGTGCATGGGCAGGGCGATGACGTAGCGGCTGGCCGCTTCGGTGACAGGCATCGATCCGGCGGGCGGGGCCCAGTCTGCGGCGAAGTCCTGCATGTGGATCGGCACCGGATAATAGACCGCTGTCGGGATGCCCTGCTGGGAGAGATGCGTCTGCAGGCCGTCACGGTTCTCGTGCTCGATGACATATTGCGCCCAGACGCTCTTGCCGCCCTCGATGACGTGCGGCACGCGGCGGACATGATCCTTCAGACCGTCCGTATACCGCGCGGCGACTTTCTGGCGCAGCTCGATCTCGTCGGCGAAGATTTTCAGCTTCTCCAGAAGCACCGCGGCCTGGATCGTGTCGAGGCGGGAATTCATGCCGACGCGCAGCGAGAGGTATTTCGGGTCGTGATGGAAGTTGCGCTCGGCCGCGTCGGTCGGCGTCACCTTGCCATAGACACGCAGCGCTTCGACGAGTTCGGCAAGGCGGTCGTCATTGGTCACCACCGCGCCGCCGTCGCCATAACAGCCCAGCGGCTTGGCCGGGAAGAAGCTGGTTGTGGCGATGTCGGCCCAGTCGGTCGTCGCCTTGCCGTTCAGCGTGCAGCCAAAGCCCTGCGCATTGTCGGAGATCAGTTTCAGGCCTTCGCGGTCGCAGATCGCCTTGATGGCCGGATAGTCTGCCGGCTGGCCGAACAGGTCGACCGCGATGACGACTTTCGGCGTCAGCTTGCCTTCGGCCTTCACGCGGGCGATGGCGGCCTCAAGGCTCGCCGGGTCCATATTGTAGGTGTCGGGCAGGATATCGACAAAGACCGGCGAGGCGCCCGTCCACGGCACGACCTGCGCCGTCGCCACGAAGGTAAAGGAGGGGCAGAAGACGGCGTCACCCGGGCCGGTTTCCCATGCCATCAGCGGCAGGGCGATCGCGTCCGTGCCGTTGGCGCAGCTGACTGAATGTTTCGCGCCGCACCAGGCCGCGAGTTGCTTTTCGAGCTCCGTCACTTCCGGTCCGAGCACGTAGCGCCCGCTCTCTACAACGGAAAGTATGGCGGCGTTGACCTCGGTTTCGATGCGCTTGCGCTGGGCCTGAAGATCGATGAAGGGAAGGGACATGGGGGAGCGACTCCGCGCGTGACTATACCAATGTGGGCTGCACATAGGGGACCGGCCCGACTGCCCGCAAGTCACGGCTGGTTACAGCGTATTTCGGACCATTTCCCGGTTTCGGGCTGGATCATCATTCCGGCCGAACAGGGCATCCGTATAGCGATCCGATACCAGCGTCCGACGAATCGAGGCGTGGGCCGCTTCGGCCAGGTTGGAGACAGCGGAGGGGCTGTCATACAGGTCGCGCAGGGCCTTTGCGCCCGCGTCGATTTCCACCTCGGCCCACTGGGCGCCATCGAAGCCGTTATAAATGCCGCTTGGGTCTGCAACGGGGATCATACGGTACGGCAGTAGAATGGAATTCTGCGTGTTCATAAACTCAAGATTGCCTGACCAGCCGGTCGCTATCACCGCCTTGCCGCGGGCCATCGCCTCGGCGAGGTTGAGCCCAAACCCTTCTGCCCGATGAGGCGATATGAGGACATCACTGCGTGCCAGCAGCGAGTCATGTTCATCTTGCGGCAGTGTCTGATCGATCAGTTTGATGCGGACATCCTGTGCCACTGCCTGCATCACTTCGCGCTGATATTCGGGAAACAGGTCCAGGTTGCGGCACTTGATGACAAGCTCCGTCTTCTCATTGCCTGTAAAGGCGTGAGTGAACATGCGGATAGCGGACAGCAGGTTCTTGCGTGGCAGGGATGAGCGACCGTCGGCGATACAGAGAGCACGCAAACGCACGCCGTCATTCGATTCCGCCAGAAGCGGCCGGGGGCTGTCCGTTGCAGCCGGCACATAATGCGGGACGATGTGGTGAGAGGTCTCCAGCTTCTGGTGCAGGGCGTCGCGCACATACTGGCTGGGATACCAGACTTCGGACAGCATCCGGGCCTGACGCGCCCAGCTTTTCGGGCCGACAGGCAATTCCCAGGCCCAGGCGCCAATAATCCGCCAGTCATGCCAGCGGCGCAATCCCAGCGCCATCAGCGCCCGTTCAGTTTCCGGCGCATTGGCAAACAGGATCAGCGTGCCGCTTCGCGAACGCGGCATGGCAGACAGCGGCACAATGCTCTCGGTGTCGGCCTGGTCGAACAGGGTGCTGAGATCGACGGCGATGGGGGACAGGCCCTCAAGACGCAGAGCCTCATAGCAGGAGCGCGCGGCGCGGCCGATACCATTCCCGGTCTGGAAGGTGCCTGCCACAACCAGCGGGCTGTTTTCGCGGAAAGTGATGGCGCCTGAACCCGGTTTGGGCAGGATCATCCGCCGGATGGCGGCTTTACCTTGTTGTATAGGCGACTCAGTATGCAAAATCTGGCTCATCACTCCCGGACAAGATAGCCGAACAGGCTGCCGTCAACATGACGTCCCACAGGACGTGAAGCAAGCAGACTGCAGGATATTTTAGGGCCTCGACTCCTAATGGTTTTGTAATGATCACCGCTGTCTGGACACTGGTGCACCAAACAGGCACACAGCGTTCCACAATGACCGCGGAGATCCATTCATGTCACTCAAAGTTGAATCATTAGCCATTTCGGATGTCAAACTCGTGACACCGCCTCGATTTGGTGATGATCGCGGCTTCTTCAGTGAAACCTACAATGCCCAGCGCTTCAAGGAAGCCGGTATCGACGCGGACTTTGTGCAGGACAATCACTCCTTGTCAGCCAAGAGGGGGACTGTCCGCGGCCTGCACTACCAGGCGCCGCCTTTCGCCCAAGCCAAGCTGGTTCGGGTGCTGCGCGGCGCGATCATCGACGTCGCGGTGGATGTGCGCAAAGGTTCGCCGACCTACGGCAAATGGGTCAGCGCGGAGCTAAGCGCGCAGAACGGGGTACAGATTTACGTGCCGCGCGGCTTCCTGCACGGCTTTGCCACGCACGAGCCGGATACCGAGATCGCCTACAAGGTCGACAATTATTATTCGAAGGAATGTGACGGCGCTGTTCTCTGGAATGATCCGACGCTGGCGATCGACTGGGGTATTCCGCCTGCGGAGGCCATGCTGTCCGACAAGGATGCAGCAGCGCCCGCCTTTGCAGATTTCGAGACGCCTTTCTGACGCGCTGTTGCACAGGCGCGGTCCTGTCCACCGGGTCATCTGAGGCGGGACGGGGGATCCGGGCAGGCGAATTCGGCGGACGCGCCGCCCGCGCAGGATCCTGGGTGTTCAATCACCCCGGAGCCCTGCCATGGATACCTCGCCGCGTCTCGCTTTGCCGTTCTTGCTGCCGAACCAGGCCCAGAAGCACGTCACCCACAACGAAGCGCTGCAGCGGCTGGATGCGCTTGTGCAGCTCACCGTGCAGGACCGGGATCTCACCGCGCCGCCTGCCGCGCCGGAAGAGGGCAGCTGCTGGATCGTGGCGGCCGGGGCCAGTGGTAACTGGGCGGGCCATGAAGGCAAGATCGCTGCCTGGCAGGACGGCGCCTGGACGTTCGTCGCGCCGCAGACAGGCTGGCGGGCTTTTATTGCGGATGAGGGCCTGATCTGCGTCTGGTCCGGTTCGGTATGGTCTGAGATGCTGCAGAACCTGTCCCGCCTCGGCATCGGCACGGAGGCCGATGCGACGAACCCCTTCTCGGCAAAGCTGAATAAAGCGCTGTGGACTGCACAATACGATGCCGAGGGCGGCGACGGGAACCTGCGTTACACGCTGAACAAGGAAGCCCCCGGCAAGACCTTGTCCCTACTGATGCAATCAGGCTGGTCAGGCCGGGCAGAAATCGGTCTGACGGGCGACGACGACCTGCGTGTGAAGGTCAGTGAGGATGGTGCAGGCTGGACTGAGGCACTGGCGGTCAGCCGGACCGACGGACGCGTGCGGTTTCCGCAGGGCGTCACCCATGAGATAACAGGTCTGCCGATTGCTCAGTACCTGCCTGCGCCTGTGGAGGAGATCTGGCGGCTCGATTCTTCGCGGCCTGCCATACCGCGGACTTTCACGCTGGCCTCAGCAAGCGGGACAACCCTAACACTCGACGGTGCGGACGTGGACCAGATCTATTCCAATGGCATGCGGGACAATGTGGCAGTGCGCGTGTGGAACATGAGCAAGTCACCCGCCGAAGCTGCGTGGGTGGATTGGAACCTGTCCTCGACCGAAATGCGTGTAACCGATGCGGCCCACATTGCCGGTTGGATGGCTGGCGACACGCTGCGCCTGGGCGACCCGAACCCGACCGGCGCCAATGTGCTGGAAATGGTGGCGCTGGATATCAGCGGTTATCTGCAGAACCAGCTCGGCGCCGTATTTCCGCAGAAAGGCGTGATGCTGGGCTTGTTCATCACCTCGTCGGATGGGGTGGCGGCACTTTCCTTCTCGGCGGACGGCTCAGGCGGATCGGCGTTTGGCGGCAACAGCCTGACGGACGGATCGCGCAATGCCATGACGTTGCCCATACCGACGACGGAGCCGTCTCCTATTTCGTCCAGCAATCTGGTTTTCGTTCGCGAACAACTTGAGACCGGAACCACGGATCTGACGATCACGTTCGCACGGGTCCTGGGAGTTTATGTCTAGGAGGGCGTTCTGTCAGCGTTCGAACGAAACGTAGCACATGGCTTCAGTGTCGGGGGAAGCAGCACGAACCTGGATATTTTTTGCGCCCATTTTTTCAAGCGTTTCGGTCAGCGGTTCGTGCCAGGCTATGATGGCGCTGTTCAGATGCGGCCGTGGGTCTTGTATGTAACCGGAAATGAAACCGCCTTTCCTGGCGGCGTTCACGATGTTTCTCACCAGCCGGGCATAAGCATCATAAGTATGCTGATGGATAAGGACTTCAAAATTGAAGACGACATCGGCCTCGTATTCGGTGACATCATCTAGGGCGGCGAAGTCTGTGTTTTTAAAGCTTTTCCCGGGGAACATGACGCGGTTTCGCTCGACCACCACGGATGAAACATCAAGGCCGAGATAGGTCGCCTTCAGATCGATACCGGACAGAACTTCAAAGTCACCGCATCCCACGTCCAGGATACTCTCTGGTTTCATCTCATCCAGAAAGCCTGAAATAAGCTCCCGCTTCAGACGCATATTGGTGCCGCGCGAGCCGACGCCGGAGCCTAGCGCGATGTTTGTCGTATACCGATTGTCCCAGAAGGACTGGTTGTCGAATTCAGGATCGTTTGCGGCTTCTTTTCGAATGTGTTGTTCAGAAATTTCCGGATTCAGGAAGGCGCCGAGGGCCTTGCGGGCGCTGGGCAATTCCCTGATTTCCCGGACCGCTTCCCGGATGCAGGCGTTCAGGTCCTGGATGGCGTCGGTCGCACCTGGCCTCAGCTTGAACTTTCGCAGGGTCTTGTTCTCGTTAAAGCGGTTGGGTGTGCGCGGCACATGCGCTGCTGGTATGTGAAGGGCATAGGGCGTTTCGATATTCAGGAGCGACGGCAGGATCGCGCCCGCCTGAAGTGGCAGGAAGTCGACATCCTCCCCAAGGTCTTCCATCGCAAGTGCAAATGAAGCCTTGTCGGCAAACAGGGCAGGGTTTGCCAACAGGTCTGCTTTCTCGTTCAGCCAGAGGGCCCATTTTTTCCAGGTCTCGGCCAGCTCCCGGCACCGGGCTGCAGGTACGGCGATCATCGCGCTGGAGATGTTGTTGATATGGGTTTCGCGTATCCCGCCGGGGCCGGGAAAGGGAGAGAAGCCAGGACGGTATGGCTTGTCCGGCATCGCTTCGGCAAGAAGGTGCCGGAATGTCTCCGCGGGTGGCCGGGCATTGTCGTTCGGCAGCGCCCGGATGCGGGATGATCCGAAGAGCGGGCTCGGGTCGCGAACGAAGAACAGGCTGGAGCTTGTTGAAATAACCCAATCGGCATCATGCGAATCCAGAAAGGGTACGATCGCGTTGCAGATAATCGAATCCGGTACCGGCCGTTCAGCCTGGCGCACTTCGATGTCCCTGGCTTCGAGCCAGTCGATCAGGTCCGCCGGGCCGTTGCCAACGACATAAACGATCAACCGGTATCTGTCCGCGGGAAGGTGCTGGCGGGCACAAATGGTCCAGAGAACGACTTCCGTAAAGAACTGGGGTCCCTGATCGATCACGCAGCACACATCGAAACGCGGGGATGCCGGACCTTTGCTGCTGGCGGGCTGATGGGACATTTATACCTCGATGTCTTTCGGGTCAGATCCGGGTAGCCGCCTGGGGTTCACGATTGGGCTTTTGGGGATTGTAGCCAGCATCCGGGCCTTGAGAAGCATGCGTAGGGTCATTTGCGCAGATGCTGTCTGTCAGCCTTTGGCTTTGGACATGGCAAGGCGAAGGCGGGCGAAGTGACGGGCAATGGTTTGTGCCCGGATGGCGGATTCCGATAGGGCGGCGTCGAGGGCGTTTTCGCCGATCCCGTATTCCCGCGCCCCGTGTGCAACGAACCAGGCATGGAAGTCACGCCGGCCAGCGGCGGATGCGAGTGGAAAGGCCTGTCGCAGGTCTGGCCGAGCCTCGTGAATGGCGAGCATCAGGCGGGTAATGCAGGTGCCCGGTGTCTGGTCCACCCGTTCGCTGGGTGCGTTCCAATAGGCATGGTTCGGGGCGGCGAAAGGGTTAGCGGGGTCGACCGGCGGGCCCTGGCGCATCGGATCGATAATCGGCTCGCCAGTTTTGAAATGGCCAAACCCGTAGGGGATGGCCGACCAGCGCGCATGATCATTTGCGGCCAGCCTGTCCAGATAGTCGCGCAACAGCTCTGCCGCGTCGCCGATGTTTGTCGCGTCTAAGCGCGACTGGTGCTTGGAAAAGATGCTGGTGTCGCCCGGTGACACGCCGCTGAAATGAAAAAAGACGAGTGGGCTGCCCGCGGCTGTCAGACCCGTATCCGTCTTGCGCACCGGGCGGTTGGCCAGGTTCCAGTAGGCGACATTGTAGCCGGGGTCGCGCAGCACTTTGAGGTGTTCGATGAAGCTCGGCGCGAAATCAACGAATCGCTGATCGACGAAGAGCCCGTTCTGCAGGTCCACCCGGCAGTGATGGCGCAGCTTGTCCTTCCACCAGGTGAGGAAGGCGCGTGCCTCCGGCGTGTTGGCAAAGGCAGCGAAGCCGAGGTTGAAGGTGCCGGACCGCATGAGGTCCAGCTCAAATGGCGCGTCGCCCTCCGGCAGGGGCTTGCAGATGTGGGGCGTCAGGACAGCAGATGCGCCGTCGGCCAGCGCAGTGTGAACCTGCTGCATCGGGCCGAACAGGCGAATATCCGGATCCAGGTAAATGACCGCGTCATAGCCCGCCTGATCGAACATATAGTCGAAGCAGAAAGGCTTCACCGCCGTGTTGAACTCGATCACGGTATAGCGGAAGGCCATATCGCGCATTTCTTCGGCGCCGAGGTCTGAAACCGGTATGATTTCAACGCCTTCCGGCGTTTTCTCTGAGACCGGCTCGTCTGCCAGGAATATTTTGAAATCGAGATCCGGCTCTGCCTCCAGCACGCTGTCGCGAAGCGTCAGGGCGTAGGCCAGATAGTTGCGCGAGCAGATTGTGAAGCAGCCGGTTTTCATTGCGCGGGACTAGCATTCCTCTTGGCCGTATTCAAACACAGACATGAGGTGTCTGGTTGAATCCTGAGGGCGATAATGGAAGGAAGGACAGGTGGGATTCCAGAAGAGAGTTATGACGTGACAGAGCCGGGTGCAGCTGCGGGGGGATTGGTGCACACGCTTCGCAGGAAGCTTTCCGTCGCCCTGCGGGCGGTGTGGCGGCGCATGCCATTTCCGCCGGGTATGAAAGACCGCGTGGCGGGGTTCGTGTTCCGCAATCTGCCCTTCCTGGTAAGCTGGAGCGCGACCTATCGGAACTGGAAGCTGGAGGTCGACCGGCTGGCCGAGGCCCGGCTTCGGCAGTCGCTGCGCGGCCCTGTGGACGCTGACCGGCCAGTTCATGCTGAACTGTCCGGCCTGCCGCGTCCTGACGCCCTGCTGGCACGGGCGATCGCTTTTTACCTGCCCCAGTTCCATCCGATTCCCGAGAATGATGAATGGTGGGGAGAGGGGTTTACCGAGTGGACCAATGTCTGCCGGGCGAAGCCGCAGTTCGAGGGGCATGACCAGCCGGTCCGGCCGGGGGAGTTCGGCTATTATGACCTGCTGGAGCATCCGCATGTGCGGCGGCGTCAGGCGGCGCTGGCGAAGCAATACGGTCTGGAGGGGTTCTGCTTTTACTTCTACTGGTTTGCCGGCCAGCGCCTGCTCGAGGCGCCGATCGAAGCCTGGGCGGCGGACGAGGAGATCGACTTCCCGTTCTGCCTGTGCTGGGCGAACGAGAGCTGGAGCCGCACCTGGGACGGGCGTGAGCAGGAAGTCCTGATGGGGCAGAACCACACGCCGGAAGATGACATCGCTTTCATCTCCTATCTTTCCCGCTATCTGCGCAATCCGAAATACCTGCGTGTGAAAGGGCGGCCGCTTGTGATGGTCTACCGCCCGGGCCTGTTGCCGGATGCGAAGGCGACGGCGGAACGCTGGCGTAGCTGGTGCCGGGAGAACGGGATCGGAGAAATCTATCTGACCTTCACGCAGTCTTTCGACATAGCGGATCCGGCAGACTTTGGCTTCGACGCGGCAACGGAGTTCGCGCCGAACAATATGGGGCTGGAACCGGAGGACGGCCTTGTCGTTCCGGTGTCGGATGATTTCGAGTGCAAGATCTATGACTGGAGCGTCCTGCCGAAACGGGCAGAGGCTTATGAAGAGCCCGCTTACAAACTGTTCCGCGGGGTGACGCCGCGCTGGGACAATACGGCCCGGCGGATGAACCGGGGCACGGTGTTCGTGAACACCGGTCCGGACGAATATGCCGGCTGGCTGCGCAACGCGGCTCTGGACGTGCAGGCCCGTTTCAGTGATCCGTCAGAGCGTCTCGTCTTCATCAATTCCTGGAATGAGTGGGCCGAAGGGGCGCATATCGAGCCGGACCTGACACATGGCTATGCCTGGCTCGACGCAACCCGCCGGGGGCTGCAATCGGACAAGGATGCAGAACGGGTGGAGCCTGCAGAGCTTGTGCATGACATGGGGGCCGTGGCGCCTGCACCGCGCCGGAAGATCATCGTTGTCGTGCATGACCTGCACCGGCACGGGGCGCAGTACCTGTCACTCAACTTCGTCTCTACCCTGCACAGCGTGTTCGGATATGATGTGGCGACGATTGCCGGCGGCGACGGCGCGCTGGAAGACCGGTTCCGGACCTATGGTCCGCTGGTTCAGGCCATGCGCGGCCGGACAAGTGAACGGGATCTGCGTGACATGATCCGTGCGCTCGTGTCGGATGGCTACACAAAGGCGATCGTGAATTCTTCCGCGTCCGGCTGGCTCGCGCCCTATCTTGCAGAGCAAGGGATCGAGTGTATCGGCCTAGTGCATGAACTGCCGGAGATTGTCTCGCTGATGCAGCTGGAGACCAACCAGCGGGCATTGGACAAGCTTGCGAAACATGTCGTCTTCGCTTCTGAAACGGTGCGTGACCGAACGGCGAAGGAAGTGCTTGGTCACGACTGGGCCAATCCGGTGATCCAGCCGCAAGGTCTCTACAAGCGCGACGGAATCATCTCGCTGGATCAGAAAGCGGCGGCTCATGTACAGCTGTGTGAGGAATTCGGCGTTCCGCAAAGTGCGAAATTCATCCTTGGGGTTGGCTATGGCGACTATCGCAAGGGGGTCGACATATTCTGTCGCTGGGCACTGGCCGCAGCAGCATCGGACGCTTCCCTGCATTTCATTTGGGTCGGAGCGCTGGCACCGGAGATGGAGAAAGAATGCCAGGCGATCCTGTCGGAAGCTGGTGAGGTGGCCGCGAATGTCCATCTGCCCGGTTTCCGGAATGAGACAGGCCGGTTCTATGCGGCTGCAAGCGCATTCGCGCTGACGTCTCGGGAAGACCCGTATCCGTCCACCGCGATCGAAGCACTGGATGCGGGCACGCCTGTGTTCATGGTCGCCGGAACCGGGGGCGTCGCAGACCTGGCCGGCGATGGCGCCGTCACCGTGTTGCCTGATACAGACCCGGAGGGGTTCGCAAGGGAAGTTGTGAAGTTACTGGGAGATCAGGCTGCGTTCCAGAAGGCTGCAGCAAACGGCCTGGAGATCGCCCGCAGCAAGTTTGGTTTCCGCAGCTTCGTCGGCGACATGCTGCGTCTTCTGGATGAGCCGGTGCCGAAAATCTCGGTGATTGTGCCGAACTTCAACTATGCCCATCATCTTCCGCAGCGGATCGCGTCTATCCTGAACCAGTCCCTGCCGGTATGGGAGATCATCTTCCTGGACGACAAGTCCTCGGATGACAGTGTGGCTGTGGCGCAGAAGCTTTTGCACAACAGTTCCGTCCGTTACCGGATTATCGAAAACGGGAAAAACTCGGGCTCGGTCTTTGCTCAATGGCAGAAGGGGGTGGATCTTGCTGAAGGGGACATCGTCTGGATTGCCGAGGCGGACGACTGGGCGGGACGTGACTTCCTGAAGACGGCTGCGGCGGCGTTTGCCGACGCGGACGTCGCAGTCTCCTATACGCAATCCAATCAGGTGAGCGGGGAGGGGGAGATCCTCTCTGCCAGCTATCTGGATTATGTGGCAGATATCGGCCTCGCGCGCTGGCGCAAACCATTTGTGACGGAAGGTGCGGATGAGCTCGCCAATGGCTTGTCGGTGAAGAACACCTTACCCAATGTGAGTGGGGTTTTGTTCAGACGGCAAGCCCTGCAGCGGGTCCTCGATCAGTATATGGATGAAATTCTTTCCTACCGTGTCGCCGGGGACTGGTGCGTCTATGCGCGTATGGGTGGTGAGGGGAAGTTCGCCTACGATCCCCGTCCGCTGAACTATCATCGCCGCCATTCGGAAAGCGTAACAATCTCAAGGTTCGGTCAGGCCGAATGGGACGAGATCCAGCGCATGCAGGCCTTCGTCGCCGGACTGGCGGATGTCGACGACGACATGGCACGGCGTGCCGACGGGTATCTGAAGCATCTCGCTGAAAGACTCTAGCGCAGGGCTGTCGGGCCTGGTGTGCCGGATTCAGGTCATGCTTTCTTCGTAGGCCTTCAGGACATCCGCGACTGGGCCGGCGGCTTGAATTCTGCCGCCGTCCAGCCAGATGCCGGTCGCGCAATTGTCCATGATCAGCTTGTGGCTGTGCGAGGCGAGTATCAGAATGCCTGCCTGCGAGACAAATTCCTGCATGCGGTCGGTTGCCCGCTTTTTGAATGCCACGTCTCCGGCGCTGAGCCACTCGTCCAGAATAAGGATTTCCGGGCTGAAAGCCGTCGCGATGGCAAAGGTCAGTCGCATCCGCATCCCTGCGGAATAAGATTCCATCGGCATGTTCAGGAAGTCACCCAGCTCAGAGAACTCTGCGATCCCTTGTCGCTTTTCCTCGATTTCCTTTCGGGAATACCCGGCGGCCAGGCCGCGGAGCGTGATATTGCGATGGCCGGTCGCCTCGGCCTGGATGCCGATATTGATATTGATGAGACTTGTGATGTTCCCGCGCGAAATCAATCGTCCTTCAGAAGGGGAGATAATACCCGCAAGGGTCTGAAGCAGCGTGGTCTTGCCTGATCCGTTCCGGCCGATGATTGCCAGTCGGTCTCCGTTTTTCAAGTCAAATGAGATGCCTGAAAGCGCCTTTACGCCTCGAAGCTGGTGACGCCTGTTCCAGATCAGGCGCGGATCATGCTCCGACAGGCCCTGTTCCCGAACGTTTCCGCTCACCTCAAACTTCACGCCAATATTTTCGGCGCGCAGGAAAACATCGTCACCTTCCGGTATCGCAGGCAGTCCTGAAGCATTGGGGCTGGTCCCGGGGGCATCACTCTTATTCATCGATACTACAACCAGTAGGGCAGGCGGCGGTGCGAATATCCGCCCACAATAAGTGCGATAACAAACAACGCTACCGACATGTACAGGATGAACACCCAGCTGTGCGGGTCAGCGTGCCTACCGAGAATGGGGGCAGAGAAAATTTCCAGCGCATGTGTCATCGGATTGAGTTCCGAAACGGTGGTGCGCATCCCGCGTGAGACGTGTTCATCGCGAACCCAGAGGACGGGGGTCGTGAAAAACAGGATACGGGTGATCGATTGGATCAGGTGCTCGATGTCGCGGAAGCGGGCGGTGATATAGCCGAGAATCATCTGGACGAACACGGCATCCACCAGCAACAGGATAAAGGCCGGGATTGCCTCCCAGGCGACCAGTTCTAATTTATATCCGTACAGGAAAAAGATGGTCATTGCGACGATCATGTTGATGGCAAAGACGAAGAGCGATCGCGCAATGCTTTTGTAGATGTGCGTCGAATGCGGCAACGGCACACTGCTTATCCAGGTGCGGGCAACACGGAATACGGCACAACCGTCCGTGATATTCCCAAGCAGGAATGTGAAGATGGCAAAATTAATCGCCACATAGATGGTGAAGCGGTTGTGATCGAGGTCGGAGAAGGTGCCGAAAAAGATCGAAATCGTGGCGACGAAAATCAGATACGAAAGAACAATCCAGGCCAACCCCAATTTACTGCGGCGGTAACGGTTCTGGATTTCATCTGAAGCAAAAGCCAGCCACAGGTGAATTCGCTTGGCGCCATCGACCAGATCGGTCAGCACAATCATGGGATTGAAGCGGTCCGTCGTGGAAACTCTGACGGGTCTGGTCATACTCATTCACTCGTTTTTACGAACCCCGGCACGGTCGGTAACCTGTAGGGCTTCGATAGGGAAGCCCAATCGATATCATTGCAACAACTTTACATTTTCGTGCAAACGAGGACTTCGATGAACTCGGCCTGAATGCCACGTTCGATTTCGTCGATCGTGATCATGTTAACCGACATTCCGCACTGTTTCCGGATAAACGGAACGATATCGTAGCCCCAATCCATGGTGACAAGCGAACCTTTCTCGTCGATCGGGTTGCCGTGATAGGCAGGTTCCGTGAGGTGGACAATGCTGCCATCTGCATCCCGGTTCGCCCGGCGTACGCTGGTCTTGCACTTGTTGACCAATGGAACCGTCAGGATGTGCATGCCCCCCGGTTTCAGAACACGGGAGATCTCCCGAAATGCAACCCCGGGTTTAAATATGTGCTCCATCACGTCCTGAGTGATGAACAGATCGAATGAGTTGTCCGGAAAGGTCAGCGCTTCCAGTGATTCGCACCGCTCGTTTCGTTGCGGGTGCATCGATCCAAGCGGAACATCCGGGAAATAGTGTGAATAGGAATATCCCCGGCATTTGCGGCCGAGTTTTACCGACACGCCGCGCCCACCGGGGGAGGATTCGTGGATCGTCTTCCTCTTATAATCCGGCATGTACAGGTCGATAACCCGCATCAGGGCGCGTTCTCTCGGAACCGAATGGCACACGGGACACAGCAGGTGATCGCGGAACCACTTGAAATCAGAATGAAAGACGACATCGTTTTCACAAATGTCGCAGCGACCGGGCTGGTCGAAACTGAATTTGGCTGTCATGCAGGGCGGACCAAATGGGGATTACCAGCCCTGAAAAAGTACTGAACTGACAGGGAGACAAGCTGCCCGGTTTCCTTTACCGATCCGAGCGGGGCCGGGGCGCGGGTAGAGGTTATGAATGCCAAAAACGGGAATCCTTTCAATCTTGCCCAACCTGGACGCAAGGTCACAACACTCTTTTGATAGATTGTATCACCTTGTTGGACAGAACACAGGGAATCTATTGTTCACCAACGCTGTATGGAACCAGATAGGTGGTCCGAAAGAAAGGTTCAGTTTCAGCTTCGACCCTGAAAAGTTGAATTCGAGGCTGAGTGCATTGGTCATCCCGGCTGCAAACTGGCTGGGTCCGACCGTTGATTTTTCGGATCTGGCAGACTGTATCGAACGCCTGACAATTCCTGTCGTCCTGATTGGGCTTGGGGCACAGGACGCTTCTTATTCCGGGTCAATTAATGTTCCTGAGGGGACAGTAAGGCTCGTCAAAGCTGTTGCGGCACGTTCTGCTTCGATTTCCGTGCGCGGGGAATATACAAAGCAGATCCTGAATGGCTTGGGTGTGCAGAATGTAACTGTCACGGGATGCCCGTCGCTTTACCACGATTTTCGCCGGTTTACGCAGCCGCCTTCAAAGCCGCATGTGCGCGCCGACCGCGGGTTGATACATTCCACCCGCTATTCAGCGAGCTATGCGCCGTTCGCCAAGGCAGACTCGGTGCACCGCCGTTTGTTCAGGTTTGCATTCGCCAGGAAGCTGGACATCCTTTTTCAGTCAGAGCCAGAGGAAATGGCCTGGCTGGCTGGGCTGACAAAGGCCGGAGGGCTTAATGATCAGCTCCGCAGCCTTCTCATGGAAATTTATGACGCTGGCGACTGGGATAAACTGGTCGCGTATTGGCAGGCGCACGGCAAAGTCTTCTACGATGTTGATGAATGGTCGCGCTCGCTTGACGCATATGATTACGTGCTCGGCACCCGGCTGCACGGTACGATCATGGCGCTGAATTCCGGTGTCCCTGCAGCGCTGGTCTACCATGATAGCCGGACTCGCGAGATGGCCGAATTTGCGGCCATTCCGTCCGTGTCTGCCGATGCGCTGCGGCTTGACGATCGCAGTATCGAAAAGCTGTTCAGAAAGTCAGATTTCGATGCCTACTACGAACGCCGGGAGGCGAACCGTGCCGTTTACAGAAACTTCCTGAAGACGCAGGGGCTCAAGCTGGCTGAATGCTGAGTACGTAAATGGATTAACGCTGGACCGGATGCCACAATTCCATGGCAAGGGCCTTTGTCGCGGAATCAACCGAGGACTTACTCGTCCTGTTGCCGGCCGGACGGAGCGCGTCGATGTCCAGGTCGCCTTCCATGGCATACTTGGCAACGGCGGCGTATTCCTCTCCGAACCGGTCCAGAAGTTCGTTCGCCAGATCGTCCGTCAATGCTGAATAGTCCTTCATGGTTGAAGGAAAAATATACTTTTCCGCATATCGTTCCAGCGTGCTCACAAAGAGGCTGTAACGGTCGATTTTTGTCCGATCCAGGTCATGCAGAAAGTCCAGCACGTATGGTGACAGGGACACATTTACTTCCCCGACGGGCTTCATGTCCGGGTGCCGCTCGCACCCAAGGATGTCGAGGAAGTCGTCGATAATGTCTCCATTCCGGAACAATTTCCGGTCGTAGATACGGACCTTGACGTTTTCCGGGCCGAACACGTCTTGCCACGCTTTGAGATTGGCCTCGTAGGACAAGAGCGATTTGACAGCGTCGGTTTGGATATAATTGGAGAGTGATTGCCGGAAATCGCGCACTGTTTTGATGTTGTGCGCCCAGTTGCTCTGCGCAAACTGATCTGGCCGCCGGAAATAAACGATGATCTCAATTTGAACATCGGGAAGGTCATTACGGATTCCCCGGATGATCTCGGGCTTTACAGTCGCGGCCTTGTAGAAATGTTCGGAACTGATGACCGTTTTCTCGTGCGGAGAGGCCAGCAGTCGCTCTTTGAAATCACTCCAGACTTTTTCAGTCCGTCCCTCAGGAAGGCCCTCCGACAGCCAGCCTGGCAGCCAATGATGTGCCAGGACATGGTGTGCATGTTCCGCAGCCTTGCCGCTGGGGCCTCTGCCAGTCAGTACATAATTGACGTCTTGCCCGATGAGCGCGTTCCTGTTGATGGAGCAAAACTCCTGGAGAACGCTCGTCCCGGTCTTCTGGGTTCCGATATGAATGAACAGTTTTTTCAAGGTCTTTGGAACTCCGGGCCTTTGTTGGTTCTGTCATTTTCAGCACGGGCTGGCTGTGAGCGTGCCGTGTAGACGATTCTTATGTGCAATTATGTATGAATTGGGGCGGAAGCGCAGCATGCGCCAGATTGAATTTTGAGCAGGCGGCAGTCTCCGGCGAAGGATATAGTGACTCTTTTATTACCTTGGTTTTCCGCTCCACACAAAGCACTGACATCGTATACCCCTTAACTGGGAAGTGCGTTTCGTGCGGGGGTTTATTTCGATGCTAGCTCGCTTCGGTGGGATAAACGCAATCATTGTAAAAGGACGGCGTGGAGTCGACGTCAAACGGATCGCTGTAGATCTCGGTGAAGCAGGTATCCGAGCGGAAGAGGGAGCGGTGCGACGCTTCAACGGGCTCCCCGTTTGAATAGTGGCCGAATGACCACGGGATAAGCAGTTCTTCCCGGATCTGGTCTTCATAAATGTGGTTCGCATACCAGCGGGACAATTCATTCAGGACGTTGATGTCGTCCACATAGGGTTCGCTGCTTCGGTCATAGAGGCCCTGAACATACTGCCCGATCTTGTAGAAGCCGGAAAAATGGATGAACCCTGCAGGGTCTCCATCGATCAGGATTTTCCCATCCGCGTCCCGTGTGATTTTCCGCTGGAAGGAATTCCACCTGGCGAAATTGTGCCGTCCATGCCTCATGACGGCGTAGTCATCGGTGTAGCTGGGGACGAACTCAACCCATTTCTGATCTGTAAACAGACCGTTTTCAACATCGGCAGTGCAGTAGAGTTTCAGCCGCTCCCACCACCACTCGGCGAAGCGCTTGCCGGTATTGGTCGCGCTGACACCAAAGTACCCAAGATTGAAGGTTCCCACCTTCAGCGGATTACGCTCGAAAAAGGCCCATTTGTCATCCGGTCGCATGTCTGTCTGGTGCGGGGTGAGGACGATGGATTTTTCTGAAATGGCTTTTTGCAGGTCGGGCAGGTCGTCGAACAGTACGCAGTCAGGATCAAAGAACATGACCCATTCTGTATCGGGCCGCTCTAAAAGTTTCTTGGCCACGAGGGGTTTTACGGCCGTGGCGAGTTCCATGATGTCATGACGGAAGATCCAGGCAAGGTCTCCAATGCCTTCCGATGCGATCAGCTCCCTGACGGTGTAAGCCTCGTCGAAGCCTTCGTCTGAAAGAGGTGTTTCCCCGGTCCATTCATC
The DNA here is from genome assembly GCF_963678195.1 of uncultured Hyphomonas sp. Taxonomy (NCBI): domain Bacteria; kingdom Pseudomonadati; phylum Pseudomonadota; class Alphaproteobacteria; order Hyphomonadales; family Hyphomonadaceae; genus Hyphomonas; species uncultured Hyphomonas sp. The sequence continues at coordinate 1,037,223 of NZ_OY782759.1, forward strand.
TGTCAGGACAAAGACAGTTTTTGCATCAGGAATGTGCTCCCTGACCGATTTCAGGAGGGCCTTGGCGCAGGGAAGGAAATTCCGTGCTGCGGTGGTAAAAATGTATTTCATGTCACTCGCCGATTACCAGAAGCCTGTGAACAATTGGGTTCAGTCCGGAAGCCCAGAGCTCGGGATGTTTTTCATAATAAGCCCGGATATCGAATTTGGCCTGTGGGTTGATCAGGGCAACAGCGCCATACCGGACGAAATGGAGCGCGGGGTCCAGGCCGCCAGTGTCTCCAACCCGCTTCGTATAGTAGCGTTTGTCGAACATTCCCGACTTACGGACCAGCGTCGCCTGAACCAGGTCCGCCTGGTGGAAATACCATCGCTGGCGGATGAGCGAAGATATGAACTCTTCGCCCTGAAGGGATGCGTATTTGGAGAGATACATGCCGAGCGGGTGCATGTTCTGGCCGTTAGCCGGGGCGACCCGCGCCTCTGATGCCCGGGTTTGCCTTCCGACCTGGTCCACGAATATTTTCGAGAGGGGTTTGATGGACAAATCAAGGTTGCGCATTACCGCGTCGTACCCCGACTGCATGTAATCATTGTATGCTTTTACGTTGACCTGGGTCAGGTCAACCAGGTCCATATCGATCGCCTTCAGCACCTGTTCCACATCGTCCCACAGGGCGTGGGGTTTGCCGTCGAACAGCTCATTGCGCAGTCGCCAGACATGCCACCACAGCTCAAAGAAGGCCGATGAGTGCACGAACATTTTGTGATCGGCATAACTGTCATCGAGTGTATTGGTCTGATTGAGCCACTCTATGATCGAAATCCGTATAGGCTCGAAGGATTCCAGCAGGTGGTGGGTCGCCTGATTGCTGTCTTTTCCCAGACGTCTCCATTTGTACAGACGCGCCGAAATCTGGCTTATTTTGCGACTGTTCAGCATGGCGCGCTGGTTGAAGATCCGGTCTTCCCCAAGTGCGACAGTTTCCGGATACCTGATGTCGGCTCCCAGGACAGACCGCCTGATCAGCGTGGCCCAGGAGGAAAAATAGAAGACGGCGGAAGCGTGATCGTTGAAGCTCACATTCCGGACCGGCGCAGACCAGACATCGTCTTGGGCATTGGGGACGAGTTGGCCGTTTTCCCGGAACAACCAGTGCCGGCAGCGCGTGTAATCAGAGTCAGACCGAACGGCTTCATGCACAAGCGCTTCCAGATATTCCGGCACGATGATGTCGTCAGAATCCACAAAGGTCACATAGTCGCCGTCAGCGGCGTCGATACCCATATTGCGGACTGTGGAGACGCCTGCGCGCTCGCTGAGTGCGATCAGCTGGAAGCGGTCATCGCCCTCGATGAGTTTTTCGATCAGTTCGACGGAGTTATCCGTCGAGTTGTCGTCGACGAGAATACATTTCCAGTTTGTATAAGTCTGTGCCCGGATGGATTGGAGGCACTCCCCGATATAGGCCGCGTTATTGCGGTTCGGGATAACGAAGTCGACTAACGGGTTCGCCTTCACCAGCGGACCTCCTTACCTAAAATGTTCTCGCCGAGCGGAGCAGTTTCCGGATCAGCGGTTCCATGCGGAGAAAACGTATGGGCTTTTGAACTGCGCTGATAATTATGTTGCCAAGCCGGTAACGGGCGCTGCCCTTCACGGCGTTTATGGCGCCCTCGACATTGTGGCGTATCTCTTCTGCAGACGGAGTCGCCGGTGCGTGTTCGGAAGGTGTCAGCCGGGCCACTTCGGATTTCAGATCGGCAACTTCCTGCGTCAGGGCACGTTTCACTTCCGCCCATTCCATGACCTGGTATCCGCCGGGGGCGGTAAAGTCACACGGGTCGAATTCCGGTCCAAAGACTTCGCGGAATGCTGCCAGGGTTTCGTCTGCAGAACGAAGGCTTTCCAGCTTCTGGATCAGGCTGGCCGTTGTCTTTTCGGCTTTCTGGACCTGCAGCCGCATCTGGCGGGCAGATTCGCGGGCGGCGTCTGCTTCGCTGGCAAGCCGGGTCATGGCTCGCCGTGCCTTGTCTCCGCTTTCCGCCCTTGGTTCCAGTTTCCTGATGCGCTCTGTCAGGTGACGGTTCTGGACATTCTGGTGCTTCCAGATCCGGTAACTCTTTCCGATCAGCGAGGATACCGGGAGCATGGCCGCGAGGATGGAACGGACTTCGGCCAGCTCATCAAGAATGGCCTTTGCGTCGGCCTGGCTGATAGCGGTCAGTTTGCGGGACAGAAGCAGTTCGTAGAGCTTGTTGGCCTGCGCCGCCCAGAATGAGTCCGATCCTTCAGGTACGATCTTCTTTTCCGACCGGTTGAGGTCGGGATCCACAAAGCTCTCGACATATTTGTCGGCTTCCAGCTTTGCGAGCTTGCAGTTCAGGTGATCGGCCATTGCCTCAAGCGTCGCGGCCGGCTTTTCCAGAACCTCCGAGAAGGGGACAATGAAAGGAGCGACCCTGTCACCCTCATCCATGGCCGCAACTTCCAGAATCGAAAGGTTGTGGCTGATCCAGCTCATCAGCGTCTCATCAAGATCCGCCCCGGTGATGTGCAGCAGGTCGTTTCGGTAACCCGGCTCTCGCCTGTTGCGTTTCTGCTGGCTGATGGCGCACGCCATCGGATCCCTCAGCAGGGTAATCTGCTGTAGCTCCCGTGTCGGCTCCGTCAGGCGTAGCGCATCCCGCCAGACAGGCAGGGTCAGCGAGATGCGAGGGTCTTTGACAACCCACGCATTTGAATGTGTGTTGAGGTCGCTGACAATGTCACAGGCGGAGACGTATTCTTCCAGAAGCTTGCGGGCATGGCCGGGATGAACGACATCAAAGGCCGGGGTCGCCCAGTGTTGGTTGAGCGCTTCCAGAATGCGTCCGTTCAGGCGGACGACGCGGGCGTCTTCGAAATAGCCTTTCGGGTTGTCGTCGTCGCCCGGGATCAGGTGCTCTTCGTCGAACCACATGCCGAGCGCACGCATCGCACCACCGATGAGGGACGTTCCGGACCGATGGAAACCGGTAATGACGACCGCTCTCGGGCGGCCGAGCACGGATGTGCCGCGACTTTTGCTTTCCGGCTTTTCGCCTGCTGCGCCTTCGAAAAGCATCGGGCGGGCCATTGCCGCATTGGCGCGGTCAATCACTTCCGGAAACAGCATGCCGTCCGGCGTCAGGACGTGGCCGCGCCAGTCATATTGGTCGTGTACATGGCAAATGACGGGGGCAGACGGCAGACTGATTCTTTCATAGAGTTCCCGGTTCAGGTGCAGCGGGAAGTTCATCGTCCGCGGAAGGTGGACGACGGCGGCTCCGAGGGTCATGCAGGAAAAGCCGAAGGAAAGCTGGTCGACATGTTTTTCGTGTTGCTCGCCAAGCCGGCTCATGCAGTCTTCGTTCGCCAGCATTTCGAGTGCGATACGCCGCCATTCGGATCTGAACTGCTCCAGCATACTTCCGGGCAGGACATAGAATCCGCCGTTGAGATTCGCCGACAGGGTTGGGTGGCCCTCGATGGTCTGCGCCGAAAACGACGTATTCGCGATACCAATGTCGTTTGCGATACTTTTGATGGTGTCCCAGGGCGGGTTGGGGAAATCGACGGGGCAACCGGCGACAGCCCATTTCAACTCAGGAATGTGAGGGCGCGGGTCTTCGACGAAAGCGAGATCAGCATCGCAGAGGATGACGTGCTCGTATTCCCGTAGCGCTTCAGTATCGAGTTGGGAAATCTTGTTACAGTATTTCTTGTCGCCGAATTTCGGGACGGTGACGCAATTGATGCCGAGGGCGTGAAGCCGCTCGCTCAGTGCCGGATCTTCATATACGAGGTGGACGAAGATATCGGCAGGGTCCACCCCGGCATTTTCGGTCAGGGTCGCCAGCCAGACGTTCAACTGAACGAGGAATTTGGTGTTCTCATCAACGACACAGCTGAACGCGAACTTCTTTGACTGCATTGTTACCCCTTCGCGCCCTTGTCACCCTGGTTCAGGTTCATCGGCCCCTGACGTGTACGCACCGGAAACGGGCAAAGCAAGCGCGAGCCTGTACAATATAAACCTTAGCTGAAAAAGGCCGATATCGAGCCAAACATACCAGCAGGTGACCGGATATTTCACATGGCAACAAACAGCAGCAATATTGTGCTTTATGACCTTCGGTTGCTCGCTTTTCGATGGCGAACACTGAGTTGAGCGAGTAATTGGGCGATTCCGTCATGGGAAGTGTTGTTGCTTCCTGAGAGAGCACCTCTATAACGCGAAAGGAGCTCCTCAAAAGTTTATGGAGCTGATGACAGGTCAGGCAATTCCGGAGTTCCCATGAAGGTTTTGGTCACGGGCGGAGCAGGCTTTATCGGGTCAGCCCTGGTGCGCCATCTCGTGCTGGATCAGGGGGCTGAGGTCGTTGTCATCGACAAGATGACCTATGCGGCCAACCGCGCCAATATCGCCCCGGCTGAAGCAACTGGAAATTGCCGGTTGATCGTGGAGGATATCTGCAACCAGCCGGCCATGACAGAGATCGTTGCGCGCGAAGCGCCGCAGCAGATCCTTCACCTGGCGGCTGAGAGCCATGTCGACCGGTCCATTTCGGGGCCGCGCGATTTCATCGAGACCAATGTCATCGGTACCTACAGCATGCTGGAGGCTGCGCGGGCGCATTGGTCAGGGCTTTCCGGTGAGGCGCGCGAAAATTTCCGTTTCCTGCATGTCTCGACCGATGAAGTGTATGGCTCGCTCGGCGCCGATGGCCTGTTCGAAGAAACCACATCCTACGATCCTTCGTCGCCCTATTCGGCTTCCAAGGCCGCTTCTGACCATCTCGCCAAGGCATGGTTCCGGACATATGGCCTGCCGGTGGTCGTTTCGAACTGTTCGAACAATTACGGACCGTATCATTTCCCGGAAAAACTGATTCCGCTGGTCATCCTGAATGCACTGGAAGGCAAGGAACTGCCCGTTTACGGCGATGGTTCAAATGTCCGGGACTGGCTCTATGTCGAGGATCATGCCCGCGCCTTGTCTCTTATCGCCACAAAGGGCCGTCTCGGTGAGACCTACAATGTAGGCGGCCGTAACGAGCGGACGAACCTGCAAGTGGTCGAGCGGATCTGCGATGAGCTGGATGCCGTTATGCCTGCGGAGCGGCCGCGTCGCGAGCTCATCAAATTCGTGACCGACCGGCCCGGCCACGATCATCGTTACGCTATTGATGCCACCAAACTGGAAGATGAGCTGGGCTGGCGGGCGCAGGAAAATTTCGAAACCGGGCTGGCCAAGACCGTGCGGTGGTATCTCGACAATGCTGACTGGTGGACGCCATTGCGTAAGTCGGTCTATTCCGGCGAACGCCTCGGTCTGGCAGAGCCTCAGAAGGCGTAAGGCCCGGCGCGGTAATTGTTGAAAGCTGGTATGTCAGACAAACTCATTCTCGTGGCGGGTGGCGCCGGACAGGTTGCGCGCGCAATGGCCGATCTCCCGGTGCCGGCGGGCATTCGGATCGTGACGCGAGGGCGTCCTCAACTGGACCTTCTCGAACCTGGGACGATCGAGTCTGCCTTTGAGGATCTGAAGCCGGACCTGGTCGTCAATGCGGCGGCCTATACAGCGGTTGACCAGGCCGAGAGTGAAGAGGCGGCTGCCTTTGCGCTGAATGCGACAGCGGCGGGCGAACTGGCCGCGGCAGCAGCCCGCAGCGGCGTGCCAATGATCCATATTTCAACAGATTATGTCTTCGACGGCACGAGCGCCGAGCCTTATGTGGAGTCGGATCCGGTCGCGCCGCTCGGTGTTTACGGACGCTCCAAACTTGCAGGCGAGGAGGCCGTAGCCGCGGCCAATCCGGACCATGTCATTCTCCGGACAGCCTGGGTCTACAGCCCGGTGGGCAAGAATTTCATCAAGACGATGCTGCGTGTCGGTGCTGCGCGAGATGAGCTTGGCGTCGTCCATGACCAGCGGGGCAACCCGACTAGCGCGGCAGATATCGCCGCGGGCATCCTCGAGATCGCAATGCAAATCCTGAGCGGCAAGACACCCGTCAAACCGGGTGTCTATCACATGACGGCGCAAGGCGAGGCGAGCTGGGCTGATTTTGCTGAACATATCTTCCAGTGCAGCGCGAAGGCTGGCGGTCCGGTGGCGAAGGTGAAACGCATCACATCGGCGGAGTATCCGACCCCCGTGGCACGCCCGGCCAATTCGCGGCTGGATTGCTCGAAGATTGCGGAAGCTTATGGCGTAGTGTTGCCACATTGGCAGGGCAGCACGCAGGCCTGTGTTGAACAACTGGTGAAAACCGGGGAGTGGAATTCATGAAGGGTATCATCCTGGCGGGCGGCAAGGGAACGCGCCTGCATCCGATCACGCGCGGCGTTTCAAAGCAGCTTCTGCCCGTCTACGACAAGCCGATGATCTTCCACCCGATCACGACGCTCATGTTTGCGGGCATTCGGGATATTCTTATCATTTCCATGCCGGACGCCTTGCCGCTTTACAGCCGCCTGCTGGGCGATGGCAGCGACTGGGGCATGAACTTCCAGTATGCGGAGCAACCGGAGGCGCGTGGCCTTGCTGAAGCGTTCCTGATCGGCGCCGATTTTGTAGGCGGCCGGAAAAGTGCGCTCGCCCTGGGGGACAACATGTTCTACGGCTCCGGTCTGAGCGGGGAGCTATCGAAAGCGGGTACCATGGGCAAGGGTGCGGAAGTTTTCGCCTGCCAGGTCAACAACCCGAGCGATTTCGGCATCGTGGAAATGGATGAGGCAGGCAATGCCCTATCCATTGAGGAGAAGCCGAAAGCACCGAAAAGCAATTGGGCGGTCACCGGCCTCTACTTCTATGATGAGGACGTCGTGGACATTGCACGGAACGTGCAACCCTCTGCACGGGGCGAACTGGAGATTACCTCCATCAATGACGCCTATCTGAAGCGGGGCGACTTGCGCGTGCATCGCCTCGCGCGCGGGACGGCGTGGCTGGATGCCGGGACATTTGATGGCCTGATCCAGGCGTCGCAGTTCGTGCAGACAGTGGAAAAGCGCCAGGGTATGAAGATTGCCTGCCCGGAAGAGGTCGCCTGGCGCAAGGGCTTCATTGATGACGCGAAGCTGGAAGAGCTGGCGGCGCAGTACAAGAATGAATACGGCACGTATCTCAGCGGGCTTCTGACGCACTGGAGCCGTTGACCGGAGCCTCGGGTACATCCTCGCGGACGTGGACCCGGTGTGTGCTCATGCGGAACGGATTCCAGGCCATGGTGCGTGCCAGTGCCCAGAGGCCAACGCGCCGGGCGTGGCGTAGCTCCCGGCCACTTCGGCGCATCGACACCGCCCCGGCCGCGCCGTCACGCATTCCGCGCCAGGCCTGCTTGAAACGGCCCGTCATGGCGCCGCGTATCAACAGATACCCTGACAGGCCGATATGGGCGGGCAGGGTGAGCCAGAAAATAACCGACGGCATGTTCTTGGCGTAAGTCCAGATCCGATTGCGAAAGCCGTGATAAATCGAAAAGTCGCTGCTGCGCCCGGATATGCCGCCGCCGACATGGTGGATCACCGCATCGGGCAGAAGGATGCAGGTTTCGCCGGCCAGACGCAGGCGAAAGCCGAGGTCTACGTCTTCACAAAAGCAGAAGAACCGCTCGTCAAAGCCGCCATGCTTCAAGAACGTCTCACGTTCGAAAACGCCGCCAGCGCCGCACGGGCTGAAGCATTCGCCCTCGGCTGGCAGCTCGCTGGCCGGCCGGCCGAACCCGCCCCGCCAGGGCATGCCGATGATCAGGTAGGCGTCGCCTGCGCCGTCCAGCGTGTCCGGTGCCTCCAACGCCAACTGGGCGGACGCAAACATTTTTGCGCGCGGATGACGGGAAATGCCGTTTGCGATCTTTTCCAGCCAGTCGGGGGCTGCCACGGCATCGGGGTTGAGGCCCACCAGCCAATCGCCCTGCGCGCGGGCGGCGGCGAGATTCATGCCACCTGCGTAACCGTGGTTCTCAGACTCCCGAAGCAGGGTGAAGGCTGGTAGCTGGCGCGTGTCGAGCTTGTCCGGCGAGCCGTCGGTGGAGGCATTGTCGACGAGGATTACTTCGAAATCACGCTGGGTCTGCTTGGCCAGTGAAGCCAGCGCGTCCTGGATATAAGCACCGCCATTATAATTGACGATCAGAACCGAAAAGCGGGGTGTGGTGTTACTTCCGGAGGAAATGCCGGCAGGGTCGTTCAGCTGCGAATTCATTCCGGCACTACCCTGATACTCAGCGCCGCCAGAAATCCCGGGGCGAAATCAGTTATGGTGATCCGTCCTGCTGTCCGGAAGGTCAAGGATGTGTCGTCACTTTGCTCAGCCGGCACGCAATTTAGTTACATCTGGAACTATTTTATCAAATGCGTATACTGCGTGCATGGAACTGATTAGCCCCAAGAACCGATATCATGACGCCCCGAGAGCGGCCGATTTTACCATCGACCAGGCGTGGGAAACCTACAGCGCCGAAGAGCATGACCGTTGGGACCGGCTCTTCCGCCGCCAGAAAGAGGTCACGCGAGGCCGGGCCTGTTCGGACGCGCTGGAGGCTATGGAGGCACTTGAGCTTTCCCCATCAGGCATTCCGCACATGGGCCGCCTGTCCGACCGGTTGGAGAAGATCACAGGCTGGCGGATCGTGCCGGTCGCGGAACTGGTACCGGACGAGATTTTCTTTGATCATCTGGCGAACCGGCGATTCCCGGCGGGGGCGTTTATCCGTCCGGAAGCCGAGTTTGATTACCTGCAGGAACCGGACATCTTCCACGACATTTTCGGCCACGTACCGCTGCTGGCCAATCCGGTCTTTGCAGACTTCATGGAAGCCTATGGCAGGGGTGGTCAGCGCGCGATGCGGCTCGGCCAGCTTCACAATCTGGCCCGGCTTTACTGGTACACAGTTGAGTTCGGCCTGATCCGCGAAGCCGAGGGGCTGCGCATCTATGGCGCCGGTATTCTGTCCAGTCCGCAGGAAACCGTCTTCGCTCTGGAAGACGACAGCCCAAACCGGATCGGTTTCAACGTGCAGCGCCTGATGCGCACGAAATACATCATCGACGATTTCCAGCAGACCTATTTCGTCATCGATAGTTTCGAGTCCCTGCTGGACAGCTGTTATCAGGATTTCGGCACCGTCTATGCCGACGTGAAAGGTCAGCCCGACTACGAAGCGCACGAGATTGCACCAGGTGACACCGTCATCCATCGCGGCACGCATGCCTATTTCGATCAGGGCAGCCGGAACAAGGCCTAGACGGTTTCCATCGGTGCGCGGGCGTCATATCCGCGCTTGACCCTTGTGAAAAAACAGAAGATCGAATTGGGATGCATTACGCCCCCCGTATTCTCGTCACCGGCGGCGCCGGTTTTATCGGCTCATTCCTGTGCGAGCGCCTGCTCGACTCGGGGGCTGAAGTCCTCTGCGTGGACAATTTCTTCACCGGCCGGCGGACCAATGTCGCCCATCTTCTGGACAATCCGCGCTTCGAGATCATGCGCCATGACGTGACCTTCCCGCTCTTCGTGGAGGTCGACCAGATCTACAATCTCGCCTGTCCGGCAAGCCCGGTTCATTACCAATACGATCCGGTCCAGACGACGAAGACGAGCGTGCATGGCGCAATCAACATGCTCGGCCTCGCCAAGCGGACCCGTGCAAAAATCCTCCAGGCGTCGACTTCGGAAGTCTATGGCGATCCGGAAATCCACCCGCAGCGGGAAGAGTATTGGGGCAATGTGAACCCGATCGGCCTGCGCTCCTGCTATGACGAGGGCAAGCGCTGCGCCGAGACGCTGTTCTTCGACTATCACCGCCAGCACAAGGTGAAGATCAAGGTCGCCCGCATCTTCAACACCTATGGTCCGCGCATGCACCCGAATGACGGCCGCGTCGTGTCGAACTTCATCGTACAGGCCCTGCGCGGCGAAGATATCACGCTCTATGGCGACGGCCAGCAGACGCGCAGCTTCTGTTTCGTCTCTGATCTGGTCGATGGTCTGATCCGGCTGATGAACTCCGAGGATGACGTGATCGGCCCGATCAATCTGGGCAATCCCGGAGAGTTCACCATGCGCCAACTGGCCGAGACGGTGCTGGAGCTGACGGGCTCAAAATCCGGGATCGTGAACCGGCCGTTGCCGTCGGATGATCCGCGTCAGCGTCAGCCGGACATTTCAAAGGCCAAGTCTGCGCTCGGCTGGGAACCGACCATCCCGCTCGCCGAAGGCCTGAAGCCGACGATCGAATATTTCCGGAACGAGATTTCGGAGATGGCTTAGGGGCGGTTGCGCATTCAAACCGTACATTTGATCCGCTGGGGTGCCCTTGCTTGCGCGGCGGGCATTCGTTTCCTGAAATCGATCCTTGATCGATTTCTACACCTTTGGTGTACCGGAAGCGAATGGTGGGCCCGGCAGGATTTGAACCCGCGACCAAACCGTTATGAGCGGTCCGCTCTAACCAACTGAGCTACAGGCCCACCGAAGCACCCGTTTAGGCGGGTGATGTGCGCCTTGCAATGGGCCTGATGAATCTCACCGAAATGGGTAACTTCGTCTTTCCGGAATTGTGGTTAATTCCCTGAAACCGGGCGCGATTCTTGCTAGGTAGGGGACCATGACACGCGTACTTGTGACCGGCGGAGCCGGATATATCGGATCGCACACCTGTGTGGAGCTTGTCTCGCGCGGGTACGAGCCCGTGATCGTGGACAATTTCGTCAATTCCTCGCCCACGGCGATCGAGCGGATTGGTTTGCTGACCAATCGGCCGGTGGACTGGTATGAGGCCGATGTGCGCGATACGGCCCGCATCGCCGAGATCATTACGAAGCATGAATGCGAGGCGGTCATCCATTTTGCCGGGCTGAAGGCGGTGGGCGAGTCGACCGAGAAACCGCTCGAATATTACAGCGCCAATGTGATGGGCACGCACAGCCTGATCGAGGCGATGCTGGAAAGCGGTGCCAGCCAGATCGTGTTCTCGTCCAGTGCGACCGTCTATGGCGAGCCGGAGTTCCTGCCTTATACCGAATCCCACCGTCTCCGCCCGACAAACCCTTACGGCAACACGAAGCTGACCGCGGAAATGCTGCTGAACGATGTGGCCGGGTCAGGCGCGCTGACCGATGTGGCGATCCTGCGCTATTTCAATCCGATCGGCGCACATCCGAGCGGCATGATCGGGGAAGACCCGAACGATATTCCGAACAATCTGATGCCCTATGTGGCACAGGTTGCAGTGGGCCGCCGGCCGCACCTCAACGTGTTCGGCAACGACTATGACACGGCCGACGGCACCGGCGTGCGGGATTATCTTCACGTCGTGGACCTTGCCCGCGCCCATGTGCTGGCGCTCGACCGGTTCAAGCATAGCCACGGGCCCTTTACTGTGAACCTCGGCACCGGCAATGGCTCGTCCGTTCTGGAGGTCGTGCGGGCGTTCGAAGCGGCCTGCGGCAAGTCCATCGCCATGGAATTCGCGCCGCGGCGGGCAGGCGACATTGCTGCCTTCTGGGCCGATCCGTCGCTCGCCCAGGAACTGCTCGGCTGGCAGGCGGAACTGACGCTGGAAGACATGTGCCGCGATCAGTGGGCGTGGCAGAGCCAGAATCCCCACGGGTATGAAAACGCCTGATTTGTCGTCGGTCTGAGACACAATCGGAACAAGATTGCCTCCCAGAGTGTTCGGTAGAATACTCAGTTACACCAATGGGAGATTCTCATGCGCCGACTTTTGCCCCTTCTGACATCAACTGCCGCCTTTGCCCTGATCCTGCCCCAGGCGGCCTGCGCGCAGATGCAGGGCCCGGCGCTGGGCCTCACTCAGCAATCGGTGGCGGGTGCTTATCAGGCGCCGAACTCGATCCAGCCTGAAACCACGCTTTCGATCACTGCGCAGGCGACCGTGAAACGCGAGCCCGACATCGCTTACATCAATGCCGGCGTTCAGGCCGAAGGTGACACCGCGACAGAGGCTATGGAATCGCAGGCCGAGGCCATGACCAGCGTGTTTGACGCGCTGGAAAAGGCGGGCGTCGCCGAGAAAGACATGCAGACGTCCAATTTCTCACTCTGGCCGCGCTACACCTATATCGAGACCAAGCTGAAAGACGGCTCCTCCCATGGGGAGCAGAAGCTGATCGGCTATACGGCCTCCAACCAGCTGACCATCAAGGTGCGGGACCTCGACAGTCTGGGCACAATGCTCGACAGCCTGGTGAAGGCGGGTGGCAATACGTTCAATGGTCTGAATTTCGCGCTCGATGACAATACCGAAGTACGTGACGAGGCCCGCCGCGAAGCCATGGCCATGGCCCGTGCCCGGGCAGACCTCTATGCCGAAGCGGCCGGTCTGCGCGTGCTGCGTATCGTGACAATCAGCGAAAGCGGAAACTACTCGCCTCAACCCATGCCGATGGCGCGTATGGAAGTCATGGCGTCCGACAAGGCGAACACACCGATGGCAGGCGGCGAGGTTGGCTACAATGCGACGGTGAACGTGGTCTTCGAACTCGGCCAGTAAGCCTCTGAGCAAGCCGGATCAGACATAGCCTTCGGCAAGCAGGTCCTTCATATCGATGATGCCGACCGGCTTGCCGTCGACTGTGACGAAGGCGTTCGAGATCCGCTGTTCGGTGAATGTCTTGATGACCGCCGACATGCGGTCGTCCGGGCCAAGGGATTTCGGATCAGCCGTCATGATATCGGCAGCCGTGCCCGTCAGCTTGCCGGCGAGCATCGCACGGCGCAGGTCGCCATCGGTGACCATGCCGGTCAGCCGGCCGTCTTCGTCGGTCACGCCGACGCAGCCCTTGCGGCCTTCGGAGACAGCCAGGATCACGTCCCGGACATCGGCAGAGGCGCTGATGATCGGCATATGATCCGTTTTGGTCTCGATATAGTCGCCTGCAGTCTGCAGGGAGCGACCCAGTTTGCCGCCCGGATGGCGGAAGCCAAACTCCTCCCGCGAGAAGCCGCGGCGCGCCATCAGCACGATGGTCAGCGCATCGCCAAGTGCCAGTGCCATGGTGGTGGATGAGGTCGGCGCCAGGCCATTCGGGCACGCTTCGGCCACAACCGGCATTTCCAGAAGCACGTCAGACGCCCTGCCCAGTGTCGATTCGGCCGAGCGTGTCATGCCGATCAGCGGGATGTTGTTGCCTTTGCAAAACCGCAGCAGGTCCACCAGTTCGCGGCTTTCGCCGGAATAGGAAATCGCGATCACGACAGAGCCCGGCACGACCATGCCGAGGTCGCCATGGCTGGCTTCGGTCGGGTGCAGGAAGAAGCTTGGCGTGCCGGTCGAGGCGAGGCTGGCGGCAATCTTCTGGCCGATATGACCCGATTTGCCGACGCCCGCGACAATCACATGCCGATCGGTCGCCATGATCCGGTCCGCCGCTTCGGCGATGGACGGTCCGATACTGGCTTCCAGCTGCTCAAGCGCGTCTCGCTCGATGCGGATCGTGTTGCGGGCGAGGTCTAGGTCAGATTCATTGGCCACGGGCGCTGCTCCTGCGGGATCGCGCGTGTTGTCCGGCAAGCCGGGCGTGGTGACAACCCTACTTGGCCAGTTGGCGGCGGCGATACTCATCTGGCGAGAAGGTGGGCTCTTCGACAGCCGGCGCTTCCGCAAAGTAACGTCCGATCGATGTCTTCTCAGGATCTATCGGCGTAACGGTCTCAGACGGTGCCGGTTCGGTCTCGGCGATCAGAACCGGTGCGTTCAGGACCTGTGGTGCGGGCGTATCGTCTGCATCGCCCTGTGCCGACGCTGTGTTGTCATTGGCGGCCATCTGTTTCGCTTCAGCCGCTTCCGTGGCGAGGATCACAGAGAGCGGTTTACCGTTCAGCATCGGCTCGGCCGCGGCTTCCGGGCTCAGCGGTTCATCCAGCATGGCGAAGGCAAGGCGGCTCCGCAGGGCCGGATCGTCGGCGGGAAGTGTGTAAGAGCTGAAGGCGGCTTCGATCAGGGCTTCGACATGACGGTCACGCGCACGGGCCGTCGTGCCGCCAAGCATCACAGCGATGATCCGGTGGCCGTCGCGCTTGGCGGAGGCCATCAGGTTGAAGCCCGAGGCGCGGGTGTAGCCGGTCTTGATGCCGTCTACGCCATCCACATCGCCAAGAAGATTGTTGTGGTTCTTGTATGTCTTGCGGCCCCAGGAGAACTGCTCGGTCGCGAAATAGTGATAATAGTCCGCATGATCGGTCAGCATGGCCTCGGCCAGGACGGCCATATCGCGCGCTGTGGTCAGCTGCCGTGTATCGGGCAGGCCGGACGCATTCACGAAGCGAGTGTTTTCCAGGCCCAGCGACTTGGCCTTCACGGTCATAAGCTGGGCGAACCGGCGTTCGGTGCCCCCAAGACGTTCCGCGACCACGACAGCGACGTCGTTTGCGGACTTGGTCACAAGGGCACCAATCGCGTCACGCACAGTGATGGTGGAGCCGGTCCGCAGTTTGAGGTTCGACGGGGCCTGTGCCGCAGCGAAACGGGATACGGTCATCCGTTCGCCGAGCGAGACCTCACCGCTCTTTAGGGCATCAAACAGCATGTAGAGGGTCATGACCTTGGTCAGCGAGGCCGGGTAACGCGGCTCATCGGCGTGCCGGTCGTGGAGTACCTCCTGCGTGTCGGCATCAATTACGATTGCAGCGTATTTTTCTGCCTGGGCAGCGCCTCCGCCGATTGCCATGACCGACAGGACGGCCGCAGCAAGGGTGACTCGGGTCAGGGCTGCGAGTGCGCGCAGGAACATTCAGGTCTCCCGAATTGTTAACCCCGGCCTCCCGAGGTTTAACTTAGAATCGTGCAAATCCCTTGACCACACCTTAACGGCACAAGGTGGGCCGGATTGCGCAATCGTAACAAAACCGATGCAAAAAACGTGCAGGCTGCCTTATGTTGCAGCGCACAAAAATATATTGCGATCGCGAAGAAAAAGCGCTATATGTTTTCGTAGGGTAAGCGCAGGGTAGTACAAGTTAGTACAAAGGAATGATCGATGACGAAGGCAAAGACCGCTGGCACCGCAAAACGCGCAAAAGCTGAAGCGAGTGCAGCGATGGACACCACCACCAAGATGCTCGACGAGAGCATGGGACAATTTTCCGGTTTCGCTGGCAAATTCGGCGAATATGCCGAGTCCGGCCTGAAAGCTTTCAGCGAACGCACCGCCGCATCGACCGATATGGCGCGCGAACTGGGCAGCCGGAACATGGACTTCTTCACCAAGTCGCTGGAGCAGGGCGTTGAAGCCACGCAGGCGATCACGTCCGCAAAAGACGTCCGCGAAGTCATGGAAATCCAGGCCGGATTTGCGAAAAACATGTTTTCCGCGTATACGAAAGAAATGAATGCGCAGGCAGAACTTTGCATGTCTGCATGGCGCAGCGCCGCCAAGCCGTTCATGGCCTTCGGCGCAAAATAAGCTTCTCGGATCGGGCCATATGGCCTGATTGTAGAGTGCAGTAGACTGGAAAGAGCCGGACCTGATTGGTCCGGTTCTTTTGTTCCGGAAACAGGTTTCTGGCTGATCCTGCCGTTAAAATCAGGATTGGCGGTGCCAAAACAAAACGGTTAGATGCGCTCATGTCACGACTGCCTGATCTGATTGAGTTTTCGGCGCTGAAGCGTCCTTCGCGGCCGAACAATTGTCTGGTTGCGCCAGATGGTTTTGCCGGTCTCTCCACCCCCGATGAAACGACCCCGGTGTTCGACAAGCCGCCCAAGCGCGTGTTCGATATCGTGATGGACCTGGTGCTGGAGCGCGTGGAATGGCGGTTGAGGGCCTCTGACCCCGATACGCTGCGGATTTCCTTCATCGCGGTCACGCCCCTGATGAAATTCAAGGACGATGTCTATGTTCAGGCCCTGCCTGTGGACGGGGCGGCTGACCGTTCCGGGCTGGCCGTCTATTCCGCATCCCGCATCGGCTATTCCGATCTCGGAACCAATGCCAAACGGGTGAAGGAACTACTCGATTTGATAGGTACCCGTTGAGCACGCATGCCCTAAAAGCAGGCAGATTATGATTTAGCCGCGTCTCATGTCTTCAATCTGGCCCTGAACCGTATATCTTAAGATTCATGAGCAAGGGCATTCCGCATTTCCGAATGAACGATCCTGACCCGCCGGCACCTCCTGGCGACGGTGGCACTGGCGATGACGGGATCGAGTATGGCCTGTCCACACAAACCCGTGTGCGGACCAAGAAGCCCTCGCTCTATCGCGTGCTGTTGCTCAATGATGACTACACGCCGATGGAATTCGTCGTGTTCATTCTGGAACGGTTTTTCAACCGCTCGCGTGAGCAGGCGACCCGCATCATGCTTCACGTACATCAGAAGGGTGTCGGACTGTGCGGGGTCTACACATATGAGGTGGCCGAAACAAAGGTTGCCCAGGTGCTTGACCTTGCGAAGCGGCACGAACACCCTCTCCAATGTGTCATGGAGAAAGACGACTAGACCTCTAACCCCGGAAGGCTTCCACATTGCCACGCTTGTCCCCATCCTTGGAAACGGCTCTTGAAAAGGCCCTCACACTGGCCTCCGAACGGGAGCATGAGTATGCAACACTTGAGCATCTCCTGCTGGCCCTGACAGAGGATGAGCACGCCAGGGAAGTTATGGGGGCCTGCAAGGTCGATATAGAAGTCCTGTCTTCAGAGCTCGTCCGGTACATTGATGAAGAGCTGACCAGCCTGATCGTCGAAGATGGCGAAGGCCGCGTCCAGCCGACCGCCGCTTTCCAGCGGGTGGTGCAGCGTGCCATCCTGCATGTCGAAAGCTCCGGCCGGGATGAAGTGACCGGTGCGAACGTCCTGGTCTCCATCTTTTCCGAGCGCGAAAGCCACGCTGCCTACTTCCTGCAGGAGCAGGACATGACCCGCTATGACGCGGTCAACTTCATCTCGCATGGTGTCGCCAAACAGCCGGGCATGTCACGCCCGTCCAGCCCGCGCGGTGCGGAGCCTGCAGAAGAAGAGGCCGTGAAGCAGGGGCACGAGGCGCTCGATGCCTATTGCGTGGACCTCAATGCCAAGGCCCGTGCCGGCAAGATCGATCCGCTCATCGGCCGTGACATGGAAATCAACCGCTGCATCGAAGTGCTTTGCCGCCGGAACAAGAACAACCCGATCCTCGTGGGTGACCCCGGGGTCGGTAAAACGGCGATCGCTGAAGGCCTGGCCAAGAAGATCGTCGATGGCGAAGCGCCCGAGATTCTCGACGAGGCCATCATCTGGTCGCTCGACATGGGCGCCCTGCTGGCAGGTACGCGCTACCGCGGCGACTTCGAGGAACGCCTGAAGTCGGTGATGAAGGAACTGGAACAGCAGGACAAAGCGATCCTGTTCATTGACGAGATCCATACGATCATCGGCGCCGGGGCGACCTCCGGCGGCGCGATGGATGCATCGAACCTGCTGAAGCCTGCCCTGCAAAGCGGTGGTCTGCGCTGCATGGGCTCGACCACGTTCAAGGAATACAAGCAGCACTTCGAGAAGGACCGGGCCCTGTCCCGCCGTTTCCGCAAGATCGACGTGGTGGAACCGACTGTGGCGGACGCTATCAAGATCCTGACCGGGCTGAAGTCCCGCTTCGAGGATTTCCACGGCCTTCGCTATACGAATGATGCCATCAAATCGGCTGTCGAACTGTCCGATCGCTACATCACCGACCGCAAATTGCCGGACAAGGCGATCGATGTGGTCGATGAAGCTGGTGCGGCCCAGTGGCTGCTGCCGTCGAGCAAGCGCAAGAAGACCGTCGGCGTACGTGATGTCGAGGCCGTCGTGGCCAAGATCGCCCGCATTCCCCCGAAACAGGTGTCGACCGACGACGCCGAAGCGCTCCGCTCGCTCGAATCCGACCTCAAGCGCGTGGTCTATGGTCAGGATGAAGCCATTGAGGCGCTGTCTGCCTCGATCAAGCTGGCCCGTGCCGGTCTGCGTGAACCGAACAAGCCGATTGGCTCCTACTTGTTCGCCGGCCCGACAGGTGTCGGCAAGACCGAAGTGGCCAAACAGCTCGCCTCCATCATGGGCGTCGAGATGCTGCGCTTCGACATGTCGGAATACATGGAGCGGCACACCGTTTCCCGCCTGATCGGCGCGCCTCCGGGCTATGTGGGTTATGATGAAGGCGGCCTGCTGACCGATGGCATCGACCAGCATCCGCACTGCGTGCTGCTGCTCGACGAGATCGAGAAGGCTCACCCGGACCTGTTCAACATCCTGCTGCAGGTGATGGACAATGGCTCGCTGACCGATGCCAACGGCCGCAAGGTCGACTTCCGCAACGTGGTTGTCATCATGACGACCAATGCGGGCGCATCGGACGCCGCGAAGAATGCCATCGGCTTCGGCGCCGGCAAGAAGGACGACGAGCAGGACGAGGCCATCAAGCGCCTGTTCACGCCGGAATTCCGCAACCGCCTCGACTCCATCATCACATTCGGTGGCCTGACACCCGAGATCATCGACCGCGTGGTCGAGAAGTTCATCCTGCAGCTGGAAGTTCAGCTGGAAGACCGCAACGTCTCGATCGAGATTTCCAAGCCGGCCCGCGACTGGCTGGCCAAGCGCGGTTTCGACGCCGACATGGGCGCCCGGCCGCTGGCCCGGACGATCCAGGAGCACGTCAAAAAGCCGATGGCGGAGGAACTCCTCTTCGGCGAGCTGCAGAAGGGCGGTGTGGTCCATATCGACATCGACAAGGACGACGATAGCAAGCTGGCCTTCAGATACGTGGCCGAAAAGCCGAAGAAGAAGAAACCGGCCGCGAAGAAAGGCTCCCAGGAGCCTGCCTGACGCCACACCATATTAGCCGGCAGACTGCCGCGACGTCATAGGGCCGTACCGCCAGGTGCGGCCCTTTTCGTGCTCGCATCCCCTCTGAGCGATGCTTATGCTCTCAGCATAATAACGGGAGGAAAATCAGATGACGGCAAACGTCGATGGGCGGTGCGATCCGCGATTTGAGGAAGTGAAACGCGAGTTCGAGAAGAATTTCGCTGAGCGCGAAGAGGTCGGTGCGTCTGTGTGCCTGTCCGTGAATGGCGAGACGCTGGTCGACCTCTGGGGCGGCATGGCAAACCCCGAGACGAACGATCCCTGGCAGGAAGACACGATCTCCATTGTCTTCTCCTGCTCGAAGGCGGCCACCGCGATCTGTGCCCACATCCTGATCGACCGGGGTGAACTGGACCCGGAAGCGCTGGTTTCCAAATACTGGCCGGAATTTGCGAAGAACGGGAAAGAGAAGACCACGGTTCAGATGATGCTGAACCATGAGAGCGCGCTGCCCACGCTGCGCGATCCGGTAAAGCCGGGCGGGTTTGCCGACTGGGACTACATGGTTCAGCGCATGGCGGACGAGGAACCGTTCTGGGAACCCGGCACCCGCAATGGCTATCACATGATCAATTTCGGCTGGACCGTGGGCGAGCTTGTGCGTCGTGTCTCTGGCAAATCGCTCGGCACTTTCTTCCGGGAGGAAGTGGCGGAGAAAACCGGTGCGCGCTTCTGGCTGGGGTTGCCCGAAACCGAAGATGTGCACATCGCGCCGATCCGTCAGTACGCCCCAAAGCCCGGTGATGAAGCGACGGAATTCGGCATCAGGCTGATGACCGATCCGGAATCGATCCAGCACAAGAGCTTCATGAATACCGGCGGGTGGGACTTCAACGACCGGAAGGGCCAGACGGCTGAAATCGGTGGCGGCGGCGGCCTGTCGAATGCTCGCGGGCAGGTGGCGATGTATACGCCGCTGGCAACGAATGACGGGTCCCTGGTGTCGGGAGACCGGCTGAACAACATGACCATGGTCTCAACAGCCACGCACCGTGACGCGACCCTGCTGATCCCGACGCGCTTTGCATCGGGCTTCATGAAGTCGATGGACAACCGGCGCCGCAAGATGGGGCCTGGCACCAGCGCCATTATGGGAGAGCGGGCTTTCGGCCATGTCGGCGCAGGCGGCTCAATCGGGTTCGCCGATCCGGACTGTGGTCTGGCTTTCAGTTACACGATGAACCAGATGGGCAATGGCATCCTGCTGAATGACCGGGGACAGAGCCTGATCGATGCGGCTTACCGCTCGCTCGGTTTCCGGACGAACGCGCCGGGTGCCTGGGTGAAATAGTCCTCATTTCAGGATTCGCCTGCGCGGTCGGCACACCGGATGGTCATGTCGGAGCCAGTCCCTGAAACAGAGTAAGGCGGCGAACTCAGCCGTCGTCGTCGGCCTCGCCCATGCCACGTCGCTTGCTGCTGTCCGCGATCATCTTCTGCGCGTGCTCCACGCCTTCGCTGGGCGCGGGCGGTGCCATGATTTCCGGCGGATCGGTTTGCTGCATGTAGATCGTCCGGCTCGGGAAGGCGAAGCCTGTGCCGGCCTTTTCGATGATGTCCATCACGGCAACGGCGAACTCTTCCTTGATTGCCAGCCACTCGCCCCAGTCTTTCGTCCTGGTGAATGTGTAGATCAGATAGTCGATGGAGCTTGAATTGAAATTGTCGACCCGGACAAACAAAGCCGCTTCCGGTGGTTTGACGAAGCGGTCGTCGTGCCACAGCCAGGCTTCGATCTCGTCGCGGATATATTTCAGTTGATCGACCGTGGTGCGGTATTCGACGCCAATTGCCCATTTGATCCGCCGGTAGGTCATGCGGGAGAAGTTCGTCACGGCGGCGTCTGAGAGGGCGCTGTTCGGTACATAGACCGGGCTCTTGTCGAACCGGCGGATCAGCGTTGAGCGGAAATTGATCTTCTCCACCGTGCCTTCGACAACCCCGTCCACCTTGATCCATTCGCCCGGCACAAAGCGTTTTTCGGTGATGATGAGGATGCCGGAGATCAAATTCTTGAACAGGTCCTGCGCGCCGAGGCCGACGGCAATACCCAGAACGCCAAGCCCGGCCAGAAGCGGCGCGATCTGGATGCCCCATTGTTCAGCCACAGCGCCGAGGCCCAGAACCACCAGCAGGACCTGAAGCGCCTTCACCATCCAGTCGACGGCGGCGGAGGACAGGGCATTGCGCAGTGTGCCGAACATGAACTCGAATGCGTTCACGGCGCGGGCCAGTGTCCAGAAGACGGCCAGCGTTATGACCGAACGCAGGATACGATTAGCATAGACTTCCGCTTCGCCCGATATGTCTGTGACCTGCAGCGCGATATAGATGCCGATGATGACCGGAACGACCTTCAGGGGCGTCGCAATCGAATTCACCAGCGCATCGTCGAACCGGGTCTTCGTCCCAGCTGTGAGACGCATGATCGAGGAGACGATGATCCGTGCGAACAGGCCGCGCACCAACAGCGCGATGACCACAATTACGACAGCCGTAATGATCTCGCCATAGGTCAGGCCGTAATCGCCCTGGTTCCAGACGGTGGCAATATAGCTTGCCGCGTCCTGCGCCCATTGGGGGGCGTTCTGGTCGAACCAGCTGCTGATCGATTGGAGTGGTGCGTTATTTTCCATTCCGGTGTTCCCCTGAGTCTGGTCTTCCCTGCGGTGTCAGTGGCGCAATCTGCCCCGACTCCTGTGTTTTGGCGGCTGCGGCACATGGCCATCGCGCCATTCGCCTGGTTGGAGGTTGCCCAGTTCCCATTCGCCGATACGCACACGAATGAGGCGCAGCGTCGGGTGGCCGACGGCGGCGGTCATGCGGCGGACCTGCCGGTTGCGGCCTTCCGTGATCGTCAGTTCGATCCAGCTGTCCGGGACAGACTTGCGGAAACGGATGGGCGGCACGCGCGGCCAGAGATCCTCCGGTGCGGGCAGGGCGCTGGCCTTTGCGGGCGCCGTCAGGCCGTCGGAAAGGTCCACGCCGTCGCGCAGCCGCTGAAGGGCCTCTTCGTCCGGAAGGCCTTCCACCTGCGCCCAATAGGTCTTGGGCATCTTGTTGGCAGGATTTGCGATGCGGTGCTGGAGGCGGCCGTCATTGGTGAGGATCATCAGGCCTTCGGAGTCCTGGTCCAGCCGTCCGGCCGGATAGACACCCGGCACATCGACAAATTCCGACAGGGTCCGCCGCTTGGAGCCGGCATTGCCCCGGTCCGTAAACTGAGAGAGCACGCCAAAAGGCTTGTTCAGCAGAATGACGCGTGTGTCCTGGCCGTTGTCCCGCGTCACGCGGAGACCACCTCATGCAGCGCCTTCAGCGTCGTCAGCAGGCCTTCGGCGTCCGTGATGGGCAGGCAGCTCGGCCCGTCGCACAGGGCCTTGTCCGGATCGGTATGGAATTCGAGGAACACGCCGTCCGCGCCGGAGGCGATGGCAGCCTTGGCGATGATGGCCACTCCGTCCCGCCGTCCGCCGGTGGAGGCCCCGGCCGTGCGCGGATCGGCGCCCGGCAGCTGTACGGCATGGGTTGCGTCGATGGTCACCGGGCAGCCGAGTTTCTGCATCTCCGCAATGCCCAGCATGTCGACGACCAGATTGTTGTAGCCGAAGCTGGAGCCGCGCTCGCAAAGGATCACGCCGACCTCGGCCGCTTCGCCGATCTTGGAGACAATATTCTTCGTGTCCCACGGCGCGATGAACTGGGCTTTCTTGACCTGGATGATGCCGCCGGCAGCAGCGGTGGCCTTTGCAGTCGCGACGACGAGATCAGTCTGCCGGCACAGGAAGGCCGGGATCTGGACGATGTCCACGATCTCGGCGACCGGTTCGGCCTGGCCAGGCTCGTGGAGGTCGGCGCAGATCGGCACGCCGAGCTTGGCCTTGACGCTGGCCAGCGTCTTCAGCCCGGCTTCCATGCCCGGTCCGCGATAGGATTTGATCGAGGAGCGATTCGCCTTGTCGAAGCTGGCCTTGAACACATAGGGAAGGCCGAGTGCGGTGCAGATCCGTTTCAGCTCGGTGCCGATTTCGAGGGCGAGCCCCTCGTCTTCCAGCACATTCAGGCCCGCAATCACGGAAAGCGGCTTGCCCGTCCCGATGGTCCATCCGGAGGCGGCGTGGGTGAGGACGGCCATTGGCTTTTCTCCCTTCAAAATCCTGTAAGCCAGATAGCCGAATTGGGCTCCGGCGCGAACCCGTTTCCGCCAGAAGCTGCAGATACATTCCGCAAACAGGTCCTGCCGGAATCAAAGAAGCCGCCCTGATGAGGGCGGCTCCCGTGAGTCCGTTGAGGACAATGGTCCCGGCAGCGTCTCAGCTTACCGGTACAAATCTCTAGGCACTGACCGGAGGCTGCTCCAGCCAGATACCATAGGACTTGGACCACTTGGCCTCACCTGGTTTCTCACTCGACATGGATCACCTCCTTTCAGGCGCGCAACAGGCGCGTACTTTTTGTCCGGGACCATCCCGGACGACTCGGAGTTAAGCATGATTTGCGCCATGCAAAAGTTAAGATCGCGACTTTTTGGCCCAAATTTGCCTGATGAACATGAATTGCCCGGATGCCGGGAAGACATCCGGGCGTTCACCAAGCGGGCAGGACGCCCTATCAGCCTTAATCGTAAGCGAGTGCGCCGACGACAAGACCAATGATTGCGCCTGTGGCCACCGAAGCCAGGATCGCGTCGCCGCGATCATAGTCATGAACCCAGTAGTATCCGGGCGGTGGGGCATACAGGCCGTAACGGGAGTAGTCGCGGATATAGACCGTGCGCGGGTGCGGGCGGTAATAGCCGCCAATCCGGTAAGGCGAGATATAACCGGAGCGGAAGTAGGGGCCCGTCCGGTAGCCATAGGTCACATAGGACCCATAGCGTGGCGGCGGGGCGTAATGCCTGACAGGCGGGCGACGGTAGGCATAGCTGGGGTGCCGGTAGGCGCGACGGTAATCGTGGCGGTCACGCCTTTCATACCGGCGATGATCTCGACGATAGTCACCGCGATAGTCGTGTCCGCCCCGGCGGTAATCATGTCGGTCGCCGCCGCCGCGACGGCCACGGTCATGACCGTGATCGCCCCGATCACCCCGGTCCCAACCGCCGCGGTCGCGGCCACGGTCCGGGTCGGCGCTGGCAACGGGAACGATAGTCAGGCCGGCAATCGCCAGCGCCGCCATGGCTTTTCCGAATGTGTTCATCAGTTTCATGGCAGGCTGAGCCTCCGTTGAAATGGCTCGCCATACTATGTTTGGCTGGCCGTCTGGTTGTCGCGTATTGCGCATTGGAGCAAACCTATATTTTTCGGCCTGAACGGTCTCTGAACAGGGAGTTAAGCTTTATCCATGTCCGATTTCGGCGATCTTCGCGTCTCAGATGCGCTCACCGTACCGGCGTGGGAGCTGTCGGAAGCCTTTGTCCGCGCCTCGGGGCCGGGCGGCCAGCATGTGAACAAGGTGTCCACGGCTGTGCAGCTGACCTGGCATGTTGAGGCGTCCTCGCTGCCGCCAGAGATCAAGGACCGGTTCGTGAAGCTGTTTGGCAGCCGGATGACCAATGACGGCCGGCTGATTCTCGAAGCCGGCAGTCATCGTAGCCAGGTTCTGAACCGGGAAGCTGCCCGCAAGCGTCTGGCAGAGATGATTCTCAAGGCCAGCCACAAGCCCAAGCGGCGCATCCGCACCAAACCGACCAAGGGCAGCATCCGGCGCCGCATCGCGGCCAAGAAGCGCCGGGGGGAAATCAAATCCCTGCGCGGAAATGTGGACGGAACAGACGATTAGCGGTCAACGCGTGGGCCAGTTACCCGGTGGTTTGTCTGCCGGGATCAGCCGCAGCAGCCGCCGGGGGAGGCGGGGGGCTCGTCTGCTGCGCTGGCCGCGAACACATCAGGCGCCGCACAGCCTGGGAACAGGCCGTAATGGGTGACGCCGTCACCGATGACGTCGAAATACGGCGCAAAGCGCGTATCTTTCAGCATGGCGAGCGTGTTGCCACAGACGGGGAAGACGCGGCCGGCTTCGATACTGTGTTCGGCGTCCAGCACGAAGACCTGCTCCATGCCCGGAATACCGCCCTTGTAGATGACGGCCTGGCCGTAATCCTCGCAGGTCGCGTCGAGGTTATCGAGCTTGATGAGGCGCGCTGTAACAGAGGCAAAACGGATCGGGCCGAGCTTGTCCTTCAGCGCCGGGTCGATGATGCCGAGGCGGCGGTGGTTCACCGTGCGCGGATCGGTGAAGCCGGCCGCTTTGACGATGGACTGGAAGTCTCCCCAGTAAAGCGCGCCGGATAGGCACTCGCCGTAAAGCACCGGATCTGCGGCCAGCTCTGCCGGGATACGCCGGTCTGCGTAGACGTCGGAGAAATATATTTCCCCGCCGGGCTTCAGCAGGCGATGCGCCTGACGGAAGACTTCCGGTTTGTCTGTGCAAAGATTTATGACGCAATTGGAGATGATCAGGTCGAAACTGCCGGGCTCAAGGTCCAGGTCTCCCAGCTTTTCCAGATAGCCTTTCACGAAACGTGTGTTCGGGGTGTCATAGCCAAACTGTTCAGCGTGCCAGGCTTCGTGCTGGCGGGCGACATCCAGCTGCGCGTCGGTCATGTCGACGCCGGTTACGTGGCCGGACGGGCCAACCAGTTTGGCGAGCGCAAAAACATCGCGTCCGGCGCCGCAACCAAGGTCCAGCACCTTGAGGCCGTCCAGCACGGTGGGAATGGCAAGGCCGCAGCCATAATATTTGGCCGCGACTTCATCATGCACGGCGGCAAGGGCGGAAGAGACATGCGGCGGCGGGCGGTCAGTTGTGGTGCAGGCGTCGGTCTTCAGATCGTTCGAAGTGGACAGGGTTTCCCCATAATAGGTTTTCACGATGTCCTGGATCTGGTTCATGCCGCGGCTCCTTGTGCTGTCCGGCCTTTCTTATAAAGGCACGTCCAATCAGACGAATAACATTCTGGTGTGCACAACTTCAGTGCTTGCTGCCCTTCTTCGAAGGGGGCTTCTGGAAGCCGGCCGGTCTGTCGGCATAGGGGTTCTTGCCCTGCCGGACGAACAGGCGGATCGGCACGCCGTGCAGGTCGAAATCGCTGCGTAGCTCGTTGATCAGATAGCGCTTGTAGGTCTCCGGCATCTGGTCGCCGCGTGAGGCGATCAGCACGAATGTCGGCGGGCGGGACTTCATCTGCGCCATGTAGCGCGGTTTGATCCGCTTGCCCTGCACGGCCGGAGGCGGGTGGCGCTCGATCGTGTGGCGCAGCCAGCGGTTCAGGTCACCGGTTTTTACGCGTGCGGTCCAGTCCTTGTGGACCTGCAGAACAGCCGGCATCAGCCGGTCGACATGCTTGCCTGTCAGGCCGGACAGGTAAACGACAGGCGCGCCACCGGCATTCGGCATCAGACGGTTCGCGATGTCGCGGATATGCCGCGCGGCGCCATCCTGATCCTTCACCGTATCCCATTTGGAAACGACCAGGACGAGGCCGCGTCCTTCGCGCAGGCAGAGGTCTGCGATCTGCAGGTCCTGTTTTTCCAGCGCGTCGTGCGGGTCCATCACCAGGGCGACGATCTCGGCATATTTCAGAGAGCGGATCGTCTCGGCAGTCGACATCCGCTCCAGCCGCTCCTGTACCTTGCTCTTGCGGCGAAGGCCCGCCGTGTCGACGAGCCGCACGCGGCGGCCTTCCCATTCCCAGTCGAGGGTGACGGAATCCCGCGTGATGCCGGCTTCCGGACCGGTCAGCAGGCGGTCGGACTTCAGCAATTGGTTGATCAGGGTGGATTTGCCGGCATTCGGACGGCCGACAATGGCCAGCTTCACCGGCTTGTCGGCGCGCAGAGGCTCCGGCTCGACATCAACGTCGGCTTCTTCAATTGCGGCGACAAGATCGTCGTCGGACAGGGTGTCGTCATCAATGTCGATATGCGCGAGCTTTTCGAGAATGTCGTCGCCGCCGCCGCGGGCATAATCCGGCTCAGGCTCTTCCATCGCCTTTTCGAAGGCTTCTTCGCCGAGGGCCTGGCGGATGGCGCCGAACAGTTCAGCAAAGCCTTCGCCATGTTCAGCCGACAGGCCGACGGGCTCACCAAAGCCCAGCGCCCACGCCTCCATGACGCCGGCCTCGCCCTGACGCCCTTCCGCCTTGTTGGCGGCCAGCACGATCGGCAGGCCGGATTTGCGCAACAGCTGGGCGAAGGTCTCGTCATCGGGGGTGATGCCGGTGCGGGCATCGACCAGAAAGAGGCAGAGCTCGGCTTCCGCGATTGCAGCTTCAGTCTGTGCACGCATGCGTGACTCCAGGCTGTCGTCATGGACGCTCTCATAGCCCGCCGTGTCGATCAGGATCAGCGGCATGGAGGCAAGGTTGCCCTCTGCCTCCTTGCGGTCGCGCGTGACACCTGGCTGGTCGTCGACCAGGGCGATCTTCTTTCCGGCGAGCCGGTTGAAGAGGGTGGACTTGCCGACATTCGGGCGTCCGACGATAGCGAGTTTGAGCGGCATGGCAGGCCCGTAACGTAAACGGGGGTTCGCGCCTGCCGGCGCCGCCCCTTACTTGATTGCGATCAGTTTGGCATCATCTGTCAGGATAAAGAGCTTATCCTGCGCGGCGATGGGTTCGAGGTAGACGCGGTCTCCCAGCTTCAAAGAGCCGACTTCCTCTCCGGTCTGGGGAGAGAAGGCGAGCAGCTTGCCGGTGGACGAGACCACCAGCACCCGGTCGGAGGCAACCACCGGGCCTGAATAGGAGATGCGCTTTTTCTTTTTCTTTTCCTTCTCGAACTGCTGCAGCTGGACGACCCAGTAGACTTCGCCGGAAGTTGTGTTGAGACAGGCCAGCTGGCCATCCGTTCCGATCACGAACATCTGCTCGCCGGTCACGGCCGGGGCCTGGACGGAACCGATCTGCTTGGACCAGACACGCTGGCCGCTGCGTCCGTCGATGGCGATCGTGATGCCCGACTGGCTGGATGCGAAAACGAGCCCACCGGCGAGGACCGGACGTGAGCCAATGTCATTGATCTCGGAGATCGGTGTGAACCGGCCAGCCTGGGAAATCGCGTCAGTCCAGAGGCGGCGGCCATTGGAGGCAAGATAGGCAATCACCTCACCGGAGGAGTAAGGCGCGATGACGAAGTCTTCCACAGCAGCCGGGCTCGGGCTCCCGAGCACCCGCGCCGTTTCGGAAATCGCCTGGTCGGACCATTCGACTTCGCCGTCGTTCATCGCCAGCGCGAAGATCTCGTTATTGTTCGACTCGACGAAGATCCGGCCATCCCTGATGGTCGGTGCGCCGGTCATTGGCGCGTTCATCGGGTTTTTCCAGAGTTCTTCGCCGGTATTGGCATCGAGCGCAGTCACATAGCCGAAGCCGGAGGCGACGATCAGTTTGTCGCCATCGACCGCCAGTCCACCGCCGAGCGCTGCTTTATCCCGTTTGGACAGGCCTTTCAGCTTCTTGCGCCACAGCGTGCGGCCGCTGGAAATATCTGTCGCGACAACCTGCTGGTCGGCGTCGAGCGTGTAGATTGCGGTCTTGCTGGCGACCGGCGGCGTGGAGAGCGCCGACTTCTTGCCGGACCCCTTGCCGACACCATTGCGCCAGGCGATCGTCAGCGTTTCAGCTGCCTTGATATGGCCAACAACTTTCTCGGCATTCGCGCCGGCCTGTGTCCAGCTTTCCAGCGTCTGTGCCGGGGGCAGGGTGATCGTTTGGGTGGCCAGTTCCGGGTTCGCCTCGATCTTGTCGTCGGACAGGACCATCGTGATCCGCCCGGCCTTTTCGGCCTCAGCCAGTTCCTTGGCCTTGCTGCTACCGAAGCTTGGGAGGCTCGAACAGGCGGTCAGGCCCAGAATGCCAAGGGCGGCGCCGGCCAGCAGATACTTGCGGGTTAGGGTCATTGGCCGGTCTCCTCGGTGGTTTCGGACGCGTCGGCAGGTACAGCCTCTTCAGAAGGGGCTGCCTCGCCGGTGTCTGCCGGGATCGGGATTGCGGCGAGCGCAATTTCAGACCGGCGGATCACGCCCTGAGGGGCTGCGGCATCAAATTTCAGGCGGTTATAGGCAGTCCGCGCGCGGGCGGCGTCGCCTTCTGCATAAGCCTTTGCGGCGATCAGTTCGCGGGAGAGGGCGCCGAGCGCGGTTTCCTCTTCCTTCATGTCGCCAAGCATGGCTTCGAGTTCGGTGAGCGACAGCGTGTCTGCCTTGGCATAGGCGGCTTTGAGCAGGGCCACGCGCTCGAACGGCGAGCCATCCGCCTTGCCGGCCGTTTCCAGCACATCGGTGGCGCCGGCCACGTCGCCGCTGCCTTCATACAGGGTCTGGGCCAGGTAGTTTGCCGCCAGCGGGGACAGGCTGGACTCCTCATCGACCAGTTCCCGGAAGCCGGTCTGGGCCTCGGCATAGTCGCCTTCGACCAGCTGGGTTTCAGCTGTCTCGAACGCCTGGGCCCGTTCCGCGCGGAGTTTGGTGAAATGCGGGGTGATGACGAACTCGTTCAGCGCAACTGCGCCAATCAGAAGCGCCGCGCCGCCGTAAACAAACAGGCGATACCGCTTCCAGACGGTCTCGATCTTGTCCTGGCGTAGGCTTTCGTCGACTTCTTCAAAAATGTCGCTCAAGGGGCCGCTCCGGTCGGGGGTCAGAATTATTGCGGGAACCTAGACGCCGCCGCCGCTGGCTGCAACGTGCCAGCGCTGTTCTGGTCAAGGTTTTCGCAGGGTGTAGGTTTCGGCTTTTCCGGGGAAATTACGGCTCCGGACGTCTTCGGCATAGGCCTTCACGGCGGTTTCGGTCTCCGAGCGCAGATCCGCGTAGCGGCGCACGAATTTCGGCGCCCAGTCGAACAGGCCCAGCATGTCCTGCGCAACGAGCACCTGCCCGTCGCAGGCGGCCGAAGCGCCGATGCCGATCGTGGGGCAGCTGACTTCGGCGGTAATCTCGGCGGCGAGGTCTTCGGCAACCCCTTCGATCACGATGGCGAAGGCCCCGGCGCGGTCGGCGGCGCGGGCTTCGTTGATGACGATTTCGCGTTCGGTTTCGGTCCGGCCCTTGGCGCGGAAACCGCCATCGACATTGATGGCCTGCGGGCGCAGGCCCACATGGCCCATGACCGGGATGCCGCGCTCGACAAGGTGGGCGATCTGCTTGGCGGCATAGGCCCCGCTTTCGATCTTCACCGCCTGGCAGCCGGTTTCCTTCATGATCCGCACGGCGTTCAGGAAAGCCTGATCCTCGCTGGTTTCGTAGCTGCCGAAGGGCATGTCGACGACAACGAAAGCCTGCTCCGACCCGCGCATCACGGCCTGGCCGTGGAGGATCATCATCTCCATCGTCACGCCGACCGTGGAGGGCAGGCCGTGGACGACCATGCCGAGACTGTCGCCGACGAGCAGCATGTCCACATGCGGGTCCATCAGTTCGGCCATCGGTGCGTCATAGGCTGTCAGCATGACCAGCGGCGTGTTGCCCTTGGCCTTCGCGATGTCCTTGACGGTCTTGCGGGTGATCTTGGTTTGCTTTGACATGCGCTGCGCTTATCCGCTCCGGCAGGCGCGGGCAAGAATTCCTTCTGGGATTACAAGGAAGTTATCCGGCCCGTTCAGCCTGGCCTCTTAACCTGGCCCGTTTAGCCCGGCATGACCACGGGAACCCCGATCAGGACCCTGTGCAGGTACATGACAAATGCCGCATAGAGGACGATCCCGCCGATCACCGAGACGATATCGGCCCAGAGTTTGGTCGGCGTATCCGGCGCCGGGCCATTGTCGCCGCGCCGTTTCACCATGATCCGGTCGAAGACCGCGAAGGTGAGGAAGGCGGTAAACAGGAGGAAGGCGTTCAGCTGGCCGGTGGCGAAAAAGTGCCCGAAGGCCCAGAGCTTCACGGCCACCAGCATTGGGTGCTTTGCCCATTTCTTGATCCGCCCGGCCGGCAGTTGTGAGGCCACGATCAGAATGAAGGCCGGCGGCATCAGGGCGAAATTGACATGCTTGCCCCAGCTCGGCGGGGAGTAGACGAGGCCCATGCCGCGGGTTTCATTGAAGCCGACGCAGATCAGGAAGAATCCAATGATGGAGACGAATGTGTAGGCCCCCATATAGGGCCCGTATCCCATCTTCTGCTTGAGATCCTTGCCAGGTTCCCGTGAGCGCACGGCCGAAAACACGTGCGCGCCGAAAAAGATCACCAGACCGAGAATGAATAACGTCATGAAAAGGCCCTCCGGGACTGAGGCTAAGCTGCATTGAGTCGAATGGGAAGACCTGTTCCGGATTGGGAATTAATAGGTTGAAACAAGTGAAGATTCGTGTGGTGAGGGAGTGGGCTGTCCTGCAGCAATACCTACAGGTTGAGATTTCAACCTTCTGGCTTGACCGTGCTGATCTGGTGAGCAAGGAACGGCTTGATCACGCTTTGTTTCTTGGGGGAATAACACAATGAAAATGCATTTCGCGGCACTTGCCGCTTTGGTGAGTGTGGCGGCTTGTGCCACCCCGTACACGCCCATTCCGTATGACCGTGAAAGTGCCGGTGTCGCTCATGTGTCCGTGATAGACAACAAGCTGCCGGAGAAGGCGACGACACAGAAGCTGGCGACCAATGGGCAAAACATGGCGAGTGCCATGGCTGCGTCTGCTGGTCTTGCAGGTGTACTGGTCGGCGCTGTGGCGTCTGGCATCGAAGCCGGTATTGAGGCCGGGCAACGCAAGCGCATGCTGACCGTATTGGACTCGGTGAACTTCGACGGCCAGTCGATTTTTGACGCGGCCTTGAATGAGGCGCTCACCGAAGACGGCTACGAGATCGACGCCATACATTTTGATCGCAAGTCCACAGCGGTCCTGGTTGAGACACCCGCCGCCGACGATACGAAAGCCGGCTATGGATTTCTCGATGTCGCTGGCACCGGCTATGGCTACCAACTGGTTGGCGGCCAAACGGAATGGCGCCCCTTCGTGTCTGTTTCGGTTCGGATGACCGACCGGGTCAATCCGGACAATGTGCTTCTGGAAAACAAGGTCGTCTACAACCCTGTCGCGACCCCGGACGTGATCGTGAATATTGCACCGGATGGTGAATACGGTTTCGCGAAGATCGAAGACATGGAAAGTGATCCGGAGCGCACGGCAAAGGGGCTTGAGATTGCGCTTGTCGAAACCGCGCGGGCGGTTGCAAAGCTGGCGCAGTAGTCATGCGGTTTCCTTTGATGCTTTGCGCGGCGGCGGCTCTGGCCGCGTGTCAGTCCACGCCGCCACCGCCTGAGGCTGTAACGGACCTGTCCGGGAAGACCTGCCAGGCCGAAATCAGCCTGGTTGATGCGATCGCGCTAACGCCGAAGAAGCAGAAGTCCTGGCAGGATGTTTTCTCGGCGGTGGGGGCGGAAACCCCTTGCGTGGGTGAAGGTAAATCCGCTGCGAACTATGTCGTTTTTGCTCTGCCAGACTTTGGACCGAACCATGTCATTACGGTCGGTGGCCAGAAACAGGCAAGGCGCACGCTCGCTCCGAAGGTCCTGCTTCTGGATTGGGAAGGTGCGGTGACCCGCGAATTCGCCGACGACAAGTATGACTATCGCGGCGGAAGCTTTTCCGTGCAGTTCCGCCCCGGGGAGGATGACCGGTTCGTTCTGGTCGAAACAGACCCGGCCCGTGTTGGCGAAACCGAGACCCGGTTTGAAACCCGGCTCCTGGTAGGACAGGGCACTGTCGGCCTGCCGAATGGCGGCGCCGCCAGCTATACAACCTATTCCGGAAGTGAAGGCGCCCACTCGCGGACCTTCTCCCATGAAGGGGTCGTGACGGTCCGGGTCCAGGCGATCAAAGGCAAGATCGGCTTACCTGCACCGTAGGCTTCAGCCCTCGGTGCCGTCCTTGATCCAGACTTCGACCTGGCCTTTCAGCTTGAGGGTCAGCGGCTTGCCCTTGCGGTCGAGCGCCTTGCCGGCGGCGACTTTGATCCAGCCTTCGGAGATGCAGTACTCCTCGACATTGGTTTTTTCCGTGCCGTTGAAACGCACGCCGATCTCCTTCTGGAGGAGCTCCGGATCGTGGAACGGGCTGTCGGGGTCGACGCAGAGGCGGTCGGGAAGCTGGTCAGTCATGGCAGCGGTTTTAGCGCGGGCCGCGCCCACGGCAAGAGGGGGCAGGCAGGGAAAGGTTTCCGCCAGCATTTGCGACGCCCGTGAAGGCGCTTGGTGTGAGGTTTGGTTGTTGGGGGGGGAGCCGCGTCAGGTTTCGGGCAGAGGCAGGTTTTCCATTCCCCGCTCATCCCGGCGCAGGCCGGGATCCAGAACGGCAAGCACCGCACGTCGTGGCACTGGACCCCGGCCTGCGCCGGGGTGAGCGGAGATGTGGAGATTGGTGACGTATGCGGGGGTGGCTGCGCGGCCATCGCAAGCTGCCGCGAGACGGTCATTGAAATGCGCGCGCGGCTTCGACCACTCGCATTCGGCTTTCTGTCCGGGGATCCACTCAATCCTGACCAGATAGACGCGGAGGTTCGGCGTGAGGCTCCAGCGATACACGACGCCCCGGCCATAAGCGGCCCGGATCTGCGCGCGCAGCACCAGCACCTGGACCCAGATCATGGGCCAGAGGAAGGCAAGCTGCGGCGGGAACCAGGCAGGCGGGTGAAAGAGTGACATGGCGTGGACTATACGTCAGGCCACGGAGGTGTCGGATAAGTTTGTTTTTGCGGCAATGATTGCGGCAGGATGGGGTGGGTCTTGTGGTGGATAAGCCCCCTCCGATCCGCTTCGCGGCCCACCTCCCCCGCTTCGCAGGGGAGGATTGAGTCCCGAACGTGCGGCAGGGGCATCCTCCCTCGCTTGCGGGGGAGGTGGCGCCGAAGGCGACGGAGGGGGTGGTGCGGCATTCGAGAAGGTCCCGGATATTTGCTGCGCAAATTCCGGGATGACAGGGGCATGCGTTCGCATGACTGGCGGAGGATTAGATCCGTCTACGCCATGACCAGTCATGACTTGCCATGACTATACCGGATTAAGCCGGACTATGCCGGACCTGCCTCAGGCGTCGCCCCGGAAGCGGTTGGAGACTGTTCTCTGGCGACAGTCAGCCGTTCCGGTGACCGGGCACCACGCTGCTGTGCTTTCAACAGGGCGCGTGCCTTTTCAGGGCGTGAGGAGCGTGCCTGCCCGACATGTTAAACAGATGCTTAACCAAGCCAGCAAATTCACGCCCGGAATCCACTGAAGATTAGGGTTTCCCGTCTAGTCAGGAAAGACCAGACCGGTGGAAAGAATGCTCAAGAGAACCAACATCAATACCTACCGGAAGATGCTGCAAAACGCACGCACGCCGGAAGACGCTGTGCTGATGGAGCAGTTGCGGGCCATCTCGCAGAATATTCCGTCGCTTTACCTGATGCTGACGGTCGCGGTCATTTCCCTCGGTTTCACCTTCCTGGGTGAGGCGCCGGCAGTCTTGACCCTGGGTATGCCGGTTCTGTTTATCATACTGAGCATTGTCCGGCTCAGCTTCTGGAAATTTGGCGACAACCGGCTGCTTGAGCCGGAGGAAGCCCGCACAAAGCTGTTTCAGATTGAATTTCTGACAACGGGGCTGTTCCTGATCCTCGGTGCGTGGGTCTGGAGTCTGCTGCCCTATGCCGACACGCAAGAGCGGCTTTATCTCTCTTTCTTTACCGCCTTTACTGGCGCTTCCTCGACCATCTGCGGGATCTCACGGCCACGGTTGGTCGGTGTCTGTCTGTTCATGACGCTCGGCGTGTTCTGCCTGCTCTTCTATAACTGGTATGAGCGATTTTATCTGTATGCGACCGTACAGCTTGCGGTGACCTATCTGGTCTTTTTCATGGCGTCGCGGACCTACAAGTTGCGGCTGGCGCAATCTGTCGTGCTGCTGAACCGGCTCAATGCTGAAAACCGGCGCTCGACGGAACTTGCCGATACAAACCAGTCCATGGCCCTGACAGACATGCTGACCGGGTTACCGAACCGCCGGCAGTTCTTCCAGGATGTCGACGAAGCCTATGATCGGTCCAGAGACAAAGAATTGCCGGTTGTCGGCCTGATCGACCTCGATGGTTTCAAGCCAATCAATGATGTGTTCGGGCACACGGCCGGGGATGCGGTTCTGGTTGAAACAGCCAAACGCCTGAAACGAATTCTGGGCAACAAGGCGAGCGTGGCCCGGCTGGGTGGGGATGAGTTTGCCTATATCCTGCCCAAGACGGTTAGCCAGAAAGAGGCCAAGCGGATCGCGCAGCAGATCGTCAATGCGATGAACGAGCCTGTGCGGCTGCCCACCAGGGATACAAGCCGGGTTTCCGCCTCGGTTGGATACTCCTCGCGCGAGTTTCCCGTGAGATCAGCACGCGACCTGATGGAGCAGGCAGATTTCGCGCTGTTTCGCGCAAAGGAGCACAAGGTCGGGCAGGCGATCGAGTTTTCCGCCCGTCATGCCGAATCCCAGATACGGGAGGCAGTCGTCCATCAGGCGCTGAAGAAGGCAGATCTCGACAAGGAACTGCACCTGGTGTTCCAGCCGATCGTCAATTCGACCGACGGCGAGATCACCCGTTGTGAGGCGCTGGCCCGCTGGGACAGCCCGGAGCTCGGCTCTGTTCCGCCGACGGAGTTCGTGGGGATTGCCGAGAAGATGGGGATGACCCAGCAGCTGACCCGTGTTGTGGTACGCAGGGCGCTGGAATGCCTGCATAACTGCCCGGAACTGCCGTCGCTGTCGGTGAACCTGTCGGCACAGGATATTATCAGCCGGGAAACGAGCGATGCACTGGTGTCGATGATCCTCACCGAGCCGGAGCATGTGCGCCACCGTCTGGTGCTTGAAGTCACAGAGTCCTCGCTGCTGAACGATATGGAAGAGGCGCGCTACAATCTCATGAAGTTCCGCTTCCTGGGGCTGAAGATTGCGCTCGACGATTTCGGCACCGGCTATTCCTCGCTGCGCTACCTGCAGGATCTGGAATTCGACATTGTGAAGATCGACCGCAGCTTTGGCGCGGCCATCAATACGGCCGCCCGTGGCCTCGGCCTGGTGGCGACCATCCAGCATTTGTGCCGGTCGCTCGCCATCGAGTGTATTATCGAAGGGATCGAAACGCGCGAACAGCTTGAAACCGCGCGCAGTGCCGGTTGCCGTCTGATCCAGGGCTATCTCTATTCCCGGCCATTGAGCGCCAGCGATCTGCAGGCCTATCTGACCGGCGAGAAAAGCTTCCCGACCTATCGCCAGCTGCTGGAAGACGGCACCCGCGACGTTGCCTGATACCGGGTTTACACCGCAGGTCTGACCGGATTTTCAGGCGGCCGCGCCGCCTGGAGTTTCCTCGCGTCATCCCTTGCCGGCCCGCTCCGGCAGGCGCATGCTTCCCGAAAATATAACGGGAGGAATTCATGAAAGACCTGGCAGGCAAGATTGCCTTCGTTACGGGCGCCGCTTCGGGCATAGGCCTCGGTATCTCCACAGCCCTGGCGCAGGCCGGCGTGAAGGTGATGATGTGCGACATCGAGAAAGACGCGCTGGACGGTGCGATCAGTGGACTGAAGCAGACAAATGCCGACGTTGACGGCGGGATCGCGGACGTCTCGCTGAAGGACCAGCTGCAGGCGGCGGCCGACGCCACGATGGAGCGGTTCGGCCGGGTGGACATTCTGGTCAACAATGCCGGCGTCGGCGGTGGCGGCAGTTATGGCGAATGGACGGATGCCGGCTGGGAGTGGACCATCGGGGTGAACCTCATGTCCGTGATCTGGGGCATCGAGATCTTTGGCCCGCTGATCGAAGCGCATGGCGACGGCGGGCAGATCGTCTCGACCGCGTCGATCGCCGGTTTCCTGCCGGTGACGAACCCGCCCTACAATGTCACCAAGTTCGGTGTTGTGGCACTCAGCGAAGGCCTGCGGACAGAGCTGGAGCCGCGCGGCATCGGTGTCTCTGTCCTGTGCCCCGGTTTCATCCGGACAAAGATCCTGGACTCCGCCCGCAATGTGCCGGACAGGTTCGCCGGTGCGCGCGACACAACGGGTGAGGGCGCAAATCTCGACAATTCCGAATTTGCCGAAATGGCGCGCCAGGCCATCGCCCAGGGCATCGACCCGCTCTATGTCGGGGAACTTGTGCGTGAGGGGATTGAGGGCAACTGGCCCTATATCTTCACCGACAATGAGTTCGAGCCAGCCATCATGGAACGCTTCGCCAATGTAAAAGCCGGCTTCGACCGCATCCGCGGCCGTGTTCCGCGCCACTAAGCTTGTGCTGTCTCCCCGCAGGCGTTTGTGCTAGCACACAGGCATAACCCCGGATCAACCGGGGGCTCGGGGAGACCAGACATGACACTCAAGGCAATCAGCGCCGGCTATGGCCGTACCGGGACGATGTCCCTCAAACTCGCGCTGGAACAGCTGGGCCTTGGGCCCTGCCATCACATGATCGAAGTGATCGGGAATGGTGAGAAACAGGTTCCACTGTGGAATGACGCGCTGGCCGGCGAGCCGGACTTCGACGCCATCTATCGGGGCTACACCTCCGCCGTAGACTGGCCGTCTGCGGCCTTCTGGAAGGAGCTGGCGGATTATTATCCGGACGCGAAGATCATCCTCTCCTCCCGCTCTGCCGAGAGCTGGTACAGCAGCATTTCCGAAACGATCCTCGCCACCGTCTGGGCGCCGGAAACCTGGCCGCCGCAGGCAACCGAATGGTTCACGATGGTCTCCAAAGTGCTGGAGCGCAGCTTCGGCTCCGCAAAGACAAAGGACGAGCTGATCGCCAACTTCCTCGCGCACGAAGCGGAGGTGAAAGCGGCCATCCCGGCGGATCGCTTGCTGGTGCATTCGGCCAAGGATGGCTGGGAGCCTCTCTGCGCCTTCCTCGGCGTGCCTGTGCCGGACGGCGACTATCCCCGCACCAACAGCAAGGAAGAATTCTTCCAGCACATGACCAAAGCCGACGATATGTAGGCCGGCAGGTTTACACGCCATCGCCGCACGCTAACCTGAAGTTGACGGGGCAGCACGGGGCGCACAGATGGCAATATCCCAGGAATGGTGGGACGACTGGTGGGAACAGGATTATTCCTGGGACGGTCTGGCGAAGAAGCGTTGGTGGGGCTGGGTCGTGCCGGAGGATGGCGTGCCGGTTCCCGAAGCAGATGGCGTAGAGGGCCGTCAGGCGACGTTGCAGGATTACTGGCGCCGGGCGGGGTTGGCCGAGGATGTGGACCGGCCTGAATTTCGGTGCCCGCAGACAAAGCGCCGCTTCACGCGCGTTCACTTGCCGCTGCTATTCCGGGACGGCAGCCAGACGCTGAAAGGCGCGGAGGACGCAGCGTTCAGCGCCGGACTGAATGACATCCTCAAGGCCGAACTGGCCAAGCCGATTGTGGAGACTCGGTCCGTTTTTTTTGGGCTTATAAAAGACCCCGATAATCGGCTCCAATGGGAAGGCGCCGTTCTGCCTGATCTCAACCTGGATCGCCTGTCCACTCAAACCCGGTCAAAGGATGGCCGGATTCCAATATCGCTGCAGGCCATGAATGCAGCTTTCTTGGGAGAGGCCCGCTTCGACCGCGCCGCCTTCTCGGGATACGCTTGGTTCTACCGCGCCGCCTTCTCGGGAGATGCCAGCTTCAACAGCGCCGCCTTCTCGGGAGATGCCAGCTTCGACAGCGCCGCCTTCTCGGGAGACGCCGGCTTCGACAGCGCGGCCTTCTCGAGAGATGCCCGCTTCAACAGCGCCGCCTTCTCGGGAGATGCCAGCTTCTACAGCGCCGCCTTCTTGGGAGACGCCAGCTTCTACAGCGCCGCCTTCTCGGGAGATGCCATCTTCAAAAGCGCTGTCTTCTCGGGAGATGCCAGCTTCTACAGCGCCGCCTTCTCGGGAGATGCCCGCTTCGACAGCGCGGCCTTCTCGGGAGACGCCATCTTCAACAGCGCTGCCTTCTCGAGATACGCCATCTTCAACAGCGCCGCCTTCTCGGGAGATGCCAGCTTCTACAGCGCCGCCTTCTCGGAAGACGCCAGCTTCTACAGTGCCGCCTTCTCGGGACACGCCCGATTCAAAAGCGCTGCCTTCTCGGGAGACGCTTGGTTCAACAGCGCTGCCTTTCTAAGTAAAGCCGATTTCAGCGGGGAAGGACGTAGCCTGACCAGCGAGCGTGTGGACCAGTCCATCGCGCTGCTATCCCAATCCCATGATAAGGGGGTGGCTTTGGAGGGCCATATGAGAGGCGAGCCTGCCCCCCTCTCTATCACGCGGCGTTCCGTCCGGCGCTTCATCGCCCAGGGGGCCGTGTTCCTTGGCCCGGCCGATTTTTCCAATCGGGATATCTTGGATGGACCTGACACGGACCAATCTGATTTTCATGGCGCGCATTTTTTTCACCTGTTCAAACTGCATAGTAGTGTGCTGCATCGCGGCATCAACTTTGGGAAAACCCGTGTGGAGTTCGCTCTGGAGCGGGGGAAGACGCATGAGTCCTGTCTGCCGGTAACAGAGACGTTGACAGCAGGATTGGCGGCTTTGAAGCGGGCTGTTCCAAGAAAACCGCAACCACCCTGGGAAGATGCACCTGAGGAAAAAAAGCAGCAGTACGTGCGAGACGTCTCAAAATGGTCGGCGCTTTATGAAGGCGGTCTTGAGGCATTTCAGGAATGGCGGCGGAGCGAGGCGCAGGCATTTGCAGAAGGTCCGGTCAAAAACCGGATCGACTATTTCCGCGCTCTGGAAGACTGCTATCGTACCCTGAAGCAGTTCAATGAAGACAGGCGGGACAGGCCGGAAGAGGGCCGCTTCTTCCGGTTGGAGCTTATCGCCCGGCGCAGGCGCCGCCGGCCAGAATATTCATTGCAGCAATTACTGGCCTTCTGGCAGGAGAAAGAGGGCATTCCGATCTGGGAACGGGTTCTATCTCACATCTATGGCGGGGCATCCAATTATGGAAACTCAGTCGTGTTGCCGATTGTCTGGCTGATCGGTGGGGTG
The DNA here is from genome assembly GCF_963678195.1 of uncultured Hyphomonas sp. Classification (NCBI taxonomy): domain Bacteria; kingdom Pseudomonadati; phylum Pseudomonadota; class Alphaproteobacteria; order Hyphomonadales; family Hyphomonadaceae; genus Hyphomonas; species uncultured Hyphomonas sp. The sequence goes on from NZ_OY782759.1 coordinate 1,077,090, forward strand.
TTTGTGTTTGCGCTGGCTTACATGCTGATGGGCGATTGGTTTCTGGATCGGCCCAGCTGGAAACACTTTGGTGAAGCGCTGAGCTTTTCTTTCGGACAGGTCCTGCCGTTCGGGCCGTGGGATACGCCTGATCCGTGCACGGCCATCGGCCAGATGCTGGACCCGCTGACCGGCCCGGCACAGGCAGCCTGCGAGCAGCATCTGGGCGATGGGTTCGAGCTTCGTGCCTATCGAGATGGCACGCCCATCGGCCTGCGCCTGCTCGCAAGCTTTCAGTCGCTGACTGCGATCATTCTGGTCTTCCTGTCCGGCCTTGCGGTCCGGCGGCGGTTCCAGATCAACTAGTAGCTCTTCGGCAGGCCCAGCACGCGTTCGGCGATGAAGTTGAGGATCATCTCGCGGCTGACGGGGGCGATGCGGGCGAGCATGGCTTCGCGCATCATGCGCTCGACATGGTACTCTTTCGCATAGCCCATGCCGCCATGGGTGAGCACGGCGGTCTCGCAGGCGGTGAAGCCGGCTTCGGTGCCAAGGTATTTCGAGGCGTTGGCTTCGGCGCCGCACTCCTCGCCCTTGTCGTAGAGGCCGGCGGCCTTGTAGGCGAGCAGTTCAGCGGCGGAGAGCTCCGCCCATGATTTCGCCAGCGGGTGCTGGATGCCCTGGTTCTGGCCGATGGGCCGTCCGAACACGACGCGCTCATTGGCATAGCGCGCGGCGCGCTCCAGCGCAGCAAAACCGAGGCCGATCGATTCCACGGCGAACAGCACACGCTCCGGATTCAGGCCCTGCAGCAGATATTTGAAGCCCGCGCCTTCTTCGCCGATCAGGTGTTCCTTCGGCACTTCCAGATTGTCGATGAAGAGCGTGTTGCACTCCACCGCCTTGCGGCCCATTTTCGGGATCGGGTTCGCCTCGATCCGGTCGCGGTTGAGATCGGTGTAGAAGAGCGAAAGGCCAAGGTGCGGCTTGGAACACTGGTCCTTCGGCGTGGTGCGCGCGATGATCAGGATCTTGTCGGCGCGCTGGGCGCCCGTCGTCCAGATCTTGCGGCCATTGATGACATAGCCATTGTTGGTGCGCTCGGCCTTGGTTTCCAGGCTGGACGTGTCGAGGCCGGAATTCGGCTCGGTCACGGCAAAGCACATCTTCTCTTCGCCGGAGATGATCTTCGGCAGGTTCTCTTGCTTCAGTTCGGGGTTGCCGAACTTCTCCAGCGGCTTTGGCCCGAAGATGTTGAGGTGGATGGCGGAGGCGGCGGAAAAGCCCGCGCCCGTGCGCGTCACCGTCTGCATCATCAGCGCCGCTTCGGTGAGGCCGAGGCCTGCGCCGCCATATTCTTCCGGGAAGGCAATGCCCAGCCAGCCGCCGGCGGCCATGGCATCGCAGAATTCCTCCGGCCAGTTGCCGGTCTCGTCCACCTTGCCCCAATACTCGTCATCGAACGGCTCCAGCGTCTTCTCGACGGCGGCCTTGATGGCTTCCTGATCTTCACTCATCGGGGCGATCTGGTACATGCGGGCACTCCTTGTATCGAAGGGAGACTTAAGCCTCGCGGCCGGAAGCGTCCAGATGTGGCCCTGCGTCACGCAGCCGGGGGTGGCGCATCGTCCGGCAGGAGCCATCCGGAATAGCTGACCACATGGCCGCCGATAGGCAGGTCTATCCGGACGCTGAAACAGGCGCGGCCTTCGGGATCGACGAATTCTGCCGTGGTACTGCGCGGCAGCAGGAATGCGGGCCATGGGATGCCGAGGAAACTGCCCGAAAGGACGGGGTATTCAAGGCGGCCTTCCCGCACCTGCAGGCCGATGCGGAAGCGCATCAGGCCGAAGCGTTCCTGTATCCGGCCACTGCCGGGCGGCCCGGCAGGGGAAAGGAAAGAGCGGAAGCGGCGGGGGCCGAAGGTGCGGACCCAGGTTTCCCTGCTGCCGCGGCGGGTCATCTCAACGGTGACGGGCACGTCTTCCCCTGCGGGCGGGAAGCCGGCAAAGGCCCCGGCGAGGCGCGAGATGAGCCCGGTGCCGCGTTCGATGCGGGCGCGGCCCGTCCAGCGGCGGGCATGGGGGATGGCGTGCAGCGCCTGTATCTCAGCCGGCAGGTCAGACCAGGCCTCGCCGAGCACGGTTTCGAAAACGAAGGGGATCTCCTGCCGGGTCCGGGCTGTGGCGGTGCGCAGGCGGGCAAGGGCGGCTTCGGCTTCATCCAGAGTGAATTCGCCAAGGCAAGGCCGGGCGCCAGCGGGCACAGCACCAGCGGCGAGGCGCCGGCAAAGGATTTCGGCGGGGATGGCGGGAATGGACGGGCCGTCACCGCCGCGCACGATCAGCGTCCAGTCCCGCCGTTCCGCGCGGCCGTCGCCCGTGCGGCCGGAGACCGACACGCGCATGCCGCCGGTGGACGAACCGAAGGGCTCCAGCCGGTCGGCCATCCATTTGAGCGCCGGGGCGAGGGGCGAGAGACTGCGGATCAGGCCCCAGCGCACGGGCAGCGACAGAAGTGTGAGGCCGCCATGCATCAGCTTCAGGTCCAGCCCGGCACGGAAGGTGACCGAGCGGGCCCGGAAATATTCCGGAAAGAGGGTGAGGTCCGGCGCGCCGATCAGGCTCGCCCAACGATTGCGGACAGGGGGCTCACCGGGCACGTCCAGCGTGATCGTGCGGCGCTCGCCCCAACCCGTGGCAGAGACGAAGCGCCCGGCGCGCCAGAGCGGTAGCGGACGTCCGGCCTGGCCAACAATGGCCCGCACGACGGAGAGGCCGCGTGGAGCCCGGTTGCCCGGCAGGATGATGCTTTCGATGTGGTCGATCTCTGTGAGGTCTTCGGCGAGCGCAGTGACGGCCGCCGAGGACAGTGCCGGCACGCTGGAGACGCCGGAAAGGACAGTGAGGCCTTTTGCGGTGGCAGCATCGTTCAGCGTATCGATACCAGCGGTAAATGCTCCGTCGTCGGAGAGGTCCAGATAGTGGGCGCCGCAGGCGAGGGCAGCCTCGGCGACGCGGTAGGGGGCGTCGCGCCGGGCCTGAAACGGGCCGGACGCGTCGACAACAATAAACGGACGCGTCTCGGCCAGGGCGGCGGCAAGGTCCGGTGCGGCAGTGTCGAGAAGCAGGGGACGGCAGGACTTGCCTTCGCAGAAGCGTTCCGCGCTGGACAGGCTGCGCCCGGCGATGATGACGTCGAAAGCCGGATCGCCGGAGAGGGCGTCTGCGAGCTTGCCGCCAAAGACACCGTATCCACCGATGATGAGGATGGTTTTACTCAATCAGGCGCGCCTTCAGTTCCGGCGAAGGCATCGGACAGGCCCGGCGGCCGAAACGGTAGCGGTTGCGCGCGATGAACAGGTAGACCGGCTTTGAGATAGCATCCGGCAAGAGACCCAGCATAGCGGCGGCCTTCCATGGCCAGGCGAGCGTGCGCACCGCGGCGGCGAAGGCGTGCATATGCGTGTGGGCCTTGCCATCGACGATGACGATGTTGGTCTCCATTTCGACCGGATCGAGATTGTATTGCCGGTAGAGATTCTGTCCGGTGGGCGAATGCGCCGTCACAAAGCGGAAGCGGCGGGCTTTGTCGTGCCGCGTCATGAATTGCGCGAAGCCGGAACAGAACACGCAGGTGCCATCAAAAACGATGAGGTCTTCCGGCGTGTCTTGCTGGACGGCGGCGGGCATCGGGATCGGCTCCATCGGTCTTTCTGCAATCTAGTGTTGCGGAGGTTTCCATTCCATCAATTTCCGTGCGGCACATTGTCAAAGCGCAAGCGTCCGTGTCACGCCGACTTTATGCAAGAAAGCCTGATCGTGGCTGACAAGCAGGATGGCGCCATCCCAGGCGTTGAGGCCGGTTTCGAGCGCTTCGATTGTGCGCAACGTGAGTCAGGCTGGGTTCAGCTTCTTCTCAAGCTCCGTGAGAAGTGTCTGCCGGACCTTTTCGGCGTCTTCATCAGGCACTGGGCCGAGTTCCCGGATTGCTTTGTCCAGCGGACGAATGTGACCAGGGTGCTTTTCGGTCCAGTTTCCTGCATTCCGGAATGCCAGATTGGAGGTATTGTAGATTTCGTGAATGAGGCCGAACATTGCCAGGCGGACATTGGGGGGCAGCCGCATCTTGTTCATTTGCCGGATGAACTCAAGCACGTCCGACCCGAGAGAGACATTGTGCTGGCCTTCGCTGCTCTCGGATTCTTCAAAGTCTCCGATATTGAGATAATCCATCAGCGGAACTCGCCAGCCATTCTCTTCCAGAGTGACTTCTTCGACATGGGAGGCGCCATAGCTTTTCATCATGTCGGCCTTCAACTGCTCCCAGTCGGCAAGGCGCCGGACGATCGGCAATTGGGCGTATTCTTCAAATGATGCAGGCGTTCCCGGATAGGAAATGATTGCCTGGTTCCAAAGGCTTTTAAGCCATTTGGGTTTGTCGCGGTACACCAGGAACAGTTCGACAGGGATGCCGGCAAAACACTCGCGGAGTTTGGCAAGGTTTTCATCCGGGAACTTGTAGAAGTGGTTGGACAATCCCTCGGTCGACAGCAGAAGAACGGGCGCTTCGGCACCGGCGATCAGGGCTTTGACCTTGTCCATATTGCCGCTGCGGAGCGCGCCGATGAGTATGCCGTGTTTCGGGGTGCGGTCGTTCGTGATCGGTCCGATATCTTCGCGTATTTCGACCGCGGGATAATCAACGCCGAATTTGAGGAATTTTTCCCGGTTTTCAGCGCACCAGTTCTGCATCGCTGTCGTCCCGGTTTTGGGAAGGCCGCAATGAAGAATGATCTTTTCCGGGGACGCCATCAGCAGGAACCTCAATCCACTTTCAATCGCTCGCGCTACGGCAAATTGATCCCGATTGCAAGGCAGGCTCCCGGAGGTTCGGATGTTTTCACCTTCGCCCGGAAAACCTGCCCAGGCTACAGGCGGATTGCCCGGTTTACGCCGACTTTGTGCAAGAAAGCCGCGTCGTGGCTGACGAGCAGGATGGCCCCGTCCCAGGCATTGAGGCCGGTTTCGAGGGCTTCGATGGCGCGGAGGTCGAGGTGATTGGTCGGTTCGTCGAGGATCAGCAGGTCCGGTGGTTCGGGCCGGGCGAAGACGCAGGCGAGGCCCGCGCGCAGTTTCTCCCCGCCGCTCAGCGTGCCGGTCACCTGAAGCGCGTCGTCATTACGGAAGCCGAACCGCGCGAGGGCGGCATGCGCGGCATTGGCGCCGAGGCCGGGGTTCAGCCGGTGCATGTTCTCGAGAATGGTCTCGTTCGCCGCCAGCAGGCTGACATGCTGATCCAGCAGGGCGAAATTCCCGGTAAGGCGGTTGGCCGTGCCGGAAGTGGGCTGAAGGTCACCCGTGACGAGGCGGAGCAGGGTGGATTTACCGGACCCGTTCGGCCCGGCGATGGCGACCCGTTCCGGGCCTGTCAGCTGAAAATCCAGCGGGCCGAACAGGTGCCGGTCGCCGAACGCCATGGCGACCGATTTGAAATCCAGCAGGCGCCGTCCGGAGGGTAGTCCGCAGGGCGGCAGGTCCATTGTGAGGGGGGCGAGGATTTCGATCCGCTCACGCGCAGCGGCGAGATCGCCTTCGCTTTCCGCCATCTGACGGGCGGCGAGGGCGTTTCCTTTGCCGCGTGTGGCTTCGGCGCGCTCCTGCCGCATGTCCAGCAGCATTTTCGGGGCGTCGCCTTTCGCGCGGGCGGCGCGGCCCGCCTTGTCGCGCCGGTCCTGTTTTTCCTTTGCCTGCTGGGCACTCTTCCGTGTGCGTTTCAGGGCATCGCTCGCGCGGGCAAGGTCCGCTTCGGCGGCTTCGCGGGCGGCCTCCCGTGCTGCCGCATATTCGCGCCATCCGCCGGAGAACAGGGTGATGCCGACAGGGGAAAGCTCCACGATCCGGTCGACCTGTTCCAGCAGGTCCCGGTCATGGCTGGCGATGAGCAGGCCGCCCGGCCAGGTGCGCAGCAGGTTGGCAATCGCCTCCCGGCCTTCCGTGTCGAGATTATTGGTCGGCTCGTCCAGCAGGAGCAGGTCCGGCGCTTCCAGGATTTGTCGGGCCAGGGCGACGCGCATCCGTTCGCCGCCGCTGAGCGTGGCAACCGGCGTGTTCAGTGGGAACGCGTGGAGGCCGGTATCGGCGAGCGCCTGTTCCACGCGGGAAGGCAGCATCCAGTCCGCATCGGCGGCATCCTCCATACTGCCGTCGCCTGCTTCAAGCCGGGCAAGGCAGGCGAGGGCTGCCGTGATGCCGAGGGCGCCAGCAAGGTCCAGCGTTTCGTCCAGCGATTGCTGGAGCATGCCGATCGTGCCGTTGCGGTGGAGACTGCCACTCGCGGGTGCGACGTCGCCCATGATGGCGTGCAGCAGCGTGGACTTGCCGGAGCCGTTGCGGCCGACAAGGCCTACGCGCTCGCGGCCGAGCGAGAGCGTCAGATCACGGAAAAGCGGGGTGCCGTCAGGCGTGGAAAGGGAGAGGGCGTCGAGCGTGAGAAAGCTGGTCATGGAAGGGCCGTGAAATGAAGGAAGAACGCAGGGCGAAGTGCGGTGCGTTGTTCATTTCTGGCCTCCTCAAACTTTCTGGCGGGGCTCGCCGAAGGGCCGATTTAGAGGCCAGGCGAGACGATTGCAAGGGAGGCGGGGAAAATTTCAGGCTGCCGTGCAGAGGCGGCCGGGCGCGAAACTCTCATGCAGTTCTTTCAGTGGCTTGCACAGCATCAGGTCTGCGATGATCCGTGCCGTGATGGGTGCCAGCAGGATGCCATTGCGGTAATGGCCTGCCGCCACGAACAGGTTCGGCGCGGCGGTTGCACCGATCATCGGGGCGCGATCCGGTGTGCCGGGCCGGATACCGGCCCAGGTTTCGATCACGGGCAGGTCTTCCAGCACCGGGCAGAGGCGCGCAGCGCGGGCGTGCAGGGCGGCGATGGCTTCAGGCTCAGGCGTTTCGGTGGCAACGCCCGGTTCCACCGTCGCGCCGATGATCACCCGGTCTGCCTTGGGGGCGATATAGATCGCACCGCATCGTAGCGTCGTCTCCGGCGAGCCATAGCCATGTGCGACCGACAGCATCTGACCGCCATAGCAATCGATCTGGTCGAGGGCCGGGTCCCAGTTTACGAGGCTGAGCGGCTCGCCATTCTCGTCCACCTTTATGGCGGCGGTGTTCCAGCCGCTGGCAGCGAGGATCAGGTCGTGGCCTTCCAGGGTGAGGCGTCCGCCTTCGCTGCGCAGGGGCGCGGCTTCGCTGCGAAGCGTCGCCAGCGGACTGCGCTGCAGCGCCATGATCAGGGCCCGGACGACGGCGCGGTTGTCCACCTGGCCGTCGGTCGGCATTTGCAATGCGCCGATCAGGTCCGGTGCAATCGATGGTTCCAGCAGGTGCGCGGTGGCAGGCGGCAGTTCCTCATGCGCAATGCCGCGGGCATCGAGTGCGCGGGCCAGCTTGTGCATGGCAGCTGTCTCGGCCTTGTCGAAGGCAAGCGCCAGGGAAGGCCGGCCGCTGTATCCGGAATCGGTGTCGGCGGCGTGGGCGAGATCGATGGAGAAATCCGGCCACAGCTCAGCGCCTTCCATGCAGAGCTCGAACAGGTGGGGATGGACGCCTTCTTCGGCGGCGGCCTCATAAGCCGGGGCGAGCATGCCGGCGGCGGCCCAACTGGCGCCGCGTCCCATCGGGGCGGGATCGTAAATCGTCACCGGCACGCCGCGTTTTACGGCCAGCTCGAAAGCGGTCGCGAGGCCAATAATGCCCGCGCCAAGAATGGCGACTTTCGGCGTGAAACTCGAAATCGGCGGTGGGGGGGGAGGCGGCGATTGCATGGGCCCTCATGTAGGGCTTTTGCGCGCGAAGGTGAACTATCCGCTTTGACGCGGCGGCAGATCGTCTCGTTGTCAGGTCTCAACCGGTGCCGGAACGGCCTCAGATCAGGCTGCGTGATCCTGGGCTTTCTGTTTTTCCCAGAAATTCACGAAGGCATCGGCCCATTTCCGGTCCTGGAAGATAACCGCCTTGGAAACTTCGCCATCCGGTGAGAAGGCAGTCCGCACCATCACGTCCGGCGCATCGCTCGTTTGACGGTTCCGTCCCAGGAACTGCTGCACGAATGCGTCCACCACAGTTGCAAGAAGGGCGACTTCTTCCGCCGTCTTCAAGCCTAGATCCACCACAATGTCGGTCGTCATAACCACCAACCCCCATGTTCCCCGGGTTTCGAATTAGTAAATCGAAAACCATTGGGATTTTGAAGTTCATTCCCCCAATCGGAGAGAATTTCAATTCGCATGTGCAAAAAACGGGCAAAAGGTCGCGACAACGCTTTGTTGCGAATTATTCTCAACTATGTTTGATGGCCTGAAAAGCAGAAAACAGGCTCTGATATGACCGGAATTCGCCTATGGCTCACCGCCGCCACCGTCCTCCTCGCCTCATGCGGGAACCCAGGCACGCCTGCCTCGGATTCAGGCAAATCTTTAGCTGAATCAGGGGACAAGCCGCAAAATGCGGGCGTGCTCAATGTTTACTCCGCGCGCCATTATGATTCCGACAAGGCCATGTACAAGGCCTTCGAAGAGGAGACGGGCATCAAGGTCCGCTTCCGCGAATCGGGCGCGCCGGAACTTCTGGAAACCATGAAAGCCGAGGGCGATGCGAGCCCGGCGGACGTCGTGATTTCGTCCGATGCCGGCACGCTGTACCGTTTCGAAGCAGCCGGTCTGCTGCAACCAGTGCAGGATCCGGTACTGGACGAAAAGATCCCGGAACATTTCCGCCAGAAGGATGGCTACTGGTTCGGGCTCGCCCGCCGGGTGCGCGTGATCGCTTATGATCCGGAACGCGTGACCCCTGAGGAGGTGGCCCATTACAGCGACCTGGCCGACCCGCGCTTCAAAGGCGAGGTCTGCATGCGCTCCTCGACCAATATCTACAATCTCTCCCTGATGGGGGAATTGATCGGCCGGATGGGGCATGACGCCGCCCAGGCCTGGGCCGACGGCGTAGTCGCGAATTTCGCCCGTCCGCCGCAGGGCGGGGACATTACCCAGATCGAATCGATCGCGGCGGGTGAGTGTTCGGTCGCCCTGACAAACCATTACTACTATGTCCGCATGGCCACCGGCGCGCCGAGCCAGCAGGCTGCCGCCGCCAAGGTGAAGCTCAGCTTCCCCGAACAGGATACGACCGGCACGCATGAGAATGTCACCGGGGCCGGTATTGCGGCCCATGCGCCGCATCGCGAGAACGCGATCCGGTTCATCGAATGGCTTGCCAGTGTCGATGGCCAGGGCTGGCTGACACTTGAAACCAAGGAATACCCGATGATCGAAGGCGCATCGCTGCCGGAAGGACTGGATGCCCTGCCGGATTTCAAGCGCAGCGACTTCCCGCTGGACGAACTGGGCACGCACCAGTCCGAAGCGCAGGAGATTTATGACAAGGCCGGCTGGAACTGAGGCAGACACGCTTGGCCGGTCTTTCCCTTCCAGCGCGGGTGTTCCTGCCCAAGCGCCTGAAACTCCGGCCCGCTGACGGGCCGGCTGTGCTGGCCGGTGCCATCATTGCCGTACCCGTTGTGTCGGTCCTGCTGGCCGCCGTGTTCATGGGCGGCGGGGAGGCGTGGCAACACATCCGCGACACGCTGATGGTGCCCTACCTTGGCGGCACGCTGGGCACGCTGGCCATGGCCGCCTTCTTCATGCTTGCCTTTGCGGTCCCGGCTGCCTGGCTCGTGACCATGCATGACTTTCCGGGACGGCCGGTCTTCGAATGGCTTCTGATCCTGCCGCTGGCCGCGCCCGGCTATGTGCTGGCCTATGCCTGGGGTGACCTGATGGGCGTCGGCGGGCCGCTTCAGTCTGCGCTTCGCGATCTGACCGGCTGGTCGGCGCGGGACTACTGGTTCCCGTCCATGCGGTCGGTGCCGGGCCTCGCCTTCGTGCTGGCCAGCGGTCTCTATCCTTATGTCTATCTCACCGCGCGCACGGCGTTCGTCTCCCAGTCCATCTGTGCGCTGGAAGCGGCGCGCAGCCTTGGGGCGTCTCCGCTCCGCAGTTTCTGGAGTGTCGTCCTGCCTGCGGCCCGGCCCGCGATTGCTGCCGGCCTGGCGCTCGCCCTGATGGAGACGGCGGCAGATTATGGCGCGGCGGAGTATCTGGGCGTGCCGACCCTGACCTTCGGCATCGTCCGCGCCTGGAAGAGTTTCGGGGAACCGGCGGCCGCGGCGCGCCTCGCGGTCATCCTTCTGGTTCTTGTCGTCGGCCTGTTGCTTTCCGAGCGGTGGAGCCGGGGGCGGGCGGGCAGCCAGCAAAGTTCCACCCGCTGGCGGGCGGTTTCCCGCACCAAGCTTGGGGGTTTCTGGGGCTGGGGCGCGGCCCTGTTCTGTCTGGTCGGTTTCTCGATCGGTTTCCTTTTGCCTGTTTCGCGTCTCGTCTGGCGGGCGCTGGAAGCCCGGGAATATGTCGCTCCCGTCGGCGAGGCGCTGAAGAACACGCTGATCCTGGCCGGCGCAGGCGCCGCCTTCGGGTTCGTGCTGGCGCTGGTGATTGCGCTGGCGGGACGCGGCAAGGGGCCGGGCGCTGCCTTTGCGCGGCTGACGGCCTCGTCTGCCTATGCCATTCCGGGGGCTGTGCTGGCGCTGGGCGCGCTGGTCGTTCTGGGAGGGCTGGGTTTGACGCTGACAGGGATTGTGCCGGTGCTGGCATTGGCCTGGGTCTATGCCAGCCGGTTCACGACAACCGGGGCCGAGCCGATGGTGGCGGCGCTGGCGCGTGCGCCTGCCTCTCTTGGACATGCTGCGGAAAGCCTTGGGGCCTCGCCACTGCGCCGGGCGCGGGAGGTGGACCTGCCGATTGCCCTGTCCGGGGCGAGTGCCGGGGCGCTCATCCTGTTTGTCGAATGCCTGAAGGAATTGCCGGCGACCCTGATGCTGCGTCCGTTCAGCTGGGATACGCTGGCGGTGCGCGCCAATGCCTATGCATCTGACGAGCGGCTGGCCGCCGCCGCCTTGCCGGCCTTGTTGATCACCGCAGCGGGCCTGATCCCGGTGATCCTGCTGTCCTGGCGCCTGTCACATTCGCGGCCCGGTGAGCACACCCATGAGTGATAGCCTGTCTGCAGTCGGCGTGAGCCGTGCCTATCACGGCGTACGCGTGGTCGATTCCGTGTCGCTCGACCTGAAGCCCGGCGCGATTACGGCGCTGCTCGGCGGTTCGGGCGCGGGCAAGTCGACGCTGCTGCGCCTGTTTGCGGGGCTGGAGCCGGTGGATGATGGCGAGATCCGGCTGGGCGGCCGGGTGTTGTCGTCGACGAAAACCACACTCGCCCCGGACAAACGCCGGATCGGCCTGATCTTCCAGGACTTCGCACTGTTTCCGCATCTGACCGCGCTGCAGAACGTACAGTTCGGCCTGAAGCCGCTCGGCAAGGATGCGGCGCAGGCCGAAGCCCTCGCCTGGCTGGGGCGCCTTGGCCTGACACAACGGGCGGATGCCTATCCGCATGAATTGTCGGGCGGGGAGCAACAGCGCGTCGCCATTGCGCGGGCGCTGGCGCCGAAGCCCGCGGCGATCCTGATGGACGAACCGTTCTCCGGCCTCGACCCGGCCTTGCGTGCCAGCGTGCGCGACGAGGCGCTGGACGCCGTGCGCGCGGCAGACATTCCCGCGCTGCTGGTGACGCATGATCCGATGGAAGCGCTGGAAGCGGCAGACCATGTCGCGATCATGCGCGGTGGCAGGATCCGTCAGGAAGGCCCGGCGGCCGAGGTGTACATGAACCCGGTCAGTGCCGATGTGGCGGCCTCGCTTGGCCCGGTGAACCGGATGGCTGCGGCGGATGTTCCGCCCGGCCTGGCCGAGGCGGCAGAGGGAACGGAACTGGTCGTACGCCCGGAAGGAATCTCCCTCGACCCGGCCTCCGGCGTGCGGGCAAAGGTGCTGGCCAGCCAGGTGACGGGTGCGATGACGCGTCTGGTTCTGGACGTGTGCGGGCACCGTCTCGTGGCACTGGTGCCGCGCCATCAGGCGCCGAAAGCCGGCGACGAGACCGGAATCCGGCTCGATCCGGCGCTTTCGTTCATCTTCCCCTCAGCTTGAGCCTGACATTTCTGTTATTCTGTAGCTTCCCCCTCGCATTTACAGGCTGAGACCCGTAGATTCAGGGGAATAGGCGGAAAACGGAGACAGGACCCGCATGGCCCGTAATTTCCTGCGATATATCGCAATGGCAGCCGCCTCGGTGGTTGTTGCGGCTTCTGCCTCTGCGCAGGGCCTGATCCGGGATGCGGAGATCGAGGAAACGCTCCGCGAATGGACCGATCCGATCCTCGAAGTGGCCGGGCTGCAACCCAGCGATGTCGGTCTTTACATCATCAACGATCCGTCGCTGAACGCCTTTGTGGCCAATGGTCAGAATATCCACATTCATACCGGCCTGATTATCGCGGCGGACTCTCCGCTACAGATCAAAGGCGTTCTGGCGCACGAGACCTGCCACATCGCCTGCGGCCATACAGTCACCCGTGCCCGTGCGGCGGGGGTGGCCTCGCGTCCGGCGCTGGTCTCGATCGGCCTTGGCATCCTGGCGATTGCGGCCGGAGAAGGCGGGGCCGGCGCAGCGCTGATCGGGTCTTCCCAACAGTTCGCCGCGCTCAATTTCTATGTTCACACCCGCTCCGAAGAATCGATGGCCGATACGGCGGCGGTGTCCTATCTCACCCAGCTTGGCGAGTCGCCGGAAGGCATCGTGGAGTTCTTCGAGAAGTTCCGCGCGCAGGAAGTGATCTCGCAGGCGCGGCGTTACCCGTATTTCCGTTCCCACCCGCTGGCCTCCGACCGGATCCGCAATGTGCGGATGCTGGCGGACGAGTCTCCCACGCGGGACGTTCCGCCCACGGAGCGGGAGCAATACCAGTATGAAATGATGCGCGCCAAGCTGATCGGCTTTCTCGACACGCCCGGCAAGGTGCGCCGGGAGTATCCCGACACCGACCAGAGCGAACCCGCGCGCTATGCCCGGTCGATCGCGGCCATGCAGGCCTCCGACATGCAGGTGGCGCTCGACGACATCAATTCGTTGCTGGTGGATGAGCCTGACAATCCGTATTTCTGGGAGCTCAAAGGCCAGATCCTGTTCGAAGGCGGGCGGGCTGCGGAGTCAGTGGAACCGCACCGCAAGTCGCTTGAGCTGAAGCCGGGCCAGCCGCTCCTGCTGATCAACTATGCGCGCTCGCTGAACGCACGGGCCGAGCCGGGCGACATCGAGGAGGCGGAGACGGCCTTGCGCGATGCATTGATTGCCGAACCCAACAATGCCTTCGCCTGGCAACAGCTGGCCATTACGCTGGAGAAACAGGGCCGCCGGGCCGAAGCGCAGCTGGCAACGGCAGAGTCGGCCTATGCTGTGGGAGACCTGCAGCGCGCCAACATCTTCGCCCACCGCGCCCGCGAACAGCTGGAACGCAATACGGTGAACTACCGCAGGGCTGACGACATCCTGCTGATCACGGACCCCAGCAATCCTGACAATCGCCAGTTTTATGAGCGTGTGTCCCGGCGGGGCGTCAATCAGTTCTCAATTACAGTCGGTGAGCACTGAATCCCTTCAACTTTCTGTTAGGTCCAATGGACGGGCATGCCCGCACCAGTATAGTCACGCCGAAACGAAACAGCCCGAAACGGGCGTGGAAAGGTATAGATATGATCCGCCCCCTGCTTGCGACCACCGCAGTCGCCATGGTTGCCATGACCCCAGCCTGTGCCGAAGGCAACAAGACCCCGGTCAGTATGGATCGCGCTGAGCTTGAGACGATTATTCACGAATATATCGTGACGCATCCCGAAGTGATCGAGGAAGCGATTATCGCCCTCAATGCCCGCGACCGCGCCAATGCTGCAAAAGAGGCCCAGGAAGCGATCAGCCAGAACAAGGACCAGCTTTACAGTCTCGATACGGACCACTTTATCGGTCCGGCAGATGCCCCTGTAACTGTGGTGGAATTCTTCGATTACCGCTGCGGCTACTGCAAGCGTTCCATGCCTTTCGTGCAGGAACTGCCGGAGAAGTATGACAACAAGGTCCGTGTGGTCTTCAAGGAATACCCGATCTTTGGCGGCATCAGCGAAACAGCGGCGCTGGCGGCGCTCGCAGCCGGTAAGCAGGACAAGTATTACGACATGCACGTCGCGCTGATGAACCTGAAATCAAACGACGAGCTGACCGAGAAGAAGATCGACGAGCTTGCCGAAAAGGTCGGTGTCGACGTCCGCAAGATGCGCGCAGACATGCAGTCGGTCGCCCTCAAGAAACAGCTGGACGATATGCAGCGTCTTGGCCATGCCCTGAACCTCAGCGGCACGCCGGGCTTCTATGTCGGTGACACGGCCATCGAGGGCGCAGACGAGCAGGGCGTCCGGAATGCCATCAAGAAAGAGCTGGAAGGCTAAGCCTCAGATCGGCTTCGACGTGTCGTAGGGGCTGTCGAGCGAGAAGGCGGGGATCAGGGCGACCAGTTCGCCGCCTTCATCATCCACCAGGTCATAGGTGCCGCGCATCATGCCGGACGGGGCCGACAGCGGCGCGCCGGACGTGTAGCTGAACCGTTCGCCGGGCCCGAGGGTCGGCGTCTGGCCGATCACGCCTTCGCCGTCGACTTCCTGCAAGTGGCCCATCGCATCGACGATTTCCCAGTGCCGCCGGATGATGGTCCAGGTGCGATCACTCTCATTTTCCACGTCGACCGTGTAGGACCACATGTAGCGGCCGGCCGCCGGTTCGGACTCGTCATACATGAATTTCGGGCGCACGCGGATGCGCACTCCGTCAGTGACGTGTTCATACTGAGGAGGGGGCGACCTTCGAGCCATTCGGTGAAATTGCCCGCTGTTTGTTTACGCCTTGTTAAGAGCCTGAATCAGGTCTGCTTCAAGGTCGTCGGCATCTTCCAGACCAACCGAGAAACGGATCCAGGAGCGGTCCAGTCCCATCGTCGCCTGCTCCTCATCGCTGAGGGCGCGGTGCGTCGTGGTCGACGGGTGGCAGGCCAGGGATTTGGTGTCGCCAAGATTGTTGCAGATATCGACCAGTTCCAGCGCATTGAGGAACCGGAAGGCCGATTCCTGGCCGCCCTTCACGGACAGGGCCATCATCGTGCCGCCCATGCGCATCTGCTTTTTGTGGACCTCATAGTGCGGGTGATCCTGGCGGTGCGGGTAGCGCACGGCGGCGATGGCGGGGTGGTCGGCAATGGCGTCGGCGAGGCGCGCGGCGCTGCGGCTTTGCTCTTCGACGCGCAGCTTCAGGGTTTCGAGGCCCTTGAGCACGACCCAGGCATTAAACGGCGAGGCGGCCGGGCCCATATGGCGCAACCATGGGTCGTAGATCTCGGTCATCCGGGCTTCGTCGCAGAGGATCGCCCCGGCCATGACGCGGCCCTGGCCATCCATGTGCTTCGTGGCGGAATAGACGACGACGTCGGCGCCAAGCTCCAGCGGCTTCTGCAGGATCGGTGTGGCGAACACATTGTCGACCACCAGCAGGGCACCGGCCTTGCGGCAGAGTTCCGAGACGGCGGCGATGTCCACGCCATCCAGCAGCGGGTTGGCCGGGCTTTCGATCAGAACCAGTTGGCAGCCCTTGGCGATTTCGCGCTCCCAGGCGTCCATATCGGCGCCGTCTACGAAGACGGTCTCGATGCCATATTTCGGCATCTGGTTGGCGATGATCCAGCGGCAGGAGCCGAACAGGGCCTTGGCGGCCACAACCCGGTCGCCGGTTTTGAGTGGTGCCAGGATGGCCGAGGAAATCGCGCCCATGCCGGACCCGGTGACCCGGCAGGTCTCGGCGCCCTCAATCAGGGCTAGGCGTTGCTGCAGCATCTCGCAGGTCGGGCTGCCATAACGGGAATAGACGAATCCCGGCTCTTCCCCTGCCATGCGGCGCATCGCCTGTTCGGCGCTGTCATAGGCATAACCGGAGGTGAGGTAGAGCGCTTCGGCGATCTCTCCATGCTCGGAGCGCATGAGGCCGCCGCGCACCGCTTTGGTGGCAGGTTTCCAGCCTTTTTTGGCGTCTCCGCCCGATGCGTCTGCCATGGCAGCTTATTCCTTGTGTTTCCGTGTTTCGCCCTTATGCCTGAGAGGGCGAGGGGTGCAAGAGATGGCACAGGATACAGGTGTTCTTCCCGACCGGGAAATCGAGGCGCTGGTGGCTTCCGGCGCCATCCGCACAGACACGCCGCTGGACGAGGGGCAGGTGCAGCCGGCCAGCCTGGACCTGCGTCTCGCCGAGGATGCCTACCGCCTGCGCGCGAGCTTCCTGCCCGGCAAGGATCGCACCGTCGCCGAGATGCTGCAGGAACCGGGCATTCATCTGCACCGGATCGACCTGACGCAGGAAGGGGCCGTGCTGGAAACAGGCTGTGTCTACCTCGTGCCCCTTCAGGAACATCTCCGCCTGCCGGCCGGCATTGCCGCGCGGGCGAACCCGAAGAGCTCCACCGGCCGGATCGATGTGTTCACGCGGCTGGTGACGAATCGGTCCCGCGCCTTCGACGAAGTGCCGACCGGTTATTCCGGCCCACTTTATCTTGAAGTGTCGCCGCGGACCTTCCCGATCATGGTGCGCCCCGGCGACCGCCTTGCGCAGATCCGCTTCAAGAAGAAGCGGCCGGACGCGCTGAAGGAAAAAGTCGTCTCGATCGACCTGGAACCACCGGCAGGCCAGCCTGCGGGATACCGCGCGAAGCACCATTCCGGCGTCGTGGACCTGCGCGGGCTCGGCGCGCATGACGCGGCCCAGTTCTGGGAGCCGGTCTATCCGCGCGACGGGCGGATCGTGCTGAACCCGGAAGAGTTCTATATCCTCGTCTCACGCGAGACCGTGAAAGTGGCGCCGAACGAGGCGGCCGAAATGGCGCCCATCGCGCCGGAGCTGGGGGAGTTCCGCGCCCACTATGCCGGCTTCTTCGATCCGGGCTTCGGCACCAATACGGGCGGCAGCCGCGCCGTGCTGGAAGTGCGCTCGCGCGATGTGCCCTTTATCCTGGAACACGGCCAGCCGGTGGCGAAGCTGATCTATGAACCGATGCTGGCCAAGCCTGGCGCGCTCTATGGCGGCAAAGGCTCAAATTATCAGGGCCAGGGCCTGAAACTGTCGAAACACTTCCGCCTGTAGGAAAACGGCGGACAGCCATGGGCCGCCCGCCGCTTCAAGAGATCAGGCAGGTTCGGCCACAGCAACCGGCCAGTCCGGCCACGTCACATGGTCGAAGTAGCGTGCTTTCATCCGGTCGATATAGGCGGGGAGGTTGGCGTGCTTCCGGATGAGACCGGTCAGCGGCGTGTCGAAGAACTCCGTCGCGCATGCGATGAGCACGGCACTGACGGCCGCATCTGCACAGGTGGGTTGGTCACCCAGCAGGTAATCCTGATCGCCGAGCTGCATGGAGAGGGTGCTGATGTCCCAGTCGGCCAGTTGCATGCGTTCGGCTTCGGTAAAGCGGCCTGTGCCTTCGCCCATATGCGCTGCAGCGATGCCCTCGCGAACTCCTTTTAGCACGGCCGGGCGGGCTGGCGCGGGAACATCGGAGAAGAACTGAGCCGGACCTTTGTTGAAATTGTCGTTCTTCATCCAGCGTTCATAGGCCATGATCTTTGTCAGCTGGCCGCCAGCCATGCGTTCCAGCGCCCAGCTGAGGGCGATCTCTTTGCCGCTCATGCCGTCATAGAGGCCTTTGCCAAGTTTTGCTTCATAGTGGTGCCGGATGAAATCGCTGTCTTCGATCAGCTGGCCGTCATCGATGACATAAGGTGCCTTGTGCTTTGGCACCGCATCGAGATCTGCGATGGCGCGGGTGAAATCAACGCCCAGCATCTGCAGCTGGATGTCGGTCTTCATGACAAAGGGGCTGGGCGAGGGACAGTCGAACATGGGCCCCCATCCGTAAAGCGTGATCATCGTCTTTCTCCTGGTTCGGGTTGCGATGAGGGCTTGATAGCGGGGGGCTGCTGACAGCATGGTGTCAGTAGCATGGCAGTAGGGGTCTTTTCATGAGACGGACCGAGAGACTTTTTCAGATCATCCAGATCCTGCGGCGGAAGAACCGTCCGGTGACCGGGCGGGAACTGGCAGAGGAGCTGGAGACCAGCCTGCGCACGCTTTACCGCGACATGGCCGAACTGATCGCACAGCGCGTGCCGATCCGCGGGGAGGCAGGCACCGGCTATGTGCTGGATGCCGGATACGACATGCCGCCACTGATGCTGACGACGGACGAACTGGAGGCTGCCGTCCTGGGCGCACGCTGGGTGGCGGCGCGAGGGGATGCCCGTCTGGTGCGTGGGGCGGAAGACCTGATCGCGAAGCTGTCGACCGCCGTGCCGCTCGAGCTTCAGCCCGTCATCATGGATTCAGGCCTCGTTCCGGTCAGCTTCCGAAGGCGGCCAGAGGATTCCTTCGATGTGGCGCTGGTCCGTGAAGCCATCCGGACACAGAAGAAGCTGGACCTCGGCTATGCCGACGAAGCGGGAAACATCACACGCCGCACCGTCTGGCCCTTCCTGATCGTCTATGCCGATCATATCCGCATGATGTGCGCCTGGTGTGAGTTGCGCGATGGCTTTCGCCATTTCCGCACGGACCGGGTGAAACAGGTCGAGATGCTGGATGCGCGGTTCCCGGAACGTGTCGCACATCTGCGTAAGCGCTGGGAAGCGGTGCGCGAGGAAGAGCGTTGCCGCAAAGCTACTCGTCCAGATTGACGCGCATCTCGGTGATGTAGGGCGCAAAACCCGCTTTCTCATAGGCGCGGATCGCGGGTTCGTTCGTTGAATAGACGGTGAGGCGGATTTCACTCAGGCCATTCGCCTTCGCCCAGCCGGTGAGATAATCGATCAGCACCTTGTTGAGGCCGCGCCCGCGATACTCCGGGCGAACGAACATGAATCCCAGAAAGGCGTGATATTCATGCTGGATATAATGTTTCGAAGGTTGCTTGTGGGCATAGCCCGACGCAACGATTTCACCGTCCAGTTCCACGACCGCCACTTCCGCGTCATCGGAATCGATCAGCTCGCCGATGTCATAATAGCTGATCGGGTCGGGCTTTAGCGTGTGATCATACGGCCGCTCAGCCGTGATGATGCCCTGTTCGAATTCCTTCAGGAGCGGCAGGTCTTCGCGGGTCGCGGACCGGATGGTAGGAGCCCCCGCCATTAACGGCTGGCAGTGATGTCGCGATAGTTGATCAATTGTCCGGTGCGCGTCTCGTCCTTGCTGACGAGCTTCACCAGTTCCGCCGCGACATCATCTGCTGACGGAAGGGTCATCGGGTCTTCGCCGGGCATGGCCTGGGCGCGCATGTCGGTGCGTGTGCCGCCGGGGTTGAAGAGATTGGCGCGCAGCGGGAAGTTTTCCTGCTCGTCGGCCCAGCCAAGCACCATGGCTTCCAGGCCGGCCTTGGCCGCCTGATAGGGGCCCCAGAAGGCGCGCGGATGGCGCGCAACGCCGGACGTGATGAATGCGGTGCGCGGGGTGTCGGATTTGTGCAGCCAGGGACCGAGCGCGCGGATCAGGTGAAAATTGGCGGTCAGGTTCACCGCGATCACTTCGTCGAAACTGCGAGGCCCGCAGGTTTCCAGCGGCCCCAGCGAGCCGAGGATACCGGCATTTGCGATGAAGCCGTCGAGGCGGCCGAACTGTTCGCCGATCACCTTGCCGAGGGTTTCGATCCCCTTGGTGTCCTTCAGGTCCATCGGCACGAGCACAGCCTCGCTGCCGGCGGCACGGATCTCGTCGTCCAGCTTTTCGAGGGCCAGTTTCGAGCGGGCAACGGCGATGACCACGTCACCCTGTTTCGCGAGGTGAAGGGCGGCGGACCGGCCGATGCCGCGGGACGCACCGGTGACGAGGATGAGACGAGGCTGGGTCATGCCGCGCGTCTAGCGCAGGCCTTACGCGTCGTCCAGCAGGGAGAGCTGACGCTCCTTGTCGCTCTCGTCGCTCTCATAGTCGACCAGCGGGGTCGGGTATTCGCCGGTGAAGCAATGATCCGCGAATTGCGGCATCATATTGTTGCGCACAGGCTCGCCAATGGCCTTGTAGAGACCCGGAACCGAGAGGAAGCCGAGCGAGTCCACCTTCAGCTCACGCACCATTTCCTCATGCGTGTGGATGGCGGCGAACAGTTCGGACTTTGCGGCCATGTCGATGCCGTAGAAATCCGGGTTCACGATAGGCGGGCTGGCGGAACGGAAATGGATTTCCTTGGCGCCGGCTTCCTTCACCATCTGGACGATCTTTTTCGACGTGTTGCCGCGGACGATGGAGTCATCCACCAGCACGACGCGCTTACCCTCCAGCACCGCCTTGTTCGGGCTGTGCTTCTTGGAGATGGCGCTCTGGCGGCCGGTCTGGGTCGGCTGGATGAAGGTCCGGCCGACATAATGGTTCCGGATGATGCCCATCTGGAACGGAATGCCGGAGGCTTCGGAGAAGCCGAGCGCAGCCGGAACGCCGGAATCCGGCACGGGCACGACGACATCGGCATCCGCCATGGTTTCCGCGGCGAGCTCGTGGCCCATGCGGCGGCGGACCTCATAAACAGAGCGGCCCTGAACAATACTGTCAGGGCGTGCAAAGTAGACATATTCGAAGATGCAGGGGCTCGCCGGGCGAGCCTGTGTAAAGCGATGGGATTCAATGCCCTTGTCGGAAATGACGACGATCTCACCATTCTCGACTTCGCGCACGAATTCGGCGCCGATGATGTCGAGGGCGCAGGTTTCCGAAGCGAGCACATAGGCATCGCCAAGGCGGCCGAGCACCAGCGGGCGAAGGCCCACCGGGTCACGCGCGCCGATCAGCTTCTTGCCGGTCAGGCCGACGAGGGCATACCCGCCTTCAATCTTCTGAAGGGCGTCAATGAGGCGTTCCAGGAAACGCGGACGGCTGGACCGGGCAACGAGGTGAAGGATCACCTCGGTGTCCATGGTCGACTGGAAGATCGCACCGTCGCGCACCAGATCGTGGCGCAGCTTGCGGGCATTGGTCAGGTTGCCATTGTGCGCAACGGCAAAGCCGCCTCCGGCGAGATCCGCAAAGATAGGCTGGATGTTGCGAAGCATCGGCCGGCCCTGCGTGGAATACCGGTTGTGGCCGATCGCTGCATGGCCCGGCAGGCGCGCGCGAAGGTCGCCGCCGAAATGTTCGCCCACCATGCCCATATGGCGTTCGGATGGGAAACGCTTGCCGTCGAATGAGGTGATGCCGCAGGCTTCCTGTCCCCGGTGCTGAAGGGCGTGAAGGCCGAGAGCGGTGAGCAGGCTCGCCTCGTGGTTTCCGAAGATACCAAAGACGCCACACTCTTCGCGGGGCTTGTCGTCATCGTGATCAAAGTGGACCATACGACAGGCGCTCCTGAATGACAGACTTGCGACAGGGGCCTATTGCCCGTTTTCCTCCTCCGAGGAAAGGGGGGCTTGCACCTCTTTTCCCACCTTGGCCGCTTCGACGTTCACGAAATCGGCCAGATCGCGCAGCGGGGGATAGGTCATTCCGTTCTGAATGAAGTTCGGAATCCGGTTCTGTTCGAGCACCAGACCAAGAAGGACTACAAAGAAAACAAGGGCTACGAAGCCGCGCAGCACACCGAACACCGCGCCGGCGATATGATCGAACATGCCGATGCCTTCGGCGCCGTGGATATTTTTCGAAAGCCGCTGTCCAAGCCACGCAATCAGCACATAAACGATGATGAAGGCGACGATCAGCAGAATCACGTCGGCCGTCCAGGGCGCCAGATTCGGTGGCAGCAGGGCGGAAAGATCGTCGTGGAAAAAGACGCGGGCGTAATAGGCAGCAGCCAGAGCGCCGATAAAAGCGCCGAGCGTCGCCAGTTCCCTGAGAAATCCACGGGCGAACCCCATGATCCCTGAGATCACAACAACCGCCAGCGCGATTCCGTCAAAAGCTGTAATGGACTCAAGCATTCAGTGCGTCCGGGGCAAGCAACTCCACAAGGTCGATAAGCCGTTTAATCGGCGTCACGGTCAAGCCGTCCACTGCGGTCGGGGCGCCTTCCGGAACGAATGCGCGCTCAAAACCCAGCCGTTCGGCTTCCTTCAGGCGCTGTTCCATGCGGGCGACCGGGCGAACGGCGCCGGACAGGGCGACTTCGCCGAAGAAGACGCTGCGCTCCGGTGCAGGATTGGCAGATAGCGAGGTGAGCAGGGCCGCGGCGGCCGAGAGGTCTCCGGCGGGTTCCATGATTCTGTAACCCCCGGCGACGGAGAGGTAGACATCCATCCCCGCCAGCGTGATGCCGCATCGCGCTTCCAGCACGGCCAGCAGCATGGCGAGGCGGCTCGAATCCCAGCCAACCACGCTGCGCCGCGGCGTGCCATAGGCACTCTTGGCGACCAGCGCCTGCACTTCGGCCAGCACGGGGCGGGAGCCTTCCATGGCTGCAAACACCGCCGCGCCGCCTTCGCTTTCGCCATCGGCGCTGAGGAACAGGGCCGAGGGCTCCTTGGCCGGGGCGAGGCCATACTGGTGCATTTCGAAAATGCCAATTTCGTCTGTCGGGCCAAACCGGTTCTTCACCGCGCGCAGGATACGGAACTGGTGGCCGCGCTCGCCTTCGAAATAGAAGACGGCGTCGACCATATGCTCGACCACGCGCGGGCCGGCGATATTGCCTTCCTTGGTGACGTGGCCAACCAGAACGACCGCGGCGCCGGACTTCTTGGCCCAGCGGGTCAGCTCCTGCGCGCAGGCGCGGACCTGGGAGACTGAGCCGGGGGCGGCCTCCAGGCTGTCCGACCAGAGCGTCTGGATCGAGTCGATCACGACAAAGTCCGGCTCGGCCGCCTTTAGTGCCGTTATGATCTTGCGTAAGTCCGTTTCCGTCGCGAGCTGCACAGGGCTTTCGGCCACTTTGAGGCGCTTGGCGCGGTCCTGAATCTGGGGCGCGGCTTCCTCGCCGGAGACATAGACCGTCTTCAGCCCGTTTCGGGCCAGGCGCGCGGCGACCTGCAGCAACAGGGTCGATTTGCCGATGCCGGGATCGCCGCCGATCAGCGTCGCGGAAGAAGGCACAATACCGCCGCCGAACACCCGGTCGAGCTCATCCACCCCCATGACAATGCGGGCAGGCGCCTCGGCCGTGTCGTTCAGCGCAACGAACTCCACCTTGCTGGAGCGTTTTGTGCCCCTCTTCGGCGCAGCAAGGCCGCCGGGGACGCCGCCGGTGATTTCTTCCACCAGCGTGTTCCATTCCCCGCAGCCATTACACTTGCCGCTCCATTTGGAGTGCACTTCGCCACAGGACTGGCAGACAAAGGCGGTGGTAGCGGTTTTGGCCATATGGTCAGGATACGGGCGTTTGCCGGTTGGGGGAAGCTCTACAGTGCGGGCTGAATAGGCCCGTCGGCCCGTCCGTGGACGAACTGGTCGACATAGGGATTGCCGCTATTGTCCACTTCGGAAGCCTTGCCACGCCAGATGATCTTGCCTTCGAACAGCATGGCCACTTCGTCGGCAATCTTGCGGGCCGAGGCCATATCGTGAGTGATGCTGACCGCGGCAGCGCCCAGGCCGCGGACCTGTTCGATGATCAGGTCGTTGATGGCGTCGGCCGTGATCGGGTCGAGGCCGGTGGTCGGCTCATCGAAGAAAATGAGGTCCGGTTTGGAGATGATCGAGCGGGCGAGCGAAACGCGCTTTTGCATGCCGCCGGAGATCTCTGCCGGGTAAAGATCTGCCACATCGGAGCCGAGACGAACCTTGCTGAGCGTTTCGATAGCGCGGTCTTTCGCCTTGGAGCGGCTGACCACGCCGGAGTTTACGAGCCGGAACGCGACATTCTCCCAGACGGTAAGGGAGTCGAACAGCGCACCGGACTGGAACAGCATGCCGACGCGTTCGCGCATGCGGGCGCGGGTTTTACCCTTCGCCTGGGTCACGTCCTCTCCATTGAAGAGGATCTGTCCCGAATCCGGGGTCATCAGGCCGAGGGCGTTTTTCAGCATGACGGACTTGCCTGAACCTGAACCGCCAATCACTACAAGGCTCTGGCCGGGGTCGACATCCAGTGTCACCCCGCGCAGGACGTGGTTCTTGCCGAAACGCTTCTCGACATTCTGCAGGCTGAGAATCGGGGTCGTCACAGGCCAAACTCCACGAAGAGGGTCGACATGATATAGTTGGCGGCAAGCACCAGAACGGCGGCGCCAACCATGGACAGTGTTGCGGCCCGGCCAACGCCCGTTGCCCCGGCCTTGGACTGGTCACCCTGATAGCACCCCATCAGCGCGATGATGCCGCCGAACACGAACCCCTTGATGACACCGGTCAGCACATCGTTGCGGGTCATGAAATCCAGCGTGTTGCGCAGGTAGACCGTGGAGTCGAAGCCGAGGCCGAAGACTGAAACCAGCCAGCCGCCCATCACGCCGATAATGTCTGCCACCACAACAAGCAGGGGCACGGCGACCAGCGCGGCGAGGAAGCGCGGCGCATAGAGGTAGCGGTAGCGGGACGCCGAAAGGGATTCCAGCGCGTCGATCTGTTCGGTTACCCGCATCGCGCCGATCTCAGCCGCGATCCCGGCAGAGACCCGGCCGGCCAGCATCAGCGCCGTGATACTGGCGCCCAGCTCGCGGGTGATGCCGAGGACAACGATGTTCGGCACGAATTGTTCGGCGCCAAACCGGCCGCTGCCCTGATAGATGTTGAGGGCGAGCGCGGCGCCGATGAAAATCGCCGACATGCCGACCACGGGAAGGGAGTAGAACCCGATCTGGACGAACTGCTTCCAGATCTGTCCGAAATACCAACGGGGCGAAAGCGCAGCCGCCGTCACCCGGGCCGAGAATGTGGCCAGCCGGCCGATCTCAGCAAAGAGGCCGAGTGCTGCTGCGCCGATCCAGGCCAGCGGATTGGGTATCCCGCGTTTACGGGTAGAGGCGTTCGACACGGGTCCCGAGTCCTGTAAGCAATTCATAGCCGAGCGTATTTGCCCGCGCGGCCTGATCTTCGAGTTTGGCATTCGCGCCGAGGAATTCAACGCGTTCGCCTGCTTTTGCTGACTGCTGTGCCTTTGACACATCAATCGTGATGAGATCCATCGATACCCTTCCCGTTACCGGGCAGGGGACGCCAGCCAGCCACCCGATAAAGCAATTGGACGCTGAACGCAGCACGCCATCCGCATAACCAAGTCCGATGGTCGCCAGAATCATATCCTGCGGTGCGGTGTATGTGGCGCCATAGCCTACGGTTTCGCCTGCTTTTACGGGGAAGACGCTCAGGATTTCCGCATCCAGCGTCACGGCATGCTGAAGCTGTATGCGCGCAGGCGGGATGGAGCCGCCATAAAGCGCGATGCCCGGGCGCGTGACCTGGAAGCCGTAATCACGGCCGAGATAACAGCCCGCCGAATTGGCCAGGCTGGCCGGGACGCCGGGGAACGCTTCGGTGATCTTGCAGAATGCTGCCAGCTGGGCCGCGTTCAGCTCATGGTCCGGCTCATCGGCGCAGGCCAGATGGCTCATGATCAGGACCGCGTTCAGGGCACGCAGCGCGTCGCCTTCGGTTTCCAGCATGCTGGCGGGAAGGCCGAGACGATTTATGCCGGTGTCGAAGTGCAGCGCGCAGGGCAGACTGCCCGCATCGCTCCAGAGGCGGATCTGGGCCGGGCTGTTCAGGACCGCGATCAGACTGTGCGTATGGAACAGGTGCATCGAGGCCGGGGCGGGGCCGTTCAGGACGAAGATTGAGGGACCCGGCCCGACCGCCTTGCGCACGATGGCACCTTCCTCCGGATAGGCGACGAAGAAAGTATCACACCCGGCAGACGCGAGCGCCGCCGAAACGCGGTCAGCGCCGAGGCCGTAGGCATTTGCTTTCACGACAGCCGACGTGTTCGATTTCGGGTGAAGCGCTGCCAGCGTGCGCCAGTTGGCGACGATATGCGTCAGATGGACAGTGGCGCGTGGCTCGGATGACATGACTGCACGGGTTAATTGGCTTCAGGCCAATTGTCAGCCCGGCAATGACGGCGCTTTTCAGGCCTCTCCGCGGTGCGCGAGCCAGGCGGAGCCTTTCATGTTCCAGACCGGCGTGAAGAAAACCATCCAGATGATCAGGATAATCATGCCGCCTGCGGGCACGATGGCGATCTTCTGCGGGCCGAACAGGTCCACCAGCGCGCCCATCAGGAAGGCTCCGAACGGAGCCCCCGCCATGAATCCCAGCTGATAGATCGACAGGACCCGGGCGAGCTTTTCCTTCGGGGCGGCGTCCTGGACGATGGACCGGCTCATCGCGATGGAAATACCGGCGGCGAGGCCCCAGACGAACACAATGGTGAGGAAGCCCCAGTGCGGGATCGGCCACATCATCAGGAGGATGCTGACGGACGCCAGGAACTGCGCGATCAGCAGCAGGCGGCCCTGGCGCTTGATGCGTTTGAAAATGGACAGCACGACGGAAGAGACAAACGCGCCCATCCAGAAGGTGACGAACATGTCGCGGATGCCGTCCGGCCCGAAGCCGTAAACGTCCCGGTTCACGATCGGCAGCACGACGAGGAAGGCGCCGATCACGAAAATGCCGACACCGAACATCAGGGCTGTCATCGCCCAGAGTTTTCCGTCGGAGCGGACGGCGTGGAAACCGTCGGCAATATCGGCCAGGGCGCTTTTCACGCCGCGGCCGCTGGAGAGCAGCTGGCGGCCCTTGCCGAGCCAGAGGGCGAAGATTGCGCCGAGGGAGAGGACACAGCCCTGGATCAGGAGCAGCTTTTCGGCCGGGATCGGGCCGATGCCGAAACCGCCCATCCAGTCCGGCATTTTCGTCATCTTGTCTGCATATCCGCCGATAATAAGGCCGCCGATCTGGGCAACGAACTGGGCCATTGTGGCGAGGGTGACGCCAAGCTGGAGCGTGACGCCGGACCCCACCCGGGCGCGGCGCTCGACCACTTCATTCACGATGGAGTCGCGGGCCGGCATCATGAAGGCCCCGACCGTGCCGATGGTCAGGCCATAGGCGATCATGGCGGGGTAGGTGAGCGTGCCCTTCCAGACGAAGGCGGCCAGTGCGAGCGCAGGGGCCGCCGCCAGTAGATGCAGCAGGATCAGCAGCCGCTTGCCGTCTGCCCGTTCAGCGACAACGCCGCCCAGCAAAAGGAAAATCACCGACGGGCCAGACAGCGCCATGTTGGCGAGGCCGAGCGCCAGGCCATCCCGGTGGAGGTGGTTGGGGTCTGTGATCAGGTAGGGGAACAGCACCATCTGCAGGCCGAACGCCATGAACCAGCTGCACTGGACCAGAAGGTAGGCCGGCAGTTCGATCTTGACCACGCGGCGGACCCGTCGAGCCCGCCAGTGTGTGGCCGTGGACAATAGCGAGGCACCCGCTGTCAGCGCTTCGCTGACACCGCTGACCGGAGAGGTGACATCGCCTGCCGCCTCTTCGGTGATCTCATCGGCAATGGATTCGACCGGTTCTTCCATTCCGCCTCCCGCGTGAAGCGGGACATTAGGTAGGCCGGGCGGACAAGGAAAGCCCGCTTCGCCACAGAAAGGTCGGGTTTCAACCAGTTGCGCTGCAGCGCCCCGACCGGTAGCGTTAATGGACCTGCCGGTTTTCAGGGTGGACCATGCGTATATTCAGACATCTCATCAGCTGGGCGCTCGCGCTGTTCCTGGTCGCCATGTTCATCCAGTCCACCATCGCGCCTTTGCCGGATCCGCCGGAAGGGTCGGTGAAGCTGTTCGATGCGCCGGGTCAGAATATCGTGTTCCAGACCATTGCCGAGCGGTCGGGCGTGTCCCTGTTCGAGCCGGCCGGCCGGTTCGTGATTGCGATCATTGAACTTGTGGCCGCGTTCTTCTTGCTTCTGCCGTTTTCACGGCGGTTCGGGGCAGCACTGTCGGCGCTGGTCTGCGGGGCGGCGATCGGGTTTCACCTGTCCCCCTGGCTCGGCCGGAACATCCCGGTTTCACTGGATCCTGCCAGTACAGCTACAGATGGCGGGCAGCTGTTCATGCTGTCGATCCTGATGCTTGTCGCCAGCCTGCTGGTCATGGTGGTGCATCCGGGCCGTATCCGCGGTTAGCGGAGCAGCAGGCATTCCACCCCTCGTTAACTGTTTCCTGCGACCCTTTGACGGTTCAACGGATACGACTTCGACATGGAATCGATGGAACAGGCCGAAAAGCCACGCATCGGGCGCGCCCGGAACACGCTGTTCCGGCGGCTGGTGGATATTGTTTCGATGCCTTCCGGAGGCCGTCTGACCCAGCAGGATCGCCATATGGCGGCCGACATCCTGCTCGACATGCTGTTTCACGCTGACCAGGAAGACCGTGAGCTGTGTGCCCGGCGCCTGGCCCAGAGCAAGGAAGCCCCGCGCCGTCTGTTGCGGTACCTGGCGCAGTGCCCCTACGCAATCGCGGGGCCTTTGCTGGAACACAACGAAGCGTTTGATGCGTGCGACCTGCTCGATATAGCGATGACCGGGACGGCGGAACACCGGCTGGCGATCGCCAAGCGCAAATTCGTGCCGGGCCCGGTGAGCCATCATCTCGCCGAAGCTGGCGAAGATCATGTGCTGAAAGAACTGGTGATAAATAATGGCGCCGAATTGCCGGAGCAGGCAGTCGACCGGCTGGTGCGCCGCTCGCGGGAGCTCCCGGCCCTGTGCCCGCTGATTGCGGACCGGCTTGAAACCATTCCGTCCCATGCGCTGACCCTGTTCTGGTGGGCCGACGGTCCGACCCGGAAACGTATCCTGCAGCGCTATGCGTCTGATCGGCTCGAAATCATCGACTCCTGCAAGGATGTCTTTGAAATGATGGCAGATGAGCAGTGGGCCGACCCGGTTGCCCGGAAGGCTATCCAGCTGATCGAGCGCCGCCAGCGCAACCGCGCAGCGCTGGAGCGTAGCCCCTTCGATAGTCTGGAAAGCGCCATCAACGCAGCGGCCGTAAATGGTATGGATGCCCAGACCGAACAGGAGATCGGCTACCTGTCCGGCATCAAACCTGTCACCGCTGCCAAGATTTTGGGCGATGAGGGTGGAGAGGCGCTGGCCGTGCTGTGCAAGGCGACCGGCGTGAAACGCGATTTCCTGCCCGTTCTCTGGGTTGCGCTGAAAAAACCGCTCGAACTGGAAGAGGGAGTTATCCACCCTCAGTTCCAGCATGTCTCTGATGTTTATGAGATTCTGAGTGTTGCCAAGGCGCAGACGATCCTCCGTTACTGGAACTGGGCCCTGTCGTCTGCCTATTCGCCCGGAGCGGTGCAAAGCGGGGCGGCGCTGCCCATGCCTGCAAATGAGGAAGCAGAGTTCTCAACTGCACAACGCACAGCGCGTCTGGTTTTTGGAAGATAACCGTTCAAAACTGCAAAACCGTCGGTAACGGGCTTTTCAAATCCCCTTAAGCGCTTTAGTCCCAATCCCTGTTAAGGGCGATCGGGAGAGGGTTGCGCGTGGCGTATTTCCTAGGGCTGGTAGTGGCTTTGGCGGCGTTCTGGCTCGGAATGTCCGGCCATAACACGCCATTGATACTCTCATTGGGCGGTATCTCGCTCATCATCACATGTATCCTCGCCTATCGGCTGGATATTATTGACCGTGAAGGCGCGCCCTATGTGCGGCTGGCCGGTTTCCTTTTGTATTTTCCCTGGCTCGCCAAGGAAATCGTCAAAGCGAACATCAGCGTCATCCGCGCCTGTGTGAAAGCCGATCTCGACATTGCGCCGGCGCTTGTGAAGGTCAAAACGATCTGCAAATCAGACCTCGCCAAGGTGACATTTGCCAATTCGATCACGCTGACGCCTGGCACTGTCACAGTAGAGATCGAAGGCGACAAGCTGCTGGTGCACGGTCTCTACGAGCAGGACTCCCAGCCGGAAGCCTTCGTTGAAATGGACCAGCGCTCTGCCCGCGCCATTGATGGAAAGGGGGCTGCTGCATGATTGCCGCCGCGCTGATTGCAATTCTGTTCGGTATGGCGCTGCTGCTGCTGCGCGCCTTTATCGGGCCGACGCTTTATGACCGCATCCTTGCGGTAAACTCGTTCGGCACGAAGACCGTGCTGGCGCTTGGCCTGCTGGGCTTCGTGATGGAGCGCCCCGAATTTCTCGACATCGCCATCACCTATGCGCTGATCAATTTCGTTTCGACGATCGCGATCCTGAAATTTTTCCGTTACCGGTCTTTCCAGGTGCCGCTGGTGCGCCGCGGGCAGGGAGGCAATGCCGATGGCTGAGATCTTCTCTGACATTCTTGGGTACTGGGAGATTGTCCGGTTCCCGCTGGGCGCGCTGATGTGCTTCGGAGGTGCTATCCTGTGCCTGATCGGCACTGTGGGCGTGTTGCGCTTCCCGGACATCTACACGCGCCTCCATGCCGCTTCGATCACGGACACGTCTGGTGCGGGGCTTGTGCTGATCGGCATGATGCTGATTTCGCCGGGCTGGCTGGTGATTTCCAAACTGTTCGCGATCTGCGTCTTTATCTTCCTGACCAGCCCGACGGCATCCCATGCGTTGGCCAATGCGGCGCATACCGCAGGCGTCCAACCGATTATCGGCCGGGTCGGCACGTCTGAAGCGGACGGGGGAGACGCCTGATGCATTCGATGTTCAATGGCGATCTCGGCATCGTCCTCGTCAATATTTTCCTGCTTGCCATCCTGTTTGCGACCGGCGTCGCCATCGCCAGGATGCGCAGCCTGTTCGCCATCGTGATGTTGTCGGGCATTTACTCGCTCGTTTCGGCGGCCTGGTATGTCGCGGTTGATGCGGTCGACGTCGCCTTCACCGAAGCGGCCGTCGGTGCGGGCATGTCGACCGTCGTGCTGCTGGGCGCCATGTTGCTGACCTCCCGTACGGCCAAGCCGGAGAAGTTCTTCTTCCGCCTCGGGCCGATGCTGGTCTGCCTCGCCACTGGCGCTGCCCTGATCTACGCCACGGTCGACCTTCCGTCGCTGGGCGATGCCTCCTCGCCGGCCAATGCAGGCGTCGGTCTCACTTATCTGCAGGTTGCCTGGTTCGAAACGGGTATCCCGAACGTCGTGACCCCCGTCCTCGGCAGCTATCGTGGTTTCGATACGCTGGGCGAGACGACGGTTGTGTTCACAGCCGGTCTGGCTGTCGCCTTGCTGCTCGGTTTCGGCGAACGGTCTCTGGCTGAGCGTATCCGCAATGAGAACCGTACCGGCGAGCGCAAAACGAACAAGGCCTCGGCTTCCAGTGACGAGGATATCTCATGAATACCGATCATCACGTCATCCTGCGCGTCATTGCAAAGATGCTGATCCCCGTGATCACGATGTTTGCGTTTTATGTTCAGTTCCACGGTGACTTCGGTCCCGGCGGGGGCTTCCAGGCTGGCGTCATCATCGCCGTTGCCGTGATTCTTTATGCGCTTGTCTTCGGTGTGCCGGCTGCGATGCGGGCCGTGCCGCCGGTCTTCACACGTTCGCTCGCTGCGGTCGGTGTGATGATCTATGCCGGCGTCGGTTTCTGGGCGATGCTGCAGGGCGGGCATTATCTCGAATACCAGGCCCTGTTCCATGAGCCGCCGGGCGAGCATCACGGCCAGCACATCGGCATCCTGTTTATTGAACTGGGCGTGCTGTGCGGTGTGTCCGGCGCAATGTTGACGATCTTCTACGCCTTTGCCGGCCGTGTGGCCGAAATCCGCGACGAGGACTGGTAAGCCATGCTGGAATTCCTGCTCGAACGCGCAAACTACTGGGTCGTCATCGTTCTGATGATGATCGGCCTCTACATCACTTTTGCGTCCCAGAACCTGATCAAGCGGATGGTCGGCCTTGGCCTGTTCCAGACGACGATCTGCCTGTTCTACGTGACCCTCGGCAAAGTCTCCGGCGGCACTGCGCCGATCCTCTTCGGCGAGGATGCCATTGAGCATCATGGCGCCGGACATGGGCCGGAAGCCGAAGGCAGCCACGCGGCGCTCGACGCCGTTCTGGCCGCAGGCGGGGACCATGCCGAACGCGTGGCGCACCTCACCAACACCTATTCCAATCCGCTGCCGCACGTCCTGATGCTGACAGCCATCGTCGTCGGTGTGGCGACCCTGTCTGTTGGCCTCGCCCTCGTCGTGCGGATCCGCGAAGCCTATGGCTCGATCGAGAATGACGAGGTGAACGAAATCGACCTCGAAACCGCGCTGGCCCAGCATGCCGAGGCGGAGAAAGCCGTGAACGAGGCGACCGCATGATCGACGCTATCCTGAATGCTGCGCCGGCCTGGGCGCTGACGCATGCCGCGCCGCTGCTGGTCATGGTGCCCCTGTTCCTGGCGCCTGTACTGGCGCTGGTGCCGACCGGGCGCATCGCCTGGCTGATTTCCATTGCGGCGACGGGCATCAGCTTCCTGTTCGCGCTCATCCTGCTTGGCCTGGTACAGACGTCGCCGGTCGGCGTCGTTTCCTACGAGGTGGGGCGCTGGCCGGTGCCGCTTGGCATTGAGCTGCGCGTCGATGCGCTGAACGCGATGATCCTGCTGATCGTCACGACGATCGGCCTGCTGGCCTCGGTCTTCTCCTGGCCGACGGTGGTTGCGGAAATACCCAAGCAGAAACGGGCGTTGTTCTATTCGGCCTTCCTCGTCTGTTTCGCCGGTCTGAACGGCGTGGCGATTACCGGCGACGCGTTCAACCTGTTCGTCTTCCTCGAGATTTCCTCGATCTCGACCTATGTGCTCGTCGCGCTGGGCTCAGGACGGGACCGCCGGGCGCTGCCGGCCGCGTTCAACTATCTGATCATGGGCACGATCGGCGCCAGCTTCTACATCATCGGGATTGGCTTCCTGTATGCCGCGACCGGTACGCTGAACATGTACGACATCTCCACGCAGCTGCCGGAGCTGGCAGGCCATCGCAGCGTGCAGGCGGGCTTTGCGTTCATCCTCGTCGGGCTCGGCCTCAAGGCGGCGATGTGGCCGCTGCATCAGTGGCTGCCGAACGCCTATTCCTACAGCCCCAGCTTCGTGACGATGTTCCTGTCGGCGACGGCGACCAAGGTGGCGCTGTACGCACTGATCCGGTTCCTGTTCACCGTTTTCCGTCCTGACTATGGCTTCGAGATCTCCGCCTTCAGCGCGATCCTCATGCCGCTGGGCATTGCGGCCATGGTGGTTTGCAGTTTCCAGGCGGTGTTCCAGTCGGATGTCCGGCGGATCCTTGCTTATTCCTCGGTTGCGCAGGTGGGGTACATGATCCTCGGCGTGTCCATCGGCACAACGGCGGGCCTGTCGGCCGGCCTGTTCCACCTGATCAATCACGCCATGATGAAAGGCGCGCTGTTCATGGCGGTCGCCGGTGTGGTTCTGACCTACCAGGGCACGACCATACGCGACTTTGCCGGACTAGGGCGGTCCGCACCGTGGACTATGACCGCATTTGCCATTGCTGCGCTTTCGCTGATCGGCGTTCCGCTGACCGCAGGCTTCCAGTCGAAGCTCCAGCTCGGCTTCGCCCTGTTCGACCAGGGCCTCTGGTGGGCCGTCGGTCTCGTTGTCTTCTCGTCTTTCCTGGCGGTGATCTATATGGGCCGCGTTCTGGAAGCGGTGTTCTTCCAGCCGCCGGTCAATCCGCGCAAGGCCCGCAAGGAGGCACCGATCCTGTTGCTTGTCCCACTCTGGATCCTGGCGCTGGCTAATCTGTATTTCGGCATTGCGGCGGATTTCCCGCTCGGTCTCGCGCGTGACGCGGCCGCTGCTGCCTTCGGTGTGGAGGCGTTCCGATGAGCCCTGAGACCCTGATCCTCGCCGCGCTCGTCCTGCCGCTGCTGATTGCGGCTGGTATTGCCGTGATGGGCTGGTCGCCGAACCTGCGGGAAGGGGTGACCTTCACCGGCGCCGGCGTGCTGTTCGTGGTGATCATCCTGCTGGCCATGCATGTGGCGGGCGGTGAGCGACCGGAACTGAACCTTGGCCAGGCCGCGCCAGGCCTCAGCCTTGCCTTCAAGCTGGAACCGCTGGGCATGTTGTTCGCGCTCGTGGCCAGTGGCCTCTGGATCGTGAACTCGTTCTATTCCGTCGGCTACATGCGCGGGAACCGCGAGCGGAACCAGACGCGTTTCTACATCTGTTTCGCCATTGCCATTTTCGGCGCCCTTGGCGTCGCCATGTCGGCCAACCTGTTCACCCTGTTCGTCTTTTACGAAGTGCTGACGCTGTCGACCTTCCCGCTGGTCACCCACAAGGGCGATGCGGCGGCCAAGCGCGGCGGACGCATCTACCTTCTGACCCTGATGGGCACCTCGATCGGCCTGCTGCTGCCGGCCGTGATGTGGACCTGGGTGCTCGCCGGGCAGAACCTCGATTTCGTCCCCGGCGGCCTGCTGGCGGGCGTGGACATCAGCCCGGCTGTCGCCAGCGCGCTGCTGATCCTGTTCGCCTTCGGGGTGGGCAAGGCGGCTCTGATGCCGGTTCACTTCTGGCTGCCGAACGCCATGGTCGCGCCGACGCCTGTGTCTGCACTTCTGCACGCCGTGGCGGTCGTGAAGGCTGGTGTGTTCACGATCATGAAGATCGCCATCTTCATCTTCGGGACAGACTTGCTGGAGGCGACGCCGGCGCGCGAATTCGTGCTGTGGGTGGCCTGTTTCACCATGGTGGTCGGATCGCTGATCGCCATGACGAAGGACAATCTCAAAGCGCGGCTTGCCTATTCGACCATTGCGCAGCTGTCTTATGTGGTGGCCGGCGCGATGCTGGCAGACCCGGCCGGCTGGCTGGGCGGCAGCCTGCAGATTGCTGCGCACGCGGCGGGCAAGATGACCCTCTTCATGTGTGCGGGCGCCATCTATGTCGCGACGGGCCTGACCAATATCTCCGACATGCGCGGTCTCGGCCGCAAGATGCCGCTGGTCTTCATCGCCTTCATGATCGGCTCCATGTCGATCATCGGCCTGCCGCCCTTCGCAGGGGCCTGGCCGAAGTACGAACTGATGCAGGGCGCCATCGACCACGGCAATGTCTACCTGTCGCTGGTGCTGATCGTGTCCTCTCTGCTGAACATCGCCTATTTGTTGCCGATCCCGCTGCTGGCCCTGTTGCCACCGCCCGGCACCAAGGAGCCGAAGCCGTTCAAACGACCGGGCGGGGCGCCGATGCCCAC
Organism: uncultured Hyphomonas sp.; assembly: GCF_963678195.1. Taxonomy (NCBI): domain Bacteria; kingdom Pseudomonadati; phylum Pseudomonadota; class Alphaproteobacteria; order Hyphomonadales; family Hyphomonadaceae; genus Hyphomonas; species uncultured Hyphomonas sp. The sequence continues at coordinate 1,112,232 of NZ_OY782759.1, forward strand.
CGTGGTGGCGCCATTGATCACCGCCACCCTGTGTATCATCCTGTTCTTCGCCGTCGGCCCACTTTCCGATTTCCTTGCCCCGACAGTGGGTGACCGCGTCGAATACATCGCGGATGGAGGCCAGCCATGAGCGACCCGACCGAAAATGGCCGTGATGATTCCGGCCGCTTCGTGAAACGTGCCGCAGAGTCGGTGCACAACCTGAACACGCCGTCGGAAGACGGTATCCATCCGCTGTCGCAGATCCTGTTCGGCTGGACGCACCGCAAGGGCATCGGCAATATCATCTTCTACGTGTTGATGGTGCTGTCACTGATGGTCATTTCCGTCGACTTCTTTCACGAGCGGCACGAGTATCTGAAATTCGCCAACTATGCCGGCTTCTACGGCGTCTGGGGCTTTGTCTGCTTCGCTTTCGCGGTGATCATGGGCTGGCCGCTCGGCCACCTGCTGCGCCGGGACGAAAACTATTATGGCGATGCGGGCGGCCCGCCCGAAGGCGTCGATCCGGACGCGCCGATGGCAGATGACCTGCCGGCGCCGCACCATTCTTCCGAGGGAGACGCGTGATGCCGTCCATGCTGGCAGGTCTCAATCCCGGATGGGTGCTGATCATCGCAGGTGTCGCAAGCCTGTTCATAACCATGCGCAGTGTGCGCCAGGTGGTGACCATCGCCGCGCCGCTGCTGGCGCTGTTGCTGCTGGTGCTCGCACCGCAGAACACAGATCTGGTGACGACGCAGGTGCTGGGCCTGAAAATGGTGCTTTACCGCGTCGATGCCCTCAATTTCATCTTCAGCCTGGCCTTCCTGATCGCTGCGGTGCTGAACGGCATTTATGCCCTGCATTCCGACGACCGGATTCAGGACGGGGCGGCGCTGTTCTATGCCGGCGCCGCTGTGGCAGCGACGCTGGCAGGCGACCTGATGACCCTGTTCGTGTTCTGGGAACTGACGGCGATCAGCTCCGTCTTCCTGATCCTGCGGGCACAGACCCGGGCGGCTTACTACGCGGCGATGCGGTACCTTGGTGTGCAGGTCCTGTCGGGCGTGCTGCTGCTGAACGGTCTCGCCTATGTGCTGAAGTCGCGTGGAGACCTGTCGCTGGAGGCCTTCACGGACCTTTCCGATCCGGGCGTGCTGTTCATCTTCATCGCGTTCGGGATCAAGGCGGCGTTCCCGCTGCTGCACAACTGGCTGCAGGATGCGTATCCGAAGGCGACGGTTGTCGGCTCCGTGGTCCTGTCGGTCTACACGACCAAGCTGGCCGTCTATGCGCTGGCCCGCATGTTCCCGGGGCAGGAGCACCTTGTCTGGATCGGCGCTACCATGACCGTGTTCCCGGTTTTCTTCGCAGTGATCGAGAACGATCTGCGCCGCGTGCTGTCCTATTCGATCAACAACCAGGTCGGCTTCATGGTGTGCGGCGTCGGTATCGGCACGCCGCTGGCCATTAATGGCGTCGCGGCCCACGCCTTTGCGGATATCTTCTTTAAAGGCCTCCTGATGATGTCGATGGGCGCCGTGCTCTATCGGACCGGTACGGTGAAGGCGAGCCAGCTCGGTGGCCTGCACCGGTCAATGCCATGGACGACGGTGTTCTGTATCATCGGCGCGATGTCGATCTCGGCCTTCCCGCTGTTCTCGGCCTTTGTCACCAAGTCGATGATCATTTCCGAAGTGGCGACGGCGGGCTATGCCGTGATCTTCCTGATGCTCATGTTTGCTTCGGCAGGTGTGCTGGAACACTCGGGCATCAAGATCCCGTATTACGCCTTCTTCGGCCATGACAGCGGCCTGCGCGTGAAGGAAGCCCCGTTCAACATGCTGCTGGCCATGGGCATCGCGGCGTTCCTCTGCATCTTCCTTGGCCTGCCGGCGCTGTTCCCTGGCTTCGGTCATGAATGGCTCTACGGCCTGCTGCCTTACAGAGAGGAGGCGATGGGCTATTCCCATCACCACCTGTTCTCGTTCGATCACATCATCACGCAGTTCCAGCTGCTGATCTTCGCGATCTTTGCCTTCGTTCTGCTGAAGCGTTTCCACGTTTACCCGCCGGAGAAGCGCGGCGTGATCCTCGACAGCGACTGGACGTATCGCAAGGTTGGCTACAGTCTCGTCAAGTGGGCCGGTACGGTCTGGGGCAAGGCAGGCCCGGCGATGACTGCTGCCTTCTTCCGCGTGACCGGCCGGGCCTACAACTGGATCGAGGCGGCGTTCAGTCCGCGGGGTGAACTGGCCCGGGGCGGCGCGCTCAATGGGGCGATGACGATCTGGACAGCGGCCCTGCTGGGGGTCGTGCTGCTCTTGTCCTTCATGGCAGTTGGCTGACAGTCTGCCTGAATGACAGACACGGGATGCGGTCCCCGCCAAAGCGGCGGGGGCGTGTCTGCCTTTTGGGATTTCACGTTTACCGGCCCCGCAGTAGATGCGGGCCGGTCCATTCATTCATCGGGAATCGTTCAGGTGTCAGAAGCAAAGTCAGATGCGCAGGGCCGGCCGGAGCTGGTCGAACACGCCAGCAAGATCGTTGCGGCCTATGTCGGCAACAATACAGTTACGCCGGATGAGCTGCCGGACCTGATCCGCCTGGTCCACCAGTCGCTGACATCTGTCGCCGAAGGTGAACCCGCGGTACCACAGCCCAAACCGGCTGTCCCTGTTGGGAAATCGGTTTCCGACAATTTCCTGATCTGCCTGGAAGACGGCAAGAAGTTCAAATCGCTGAAGCGCCATCTGCGCACGTCCTACGACATGTCGCCGGAGGACTATCGCGCGAAATGGGACCTGCCGGCGGATTATCCGATGGTCGCGCCCGGCTATTCCCGCCAGCGCTCAAAACTCGCCAAGAAGATGGGCCTCGGCAAGGCAGACAAGTAAAAGAACTCAGGCACGAATACTTGTTGTTCCGGAGGCGAAATGAAATATTCCGGTAATCTTGGTTAACAAAACATCACAAAGACTCTTGATTCGGACCGGCAACTCGCGCGATAGGTGATTCTATCGAATCACCACGGGGGTGGCTGTAGATGACCAAACAGAATGTTTTCAGAGGTGTAACGGCTGTCCAGCGCAGCCTCATCGACTATTGGTGCCAGCTCAGCGAATCGGATGGCTTCCCGCGCCGCGAATCGATCGACCCGGGACACCTGCGGTCCATGCTGGCCAGCATTTCCATCGTCGAGTTCGACGAATCGGGGGCAGGGCGCTTCCGAATCGCCGGGTCCCGCCTGCGCGACCTGCTGGGATTCGAAGCTCGCGGCCGCCGGGTCGAGGACGTGGCCGGCACGGCGGCGGAGACGTTTGCGCTTGGCCTGTCCGCCGCAATTGACCGGGGGACACCGGTCGGCGGCGTGATCGAGACCGGCAACCGGTTGCACGCCTGGCTGCGCCTGCCGCTGGCCGGAGCAGATGGCCGGATCAACCAGGTCCTGTGCCATGACGAGGAACTGGCCAGCCGCCGCCTGCTGACGCCGCCGGGTGGGGCCGCTATCCACCAGAAATCGAACCTCCACGCCGCCTGAATCCCCTGTGGCGCCGGGCGCTGCATTGCGCGGATAGGAAAGTTATCCTACACTGCCTGATCTCGGGTAGTCTTCTGCCTGTTCCAGACAACAGGAGGATGACTTGCCGGATTTCGATCCCCAGAAAGATGAAGACCGCGCCTATCTTGCCGGCGCCCTGACGGCCTATGCGCTCGGGCTGAAGGCAGAGGATGTGCTCAGTGGCGGGCGGGGGTCTCCGGCAGAGTCCCGCGCCCGGCAGGTGGCGATGTACCTGCTGCGCGCGAGTCTGGGCATGAGCCTCAGCCGGGTCGCACGGGCCTTCACGCGGGACAGGTCGACGGTGTCCTATGCCTGTCAGGTGATCGAGGACCTGCGTGACGACCCGGATTTCGACATCTGGCTGGAGCAGCTGTCTGTCGGGCTTTCCAGCGTTGCTGTGCTGGGCGAGGCCCCGACGGAAGACTTGCGGATTGCCCATGCCGGCTAAGCCAGAGCGCCCTCTGTCCGGCTGGCGGGCCCGACGACTCCTGCGCGCGGGCGGCCTGATCGTGCGGGATGGAGCAGCCTTCCGGCTTCATCAGAGAGCGGATGAGCGTAGCCGCCGCTGCGGCCGGGTGCCGCCGCATATCGTGGCGCGCCTGAAAGGGCAGCAGCTGCTGGTCTCCTTTCGCGGCGATCCCGACCGGCAGGTACAGGCGGGCGATGCACCGGCGGTGCGGTTAAAGCCGCTCGCGGTATCAGACCCGCTGGACGGCAATGCCCCGGAAAGCCTGCTGGAACTGGCTGTAACCGGTTGTGCGGAAGAGACCCGGCTGCGCGCGGCGGCCAGCCGGTTCGGCGCGGATTATCATCTGGCGGCCTCTCCGGGCGGGCGGCGCACAGACGATCCGCGCCTGCAGCGGGCGGCGCTGGGCCGGCTTGAGGCAGTAGAAAAAGAGCTTGGCGCAAACGCGGCTGAAGCTGCGGAAATGCTGGTTCTGGACCGGCTCACGCTGTCGGCCTTTCGGCATGTGACCGGTCAGGGCGCGGCTGAGGCGCACAGTGTTCTGGTGCAGCTGGCCGAGGTGTATGGGCTGCTCGCGCCGGGTCAGGCAGTGGGCAGGGCTTTGGCATCGTCCTGAATGCGGGCCAGCATGGAAGCGAGGCCATTGGAGCGCTGCGCCGTCAGGGCACCGCTGACGCCAATCTCGTCCAGGAAGGCCCTGGCATCGAAGGACAGGATCTCTTCCTTCGTCGCGCCATTATAGAGCTGGATGAGCAGGGCGATCAGGCCGGACACGATCATCGCGTCTGACTCTGCCCGCAGGACCAGCTTGCCGTCTTCCCAGCCCGTGACCAGCCAGACCTGGCTGGCACAGCCGCGCACCCGGGTTTCCTCTGTCCGCTCATGGGCTTCCAGTGGCGGGTTTGCCTTGCCCAGATCGATGATGTGGGCGTAGCGCGCCTCCCAGTCTTCGAGCCAGGAGAAGTCTTCGCGGATTTCGGCGGCGGTTTCGGCAATGCTCATGCGCGCTGACATGGGGCATCCGGCCACAAAAGAAAACCCCCGGCGGCCATGGGCCCCGGGGGTGAAGGTTGAGAGATGGAGGAGCTTACTGGTAGACCCCGCCGATGCACTTGCCGACATCGGCGAGCGCGTGCTCTCCGATACAGAAAGGTACTTCGTACTGCTGGTTTGCAGCCGCAACGCACTGTTGCAGGTTCAGGTTGGCCATGTTCATGCAGCCGCGGGTTTCGCGTTCGGACATGGCGCTGGACATCTGGGCCGGTGTCGCGGCCTCAGCGCCCATGACGCGGAAAGCGGCGAGGGTGGCGATCTGGTCGGCGATCGGCTCCTTGCCATATTTCACGCGCTTGCGGTTGAGTTTGAGACCGGAGGTCATCGCGGCCGGGAAACGGACAGCGCTGGCGGCGCCAGAGACATTGTCCCAAAGCGACGGGGCGCCGGGGGAACCAGCCTGCACCAGCACGCCATCGATGTCCGCCGCGCTGAAGGCGTTGACCAGCGGCTGGCTGGCCGGAATGCCGGCCTTCTGGATCCGGTCGAGCGCCGTGGCCTTGGCGCCTGAATTGCCGATCTTGGCTTTGGCCCAGCCGGATGCCTGCAGCGAATAGGCTTGTTCCTTCACGAAAGCGGCCGCACTGGTCAGGCGGCGGCTGTCGGCTTCGGTCGCGGCAAGGGCCGCGCTGACGGCCGTGTCGCCGCCATTCAGCGTACGGGCGTAACGCACGTCGTTGGCCAGGCCGGTCATCATGGCGTCGCGGCCGTAGAAATCTGCGATGTCACGCACCGCGGCGCGATATTCGGGGTCCTGCGAGGCGATGAGCGCGGAATAGGAAATCCAGCCCTGGGAAAGTTGGTCCGGATTGTGTCCGCCGAGCGAGTTCAGGGCGTGGTCGATATCGCTGGCAGAGCCGAGCGGGGTCGTTTTCACATCCGTCACTTCAGACTGGTAGGTGGCGTACACGGCAGCGGATTTTGAAATCGCATCGCCGGATTTTTGCTCTTCAGCCTTTGTTTCCTGGGCGGAGGCTCCGAGAGCCATTCCCATAGCGACAACAATGGCCCCGATCGTTCTGATGGAATACATGTTCGCTCACTCCCTCACGCGACACACGATACTTTGTGCCTGAAGTTCCCCAAGGGGGGAACAGCAGCTTGCCCGCTTCTTGCATTACAAATACAGCAAGAAACCGCCGACACCGTCACAATGCCTAATGAATCTCACCGGGGTATTAATATGTTGCCCCAAAAGCAGCGTCAGAGATTACAGATTATCCACCTTGGCTGGCTGGCCATGGTGGCGGCGGTTGCCGGTTCTGTTCTCGTGTCACGCGAAAGAGAGGCATTATCGTTCGCCTGGCTGGGGTTGGCGGCCCTGCCGGGACTGGCGGGCTTTTTCCTTCTCGGCCGTGACAGGCTTCTGAACCAGTTTGCCCCGTCATTCCTGGTGATTACGTGGACCGTCTTCGCGGCGTTTACCCTCGCTTTGAGCGGGGCGGCCATGTCTCCGCTGGCCGTTCTGTTCGTGATTGCCCCGCTTGTGGCACTGAACCTCGGAAATACCGCCATGGCGGCGGAAGCGTCGATTTTCGGAGCCGGCGCTTATTTCGCCGCGATCCTGTTGTCCGAAATCGGGATTCTGCCCTCCGGCGAGGCCGTGACAGGCTTCTCCGGCGTTGCCCGGCTCCTGGCTTTTGCAGCGCTTGTGACATTTGCCCTGCTGGTCTGGTATCTCGCGCGCAGGCAGGAAGAGCTGGCCGCGGCGACCGCAGAAGTTGCACCGGTCGAAGTCTCCCATCCGGCGAAGGCGACCATTCCGGTTCCGGCAGATTCCGGTGTGCTTCTGCTGGATGTCACCCCGGACGGCATGATCCGCGGCGCCGATGGCGACCGGCTTGGCCTGCCGGGGATCGGTGCCGGAACGCTGTTGCGCGATGTGCTGGACGCGTCGGCCACGCCGGCCAGCCTGATGGCGGCCACGGCGCAGGCGGGCGAAACCCATCTTGTGAACGGCCGCACAGTTGCCTTCTGTGCAACACCTTATGAGGGCGGCACCCATATCGCGCTGATCGACCGTCCGCAGCAGGAAACCAGGACTGACAATGACGATGCCGAAGCCAGGGCACGTGAAGCTGTCCGCCAGCGTACGGCCTTTTTCGCATCGCTCGGCCATGACCTGAAGACGCCCCTCAATGCGATCATCGGTTATGCCGACATGATGCGGCATGGCGTACGCGGCCCGCTGCCGGAAGCCTATCAGGACTATCCGGCCATTATTCATGACAGCGGACAGGAATTGTTGCTCATGGTCGAGGACATGCTGGACCTCGCCCGGGCAGATGCTGACCGCCAGCGGCTTGAGCCTGAGCCGGTCGATCTTGCGGCCTCCGCCCAGTCGGTGATCCGCCAGCTCGACAACCAGGCCGAACGGGCCGGTGTGAAACTGCGCCTGAAAGCGGAAGACGATGTCTGGGCGCTGGCCGATGCGCGCGCCGTCCGTCAGATCTGGCAGAACCTTGTCTCGAACGCGATCAAGTATTCAGAGAACGGCAGCGCCGTCGTGCTGGAAGCGGTGATCGAGGGGAATGCCGCTGTCCTGTCTGTCACCGACAAGGGGGCGGGCATGAGTGAGGATGACGTGCGTCTTGCGCTGGAGCCGTTTTCGCAGGGCGGGAATGCCCGAGGCGTGAAGGGGACGGGGCTCGGCCTCGCCGTGGTCAAACGGTTCGCAGAACTTCATGGCGGACAGATCGACATCCGCTCCGCACCGGGCAAGGGCACACGCGTATCCGTCACCCTGCCAAGGGCAAACGACGAAGACCTGGAATAGGAAACCGCTTCTTTCGGGAAGCAGGGCCGGCTGAGATCAGCTGTCCTCGTTCTCGTGCAAGCTGTCATGCAGGCTGGCGCGAACCAGCAGGAGCAGGGCGCCAAAGGCAGCCACACCAACGATAAACAGGAAAATGGACGTGGCGAGATACAGCACGTCGTCCGGATAACTGGTATGCTTGATGAGGCCCGTCAGGCCGCCGGCAAAGGCAATTGCCGGCGCAAGCAGAATGAGGTCGCTGCTTTTCATGCCATGGCCCCTTTCTCGATCAGTTGCCAGTGCGTTAACACCCATGTGCAATCTGCAATCGCCATGCCGAACGGAAGGAATTGCGTGATGATGGAGCGTCTGCCGACACGCCTCTGGGTCGAGGCCCTGATCCGCCGGGCTGAAGTGGCCGGAGCGTCGGGCTTCATCGTGCAGCATGGCGATGACTCGCGCGGCGACGTGCTGGTCAAGGTCGCACGGCTGGATGGGACAGCCGCTGCTTATACCCCGTCCATGGACATGGATGGCGACCGGATATTCCTGAACCTTGCCGCTCAGGGCATCGGACCGGAGGAGCGAGAGGTGGATGACTATGTCGCCCGGGCCCGCAAGCGCGACAGCGATCTCTGGGTGGTCGAGATCGAGGACCGGGAAGGGCGGCATTTCCTCACCGAACATGTCGAAGACGGTGCCTGAATCCTGTCGCAGGATCCGGCAAATTCCTTTGCCTGCCGCAAGCCCGCGTTAACCCCCCGCTAACCCCGTGCGGGCAGCTTGAAAACGAATTCAGGAAAACGGGGCAAAGTGGGGTTATGCTGTTTCTCCTCAACGAACAGATCGTCGATGTGGCGATCCCGGAAATCCATCTCTCAAAGCGCTGGAAAGTGCTTGGCTGCGGGGATCCCGCCAGCATGCGGGGCCGTGAGGCGCTGGAATTTGTCGCCCGGGTTGTCTCGGCGCATGTCCACGAAGGCGTGGCGATGGAAGTCAGCCTGGTTGAAGACCTCGCCGCGCTGATCATCGCCAAGACAGGTGCGAATGCGGCGCTGTTCCCGGTGACGGACAAGCGCGTTGGCGAAGCGCGCCTGACGATCCTGCCGGAAACCATCCTGTCCAGCCTGCGCGAACGCCACGAGCATGAAGGCCAGGCGCCGGACCTTGAACGGATCTGGCCGCAAGCCGCCTGAAGCACTTCGGAAACGCGCGGCCTGACACCGGCCCTTCTATCTGCGGCGCAAATCGGCTAGGGCCTCGGCCTGGAAAAGACGAGCCGTTTCAACATGTCCCATGCTGCAGAAGCCGCCCGCCGGCGGACCTTCGCCATCATCTCACACCCTGACGCGGGCAAGACCACGCTGACGGAGAACCTGCTGCTGGCCGGCGGGGCCATCCGCGCGGCCGGGGAAGTGGCTGCGCGCGGTGAGGCGCGGCGCACGACGTCCGACTGGATGAAGATCGAGCGCGACCGCGGCATCTCCGTGTCGGCTTCCGTCATGACGTTCGAGTTCGAGGACCTTATCTTCAACCTGCTCGACACGCCGGGCCACGAAGACTTTTCCGAGGACACCTATCGCACGCTGACCGCCGCCGACTGCGCTGTCATGGTTCTGGACGCGGCGAAAGGCATCGAGCCGCAGACGCTGAAACTGTTTGAAGTCTGCCGCCTGCGCGACATCCCGATCGTGACGTTCATCAACAAGATGGACCGTGAGGCGCAGGACCCGATCGCCCTTCTGGATGAAGTGCAGGAAAAGCTGCAGCTGGACACCGCGCCGCTTTACTGGCCTGCCGCCAGCGGTCAGCGCTTCTCCGGCATGGTCGATCTGGCCACCAACGAGCTGATCCAGTTCGAACGCCGCCCGGGCGAAGCGCCGAAAATCGGCGCCGCGCCGCGCATTGCGGCAGACGAGGCGACGCTTCAGGCGAACCTTGATGAGAGTGTCTATGGCGAACTGGCCGAAGGCAGGGAAATGGCGACCGGCCTTTTGCCGGAATTCGACAAGGAAGCCTTCCTTGGCGGGCATATGACGCCGGTTGTCTTCGGTTCGGCGCTCCGCCACTTCGGCGTTCTGGAGCTGCTCCGTACGCTGCATGCCTATGCGCCGCCGCCGCGGGACCAGAAGGCCGAGAAGAAAGGTGCGCCCGTCACCATTCATGCGGGCGACAACACAGTCTCCGGCTTCGTCTTCAAAATCCAGGCGAACATGGATCCAAACCACCGCGATCGCGTGGCGTTCCTTCGTCTGTGTTCGGGCGAATTCAAGCGCGGCATGCGCCTGAAGACGGCCGGCGGCAAACAGCTGAACATCCACAATCCGATGATGTTCCTGGCGCAGGACCGGGAGATCGCCGAGACCGCCTATGCGGGTGATGTGATCGGTGTACCGAACCATGGCCAGCTGCGCGTCGGCGACAGCCTGTCCGAGAATGGCGACATCAAGTTTGCGGGCATTCCGAACTTCGCGCCGGAACTCTTGCGCCGCGCCCGCGTCAAAGATCCAATGAAAGCAAAGCACTTGCGCAAGGCCCTCGAAAGCCTCGCGGAAGAGGGCGTCACCCAGCTGTTCAAGCCGGCCATCGGGTCTGACATGATCGTGGGCGCTGTCGGCCAGCTGCAGTTCGAAGTGATGATCGAGCGCGTGGCGGCGGAATACAATCTGGAAGTCGTGTTCGAGCCTGCCCCCTACAATGTGGCGCGCTGGTTGTCCTGCGATGATCCGAAAGTGCTGGAAGCCTTCCTGGACAAGAACAAGTCCACGTCCGGTACGGACCTCGACGATGCGCCGGTCTATCTTGCCAAGAATGCCTGGGATGTCGGCTACGCCCAGGAAAAGAACCCGGACATCCGCTTCACGGCCACGAAGGAACGGGCGCTCTAGGGCGGCTATTCGTCGTCCGGTCCGCCTTCGAGTTCGGGCTTCGGTTCCGGGATGAATTTCGCGGCAAGCGTCGGCGAGACGCCGGACGTGGCCAGCGGGTTCGGACGGGCCTTGCCGCCGCCGCGCTTCAGCTCACACCGCGCATCGGCGCCCTCGAACGTGGCGACATAGCTCCACGCAACGCACATGGCATCGTCTGCGCAGTTCGTCTGGCAGGCGGAGGCGGTATCTACGGGCGTCACGGAATAGGTGGCGCCGAAGCGATAGACGCCGGTCTCCTGTCCCTTTACCGGTTCAGGCTTGTCGGGCTTCATGCTGGGCGTGTCGGCAAAGGCCGGCGCAGCCAGCAGGACAATCGCGCTCGAGGCGGCAAGAAGGGGTACCAGGCGCATGGGCGTCGTCTCCATCTGTCGGCTCCAGTTTAGTAAGGCCTGCTTAACGAAGTGTTCGCTGCGGACGGATCGGTTCGGGCGGTTTACTTCGCCAGCGCCTCTCGCTTTTCCTCGATCTCCAGCCATTCCATTTCGGCCATGTCGAGCTCTTCGCGGGCGGTGCCGACACGATTGGACTTCTTGTTGAAGGCATCGGCATCGCGGGCATAGAGATCGGGATCGGACAGGTCCTGTTCCAGCTTTGCGATTTCGGCCTGCAGCTTCGGGATCAGCGTGTCCAGTTCCTTCTGGCGATGCTCGTCCTTGAAGGAGAGTTTCGTCTGAGGTTTCGGGCGCTGTGCATTGTCTGTCTTCGGTTTTTCTGTCTTCGGAGCATTGCCGGACCCCTTGTTCCGGAAGCCTTTCAGCTGTTCCTGTGCGTCGCTCCAGCCGCCGGCGGTGACGATCCACTCGCCGTCGCCCATGGGACAGAGGCAGCTGGTGACAGTGGCATCCAGAAAGGCCCGGTCGTGGCTGACGAGGATCAGCGTGCCTTCATAACCGAGCAGCATGTCTTCCAAGAGGTCCAGCGTCTGCATGTCGAGATCGTTGGTCGGTTCGTCCATGACAAGCAGGTTGGACGGCCGGGCAAGCCCGATAGCGAGCGCGAGCCGGTTACGCTCCCCGCCGGAGAGGGCGCCGACCGGCTGGCGCAGCTGGTCCGGCGCGAACAGGAAGTCCTTCGCATAGGCCGCGACATGGCGTTGGCGGCCCTGCACCATGATGGAGTCGCCGCCATTCGGGGCGAGGGCTTCCCAGATTGTGTCCTTCGGGTTCAGCGTCTCACGCGTCTGGTCCTGATAGGTGACCTGTAGCGTCTTGGAATGTTTCACGCTGCCGCTGTCCGGCTCGATCCGGCCGAGGAGGAGTTTCACCAGCGTCGTCTTGCCGACGCCGTTCGGACCGATAATGCCGATCCGGTCGCCGCGCAGGATCTTGAGGGAGAGATCGTTGACCAGCGTGAAGGGACCATCCGGGCCTTCATAGGCCTTGGTCAGGTGCCGCGCCTCGATCACCTTCTTGCTCATCGAATCCCCGGCATCGACGCTGAGGTCAGCCGTGGCTTTCCGGTCCTGCAGGGCAGAACGCATCTGCGCATGTTCCGTGCGCAGGTCTTTCAGCTTGGCGAGGCGGCCCTGGTTGCGCTTGCGGCGCCCGGTGACACCGCGGGCCAGCCAGTGCTGCTCATCCTTCAGGTGCGTCGTCATCCGGCGCAGCTGGCGTTCTTCTTCCACTTCGATCTGTTCGGCCCATTCGTCGAACTTCACATAGCCGTCGGGGCTCTTCAGCACCTTGCCCTGGCGCAGCCACAGCGTGTTGGTAGAGATGTTCTCCAGGAAGCGCCGGTCGTGGCTGACGACCAGCACGACACCGTTGAAGCTTTTCAGGCGCGCTTCCAGCTGTTCGATCATCGGCACGTCGAGATGGTTGGTCGGCTCGTCCAGCAGCAGCACATCCGGATCGGCGGCGAAGGCCTTGGCGAGCGCCGCCCTGCGCAGCTGGCCGCCGGAAAGCGTGGCCGGGTCTGCGTCTGCCTCCACCCCGAATTCCGACAATTCCGCTTCGGCCATATAGGCGCCATCGAGGCCTTCGCTGGCATAGGCGAGCACGGTGTCGAACCCGGCAAGGTCCGGCTCCTGCGCGACACTGGCAAAGGTAATGCCCGGCTGGCGCCAGACCTCGCCGCTGTCGGCTTCGACCCGTTCGGAGATGATTTTCATCAGCGTGGACTTGCCCGCGCCATTGCGGCCCACCAGCGCGACGCGCTCGCCCTTGGACAGCGAAAAGCTGACCCCGGTGAACAGGGGCTTGCCCCCGAAGGAGAGGCGGACATCGGTAAGGGTAATCAGAGGAGGCGCGGCCATGCGCGCGATGTAGCGTGCGCGGGGGCGGGGCGCTAGAGGGCGTCACCAGCCTTCCCAAGGGCCGGGGGGCTGCTAAACTCCCTGAAAACAAGAATGGGAGGAACAACGTGGCGTATTCGGAGAATGAGACCGCTTTCACACAATTCGAGGCCCGGCGCCTGTCGCCCAACATCGGCGCGGAGCTGATCGGGGCAGACCTGCGAAACCCCACCGACGTGCTGGTGTCCGAAGTGCGGGCTGCGCTGCTTCGCTATCAGGTCGTGTTCTTCCGCGATCAGGACATCACCCGCCAGCAGCATATCGCCTTCGCCCGCAAGTTCGGAGAGCTGGAGATCCACCCGGCCACGCCGCTGGAACAGCCGGACCGGGAAGTCCTCCGCATTGCGCACGGCCCCAATTCACGCGGCATCGAGAATTCCTGGCACTCCGACGTCACCTGGCGGGAGGCCCCGTCGCTCGGCTCCATCCTGCGCGCGATCGAGCTGCCGGAGGTGGGGGGCGACACGCTCTTCTCCAATATGGTCATGGCCTATGAAGCACTCGACGATGGCCTGAAGGAACGTCTGTGCCAGATGACGGCGGTGCACGACATCGCCCGTGTTTTCGCAAAGCGTCTGAACAAAGACCCGACCGAACTCCACGACAAATACCCGCCGATGGAGCATCCCGTCATCCGGACCCATCCCGAGACGGGCCAGCGGCTGCTTTACGTCAACACGGCGTTCACGGACCATATCAAGGGCATGGACCGCAAGGAGAGCGACGAGCTGCTGAAGTATCTCTATTCCCGCGCCGCGATTCCGGAATACCAGTGCCGCTTCCGCTGGGCGCCTGGCTCGCTCGCCTTCTGGGACAACCGCGCCTGCCAGCACTATGCTGCCAGCGACTATTTCCCGGCGGTCCGCATCATGGAACGCGTCACCATCGCGGGCGACCGGCCGTTTTTCAAGGCGGCCTGATCTCACCGCCAGGCCGGGACGGAACACCCGGTTTGCCGGAGCCTGAACCGCAGGCGCGGCGACATATCAGCTCAATTTCCCCATTTGGGGGACAGCCGGTTGCCGTTACGGTGGAAGTACTGCAATTGTAGCATCTGTTACAGACTGTCCTTGCTGGGTTTGGGAAATGATGCTGGGAAAACTATGCCGCGCCGTCGCGGGCGCACTGCTCGTGTTCGCTTTGACTGCATGTGGCGGTGGGGGCACGGGAAGCGGCGGATCCTCATCCAACGTGCCGCCTAGGTTCACCAGCCCGACCTCGTTCGAATTTGACGAAAACACCGAAGTCTTCTTCAATTTGACGGCGACCGATCCGGACAGCAGTACGTTGACTGTAACCGATGATGCGAGCGGAGATGGCGCGCTCTTCAAAGTCACGCTCACCTCCGATGGCGCCTATGTGGAGCTGAACCGGGAAAACCGGACGCTGGATTATGAGGCGCCGGAAGACGTGAACGGCGACAATGTCTACGAGCAGAACATCACCCTGTCCGACGGGAAGAACACGGTTCGTACAACGATCCGGGTGACCATTCTGGATGTCGACGAAGCGCCCGTATTCACCAATCCGGTCGATTCCATTCCGATCCTGCCGGAAGTGGCCCTGGAAGAAAACTTCACCGGGGTGCTGTTCACCTTTGCCGCCGAGGATCCGGAAGGCGCGCCGCTGTCCTACCAGTTCCAGACGCCGCGGACCCGTGTTGAAGGGGAGGTCAACGAAACAACACGCAGCGCGATAAGCTTCAATGACCAGACCGGCGAGCTCTCGATCATCAGGCCCTTCGACTATGAAGACGAAGCCTTCGCTAAGGAGTTCTCGGTCGAAGTGCAGGTGAGCGATGGCACGTTCACGACGCCGGCAGGGATTTTTGTTACGTTGCAGAATGTTCCGACCCAGGTCGCGGAAGGGGCGCGCATCGTCGGAGTCGCCGGGCAGCCACCCTTCGCGGGTTCCGCAACCAGCTTGGGTGATATCGACGGGGACGGGTTTGACGAAATCTGGATCACAACGACCGTCGGTGCCCCGCCATACGAGGGAGCGGGCCCGGCCTATCTGGTCTGGGGGAAGACCCTCAAGGAGGCGATGGCCGATGGTCCGGCAAATCTGTCGACGTCTGATCTGACAAGCGACAAGGCCATCCGGTTCCCACCGCCCGGCGGAACGCTGCATTATATTGCGACAACGGCAGGGGATGTGGATAGGGACGGCAAGCGCGATATTCTCATCGGATACAGTGACCCCCGTGAGAGCTACTTTATCCCTTATGGCGAGTTTGGCACGGCGGCCTTTGTTGTGTTCGGAGACGCGCTGATCTCCAATTCGTCCGGTGAATACAACCCTGCCGCACCGCCCGCGCTTGCGCAGGTGGCGCTGACAGGCGTCGATTTCTGGAGCCGGGCGGACCTGTCCATCGCCGCAGGCGATATCGATGGGGATGGAGCCTCGGATGTCGTGTACGGATCGCCGCTTACCAACTTTGTGCAGGTCGTCTATGGCTCGGCCATCAATGCGGTCCGCGCCATGGGTCAGCTCGATATGGGATTTGCAGGTCCCGATGAAACGCTGCGTCTCAGCAATCAGGTGACAAACCCGCCCGACAAAAGGAAAGGCCTGCTTGGCGGCAAGGTGGCAACCCTGCCGGACCTGGACGGTGATGGCGCAGATGAGCTTCTGGTGAGCGGTGAACGCATGGTGAATACCGACACGATGGATCCGATGACCGGGATGTCATCCGGGACCATGTATCAGACCCGGCTCTACATGCTTCCTGGCCGCACGCTTGTTGCCGCCAAGGGGACAAACAAGGTTGAGCTGAAACTTGAAGATCCGGCAAATGCCGGCGACATCAGCTATTTCCATACGGATGACCTCTACATTGCCGGGTTGACGACGATTGGCGATTTTGATGCCGATGGCGTGCCGGACATCGCCGTCCTGCACAGGGGCAAGGACCGGAGCGGCTGGTGGATCCCGTCAACCTCCCTGAACCGGATTGTCTCTGTCATCTTCGGCTCTACGGCAAAGCCGATGCTGGATACCGGAGCAGACATGTCGATGGATTTCACCGATCCCGCCGATGGCGTGATGATCGTACTGAACGACCAGACAATTACCCGGCTTGAGGGTTGGGATACTGCAATCGGCGTTGCGAAGAGTTTTGTGGATGGTCCTGGCGACGAGCTTCTCTTCAGCCTGAAGGAAGATAGCACGCCGGACTTGCGCTATGCCGGCTCGGTCTATGTCGTGAAGGACAGTGCCATCACGGCGGCACCGACGGCCGAAGTTGCAATTTCAAATGAAGCGGTCGATCCAGACATCGCGCGTAAACTGCTCGGCTTCGACTCCTCCGGGCGCATCGGCGGTTACGTTTTTGGATCTGACCTCGATGGCGATGGGATCGCAGACCTGTCCCTTGGCAGTGCCTCCGTCGATGCGTTGGGCGACGACAGCCACACCGGCGCGTACTACGTGTTGCCGGGAACGGTCCTTCAAAGGCTGTTCTCAGAGGATGAGCCGACATTTGATCTGGATGAGGCGCTGGCGGTTGAGGTGTCTGGCGATTAAGCTATGCGGGCCGAGTTCGGCCTCTGCTCCTGAAGGGGCGCTACCTCTTCCGCGCTCAGCAACCGCCATTCGCCTTCGGGCAGGTCACCAAGTGTCAGGGGGCCGAAGGCGGCGCGGTGGAGGGTTTCGACATGGTTGCCGGCAGCGGCGAACATGCGGCGGACCTGATGGTAGCGGCCTTCGGTGATGGTGAGGCGGGCGGTGCGTTCGCCGGTGACTTCCAGCTGAGCGGGGAGAAGCGGCTTGTCCTCACCGCGCAGCATCAGCGTGCCGCTGGCGAAGAGGTCTGCTTCGTGCCCTTCCAGCGGCCGGGCTAGCGTAGCCTCATAGGTCTTCGGCAGTTCTGACTTCGGCGAGATCAGCCGATGCAGAAGCTTCCCATCATCTGTAAACAGAAGAAGACCGGTCGTCTCCGCATCGAGGCGCCCGACGCTGGAGAGGGGTGGGGTGCGGAGCAGGAAACGCGGCGGCAGCAGCTCATAAACCAGCCGGCCCTGATCGGCGCGGGAACAGGTGAAGCCTGCAGGCTTGTTCATCAGGATGACCATGCCGGGCGGCGGGTCCAGCGGCTCGCCATCGAAGCGCAGGTCTTCGCCTTCGCCGGTCACGCGGCCGCGGCGGATGGCGGCCTCCATCTCCTTGCGGCTGCCATAGCCAAGATGGGCAAGGTATTTCGCGAGCTGGCGCGTTTCCTTCATCGCTTCCGCTTCGGTTTCTCGGCCTTGATGATCTTGTAGCCGCCTTCGTCTTCCAGCATCTCGTGGCTCTTGAAACACTCGCTGAGCACGGTTTCATAGGGCAGGTGGCGGTTGCCGACGAGCCAGAGCGTGCCGCCGGTTTTCAGCGCATTAGCGGCGGCGCGGATGAAGTCCTGCCCCAGCGATGTGCTGTCAGCCCGGCCCGTGTGGAAGGGCGGGTTCATGACGGCAAAGTCGAACTCTGCTTTGGGCGCGTCCTTCGTTACGTCGGCCCAGTGGTTCGTCCAATTGCTGAAGCCTTCGAGGTTCTTTTGCTGGCAGGCGAGGGCGCGATGCTCTGCTTCGAACAGGGTCATGCTTTCGACATGCGGGCAGTTGGCCAGGACTTCGCGGGACAGATAGCCTTGGCCGGCGCCGAGGTCAGCCCCGCGCCCTCGGATCCATTCCGGCACGCTGTCGGCCAGCAATTCGCTGCCAGCGTCGACACGGTCCCAGCTGAACAGGCCCGGCCGGCTCCACAGGGCACCATTATCGACTTCCTGCGGCGCGTCGAAGGCGATCCACTCTTCCGCCAGCTGAGCGTTCCAGTCTTCGGTTTTTATCGCCCAGAAGGCCCGGCATTTGTGTTTCGACAGGCTTTGCGTTTCGCCAGCCAGTTCGCCGAGGATTTTCTCACCGGTCTTGGCGCCGAGTGTGTTGGGAAGGCTGGCCACGATCACGCCGCCGACCGGCGCATCGCGCATGGCGCGGGCAAACAGGGCGCGGGTCTCGTCCCGCTGGCGGGGCGGCAGGATGATGGTCAGCGCGGCGGGCGGGAAAGTCTCCGCCTCCGGCGGCAGAACGGCGAACCCAGCGGCTTTCAAGGCGTCATGATCCGGCTTGAAACTGTTCTGGCAGGTCAGGCGCTCTTTCGGCAGGCGCATCAGGAACGGCACGGCCTCTGCGCGCAGGCAGAGGAGGTTGCCCGTTTCCGGCAAGAGGTCTGCCTCTTCAAAGGCCAGGGAAAGCGTATCGAAAACAACGGTGTCAAACATGGGGCGCTCTCTACGCGCATGATGCGGCGGGTGCAATCGGCCGATGCTGTCGGTTAGCGTTCGACCCGGTAGCCGCTGCGCCCGGCCAGCGGCTGGCCCGCGGCGATGGAAAAGGCCTGGCTGAGGCCGCGATAGAAGGCGATCCGCGCTTCGGCCTCTTCGCTGATCATCACGCCGCTTTCCGCGCCGATCAGGCGTTCCGGCGTTTTTCCGTCATGCGCCAGCACCATCATGTCGGACCAGAGGTCAGCCGGCAGGCCGCCGCCGGTGACTTTCTTCATCGGTTTGTCATCATCATTGCCGACCCAGATACCGCCGACATAGGCGGCTGAGTAGCCGATGAACCAGGCGTCGCGCCAGTCTTGGCTGGTGCCTGTCTTACCAGCGACCGTCCAGCCGGGGACGCGTGCCCGCCCGCCTGTGCCGATGTCGGAATTCACGACCCGGTAGAGCATGGCATTCATGTCGCGGGACAGTTCTTCAGAATACACACGGTCGCGGTCATAATCTGGGCGCTCATAAAGAACAGTGCCGCGGGAGTCCTCGATCTTTTCGATCAGCCACGGATCCAGCCGCAGGCCGCCGGACTGGAAGACGCCATAGGCGCGCGACAGTTCCCAGAGGGTCACTTCCTGACTGCCGAGCGCAATGGAAGGATAGGCCTCCAGCCGGGTGGTGATGCCGAAGCGGCGCGCCGTCTCCGCCACGCGGGCCGGGCCGGACAGCTGGGTCAGTTCCACCGCGACCGTATTGATGGAGCGGGCAATCGCCTCGCTCATCGTCATCGGGCCGAGATATTTGCCGGTATAGTTGGAGGGGGTCCATTTATCGATCGTGATCGGCGCATCGTCGAACACGTCATAGGGGGAGTAGCCGTCTTCCAGCGCTGTGGCGTAAACGAACGGCTTGAAGCTGGACCCCGGCTGGCGCAGGGCCTGGGTCACACGGTTGAACTCCGTTTCCGAATAATCCGTGCCGCCGACCAGCGCGGCCACGCGGCCGCTCTTCTCGATCAGGATGGCGGCAACCTGGCTCGCACCTTGTTTCGCGCCGTCGCCGGCCATGCGCTCAGCCAGCTGCGCGCGGACCTTCTCCTGCAGGTCGATGTCCAGCGAGACCGTGACGACCAGATCACCCGGTATGCGCGGCAGCATGGCCTTCACACGCTCAGAGACGGCATCCAGCGCATAGCCCAGCTGCGGGTCGTAAGTGGGCGGGTCGATGATGGTGATGTCCTGGGCTTCGGCTTTTTCCGCTTCGGCCGGACGGATGAAGCCGAGATCCTCCATCTGGGCCAGGACATAGGCCTGGCGTTCCTTGGCGCCTTCAAGGTTCTCGCGCAGGTTCAGCTTGGAGGGCGCCTTGGGCAGGGCGGCCAGGATCGCAGCTTCCGCCACGGTCAGCTCCTGTGGAGGCTTGCCGAAATAATAGCGCGCCGCTGCATCGATGCCGTACAGCCCGGCGCCGAAATAGACCCGGTTCAGATAGAGCGACAGGATCTCGTCCTTGCTCATCTTGGTTTCCAGCTCGCGGGCGAGTTTCACTTCCTGCGCCTTGCGTTTCACCGTCTGGCGGTTGGTAAGGACGAGGTTCTTGATCAGCTGCTGGGTAATGGTCGAGGCGCCGGAGACGGTCTCGCCGGCCCGCAAATTCGACCAGGCAGCCCGGGCAATCGCGGCGTCATCTGCGCCGTCATGCTCATAGAAGCGCTTGTCCTCCGCCGCGATGAAGGCTTGCGGGACATATTCCGGCAGCTGGTCCACCGATGTTGCACGGCCATAGCGGGGGCCGCGCACGTCCAGCGTATTGCCGTCGCGGTCGACGAATTCGATGGCGGCTTCGCGTTTGACCGACCAGAGGTCTGCGATTTCAGGCAATTTCGGCATGCCGGCATAGAGCGAGCGCCATTTCCAGAAACCCCAGCCGCCAACGCCCAGGATCACCAGCAGGAAGACAATCAATGTGTAGCGCACCAGCCGGGGATGCCGGGAAGCAAAGCCGCCGCCGGGCACTTTGATCGTCCGTGGGGCCGGGGCCTTGTTACCCTTCTGCGCCATCTCTGCCTGCCAATAGAATCGATAATTTCCGAGGGTAAATGCGAGAGGATTACGGCAGTGTGAAGGCACAGGTGCTGCCGGGCACAGGCCAGAAGAGGGGATTTCGCCGGGAACTTCTCGATCCCGGCCGGAATCCGGCGCCAAACCCGGCGGACTGACCCGACGTCATAGGGGGTGTCCCGTAGTGCGAGGGGAATTTTTCTGGTTTCAATGGAAGATGAGGAATTGCGCGTTCGGGTGGTCCGATCGCGCGCCATCAGATGGACGGAGAGCCATGACAGGGACGGAAACGAAGGCGAGGCCCGCCGAGGGCCAAGTAGAACATTTCGATGTACTGATCGCGGGGGCCGGTATTTCCGGCATCGGCGCGGCCTATCACATGAAGACGCAATGCCCCGGCAAGAGCTATGCGGTGCTCGAAAAGCTGGAAAGCTTTGGCGGCACCTGGCTGTGGCACAAATATCCGGGCATCCGGTCGGACTCCGACCTCTACACGTTCGGCTACCGGTTCAAGCCCTGGACGGGCACGCCAATCGCGACGGCTGAAGAGATCCGCACCTATATGGGCGACGTGATCGAGGAGAATGACCTCGGTAAGCACATTCGCTACGGGCACCAGATCCTGTCGGCGGAATGGTCGTCCAAGGATAGTTTGTGGACGCTGAAAGTGCGCCGCATCCAAACCGATGACGTGCTGACGCTGACCTGCAACTTCCTCTGGATGTGCCAGGGCTACTACAACTACACCAAGCCCTACACGCCTGACTGGCCGGACATGGACAAGTTCAAGGGCCAGATCATCCACCCGCAATTGTGGCCGGACGATATTGACCTCAAAGGCAAGAAAGTCGTCTGCATCGGGTCCGGTGCGACAACCGCCACGGTGGTGCCGGCGATTGCGGGCGATGTGGAGCATGTGACAGTGCTGCAGCGCTCGCCGACCTATTTCATCCCGGGGCGGAATGAAAACGAGATGGTCACGGAACTCGAAAAGATCGGCATCGACTGGGATACGATCCACCGGGTTGCGCGCCAGAAAGTCCTGTTCGACCAGCATGACTTCACCCGCCGCTGCCTGGAGGAGACCGACGTGGTCACGCAGGAGCTGCTCGAAGGCGTGAAGGCCTTCCTCGGCGAGGATTATCCGATCGACGAACACTTCACGCCGCGCTACCGCCCGTGGCGCCAGCGTATTGCCTTCGTGCCGGATGGGGATTTGTTCCAGGGTATCGCGTCCGGCAAGGCCAGTGTGGTGACCGACGAGATCGAACGCTTCACCGAGAAGGGCATCCTCACCAAGGGCGGTCAGGAACTGGAGGCGGACATCATCATCACGGCGACGGGCTTCAATCTCTCCGTCCTCGGAGATATTCCGTTCACGGTGGACGACAAGCCTGTCGACTTCTCCGAGACGGTGACCTATCGCGGGATGATGTTCACCGGCGTGCCGAACATGGCCTGGGTGTTCGGCTACTTCCGCGCTTCCTGGACGCTGCGGGTCGACCTGATGGGCGACTTCATCACCCGTCTGCTCAAGCATATGGATGAGAAGGGCGTCAGCCAGGTTCGTGTGAAGCTGCGCGAAGAAGACAAGGACATGGAGATCCTGCCCTGGATCGATCCGGAAGACTTCAATCCCGGCTACCTCATGCGCTCCATGCATCTCCTGCCGAAGCGCGGCTCCAAATATATCTGGCAGCACACGCAGGACTACTGGAACGAGAAAGAGGAAATCCCGAATATCGACCTCGACTCAGAGGAATTCGACTATTCCGGACAGAAGGCGAAGACACCGGAACCAGCCGACGCCTGATCATTTCCCCAGATTGCAAAAGCCCTCCTGCAACCTGCAGGAGGGCTTTTTTATTGGCCTGAATGTTCCTGACATTCGTCTGCTGGCCTGGTTGTTACAGTGTAACTGCGGTCGGGGCTTGTGCTCGGCATATAAATGACTAACGGTTACTTAGTCTCTTTTCAATCACCCGGATTCAATCTAAGGGGGGCAGATGAATATCAGAGAAGATTTTCTGCGGCCCCGGACTGATCAGGAGAATGCTGCCCGCCGGGTGGCAATCCTCGACGCGGCAGAAGCCGTGCTGCTGGAATCGCACAATCAAAGGTTTTCCATCGCCAGTGTGGCAAAACGGGTCGGCGTCTCTCAGAGCACAATCTTTCTCCATTTCCGCAACCGGGAAGAATTGCTGACCTTGCTTTATACGCGGGTCGGGCAAAATTTCTTCGCAACCTTCCTGAGCCGCCTCCATGAGGGCATGTCGGACGAAGCCTTTTGCGAGGCCTTTATAGACACCGCGCTGGAATTCCCGGCCTTTCGTATCATGCGCCCGATGATCATGCGCTTCGTGGAGGAAAGCCTCAATCAGAACTATCTTCTCGAGGGCATCAAAGAGATCTATCGGTTCCGGGTATCCGCCGCCGACCAGGTTGAAGACCTGCTTCAGCTGAAGCCCGGACAGGGGCGCCGCTTGATGAAGGCACTCGTCAATCTGATGTGCGGCGCGGTACAGGCGGACATAAGGAAGCTGCTCGCCACGGACGATGGTGAGTCCGAAGAGGTAACCGGGGCCATCCAGTCCTTCGACTACCGCGCGTCATTCCTCAGCGGGGCTGAGCTGATCATGACAGGTGTTCGCAATATTTAAGCGACGACCGGAAATGTGACGTTGCTGTCACGAGTCCCGCGTATAAACTCACCTATTATTGCAACAAACATTTTGGTCCGGATGGGTGGCCGGGTCGCCGCGTTATGCCAGCGAGCCGCGTCTATCCCGCCCGGACACCTGAAAAGAGGCCCATATGGCTATCCGCGAAGACTTCCGACGTGCGCGGTCGGAGCCTGAGAAAGAAGCGCGTCGTAGCGAAATTCTCGATGCAGCAGAAGCGCTCCTGCTGGAATCGGGCAATGAACGATTCGCCATTTCGGCGCTTGCCGACAGTGTTGGCGTTTCGAAGAGCACGGTCTTCCTGTATTTCGTCAATAAGGAAGAACTGCTTCTGGCCCTCTATGAGCGCGCCTTCATTCGTGCCTTCACACAGCTTGGCGAACGGCTCGAGCCGGGCATGTCTGGCAGGGCATGCTGCGAGGCATTCATCGACAGTCTGGTCGGTCAGCCCTCAATGCTGATCCTGCGGTCCCACCTTGCACGGACGATTGAACGGAATGTGCCGCTGGAAACGGTCGTTTCCACCAAGAAGCGGATTCTGGATTGCGCAAACGGCGCATCGGAGAAAATGGATAAGGTGCTGGACCTCGAAAGTGGCCGCGGCAAGCTCATGCTGATGACGCTGGTGAACCTGGCGGCGGGGGCGGTGCAGGTGGATTCCCTGCCATATGTCGACGAGAAGGCCGTTCCGCAGGAAATTGCCGAGCTCATGCAGATGGGGTCCATCCGCAACATTTTCCTCAACGGTGCGGAGCTGGTTTTCTGCGGCGCCACCGGCCGGCCGTTTGACTGACGCCGTCACTGCGGCGCGGAAATTGTGATCCGTGTCAGCTCATGGACAGCCAATAGCCCTGGCGAGAATGTTCCGGTGCACTTCGCTGGTGCCGGAATAGATCGTCGCGGCCCGGGTCGCGAGGTATTTGGCCTGGGCAAAATCGCTGAACGGGGCGGCTTCCAGCGCGGCTTCCGTGATCGCCTGGTGCAGTTCGGTTGCCAGCAGTTTCGTCTGTGACGAAGCGGGCCCGCCGTCCAGCGTCACGAGGCCATTCTTGGTGCGCATGTCCAGCGCCTCAAGCGTTTCGATCCGCATGTCGAGCTCGGCAAACCGCATCTGCAGCGAGGGTGTCAGCGGCCCGGTCTCTGCCGCGCAGCGGCGTGCAGCCCGCATGGCCCGGCGCAGCAGGCCGGTTGTGGTGTTGTTGCCGCGGGCAATCGCCATCAGCTGCTTGGCGGTTTTCCAGCCTTCGCCGATCTCGCCGATCCGGTCCGCTGCCGGGGTACGCACGCCATTGAAGAAGACTTCATTGGTCTCGTACTCGCCATCGATAAAGCGGATCGGGCGTACGTCGATGCCCGGCCGGTCCATCTCGACCAGCAGGAAGACAAGGCCTTTGCCGCCATGCGTCCCCGGATCACACCGGGCCAGCAGGAACATGTGAGTCGCATACTGAGCGAAGCTGGTCCACACCTTGCTGCCGGTGAGGATGAAGTCGTCCCCGTCACGCTCTGCTTTCAGGGAGAGAGCGGACAGGTCAGACCCCGCCTGCGGTTCGGAGAAGCCCTGGCACCATTCGTGCTCGCCATTCAGGATGGCAGGCAGGTAGTAGGTTTTCTGTTCAGGCGTTCCGGCTTCAATGATCAGTGGGCCAATGGTGCGGACCCCCGAATTCATCAGGATCGGTGCATCGCGCGCCGCCGAGGCGTTTTCGAAATAGATGCGCTGTTCGGTGTTCCAGCCGGCGCCGCCATATTCCACCGGCCAGGTCGGGGCATACCAGCCGCGCGCGTTCAGCTTTTCCCGCCAGGCCCGGCAGGCTTCGGCATCCGATTTCAGCCCGGTCGTCCGGCGGCCAGCGGCGCGCAGGTCTTCAGACAGTTCCTTGTCGAGAAATTCGTCCACTCCGGCGCAGAATTTATCCCACTCACGCCCATCCTCACGAGTATGAGTTGACAATTCTTCGAGGTAAAAACTGCCATCCATGATGCACTCCCTCCACCGGAGCGGACACATCATTACCACTCATGGCGGCCTTGCGGGCAATCAGGGAAACTACGTGGGTGACGGAGGGGGAAGCGCCGGAACAGGGCTCAGAAACCCTTGGCTTTGACCCGGTCGCGGCCTGAATTCTTGGCCTCGTAGAGATAGTGGTCGGCTCGCTCGATCATGTCTCGCGGCGTCATGCCCGGTTCGAAGCGGGCGAGGCCGAACGATGCCGTCACATCCTTGATGGACTTCAGCGTGCCCTCCACCGGCGTTTCTGTGTTCTTGAACGTGTATTTGATCTTCACCAGCAGGTTATAGGCCGAGAACAGGTCCGTCTCCGGAAGGATGATCGCGAACTCCTCCCCGCCATAGCGGGCGACCATGTCCTGGCCCTTGATGTTCTGGGTCACCACCGATGCAAACTGCTGCAGCACTGCATCGCCGATCTGGTGGCCATAGGTATCGTTGACGCCTTTGAAATGGTCGATGTCGGCCATGGCAAGGCACAGGCTCTCTCCTGTCTCTGTGGCCGCGCGGATTTCGCGTTCAAGCCGTTCGTCGAAGGCCCGGCGGTTCGCGACGGAGGTCAGCGGGTCGCGCCGGCTCTGGGTCTGTACTTCTTCCAGCTCCTGGTTGAGCTTGGTAATCTGGTTCTGGGAGTCCGTCAGGCCCTGGTTCAGCTCGCGCGCGGTCCTGGCCATGCGCTGATTGTCTTCCATCAGGGTCGACACCAGAGAGGCCAGATGCTCCGCCGATGCGGCGCCCGGCAGGGCGCTATGGGCCTTGTCCAGCGACGCGCCGAATTCGTCGCTGTTCTGAACACCCTGCTGAATGATCTTCATGACACCATCGATTTCCTTTTCGATGGCCATGCCGATCGAGTGACGTGCGGAAACAACGGAAGATTCCTCCGTCAGAAGCTCGCGGAAAATCGAATTGATGTCGAACGGCGTCAGGGTGCCATTTTCAGTAACTGCGCGGTCGACCCGTTCGATCACGCGCGGGTCAGCGGCCTCCACATAGGCATACCAGACGGCATAGGTCTTGGGGTCCGGCGGGGTGCGGTGCTTCTTGATCAGGTCGAACGCGCGCTGCGCATTCTGGAATACCTGCTTCAGATTAGGGCCCGGCGCGGGGTTTGGCGCAGCCTCTTTTCGCATCGCAACAGCAGCGTCCATGGCAAAGGCCTCCCTCAAAACTCAACTCTCCAACCGGCCTCGTCATTAGAGGAATTGGTTTGATTGACGGTTAACAGGATGTGGCCGCAAAGCTTTAATTTCTGGAAGGATTCTATTGTCAGTGGTCTGAAACAACCCGGAGTGATCTCGTCCGCTCACCCATGATTTTCTGTGAGTCGTTAACGCGGCGGCAAATCCGATTAATCTCCATCTCTTGTCAGGCCAGGCCCGGCCGCCATGCATCCTGTATATGTTGCGGCAGTTTCCGGGGCGCAAGCGCGATCAGGTCATAGCGCCAGCCACAATCTGAAAGGGTGGGGTGGCGGGCCATCCAGAACTCTGCCGCCCGTGCGATCCGCTGCCAGCTGGCGGGCGTGACCGCGCCTGCGGCAATTTGAACCTCGGCCCGGTATTTCACCTCTACGAACGCGACGAGCCTGCCGCGTTTCGCAATCAGGTCCACCTCGCCCATGGGCGTGCGCACCCGCTGGCCCAGGATGCGATAGCCCTTGGCCTGCAGGTAAAACGCGGCGAGCCACTCGCCCTTGCGGCCACGCTTTTCCGCTGCCTGCCGTTTCTGTTCAGCCATCGGCCTTGATCTGCAGGGCGCGCTGGTAAACTTCCCGCTTTGGCAGGCCGAGCGCGTCGGCGACGGCATTGGCGGCGGCCTTGGTCGGCTGCTCGGCGAGGGCTTCGCGCAGGGCCGCGTCGAGGCGGGCAGGCGTGACAGCCTCCTCCAGCGGCGGACCGGCCAGGACAACGATCTCGCCCTTTGGTCCGCCCGCTTCGGCATAGTGCGCGGCAAGTTCCGCCAGCGTGCCGCGGCGGGTTTCCTCGAACAGCTTGGTCAGTTCCCGCGCCACGGCGCCCTGCCGCCCGGCACCCAGCACACTGGCCATGTCCGCCAGCGTGTCGGCGAGGCGCGGGCCGCTCTCATAGAAGATCAATGTGGCGGGCACAGCCTTCAGGCTTTCGAGGGATTGCTTTCGAGCGCCTTGTTTCGGCGGCAGAAATCCGGCGAAGCAGAACCGGTCGCTGGGCAGGCCGCTGGCCACCAGGCCCGCCAGCATGGCCGAGGCACCGGGGATCGGGAAAACGCGGTGGCCCGCCTCCAGCGCTTCATGCGCCAGTTTCCAGCCGGGATCGGACACCAGCGGCGTACCGGCATCGGAGACCAGCGCGATCCGCGCGCCTTCGCTCAGCTTGCGCAAAAGCTCGGGTCTCCGTTCTGCCCCATTGTGGTCATGGTAAGGGCTGAGGCGGGCCTTAACCCCATAGGCGGACAGGAGTTTCCCCGCCACCCGCGTGTCTTCGGCCAGCACTTCATCGGCTGCGGCCAGCACGTCCAGCGCGCGGAGCGTAATGTCCCGCAGGTTGCCGATCGGCGTGGAGACGACATAGAGGCCAGGCTGAAGCACTTGGGGCGGTTGCCCGTCTGGCCCGGCGCCCCTAGAGTCGCGCCAGCCGGGAATCGTCTGCGCGCCGGATGCTTCAGGAGATGTTTCAGGAGATGACATTGCTGCAACCATTGCTCAGGACGATTAAAGCGCCAAGCTTTCTTCTCATAGGTTTCCTGTTCGCCACCGCCTGTGCCAGCGCACCGGCCCGTCCGCCAGTCCAGATCGGCACCGGCACCCCGCGGGTTGAACCCATCACCGGCCCGGTCGACCAGCCGGAAGAGGGCGTCGATGTCACGGATCTGGGCGAGCCGGAAGACCTGACCCAGGTGCGCGGCGATGGCGGCCTGACACCGGCCTTCATGGAAGGGCGCGAGATCAAGCGCGCCGCCGTGCTGCTGCCTTTCTCGCACCCGAACGCGCAGGTCCGTGCCGAGGCCGAAAGCATGCTGGCCGGGATCGAACTGGCCCTGTTCCAGTATGCCGGGGATGACTTCCTGATCATCCCGAAAGACACCGCCGGCAAGACATCCGTCACCGAAGCCCGCATGGATGAGGCGGTGCAGGAGAAGGCCAATGTCGTGCTCGGCCCGCTATTCGGCGCCAATGTGAAAGCCATCACCGAGCGCGCGCAGGACAAGAATATCCCCGTCATCGCGTTCTCGAACGATCGCAGCGCGGCTGGCGGCGGGGCCTATCTCGCCTCCATCTCGCCAGAGGAAGAAGTCCGCCGGATGGTGCAGTATGCCGCCGGGCAGGGCATTTACAGCTTCGTCTTCCTCGGTCCGCAATCGGCCTATGGCCGCCAGATCGAGACGGCGCTGCGCACGGAAGCCTTCAATGTCGGCGGCACGGTGCTGACCTCGGCCTTCTACATGCCGGAGACCGGCCCGACGGAAGCGGCCCGGTCCGTCTCCGGCATCCTGAAATCCGAAATCGCGACGCGTCCGGGCAACAAGGTGGCCGTGATGATCCCGGAGCGCGGCGTGAAGCTGCTCTCCATCGCGCCGCTGCTGCCCTATAATGGCGTGGACATGACCCATGTCACCCTGATGGGCACCAGCCTGTGGAGCGATGAATCCGTCTGGCGCGAACCGACACTGGACGGCGCCGTCTATCCCGCGCCCGATCCGGAAAACCTCACAACGTTCCGCGAAGCCTATCGCCGCATCTATGGCAAGTCGCCGACAGACTTGGCCGCCGTGGCCTATGACGCGGCCGCCGTCGCCGTGAGCCTCGCAGGCGAAGACAACCTCAAATACAATGGCGTGACCAATCCCGACGGCTTCTTCGGGGTTAACGGCCTGTTCCGCTTCCGCCTCGACGGCACCAGCCAGCGCGGCCTTGCCGTGATGCAGATCCGCCCCACCGGTGCGGAGTTGATCGAGAAGGGCGCCAGCCAGTTCGGCCCGGGGCCCAGCTGATCCAGACAATCCGTCGGGCAATTTGGCGGGGAACCCCACGTCAACTGCCTGCATCCCTCCCTTGCACGTGTGTAATTCGCGCCCCACATGACGCGTCAGGGCACAGGACTAGAGAGAAACGGCGAGCCATCTATCCATGAGCAAGCGCGATTATTACGAGGTTCTTGGCGTCTCACGCGATGTCGATGAGAAGGCGCTGAAATCCGCCTACCGCAAGCTGGCCATGAAATACCACCCGGACCAGAATCCGGGCGACAAGGAAGCCGAAGACAAGTTCAAGGAAGTCGGCGAGGCCTATGCCGTGCTTTCCGATGCGCAGAAGCGCGCTGCCTATGACCAGTTCGGCCATGGCGCCTTCGAGAACGGCATGGGCGGAGGCGGCGGCAATCCGTTCGGCGCCGGCGTTCATCCCGAAGACATTTTCCAGGACCTGTTCAGCCAGGTGTTCGGCGCCGGCGGGTTCGGCGGCGGACGTCGCCGCGGCGGCCCCCAGCGCGGCGCAGATCTGCGCTACGATCTCGAAATCACCCTTGCCGAGGCCTATGCCGGCAAGGACGAAACCATTCACGTGCCCCAGGCCGTCGACTGCAAGACCTGCGAAGGGTCTGGCGCCGCGCCGGGCACAGAGCCGGAAACTTGCGACACCTGCGGCGGCGCAGGCCGCGTGCGCGCCCAACAGGGCTTCTTCACGATGGAACGCACCTGCCCGCGCTGTGGCGGTAAGGGCAAGACCATCAAGAAGCCGTGCAAGGATTGCGGCGGGGCCGGCCAGGTGCGCGAAGAGCGCAAGCTGAACGTGAAGATTCCGGCCGGCGTCGAAAGCGGCATGCGCATCCGCCTCGCTGGCGAAGGCGAAGCCGGGGCCAATGGCGGCGGCAAGGGCGACCTCTACATTTTCGTCGATGTCGTCGAGCATGACATTTTCGAACGCGACGGGCCGAACCTCTACTGCCGCGCGCCGGTGCCGATGGTGACGGCGGCGCTGGGCGGCGAGATCGAGATCCCGACCATCGATGGCGGCCGCGCCCGCGTTGTGGTGCCGGAAGGCGCCCAGACCGGCCGCAAGCTGCGCCTGCGCGGCAAGGGCATGCCGTCGGTCCGCCAGTCCGGCCATACCGGCGACCTGTTCGTCGAGATGTTCGTGGAAACCCCGCGCAATCTGACGGCCCGCCAGAAAGACATCCTGCGCGAATTCTGCGACTGCTCCGGCGCCGACTGCCACCCCGAAAGCGAAGGCTTCCTCGGCCGCATCAAACGCTTCTGGAACGGCGACCACGAAGAAGACCGCCCGAACTGATCCGGCCTCCGGCCCGTTCGCCTGGGATTTGCCTTCAAAATAAACTGTCCATTTTGGATTGCTGACACATTCTCCGTTTAGGAGAGATGTGCAGCAGGCAGGATGGACTTGATATGAAGACGCAAAAAGGCGCACTGATCGCCGGGCTTCTGGCAATCACCGCATGCGCGCATGGCGCCGCCGAGCCGGAACCGCCCCCGCGCGAAACCGGCTGGAACATCGCGCCCTTCCAGCCGCACCTGATCCGCAATGACGCGCCAGAGCTGTGCCAGCCCTTCGCCGCCGCATGGACGGATTTGTTCGACGCTGCGGGGCGGTTGGACTCCGCCGATCTCGACCTGTCCGCCATTCCGCATGAGGCGGTGTTCGCCTTTCCGGAAACGGTTAGAAGCGGGCGGGCGGCGC
This sequence comes from uncultured Hyphomonas sp., assembly GCF_963678195.1. Lineage (NCBI taxonomy): Bacteria > Pseudomonadati > Pseudomonadota > Alphaproteobacteria > Hyphomonadales > Hyphomonadaceae > Hyphomonas > uncultured Hyphomonas sp. The sequence goes on from NZ_OY782759.1 coordinate 1,142,953, forward strand.
GCACCCAGTCGCTCTACGGCGAGCAGTATACGGCACGCTATGATCTGGATGGCGACGGGGATGAGGAGGTCCTGTTCGTCGTGTCCTACGATAGGGGATGGCGGTATCTCGGCGCCGGTCTCTATCTGTTTGACACAGTCGCCGATTTTGAGGCCATGCAAGCTCAATATCCGGAGCGCTACGGGGAGATCAGCTTCACCAATCACTGGAACGAACTCGCAGCCGAGGTGACAGGCGGGCCGGTCGCCAAATTCGGCCGGCTCCACCGGCTCCAGCTGTTCCTGCATGAAGGGGCACTCTATACCGTCTCGGACGGTCGGGGCGTTTCGAGGGGCCAGCAGAGTAAACGCGAAACCGTGCGCCGCGTCTGGCCCGCTGAGGAGGCTGAAACGGTTTGCGAACTTCAGATCCGTCCGGAGCCGGAGCAGTTCGAGCCCTTCATTTCCGCTTCGCCTTTTTATCAGGCACTCAAGGCCATGTATGCGGGGCCAGAGCAGGGCGGCATGTGCTATGGCACGATGGGCTGGACCGGTGTTCCGCCGGAATCCATCCTGCCTGACCTGTTCTACCGTCCGCAGGCCTGGCCGGAGCCGAATGGCCGGTACGGACCCGAAGAAGAGCCACAGGACGATGTCGCCCGCCAGTTGCGCCCGCTGAGTTGGGGCGCCAGCGACCCGTTCAGCTGGCAGATCTACCTGTCCCTCCGGCAGGATCAGCCGGAGTTTTTGCGCCGCATGGAGGAATACTATGCCGAGCGGTTTGCCATGCCGCCGGAGGAGGCGAAGACTGCAGCATTTCAGGCCTGGCGCGCGCTGGTGGATCGCATTTTTTATGCCCGGAACAATGACATGTTGCTGGCCTTCCTTGCGCTCCGGCCGATGAACCGGGACAATCCGGTCGACTTCCCCTTTGGTGCCTCGCCGAATGAGATGCTGGACGCGATCGAAGCTGCTCTCAAGCAGCCAGAGGCGCTGAATAACATCACGCCATGGTGGCATGGAGCAATCTGGGCCCGTCAAATCTCTGCGGCCATCCTTGCGGGCGAGCCGGTGGAAGATATCCGGGATCTGTACAAGGCCTATGTCGACACGTATCTGCCGCCCGCTGATCCGTCCAATCCGAAACGGTATGAACGGGACGTTGCACGCCTGCACGTCAATATTCTGGCTGCCGCATCAGTCCGCCCGGACGTGCTGCAGATCCTGCCGGAGTTTGGTGTCCCTCTGGATCGGTCCACGAACTATTTCGGCAAGACGGCGCTGATGTACGCAGCGCAGCTGGACATGCCGGAATCCGTACGGGTGCTTCTGGATGCGGGCGTCGACGTGAACCGGAGCACGCAAAGTGTGCAAGAAGGAGACCGTCGTGCCTGCGGACAATTGCAGCGGGACCACCGAACGGCACTCATGTACGCCGCCGAGAATGCCTCCGAAGAGCTGATCTCACTGCTGCTCGATGCTGGCGCCGATCCGGCCGCACAAGATACCGAAGGCAATACGGCCAGCTGGTATCTCGCCCGCAATACGAAGCTGGCGGATGAGGCCCGGACCCGTCTGGAAACGCGGCTGGCAGTGAGGTGAACATGGCCGCGAGTTCATTTGCCTGAGGGGCAGGGCATGCCCATCTCATTGCCATGTTCAAGCACATCCCTTCCGCCCCGCCCGGGATTGTCGCCTTCGAAGCCGAGGGTGAGATCACCGATTCCGATTACAAGACGATCCTGATCCCGGCGGTGGAGACCGCGAAGGAGGCGCTCGGCAAGGTGCGCGTCCTGCTCCGCTTCGGCCCGGCCTTCAAAGGCTACAGCGCCCACGCCATGCTGGACGACACGATGCTGGGCCTTGCCCACTGGAAGGATTTCGAACGCCTTGCCGTCGTCACCGACGTCGACTGGATCGCCCATGGCGTCCGCCTCTTCGGCCCGCTCATCCCGGCAAAGACCCGAATCTTTCCCGCCGGAGATACAGAGGCCGCCCTTGACTGGGTGAGCGCGTAAGCTCAGCCCAGCGCGTCATAGGGAATGGAGAGGAGCGGGCCGCCCATCTGGCGCAGCTCGGTCAGATATTCCGCCTCGCTCAGGCGCCGCAATTCGCACAGGCACCAGATTTCGCCGGATGCGGAAATATGCGGCGTGTCCATGCCGCGGAAATAGACCGGCCCGCCGGGCGACTGGATACGGTTCAGCGACACGGTCATTGCAAGATCGCCGGAAAAGATGCCGGAGCGTTCCCAGGCGTGCATCTGTTCGTCCGCCTCATCGCCGAACCGGCCATAGAGGCTGGTGCCCGGGCCGAGGCCGTCGGCTGAGACTTCTTCGGCGGCGGCCCGGCTGATCTCCACGAATACGGCGCCCTGCCGCAGCAGTGTGGCAGGCCAGGAAGACATCTGAACACGGAGTTTCGTCAGCGCGTCCAGCCGGCTGGTCGTGGTCTGGCGCATCATGTCCCGCATCTGGCGCCGGTGGCGGACGCCGGGCAGGTCTTTTCCGCGTTCCCAGCGGGAAATGGTTGTCTGGTCCACCGAAAGGCGCTCGGCCAGAACGCGCTGGGACAGGCCAAGGTCCTGGCGCAGGCCGGTCACCATTCTGGCCCAGTTTGTGGAAGGGAGCGCGTCCATTTCTGGTCTCGCTGAATTGGGGTGAAGTGTGACGGTTTTCCTATAGCGCGGGACATGTGCGTTTTTGTGACGTCAGGTGTTTTGAGGCGCTGCGGTGACAGATTCTTCAAATAAACGCGAAAACCATGTCACACCGCCGGGATAGTGCCGCCTTCAGATTATCTGACGCGGGGTTCTGTCATGTCCAAATTTCCCTTTCGCACCTCTTTTTTCTGCGCCATCTCGGCGGCTGCTCTCACGCAGGGGCTTGCCCATGCGGAGGAGGATGAGGCCCTCAAGATGGACCAGGTGGTCGTTTCCGCCTCGCGCGCCGCTGTGCCGGTGAACCAGCTGGGCGATGCGATCAGCGTTCTCGATGCCGAGACGATCGATCTGCAGCAGCTGACCACGCTGGACGATGCGCTGGAGCGTACGCCCGGCGTCTCGATCACGCGGTCCGGCGGGGTAGGCCAGAACACGCAGGTCCGCATGCGCGGCTTCACCAGCAAGCACGTGCTGGTGATGATCGACGGGGTGAAGGTCAATAACCCGTCCGAGGGCGACAACCAGTTCGGCATCGATCACCTCTTTCTCGACAATATCGAGAAGGTGGAAGTGCTGCGCGGGCCGCAGTCCGGCGTTTATGGCGCGGATGCTGTGGCCGGCGTGATCAACGTCGTGACCAAGCGGCCGGAAGGGCCGCTGCAGGTGCGCGGCTCTGCCATGGCCGGCGACAATGACACCTATGAAGTCAGCGCCGGTGTGCAGCAGGGCACGGACCGTTACGGCTTCTCCGGCACGGTCTCTTATTTCGACACGGCCGGCATTTCACTCGCCAGCCGTCCGCCGGGCAACACCGAGCGGGACGGGTATGAGAACTTCACTGCCCAGCTGCGGGGCGAATACCGTCCGACGGCGGACACCGAACTCAGCGGCTGGCTGCGCTATACCGACGCCATGAACGAGATCGACGAAGGCTCCCTGCCGGCGGACAACCCGCTTGGCCTGCCGGGCTATATCTTCCAGGACTCCGAAGGCGAAGTGCAGAGCGAGCAGCTGTTCGGCGCCATCAAGGGCGAGTGGACAATGCTTGGCGGGAAGCTGACGCATACCGCGCAGCTCTCCTATGTCGACCTGCAGGGGCTCTACAAGACACCCACCACGGAACAGGACTCCGAAGGCGAGACGCTGGAAGCCACCTATTACGCCACCTGGCGCCCGAACGGCGCGGTGACGCTGACCGGGGGAGCTGAATACCGCGACGAAAAGGCCGTGTTCGAACAGCCTGTCGGCTACGCCTATGCGCTGATCAATGACAGCATCTCGAACTCCGCCGTGTTCGCCGAGGCCAATCTGGAAATGGCCGAAGGCTTCTTCCTGTCCGCCGCCGCACGCTATGACGACAATGAGAAGTTCGGCGGCGAGTTCACCCATCGCCTGACGGCGGCGTATAACCTGCCCGATACGGTCAGCATTCCGGGCGTCGAGACCAAGCTGCGGATTTCCTATGGCGAAGGCGCCGAAGCGCCCGGCCTGCGCCAGATGCTCGGTTCGTCGGCAACCTTCCAGGGCAATCCGAACCTCAAGCCGGAATCGAGCTGGATGGCCGATGCCGGCATTGATCAGCGGCTGAAGAACGGCAAGGCGTCCTGGAGCCTGACCATGTTCACCGGCGAGGCCGATGACGGCATCTTCTCCATCTACGATCCGGTGACGTTTGTCAGCACCCCGCAGAATATCGACAGCCCGGTTGAAATGAAGGGTGTCGAGGTGGACGCGGTCTATTCCCCGCTCGCCTGGCTCGACCTCAGCGGCGCTTATACCTATCTGGAAGCCGAGGAGAAGGCCGCGCGCACGCAGCTGTTCGGCCGTCCGAAGCATGAAGCCAGCGCTGCTGTCACCGTCCGCCCGATCGAGGATCTGTCACTGACGGTCGATGCCTACTGGCGCGACGAGTTCTTCAGCGATTATCCGTCCACCTATGTCATGCCGGGCTATTCGCTGTTCAACCTGTCTGCCGTCTGGAACATCAATGACACGGTGACCCTGTCGGCGCGCCTGCAGAATGCTGGTGACAAATTCTATGAAGAGAAACTGGGTGACGCCACCTATGGCCGCACCGGCCAGGTTCGCCTCACGGTCCGTTACTAGGGAGAATGCGATGCGCAAGACAGGTCTGACACTCCGCGCCGCCTCCGCAGCGGCCCTGCTGGCCGGATGCGCCACGGCGCCCCCGGCAATCGCAGACGCACCCGCGGCTGCAGAGGGCATCTCTGAAACATTCCCCCTCGTCGCGGACGCAGGCGGCATGCCGGGCTTCTTCAACTGCCTGCGCCAGCAGGATGCCATCCTGATCAGCGCGCATCGGGGCGGGCCTGTGCCGGGCTATCCCGAGAATGCGCTGGAGACTTTTCAGCATACGGTCAGTGAAATCCCGGCCCTGCTGGAAATCGACGTCCAGAAAAGTGCCGACGGCGTCATGGTCCTCATGCATGACGATACGCTGGAGCGGACCTCGACGGGTGAGGGCGAGGCCAGCGATCTGACACTGGCGGAGCTTCAGGCCCTCACGCTGAAGGACAATGAGGGCAACCCCACGTCTTTCCGCATCCCCACGCTGGATGCCGTGCTGGACTGGAGCGAAGGCCGCGCCATGTTCGCGCTCGACCGCAAAGGCACGACCACCTATCAGGATCTGGTCAATGCGGTGGCGGCGCATGACGCGTTCGACCGGGTCATGTTCGCGACCTATTCGCTGGACGATGCCGCGCTGGTTGCCGGCCTGTCGCAGAAGGCGATGATCGTGACGCCCGTCGAGAAGCTGGAAGACCTGCAAACGCTCCGCGTGTCCGGCGTGAACCTTGCCAATGTCCTCTCCTGGGGCGGCACGGAAGTGCCCCGGCCCGATTTCTATGCCGAGCTTGAAGCAAAGGGCGTGGAAAGCGCCTTCGCCACGCTCGGCTGGTGGACCGGGTCCTGGGACAGCCGCATCGACATGCTGAACGATGACACGCTCTATCGCCGCATCACGCGGGGCGCCCGCCTGCTGGCGACGGACCGGGGCCGGGAGGTCGCAAAAGTCCTGCCGGGTCTCTCCGCCGCGAAGGCCTGCACCCGGGGCTAGGCGCTTAGCGGCACGTCTCTGCCCAGTCGATCACGGTGCTGATCAGCTCGTCGCGCGACCATGAGAAGGAATGGTCGCCGGAGAGAACGACCCCTGTCGTGTCGATGGCCGGGTCTGCCTCATAGGCGGCGATGAGCGGCAGGATGATGGCGTCCGCCGGGACGGAGGTGTCCTTGTCGCCGCCGACGATGAGGATGCGCTTGCCTTCCAGGTCCGGCGCAAGGCCCTGCAGAGCGAACGCTTCCTTGTTGGCCGCGATCTCGGCCATGATCTTCTCGCCGGTCAGGCCGTGCAGCATCTGGAGGCTGTCGCTATAGGCCATGAAGCCGGCCTTCGCCTGCGGGTCCGCTTCAAAGAACTCGGCCATCGCGCCGACATTTGCCGGGGCGATGCCCGCGGCGCAGGCAATGCCGTCATCGCGCGCGGCGGCCTGAAGCGAGGCGAAGCCCCCCATGGAGTGCCCCACAAGCACGATATGATCCGGATTGGTCCGGTACTGGTCCGCATGCGTGCGCAGGAAGTCCGCCGCGCTGGCCACATCCTCGATCACATGGGTGAGGGTGTAGTCGCCTTCGCTGCCCCAGGCGCCGCGATAGTGGAAGAAGAGCACGTTCCATCCGGCTGTGCGCATGTCCTGCGCGAGGTCCAGATTTTTCTCATTCCCCGGAAAACCGTGCAGTAGCACCACGGCCGGGTGCGGCCCTTCGCCCTCGGCCACATAGACGAGGCCATTCAGCCGGTCGCCATGGCTGTCGAAGGAAATCTCCTCAATGGCGGGCGGGAAGGCCTCGTCATAGGCAGGCGCGGCTACTTCTGCTTCTACTTCCGGGGCCACCGGCGCAGCAAGCGGCGTTTCATCCGGCGCAGTCGCGCAGGCGGCGAGCAGGGCGGCGCCCGTCAGCGCGGCGAAAAATGATGCGTGTTTCATGATGATCCTCCCGAGGCGCAAACCTTACGCGGGAAGCTGAGCCGGGGAAAGAGTGCGGTCATTCCCCGCCCGGCCCAGGTCATCCCGGAAAGCCCGCAGGGCTTATCCGGGACCCTCTTGCTGGTGTGCGCATTACAGGAACAAGGTCCCGGATAAACGCTTCGCGTTTTCCGGGATGACACGTTGAGGGAAATCTCAATTCGTCTGACAGGCACTGCCCCCATCTTTGACGGCATGCATCCTGACCTCCAACGCTACTTCAACCATGTCTGGCCACTGTTCTGGCCGTGGCTGGTGTGGAACCTGGTACGCGTCGCCCGCTGGCATACGCGCACCGGGCGCGAAGCGCTGATGGCAGTCGATTGTTTCGGCAATATCAGGCTCGTCTGCCTCGCCGATGCCCCACCGCCCGATGATCTCTATACATATGAAGCACCGCGCGTGCCGCGATGGGAACATCCTGCCCTTGGCAGCGATGTGCCCGTGTGCGTGCGCGATGGTCTGGCGAAGTCCGGTATAGTCCGTCATGATCCGGCCAAGTCCGGCTTAGTCATCTATCGTCATGACATAGTCCGGTATGATCATGGGCTGCACGTCCGTGGTCCGCCTTAGCCGGGCCTTCGTGCGCCATCATCATGCTTCGACTTCGCTCAGCATGAGCCTCTCTCTAATGCGCACCAGATACCGGACTCATCCTGAGCGAAGTCGAAGGATGACTGGATTAGAACGGATCTCCCCACCGGATGGCACCCGCCAGTCCGGCCACTTGTGCTGGGCGAGCCCTACGCGCCTTCGGCCCAGCGGCGGATGAGGTTGTGGTAGATGCCTGTCAGGCGGATGACTTCCGGGTCCTTGTGTCCCCGCTCCGCCACCAGCGCCTGGATGGACTGGTCGAGGTCGAACAGCAGGGTACGTTCGCCATCGTCGCGCACCATGCTCTGTAGCCAGAAGAAGGATGAGATGCGCGCGCCCCGCGTGATTTCGCTGACGGAATGCAGGCTGGAGGCGGGATAAAGAACGAGGTCGCCGGCTTCCAGTTTCACTTCCTGCGCGCCGAACAGGGTTTCGATTACCAGTTCGCCGCCATCATAATCTTCCGGCTCGGTCAGGAACAGCGTGCAGGAGAGATCGGTCCGGATGCGCTCCGGCGAATTCTTCACCGAGCGGATCGCATTGTCGACATGGGCGCCGAACTGGTCGCCGACGACATAGCGGTTGAACAGGGGCGGAAATACTTTCTGCGGCAGCGCTGCCGCCAGGAAAATGGGATTGTTGCCAATGGCAATGCTGACCAGCTGCTGCGCCTTGCGGGCTGCCTCGCTGTCTTCCGGCAGCTGCGTGTTGCGCTTTGCCTCGGCGGACTGGACGCCCGCCGTGACGCGGCCGTCCACCCACTCTGCCGCATCGATCAGCTGGCGGATGTCTTTCACCTGCGCTTTGGTCAGGACTTGGGGGATACAGATCAGCATGGGCGGGCTCTACAAACAGGATGAAGGCGGCCCCGCGAAGGGCCGCCCCTCTTTCGGATGATCAGAAGTCGATGTCCAGTGTCACCAGCGCCGAGCGGCCCGGGGCAACATAGGAGAACGGCGTGCCGGAGCGGTAGAGCGCATCATAATAGAGCTCATCGGTGGCGTTCAGCACGTTGAAGGTCACTTCCATATTGTTGGTCAGCTGGTAGCCGCCGAAGACATCGAAGCGCCAATAGTCCGGCACTTCGGTGGAGCCCGCCGCGACCGTGCCGCCGAACTTCTCGCTATTGTACCCGGCCGTGCCGCCAAGGTGCAGGCGGTCGGTGATCTGGTAGCGGGAGGTCAGCGTGAAGCTCTCTTCCGAGACGTTCGGGAACATCTCGCCGATCTGGTCCTGGATCGTGCTGTCAGTGACTTCGGTCTCGAACAGGGTGAGGCCGCCGAACAGGCTCCAGTTCTCGGTGATGTTGCCGGCGATGCCGAACTCCACACCGGTGACCTCCTGTTCCTGGACGCCCAGCGTAGTGGTGCCCCGGCCAAGCGAGATTGGCACACCGTCGCGGGTGATCTGGAACACGGCCGCGGTCAGGTCGAGGTGGCCGCCGAGATTGTACTTGGCGCCGAGTTCGAAAGAGGTGTTGTCGATCGGGTCCATCGTCGTGATCCGGTCATCACAGCCGCCATAGTCCAGCGCGAAGGCGTCGAGCTGTTCGCAGGGCGGGTTCGAGGCGGAGGAGTAGCTTGCATAGATGGAGGCATTCTCCACCGGCTTGTACACAAGGCCGGCATGCCAGTTGAAGAAGTCGCTGTCGGCGGATCGGTCTTCTGCCGGTGTCCCGTCACGATTGATCAGGCCGGTGACATCGGCGGAGTAGGAATCGGCACGGACACCGATGAAGGCTTCCCATTGCGGGCTGAACGTCAGCGTGTCGAGGGCATAGAGCGCAGCGGTTTCTGTCTTGATGACCGGCCGGCCGGTCACTTCGGTATCATTGCCCCACGGAATGGAGTTGTCCGGATTGTCAAGGTTCAGCAGCGGGTTGGAGGTTGCGCCGGTGCAGGGCAGTTCGGCGCATTCGGTGAAGACACGCTGGCGGTTCAGCGTTTCCTCACGCGACAGTTCGATGCCGGTGACCAGCGTGTGGCCGATCGAGCCTGTGTCAAAGCGGAAGGTGAAGCGGCTCTGGTTGGTCCAGTAGTCGGTGACCGCATCGCGGCGCTTGCCATTGGCGCTGACCGTCCGGGCGACCGGGTCCGGGCGTTCCGGGGCCGAGGCCGTGTAGGCGTTCTTGCTCTGGCCGTAGCGCAGGATGGAATCGAATTCGACGGTGTCGGAAATGACCCAGTTTGCATTAGCGGTGTAAACATCGGCGAAGGTCTCACCGAAGTCGCGGGACAGGACGCCGTAGAAATTGTCCCGGTTCACCGCGAACGGGCGATTGTTGTCGATGTCGTAGGGGTGGCCCCAATCGGGCATGTAGTCGGTGGAAAGATGATAGTAGTCGAAGCCCAGGGTCAGCGCATCAGTTGGCGTCCACTCGGCGGCTGCGGCGATGCCCCAGCGGTCGTTGAAGACATTGTCCCGGCCGGCGACTTCGGAATCGTGGGTCATGGCGTTCAGGCGCACGGTGAACGTGTCGGTGACTTCATGGTTCACATCGAGGGTCGCCCGGCGGGTGGCATCGGAGCCGAGGGTGAACTCGACATCGCCCCAATTGCCCTCACCCGGCTTCTTGGTGACGAGGCTGACAGCGCCGCCAGTCGTGCCGCGGCCGCCAAAGGCCGAGGACGGGCCTTTCAGCACTTCGATCTGCTGGACGGCAAAGGTTTCGCGCGAGCCGACGCCCGGATCGCGGACACCGTCGACATAGACGTCATTGCGGGCATCGAAGCCGCGGATGAAGATCCGGTCACCAAAGGCATTGCCGCCCTCGCCGGTGCCCAGCGTGATGCCAGGCTGGGCCCGGAACAGGTCACGGAAGGATTTGGCGCCGAGGTCGTGCAGCGTTTCGTCGGTGATGACGGTGATGGTTTTTGGCGTATCCAGAAGGTCTTCGGTGAAGAGACCGCTGGCAGAGCGGATGGCGCGATAGGGCGCATCCGGGTCGCCGTAGGGGTTGGTGTCCGCCGTGACGTCGGTGACGGTGATCGTCTCGTTACGAAGTTCCGGTTCGTCGGACTCGTCTGCGAAAGCGGGGGTGGTGGTGGCGACGGCGACAGCCGCATACATGCCGACCTGCGCGCGGAGGCTCCGCGGCTTGCGAATGGCTTTTCTCATATATCTCTCCCTGAGAACCGCTTTTGCGGCCTGAGGAGACGGCCTAATGAAAGTGAGAATGAATCGCAAGTAATAATGCAAATAATTCTCACACGCATTTGCATTTGTGGTTTCTGCGCAAGCCAAACGGAAAACGCCCGGTCCGTTATCGGGACCGGGCGTTTGTCTTTGCCTGCCTCAGGCAGGGTGTCTGGCTGGCGATCAGGCGTCGATACGCTCGATGATGATGGCCGGGGCCATGCCGCCAGCGGCGCACATGGTGACGAGGCCGTAGCGGCCGCCGGAACGCTCAAGTTCGTCCAGCGCCGTGCCGATCAGGATCGAACCGGTGGCGCCGATCGGGTGGCCGAGGGCCATGGCACCGCCATTGATGTTGACCTTGCTGCGGTCGAGATCGAGATCACGGATGAACTTCTCGGCGACGACAGAGAAGGCCTCGTTGATTTCATAGACGTCGATGTCGCCGGTAGTCAGACCCGCCTTGGCGAGCACTTTGCGAGCGGCCGGAACCGGGGCGTTCAGCATCAGCGTCGGGCAGTCACCCATGTTTGCCGTCGCCACGACACGGGCGCGCGGCTTCAGGCCGTGCTTTTTCATATAGTCTTCGGAGGTCACCAGAATGGCGCCCGAACCGTCGACAACGCCGGAGGAGTTGCCGGCATGGTGCACGTGCTGGACCTTGCCTTTCAGCTGCGGGTACTTCTTCTCGATCATGTTGCCATAGGTCAGGCCGTTGTCATCGACGGGCACGTCCCAGAACATGTTGAACACGGTTTTCAGGCCGGCGAGGCTTTCCATCGAGGTGCCCGGACGCGGGAATTCGTCCTTCGCGAGGGCGAGCGAACCGTCGCGGTTGTAGACGGGCACGACCGACTTGTCGAAGCGGCCTTCTTTCAGCGCGATGTCGGCGCGCTCCTGGCTGACCACGGCCAGCTGGTCGACGGCTTCACGGGTGATGCCTTCCAGCGTGGCGATGGCATCGGCGCAGCAGCCCTGCTGCGATTGCGGGTGCATCTCGCGCAGGTGAAGGTTGCCGGCGTCCATCATCGGCGGGTTTTTCGGGTCAGCCGTGGCCGCCGTGTAGCTCATCATCTCGCAGCCGCCGGCCACGATGCAGTCTTCCATGCCCGACATGATCTGAGCCGTGGCCAGGGCCACGGTGGTGATGCCGGAGCCGCAGAAACGGTCGAGCGTGACACCGGAGGCTTTCACGTCATAGCCGGCATCGAGCGCAGCCATGCGGCCCATGTCGGCGCCTTGTGCGCCGCGCTGGCTGGACGTGCCCCAGATGACGTCGTCCACGGTCGCCGTGTCGAGCTTGTTGCGCTCGGCAATCTGGCCCAGCACGGTGGCGGCCAGGTGCTGCGGGTGCAGGTGGGCAAGCGACCCCTTGCCGACTTTGCCGATACCGCGCGGTGTGCGGCAGGCGTCAATGATGAAGGCCTCAGCCATGATCAGTCTCCGGTTTCCTCAGTTTGTGTGCCGCAGGTTTACGCGAACGTAAGGGGCTGTGGAAGTCGTGACGCCGGGGCAGAGGTCCTAACGTCAATTCAGTGTGATTTTGAATATTCTATCGGGTGTGGGATATTGGCAAAATGACGAGGGAGTCGAAACGCCGGACGACCAAAATGGCGTCCGGGTGGCACATCAGAGGTGCCTTGCTGAGTTTCCTTGCCCTGATGGGTAGCTTGCCGGCATTCGCCAGCGAACGGCTGGTCATTCCATTCGAGGTCAATGAGTACGACCATATGGTCGTCCGGCTCGAAGTGAACGGCAATGACCAGGCGACCGGGGTCATCGATACGGCGGCGACCTTCCCCATGATCAACCGCCGCACAGCGCGTCTGGCCCAGCTGCCGGACCTTGAAGAAAACCCGCTCATGATCAATGTGCTCGGGCTGACCGGGGAAGAGATTTACCCGATTGTCGAGCTGGAGACGCTGCAAGTTGGCAACGTCATGAAGCGTGATGTGCAGGCCGCGCTGAATGTCGACCTGAATGTCACCGGCGCGCAGAACGTCCTTCCTGCGAGTGCCTTCGAGGGCGATGTCATCGACTTCGACTTCGAGAATTTGCGCGTCATGGTTTATGATGGCCGGCCGGACAGGTCTTCCCGGCTGGTGCCGACCTCACTGAAATATGACGATCAGAACGGCCTGATCTTCGTGGATGTCCGGATCAATGGCCGCAAGGGCCGGGCCCTGGTCGATACCGGTTCCAGCGTCACCTTCATCAACAGCCGGTTTGCGGAATCGTCTCACACCAAGGCCAATGAAGAGAAGACCAAGATGCTGCAGGGCGCCACGGGCGGCGACCAGTCCCTGCGGGTCGCATCGATCCGGAGGATGACGATCGGGGAGTTCCGGGTTTCCGGCGTTGATGTGCTGGTCAGCGATCCACCGCTGTTCGAGTATCTGGGCCTTGAGGAAGAGCCTGCGATGGTTCTGGGGCTGGATCTGTTGACATCTTTCCGGCTGCAGATCGATCGGCGCCGGAACAGGGTTGTTCTCAGCATGCCGGACAGCGGCCGTTATTCCCGCAGCATCAATCTGAATGCGCGGGACACACGGATTCCGGATTATCGATAGCTGCCTCAGGCTGTTAGCGCCGCCGGACAAACTTGATCGCGCCGAACAGGCCGGCCAGCACCGATCCGACACCGCCAAGGAACACCGCCAGCGGGTTGGCCTGGTCGGCAAAGGCGATAGCGCGGTTGAGGCCGGTCACCTTCACGGTCACCGTATTGTGGAACGTCCGCAGCGGTACGGCCGGGCCGTCATCAATGGCATAGATGTCGAAGGTCAGTTCCTGATTGCCGGCTGTCAGCGGGGTGACGGACCAGCGCCAGGTGTTCTCGGTCAGCGGCGAGATGGTCTGTTGTTCCGGCGTCATCGCCTTGATCGCGAAGCCGGAGCCGGACAGGCGCGCTTCCACCGTTCTGGAAACCTGCGCCGTACCTTCAGAGATATTGCCATGGCCTGGCAGGGCATCGACGGCTGTATCGTCCCCGGTTGCATCGATCGCGAGGACAGCCTCGAAGGGGCGTTTGTATTCGGCGGCCGAAGGTGTCTCGTGCGCCACCGGGACGGACTTCAGGCTGTTGATGAATGTATCGGAGGCATCAGGCGCCATGACATTGGGGGCGACTTCGATGCCCGCCATGGTTTCGGTGTCCAGCGTCGGGGCAGGAATGGAGCGGGAGAGTTTCGGCACTGAGGCCGTTTCGGCGATGATTTCGTCGTCCGGGCCTGGCGGCAGGGGTTCTGCTTCCGGCAGCGCTTCGACCAGTACGTCATCCTCCACCACATCAGCCTCCTCCATCGGAGCGGCTGCGACGGCCATTTCGGATTTCGGGGAATACACGTCCAACAGGCGTGCTCCGCCATATCCCGCCACAAGCAGGCCGGCCAGAAGGATGAGGATCGAGAGGAATCTCAGCATGGCGAACAATGGCTCCGTTCGGTGAATCCCGGCCCGACCCTAGCAGAGGTTCAGTCGCCGGGAAAACTGTTCCGGGCTGCTTCGTAAAACGCAATTGCGGCAGCATTGGACACGTTGAGGCTTTCCATGGCTGCGCTGATCGGAATGCGGGCAAGTTCGGCGCAGGCCTTGGCCACGCCGGGCCGCAGGCCCGGTCCTTCAGCGCCCAGCACGATGGCCAGCTTGCCGGCCCCTTTGACCGCTTGCGCGATATCCGCCTCGCCTTCGCCGGCGAGGCCGACCGTGTGGTAGCCCGCCTCGCCCAGCTGTTCGAGCGCGCGGGAGATGTTCACGACGCGCGCTTCGGCCACGGTTTCGATGGCGCCGACAGCGCTTTTCGCCACGATGCCTGTAATCGGAGGGGCATTCCGCGTCTGCAGGACAAGCCCCCCGAAGCCAAAGGCGGCCGCCGACCGGTAGATGGCCCCCAGATTGTGGGGGTCAGACACCTGGTCCAGCACGACCAGCCGGTCCACGCCTTCATGGATCAGGTCTTCCAGCGCGACCGGGTCGAGCGGCTCGGCCAGCAGGGCAAGCCCCTGATGGACGGAACCGGGCGGCAGGCGCGTGTCGATGTCCTTGGCTGTCACGATGTGCGGCTTCGGCGCGCCGGCGGGTAGGCGTGCTGCGGCATTTTCGGTTGCGAGCAGTTCGATCAGTTTGCGTTCCGGGTTTGCGAGGGCCGCTTCGACCGCGTGGATTCCCCAAATCCAGAGGGCTGAGCCGTCGGTTGTGTGGCCCTTATTGGGGTGGCGCGGGCCGGGGCGGTGACCCTGCGGCGGGGCGCCGTCCTGCGGGCGTCCCTGGCGGCCTTGTGCATTTCGCCGTCTTCCATGGTTGCGCGCCATTTGGTGTTTCCTTATAAGGCCGCTTCCGGAGTGGATCGGCGGTGCTGCGGCGCCTATGTGAAGCCCCGGCCGGACGGCGTCAACGCCGTGCAGCCCGTGAGGTCCCGTGGAGGGATGGGTGAGTGGTTAAAACCGCCAGACTGTAAATCTGGTCCGCAAGGTACGCTGGTTCGAATCCAGCTCCCTCCACCACCTCATGCCGCTGCATGCTTGTGACGCGGGTATAGCACAATGGTAGTGCAGCAGCCTTCCAAGCTGAGTATGTCGGTTCGATTCCGTCTACCCGCTCCAGCATTTCACCCGGATCGCGGAATGCGTGCAACCAGACCGGGGGTCTGAAGGCGGACTGTGCCAAATTGATAAAATTTGGCAGATTGTCGAGGAAATGAGCTTAACGTCTCTGCTGTATAGCTCAGCCCATGCGCCTGAGAACAATTACGAATATCGCTTATGCTGCCACCGTGCTCCTGACCCTTGCCGGCGGCACCACAATGCTTCTCGCGTCCAGCGCGCTTGAAGCAGAACGGGCGGCAGTCAGCCGTGCCAATGATCTGAAAGAGCGGACTGCGACAGTCGGAGAAGACGTTCTTCGCCTTTCAGACAGAGCGCGGGAATATGTCATCACCGGCAAAGAAGAGTTCCTCGAAGACTATCTCCACCTCCGGCAGTCCTTGCACCAGGACCAAGCCCGTATGGATGTTGTCGAGGACATCGGTGCCGGCGATGCGGAGATAAGGGCCCTGTCTGACGCGGTCCGGATGGCTGGCCTGTTGTCAGACGAGCAGGACGCCGCGATCAAAGCTTACCAGGCCGGGGATGACGCGGCCGCACGCGAATATCTGTTCGGTTCGCACTATGAGAATGAACTGGACCTGATCAACGCCCGGATCGACACATTCCACTCGCTGCTCGATCAGCGCACCGACAATGAAGTGCACGTTGCCGAAGCGACCGCGCGATTCTGGCGCACCGTGTCGGAAACGATGGTGCTGGCGACGGCGCTCATTTTCTTCATCGTCCTGTATTTTGTGCTGAAGCGGCGCATTCTGAAACCTGTGATCAAGCTCAGCGATGTCGTCACCCGCCTGGCCGCTCAGGAATACGATACAGAGATGATGGATTACGACACGGTCGACGAGATCGGCGACATGGCACAGGCCATCCGTGTCTTCCGCGAGAACGGGCTGGAGCGCCAGCGCCTTGAAACCGAACTCGAGCATGATCTGCAGTTGCGTAATCTTCTGTCTCGCATGACACAGCGCATGCAGGCCTGTGACACAATGAAAGAAATCGCCGGTGTGGTACGCCGCTTTGTGCCAGTCATCATGCCGGGTTGCGGCGGTCGGCTCCATGTCCTCAATCGTGATGCCTCCGGAATGGTGGCTGCCTGTGAATGGCTGACCCCGCGCGCGGCTGCGTCTGAGTTCATGATGAACGATTGCTGGGGCCTTCGCCGTGGGACCATGCACTATCATCGCGAAGAAGATGCGGATGTGCCCTGCGCACACCTGGAGGGTGTGGACGCGGATGAGAAGAAATCCGTCTGTATTCCGCTCATGACCCAGCGCGAGGTTGTCGGCCTTCTCTATATGGAACTGCCTGAGGAGTCCGAAGCGGGCAAGCGCGCGGAAACCTACATCCATATGCTGGCAGAGAACATTGCCTTGTCGCTGTCGAACATCCGCCTTCGTGAGACGCTTCACGAAATGGCGATGGCAGACCCGCTCACCGGTCTTTCCAACCGCCGGCGGATGGAAGAGAAATTTGAAGATGCGCTTGCCGAGATGAAGCACTCAGGCGGCAGGGTCAGCATCATCATGATGGATGTGGACCAGTTCAAGAAGTTCAACGACACCTATGGCCATGCCGCCGGGGATGACGTGTTGCGCGAAGTGGCGCAGGTGCTCGGCAGGCTGACACGGGAAGACGGTCTCGCGTTCCGCTATGGAGGTGAAGAGTTCGCTGTCCTGCTGCCAGGAGCCTCGGCGGATGCGACCGCTGCCCGCGCAGAGGAAATCCGCAGGGAGATTGAGCAGATCTCGATTGTGCGGGATGACCTCGTAATTTCGGACATCTCCGCATCCTTTGGTGTCGCAACGACACCTGATCATGGCAGTGGAGAGAGTCTCTTCGCGCTGGCCGACGCGGCGCTCTACAGCTCCAAAGCCTCCGGCCGCAATCGCGTGACCGTCGCGGCGTCGCAGGAAATTGCACACACACGCATCGCCTGACCCGGCAAACAGCCTTTCCGGGAACCAAACCAGACATGACACGTTGTCTCAGCATGCTGACAACGGGCTGAATCATGACCTGGAGAATTGAATTGGGTTCCGCCGCAGTCACCATGGGTGCTGCGCTTATGTGGGGGGCGAGTGCGGATTCCGCGCTCGATGCGCCACGACTGGAACAGCCCGATCACTTTACACATGCTGACTATCAGGCGTTTGACCGCGACTTTCGTTTCGGCGGGACTGTTTGCGAGGTCGGGCTGAAGCGCAAGGGGATTTGCTTCGGCGTATCACCCTTCGAAGACGACCTTTCAGAAGGCCAGAAAATTCCGGCCAGCCTGCCCGATATGCCTGCCGAATTTCCTGTGATCCTGAAAACCCAGTTGAAGGCGGATGGCCTGGAAACCTGGCGCTTCGGCCGGGCGCTGGTTCTGGTCAGATCCGGAACGCGGGAAATCCAGGACGTCATGTATCTGACGGCGCCTTATGGTGAGCGCGGCGAAACCGTTCTGGCGTCCCGTTGGAGCCAATTCCGTAACAGAAGGTGATTTTCAATCCGGCAGAGGTGTCTGGGTCAGATTATCAAGACAAGAAAATGGGCGCTCCGGGCGCCCATTCTTTATCGCGTTTTGTCAACGTCGTGTCAGGTGACGCTCTTCCCGTTCACCGCGCGGACAACAAAGGTCAGCACAAGGAGGGCAAGAAAGACGAAGAACAGGATCTGTGCGATACCGGCGGAAGCGCCGGCGATGCCGCCAAAGCCGAGTGCAGCGGCAACAATGGCGAGAATGAAAAATGCAATGGCCCAGCCAAGCATGATGGTCTCCTTCTTGTTCGTGACGGCGTTGGTGCCGATAGTCAGGTAACGGATGCAAAGCAAAACTGTTCCGTAAAAAGATTTGGGAACATTCCTGCCGGCAGGGCGTTGCTGCTACATAATAGGAAGGAAAGGAAATATTCATGAAAACCGCCAAGAATACGCTGAAAATCGCTGGTCTCGGTCTGTTCACCCTGATGGCCGCTGCCTGCAACACGGTTGCCGGTGCGGGTGAAGACATTCAGGCAGGTGGCGATGCGATTGAAGACACCGCTGATGAAGTCAAGGAAGAGATGTCGAAATAAGATTTCGGCATCGGGGAGGAAAGGGCGCGCCAATTACGGCGCGCCCTTTCTCTATGTGGATAAGAAAGCTCCTTCAGGAGCGGGTATGAGACAGCAACAAGACCGTGCCGGTGGTATCGAGCGGCGTTGTGTTTGCTCCACCAGCACGCAGGCAGGTCCAGAGGGAAAGAAAACCTGCCAGAACCAGTGCGGTGGCAGCGCTGAATGCGCGAGGCCCCCTTATCCGGGCGAAAGCCCCGAAAGTCGCCTGCCAGGCCGGCCGGATTGGCAGGTGGCAGATCGGGCTCAGTCGTATGGGGGATGCGTTCTTCATTGCGGAGGAACGCGCGTCCCCTGCAGGAGTTCCGCGCCGTCGTCATGGAACATGTTCCTGCGCCGTGCGTTGAGGTTCTGTTGCCGGAGACTCCAACATGAAATTCTCAGTGGTCATCAATCCATTGTCCCGATCCGTACCAAAAGGTGCTGCGGATGAAATCGAAGCCGCGGTTCAGGCGTCAGGGCACGATATTGCCTATTTGCATTGCAGTTCCGACCAGTTGTCGCGTGGTGTTCGCGAAGCCGCGGATAGCGATGCCGATGCCGTCATCGTTTGGGGCGGTGACGGAACCCTCGCATGTGCATTGAACGCCTGCGGTGCCAAAGGCCTGCCGGTTCTGGCATTGCCTGGGGGGACAATGAACATGTTGCCAAAGCGGCTGCATGGGGGCGGCACCTGGCATGAAATTCTGGAACGCGTCCTGTCCGCGCCAATAACGGAAACCCTCGCGGCGGGGGAAGTGGACGGTCAGCGCTTTTATATCGCGGCCCTCTTTGGCCGGCTGACCGGACTTGCGGAAAGCCGCGAAGCAGTCCGCAAGGGCGAGCTGATCAATGCCGCACAGGCACTTGCGGACGGCGAAGTGCTGGATGTCGAAACGCGGCTCAGACTTTCCTGGACGAAAATGTCTGACAAGACGGAGCAAACGATCAGCGCCGTGGCAGCCGCAGTCGCCGTGAAGAGCAGCGGTGCGCCGGCCCTGGAAGTCGCCGCAATAGATCCAGATAGTACGATGGACCTTGTTTCCACCGCGCTCGACGCAATGGTGCATGGCTGGAAAGACGCCGGGCCTGTTGAACACGACGTTTCCGAAATGGTCTCGGTTCACGAGCTTGAAGGCGGAGATATTCCGGCGACGCTGGATGGCGAGCAGGTGACCTTTACCTCACCCGTCCGGATTCAGCTGGTGAAACAGGCTGCGCGGGTCTTGTGCGCGGAGACGAGCCATTGAGGCTTGTTCACCTGGCAGACATCCATTTTGGCGCGGCGGACCCGCATGTGCTGGACGCCGCTGTCCAGACCATTCAGCAGGCCGCCCCGCATATGGTTATCGTTTCCGGCGACCTGACACAGAGCGGGAAGCACCGGGAATTCGAGGCGGCTGAAAAATGGCTCGGAGACCTCGGGCTGCCCTGCGCCTGCACGCCCGGCAATCACGATACGCCGATGTTCAAATTGCACCATCGTGTCCTCAATCCATTTGGGCGGTACCAGAAATATCTGTCTGACTTTGCCTTTCCGGTGCGTACCGGGCACATCCGGGTCGATGGGTTGAACACAGCCCGGGGCTGGCAGGTCAGGCGAAACTGGGCGGAAGGGTCTGTCGACCTGGAGGATCTGGATGCCGTGCTTTCGGAAGACGCGCCGGAGAAGATCCGGCTGCTGACCTGCCATCATCCCTTCGTGCCGCCGACAGATGCGCCGCTTCATACAGAGACGCGGCGAGGGCAGCGGGCCAGCCGCAAGCTCGGGGAAAGCCCGGTGCAGGTCTTGCTGACCGGCCATGTGCATGCGCCACAGGCTGAGTTAATCCGTACACAGGAAGGTGGATATGTCTCCGTTACGGCTGGGACACTTTCCATGCGGCTGCGCGATGTCCCGCCATCGTTCAACATTCTTGATTTCGACGGAGACATTATGAGCGTCGGCGCCTTCATTCATGACGGACGACGTTTCGCAAAAAAAATAAACAGCGCGTGGAATCTCACAAGGATGGAACAGTTGCGTCCGCCGGGCGTTGTTAAAGCGTGACTCTGAAGGGGGCACATCATCAAAGGAGATTTGAGATGCGTATGAAAATTATTGCTGCTGCACTTGTCGCAACCGGTGTGCTCGCTGCCTGCGACACGAATGAAGGCCCGATGGAAAAAGCGGGCGAGTCGATCGACGAGGCTGTCGATAACATCGATGAGCCGGATACAATCGGCGAGTCGCTCGACGAAGCGGCTGATGAGACCGCCGATGCCATCGACGACGCCGCCGACGATGTGGACGGTGCCATCGACGAGGCCGGTGAGGCGATGGAGGAAGCTGCCGATCCTCCGAAGTAAGGTTCGGCAACTATTAAATCAGTATACGAAAGGAGATTATCATGGCCACTGAGGCCCTTAATATTCGCAAACCCGATTTCACAACCCGGAACGGTATTTCCGAGGAAGACCGCAAAAAGATTGCCGACGCGCTCGGAGTCGTTCTTGCCGACACCTACATGCTGTTCATCAAGACGCAGGGCGTGCACTGGAATGTGACGGGTCCGACCTTCATGGGCGTACACAAGCTCACTGAGGAACACTACGAAAACATGTACGAAGCCATCGATGAGCTTGCGGAGCGTATTCGTGCGCTCGGCCACAAGGCGCCGGCCAGCTACACCAAATATGGCGAACTGTCGTCGATCAATGACAAGGACGAAGAACGTTCGGTCGCGCAGATGCTGACCATGCTGATCGCAGACCATGAGACGGCCGTCCTCAACATGCGCGCCGCAACGGAATGGTGCGAAAACAAGAACGACTATGTGACGGCAGACATGCTGACAGAGCGTATGTCCTGGCACGAACAGGCTGTCTGGATGCTCAAGTCACTGGCCGCTGAGAAATAACACAGAGAATCCGGACAACGGATCATCAAACAGGCCCCGCGCCCCTTAAAGGCCGGGGCCTATTTGCTGCCGGGCATGAAAAGCGTGATGCAGGTGCCTTCGCCGGGCGCAGAGTCGATTTTCAGCTCCGCGTGCAACTGGCGGGAAAAGGCTTTCATCAGTTTGGACCCCAGGCCAACCCGTGCGCCGCCGCCCGGTTCGAAGCCGACGCCGTCGTCCATGACCTTCAGGGTGATCCCGCCTGCATTGTCTTCTTCCAGCGCAATGGAAATCATGCCGCCTTCGTTTTCGTTGAAAGCGTATTTGGTCGCATTGGTGACGGCTTCGACGAGGAAGAGGGCAAACGGAATGGCATCATCTGCCACCCGTTCGAGGTCATCATAAGTCTGAGAGATCCCGATATTCCGCGCGTCTGTGCCAAGGGCTTCTGCGAGATGATTGATCAGGCCCTCGAGGAAGGGCTGCATGCTGACCAGTTCAAGACGCTCGTGCTGGTAAAGGGTCTGGTGCACGATGGCCAGGGCATCGATCCGGTGCCGCGCGGCGGCAATCGCCTGACGGGCCTCTGGGTCCTGCAGCTGGCGTCCCTGCAAATTGAGAAAGCTGGTGACGATCTGGAGGTTGTTCTTCACCCGGTGGTGAATTTCCTTGACCGCAGCGTCCCGAACGCGGATCGCGGATTTCAGGTCACTGTCACGCTGATCGATGTCTGCGGCCATGTCTTCCATCGCGTCGGCAAGTTCCGAGATTTCCGCAGGGGCCGATGACATTGCGTCGCCGGCGCGGAACGCGTAGCGGCCGGCCCCATAAACACGCGCGATACGAATGAGGCGGGAAAGCCAGCGCAGGACAAGACTGTCAATCGCCAGCCAGACCGCCAGAAGCGCAATCGAAAAAGCGAGCAGGGGGAGACCGAAAGAAGACACCGGCTGCAGGGTGAATTCGCTCCAGAAGCCGGGGGATTCCCGTGAAATCACGGCAAACACATTCGCAGGCCCCACTGGTCGGATCACAACATCCATCGGTGCGGCGTCCTTCCGGCGAAGGACGAACATCTTGGCTGTCCGGGTTTCGGCCGCTTCGGCCACCCATTTCTGGTCGATCTGGGAGAAGTGTGTGGAGCCGAAGACGCGGCCATCGCCATCGGCGATGGCGACTTCCACATCATCCGACAGAACACTCGCGCTGGCAAAACTCGCGAGCGAGCGCGATTTCAGCCCGAGCGCCACCGAACCGTCAAAAGAGCCATCGGTCTTATTCACCCGAGAGAAAATGGCGAAGACCCAGTCTTCCGTGGCTTGTCCGAAAAAGGCCTCGGTTCTCAGCGTGGGTACTTCGTGCTGCAGCTTCTTGTTCCAGTTCATATCGGACATCGGGAAGCCCGCATCACGATTGGATGCGCAGAGGGCCACACCATCAGCATCGTACCGGATGATGCTTGCGAGGGCAGGCATGCTGGGGAGGAGTTTGTTGTAAACCTCCGAACAGTTGCGGCTGCCGACCTCCTCCTTGAACAGGCCAAGCAGCAGTTCGGCTTCATCGATGGCCTGGTCGACGCCATCAACAGAAGCGCCCGCAATCAGGAGCAATTCATTGCTTCTGATTTTGAGCGCTTCGCGTGCATCCATATAGGCACTGGCTGCGCCGAGCAGCAGAACCGGCGTTAGCGCAATGGCCAGCGTCGCGACCAGACGCCGCCGCAGGCTGGATGAGGCGGCCCTGTCAGGCACGCAGGGTCAGCCGCCATTCGCGGCAGAAATTGCCGCCGCCTGGTTCATGATGTCTTCGAATGCTTCCCCCGCACTGATGTCGCTGTCGCTGCTGAAACCGGTTTCGTTGTTTTCAAGCAGTTCGGCTACGGCTTTGCGGGCGCGGGAAACGCGGCTCTTGATTGTGCCCACGGCGCAGCCGCAGACTTCTGCTGCTTCTTCGTAGGCAAGTCCACCGGCTCCCACCAGCACCAGCGCTTCACGCTGGTCATCCGGCAACAGGTTCAGCGCGTTCCGGAGGGCAAGAAGGTCCAGTTCGTCACCGGCATTTGCGGGGGAAACGAGCGTTGCTTCGGCCACTTCAGGGTCGAGCGATGAGCGTCTCCAGGAGCGGCGTTTCTCGGAATAGAAAATGTTCCGCAGGATCGTGAAGGCCCAGGCCTTCATGTTTGTGCCTGCCTGAAAGCTCTGGCGGGCGTGCCACGCCTTCAGCATGGCATCCTGGGCCAGGTCGTCCGCCAGGGTCGAGTCACCGCAAAGACTTCGGGCGAAGGCACGAAGGTGTGGGATCAGGGCCGCCAGTTCCTGTTTGAACGTGGCGTCGTCAAGCCGTTCGGTCGGTTCGCTCATGCGGGGCACCTACGAGGGTTTCGACGAAGTGTCGGGGGAACGGTTGCGGTCTGCTTCTTCCAGCAGGCGCATGAAGTCGTCGGGTACGCTCTCATGAGTGACGTCGTCATAAAGACGGCGGAGCTGTTCTCCCAGGCGGTCACCGCGACGCTTTCGTTCCGTATCAGCCTCCTTCCGGCCGTCGGTTCTCTTTTCGTCCATAATATCTTGCCCTAAGAAATCCGGTATCTGAGCGCGCGGAAAACGCGCTTTCCTGCCATTATAAATCCTGAATTCACCAAAGGTTCCGCAAAAAATGCAAAAAATTCGATTTTGCATGCAACCAATTCGCGGCAAGCGGGTTGTTAACGCAGAGTTGATGGAGTTTTTCCCATGAGTCTTGTTAAGAAACTGGCGCCGCACCTGCCTTATCTGCGACGCTATGCCCGCGCACTTACGGGCAAGCAGGAGAGCGGCGATGCCTATATCCGCGCTTCCCTTGAGGCTCTCGTAGCCTCCCCCGACAAAATGGACGCCGAGGGTGATCCACGGGTGGAATTATACCGTTTTTTCCATGTTGTGTGGGGGTCTACCGGCGCCCAGCTTGAGGCTGAGCAGGAGGACGGGGATGCCGCCACGGCGCGCTTGCGGAAGCTGGCCCCGATCCAGCGTCAGGCCTTTCTGCTGACGTCGCTCGAGGGATTTTCCCGGCCTGAAGCCTCCTACATCCTGGGCGTCACCGAGGGCGAGCAGGCAGAGCTTGAGCGCGCGGCGATTGCTGAGATCGAGGCGGAACTGTCCACCAAAGTGCTGGTGATCGAAGATGAACCGATCATCGCGGCAGACCTGGAAAGTCTGGTTGAGGAGCTTGGCCACGAGGTGACCGGCAACGCAACGACCTACACGGAAGCCATGGCGATGGTGAAATCCAATCCGCCCGGGCTGATCCTGTGTGACATCCAGCTGGCGGATGGGTCGTCCGGTATCGACGCCGCGAACGACATCCTGAAGGAAATGGATGTCCCGATCATTTTCATTACGGCTTTCCCGGAACGGCTGCTGACAGGAGACCGTCCGGAACCGACCTTCCTGATCCCGAAACCCTTCCAGGAAAATACGGTGAAAGCGGCGATCGGCCAGGCCTTGTTCTTCCATCCGGCCCGCGAAACAGCCTGAGGGGAGCTTCCTCCCATAGCAAACGCCCTCCCTGTCACAGGGAGGGCGTTTTGATTTTGCGGATCAGTGTCGAGCCTAGATGGC
The DNA here is from genome assembly GCF_963678195.1 of uncultured Hyphomonas sp. Lineage (NCBI taxonomy): Bacteria > Pseudomonadati > Pseudomonadota > Alphaproteobacteria > Hyphomonadales > Hyphomonadaceae > Hyphomonas > uncultured Hyphomonas sp. Next base: position 1,167,524 of record NZ_OY782759.1, read on the forward strand.
CTGTAGCAGCATAACCGCGCCAATGCCCAGAATGGCGATGAGCGTACCGGCAGTCAGAACCCAGACCAGGCCCACACGCTCGCCCTGGCGGGCTTCTTTGGGCGTCAGGTCAGTATCTTGTTGCGTCTGCATGATAATCTCCTTTCGCTACATCAACGCGATCGAAGAACGCCAGTTCCATGTTTTTCACCTATGTTTGGGAAGAAAAATTAAATTTGGGACATTATGGAACCGTGTGGCCGAGTGTCCGTTGGTCATGCAGCGAAACAGAAAGGAATAAGACATGAGCACGGTCACGAAAGAAAAACAGGCTGCCGCAAATGATGCCGGCCTGCAGGATGACCTCAATGCGCTTAAGGAAGACATGGCTACCTTGCGCAAAGACCTTCAGTCGACCTTTGGGAGCCTGAAGGGGTTTGCCGAGTCCAAGGCCAATGATGGTGTCAGCAAGGGCAAGGACTTTGCTGCCGATGCAGGCGAGCAGATCAAGTCGGCCCGTATCGACCTTCAGTCCCAGATCCGCGAAAAGCCGATGGCGGCCGTTGGCCTGGCATTTGGTGCCGGTCTTTTGATTGCTCTGCTCGGACGGAAATAATATCGTGGACGAAACCAAACTCCGCTTCTTTGCAGCCACCGTCGGTGTCCTTCTGGGGCTCGGCGGTGTGCTGGCCTTGTTCGCCGCCGCGACAATCGCGCTCGCCGAGGTCATGGGGCTGGCGGCAGCGGCGTTCACAGTCGCCGGCGTCGGCCTGTTGCTGGCGGTGGCCTGCCTGATGTTTTTCCTGCAGCCTTTCCGGTCCATGGAAGAGGAGGTCGACGAAGTGGAGGATGCCACTGCCGACGCCCTGGCAGATCTTCCTATTGATGCGCTCCGCAGCTTTGTTGAGCGGCGCCCGCTGACGACCACGGCGCTGGCCATGGTGCTCGGCTATTCCGTCGTCAAAGACCCGCAAACGGCGCAGCGTCATGCCGAGCGCTTCTTCATGTCCATGCTGTAGTAAATACGGCAGGTCTGCTGCCTGGGCGATTGTGACTGGTGAAGGGCGGGGGCGACATTTTTGGCGACGCACCCTACATAATAGGCATGCGCGTACCTCTCATGATCCTGTCAGCACTCGGTGCCGGTCTTGTGGCCGGACGCAAGCTGCTCGGCAAGGAGATCAGCGGCCGGAAAAACAAGGCCATCGAGGCGGCTGTCGAGGAGGCGCGCCACCGGATCCGTGCGGACACGATGTTGTTTGTCTCACGCAGTTTCCGGCGGTTTGCCATCGCCACTGGCATCAAGCTCCTGATCCTGCTGTGGCTCTGGGGGCTGCACCATTTCGCGGGCATGCCTCGGCCGGTGTTTGCCACGATCACCGTGATCACACTCGCAGTCTTCATGATCCGCGACCTCTGGATCAATTATCCCGCCATCAAGCTGACGCTCACAGAGCTGCACCGTCACGGGTGGCACCCGAAACGCGCGCTGAGTGAGACAATCGCGGCCCGCGTCTTCGAAGAAGTGCTGCTGGAGGCGGGAAACCAGAAACAGACGCGCACAGGCGCCATCATGCTGATGCTGGCCGGTGAAGACCGCAGCCAGATGCATCATGACGTTGCCACAGCGGTTGCAGACATCGCCCGCGAGACAAGCTGGGACGATATCCGGCCCTATGTCATTTCTGCTGTTTTACGGATCGGGACGCTGGCCCTGATCTACAGCGCCAGCGTCTGGATCCTGGTGCACTACTGATCAGTCGAGATCGAGCGCTTCGGAAATCGCGGTCCAGTCGACCATCTTGAAGTTCTGATTGAGCTCGGAGACCGGGTTGGCATCATCCTGCACAACCAATAGTCCGCCGGGAAGGCCCGGTAGTGGCGCGGAGGTAATGTCGAGACCGTCCGTGTGGGTCACACCGCCGATGCCGGTGACCTCATTGTCGACAATGGAGAATACGCCGCGCGGGGCAAAGGGCGGAGCGCGGTCGTAAACGACATAGCGGTCAGCCTCCTGTGCCGAGACCACCAGGTAGCCCGACTGGGCATCGTCACCGAGCCACAGGCTCATGCCTTCGACATCCTCGACCAGTCCATTGGCCGCGGCAATCGTGTCCACAACGAGCGGGTCAGCCGTCTCGTCCTTCAGGTCCACGGCCCACACGCCGAACGCTTCTTCGCCGACGAACAGGCGTTCATTGGCGTCATCGAACACGCAGCCTTCCAGCTTTGACGGCAGTTTCACTACACGGTCCAGTGATGGCGTGAGCTTGTTCACCGTCTCCCAGGTGGCCGACCAGAGCTGGACTGTGCCGTCCTTGTAGGTCACCGCGGCGCGATAGGTCTCGCCGGTCAGGCCAGCACAGATGCCATAGGGCTCGTCCTTGCCGGTCGGGGAGTCGCCGATGTGGGACACTGTCAGGGTTTGCGGATTGATATCGAACCAGGAGATCACATTGTGCGAGTCGTTGGAGGCGATGGCGGTATTGCCCCGCAGGTCGACATTGTTGACCTGGCCGACGGGCAGTTCCTGGAGTTCGCCGCCGTCGAGGGCGTAGACATAAACGCCTTCATCCTTGTTGGTGCCGAGGATCAGCGAGCTGGCCGGATCGGCCGTGTTGACCCAGATAGCCGGATCATCTGCGAGGTCGCCTTCACCGTTCATCGGCGCGGTTTCGTTCATGGGGACGACAGTGGCGATCTCACCGGAATAAGGCGGCGGGGTCGTGGCGCAGGCTGCAATCGGCAGCAACGCGGCGATCAAGTAGGTGGATTTCATTGAACAATATCCTGATCTTGTGTGACCGGGCCGGAATCCGCATGGCGAATCCCGGCCCCCTTGAGTCTGATTATTAGCGGAGGCCGATCAGTATGTCAGCCGCACGCCGAACACGCTGGTCCAGCCGAACTCGTCATACTGCGACAGGCGGCGCTCGCTGCCATGGTAGTAGTATTCCGGTTCGTCGGTGAGGTTCTTGCCTTCGACATAGACCTGAACATGGTCGTTCAGCTCATACTTGGCAGAAGCTTCAACCGACAGGTGGCCGTCCGTGTAGCGGTCGATGTTCTCGCCGAACAGTTCGTCCAGATAGTCGCCGCGATAGTTCGCCGACACGCGCAGGTCCCATGGGCCCTTGTCGTAGGCGAGGGCCACGTTCCACACCACATCATTCTGCTTCAGAAGTGGAACTTCACGAGTGCCGCGCGGGTCTTCCTCATTCGGGATCCGTGCCTGGGATTCGACCAGGGTCAGGTTGCCGGAGAGGAGGAAGCCGTCGAGGCTTTCATTGATGAAGCCAAGGCCCTGAACATAGTTGAATTCCACGCCGCGAACATAGGACTGGTCAACGTTGATGTAGGTCGAGACTTCTTCGAGGTTCGCCACGTAGGACGCAGGCAGGAAGGAAAGGTCGACCTCGCCCGGAAGCTGGTCGATCTCATAGGTTGCCGGGAAGATCGCATTGTCGATCGATTTGTAGAAGACACCCGCCGACAGAACAGCCAGCTTCGTCGGATAGTATTCAATCGACAGGTCGTAGTTGTCGGCTTCGTAGGGCTTCAGGTTCGGGTTGCCCATCTCCAACTCATCGCGGTCATCGTTGAACAGGGCGATCGGTGCCATGTCGCCGAAGGCAGGGCGCACCACAGCGCCATAATAAGCGGCGCGGGCAAACAGATTGTCCGAAAGCGCATACTTCAGGTTCACGCTCGGCAGGATGTTCTGGTAGTCGTCCGAATAGTTGCGCGTCAGCACATTGTTCGGGTCATCTTCTTCCGCGAAGATATAGCCGGTGGAGTCGACGCTGGTGCCTTCGAAACGCAGACCGGCCACAACCGTGACATTGTCGATCTCGAACGTCCCCATGCCGTAAAGCGCCAGGATCTGTTCGTCGATTGTGTAGTCGCCGGCGATGGTTTCGACATTGGTGTCGTCTTCGTTCAGATCGTCGGCCGTGACGACCGAGCGCAGGCCATAGGTCAGCCCGGCATCCGGCCAATTGAACATCGGATTGTTCATCCGCCAGCCGGAAATTGCGGCATTCGGGCGGATATAGTCGGTCATCAGAACATCGTCGATTTCATACACGTCGAGGTTCTGGTCCCGGACTTTTTCACGGTCGCGAAGCTTGACGCCGCCTTTCCAGGTGACCGGAATGTCGCCGATCACACTGTCGCGGGAGATGTCCAGCTTGCCGGACCATTCGGTGTCTTCGTTCGTGGTGTATTCGCGCTCGAAGGCGTCCATTTCATAGGAGGACGGGTCGAGCAGGAAATCGAAGCCAGGACCCGACAGGCGCGGCTTTTTCGGGTCGGACAGATCGAACTGCAGGATGCCGTCGCCCTCCAGATCGTCGGAGCGGAACGTGACGTCGTGATTGTTGGAATCGTCTTCTTCCGCATAGGCGTAGGAGACTTCGTAGTCGAATTGCCACGGGCCTTTGAACGTGTTGCCGCCGAGTGCGTAGGTCTGGATCGTCCGGACCTCTTCACGTTTCCGGGCTTCCGCATCGGCTTCGGCATAGTCGAACGCGAAGCCGTTATCGGTAACGGTCGGATCTTCCTCGTCGAGGCTGCGGAATTCCCATTTGTTGCGGACTTCGTCGTCGGTGTACTGGTTATAGAGCGTCCGCAGGTAAAGCTCGGTGTTTTCAGAGGCTTTGAAGTCGATGTTTGCGACCAGGCCGATACGCTCACGGGTCAGGTCGTACCAGCGCATTTCGTAATCATCGTCCGGGACGATTGCGTCGACGTCCTTGTTAAAGCCCCAGCCGCCGGTCTCGTTGTTATGTGCCTGGATACGGCGGTCCTGATAGTTGGCGGACACAGCGACGCCGAGACGGTCGCCGAACGTGTTGGAATAGGTGAGCGTCGCCTTCGGCGAGACTTCTTCCGTGATCTCGTTATAGGCGCCTTCCAGCTTGGCGCGGACGAACTGGCCGTCGCGGTCGAAGGCAGAGATCGTTTTCATGTTGATGATGCCGCCGAGCGTGTCGGCGTCGACATCCGGCGTCAGCGATTTCTGAACTTCAATCCCGTCCAGCAGGTCGGATGGCACGCCATCCAGAAGCACGCCGCGGCGGTCTTCCGGGGACGGGGTGCGCACACCGTTGATCGAGGAGGCGATCAGGTCGGTGTTGAGACCGCGGATGGAGACGTAGCGGCCTTCGCCCTGGTCGTTCTCGATGGAAAGGCCCGGCACGCGGGAGAGCGAGTCGGCGACCGTTGTGTCAGGGAAGTTGCCGAGGCCGTCGGAGTCGATCACGGAGATGATCGCATTCGAGGCGCGCTGCTGGTTGATGGCGCCAGCCTGGGCGGCGGTGGAGCCGACCACGAGGACGTTGTCCATATAGCGCGTGTCGCTGCCGACGGTGAAGTTCACAGTGGCCGAGCCGGAGAGCGAGACGTCGGAGGTGACCTTGTCTGCGCCGATATAGGATACCGACAGCGTGTAGTCGCCGGCCGGGATGTTGGTGAAGCGGTAGTCGCCATAGCGGTCGGAAGCGGCGGTGCGGCCGAGTTCTTCAATGGTGACGATGGCGCCCTGCAGCGGCGCTTCGCCGGAGGCGTCAGTCACCTGACCGGTGATGATGTCGGCGGAAGCCACCTGGATAAGCCCGGCGGAGGCAACCCCGAGCGCGAGTAGTGAACGATAAGATTTTGGCATGACAGACCCCTCTGTTCGGTGAACCGAAGCGGCCTTCCCACAGTTTCTTGACGGGCCTGTATCGGTTTTGTCACCGTTGTGTGACGCGCTCAGGTTGCCGGAGCTGGGGCGGCCAAAAAGACGCTTTTGGCCCGGCTGTGCGTCTTTCCGGCAACAGGCCGGACTCGGGGATACTGAAATATGGATGACGTTTTTGACGCAGGCGGTTGGTCTCTTGGAATCTAATAATTTACACTTATGTAAAGTGTAAATTGAGACCGGAGAGATCGACGAGATGATCAGGGACAGTGAGAATATGGAGCCGCTGGTGACCGAAGCCACAGGCCTGCTCAAATCCCTCAGCCACCCGGACCGGCTGATGATCTGCTGCCAGTTGCGCGGCGGGGAAATGGCGGTTTCGGAGCTGGAGGCTGACCTCGGCATCCCGCAACCGCGCCTGTCGCGGGAACTCGCCAAGCTGCGTGAGGAGGGCGTCCTGACCGCCCGCCGGGATGCGCGGCAGGTTTTCTACACACTTTCAGACACGCGCGCGCATGCGATGGTGGATGCCATTTGCTCAGTCATGCTGGGCAGGCAGGCCGATCCGGATGTGCGCATGACCCAGACAGCCAAAGCCAGACATTAAGGAGCCCCCGCGATGACACATCCCGTTGTGACCGCTTTCTTCGACGAACCCACTTTCACGGTGAGCTATGTCGTTGCCGACCCGGAGACCAAGGCCTGCGCCGTGGTCGATTCGGTGCTGGATTTCGATCCGGCGTCCGGCCGCACGAATACCGAGTCCGCCGATGAGATCATTGAGTTCATTCAGAAAAATGACCTCAAGGTGGCGTGGATCCTGGAGACCCACGTCCATGCCGACCATTTGTCGGCCGCGCCATATATCCAGGAAAAGCTGGGTGGCAAGATCGCCATCGGCGCCGAGATCCGCACCGTGCAGGACACGTTCGGCAAGATCTTCAATGAAGGCACCCGCTTCCAGCGCGACGGCAGCCAGTTCGACAAGCTGATGGTGGACGGCGACACATTCCGCATCGGGAACATCGAAGCCCATGCCCTGCACACGCCCGGCCACACGCCAGCCTGCATGACCTATGTCGCCGGCGACGCGGCATTTGTGGGCGATACCATGTTCATGCCGGACTATGGCACCGCCCGGGCAGACTTTCCCGGCGGAGACGCCCGGACGCTGTTCCGTTCGATCAAGAAAGTCCTCAGCCTGCCGCCCGAAACCCGCCTGTTCATGTGCCATGACTACAAGGCGCCGGGCCGGGACGAGTACAAGTGGGAAACCACGGTCGCCGAGGAGCGGGCGAACAATGTTCACGTCCATGACGGAGTGACCGAGGACGAGTTCGTCGCCATGCGCGAGGCGCGGGACGCGACGCTGGACATGCCGCGGCTGATTCTGCCTTCGATCCAGATCAATATGCGCGCCGGCCAGATGCCGGAGCCGGACGATAATGGCACCAGCTATCTGAGAATTCCGCTGAACGCTCTATAGTGCCGGAAAAAGCCGGGAGCTGAACGCGTGAGACTGTCCGAACACCTGCCCATTCTTGAATGGGGCCGCACTTATAATGGCGGCACGTTCGCCAATGACATGGTGGCGGCGGTGATCGTGACGGTCATGCTGATCCCGCAATCGCTGGCCTATGCGATGCTGGCCGGCCTGCCGCCGCAGGTGGGGCTCTACGCCTCCATCCTGCCGCTGGTGGTCTACGCCATTTTCGGCACCAGCCGGACAATGGCCGTGGGGCCGGTGGCGATCCTGTCGCTGATGACGGCCGTCGCTGCCGGCAAGGTGGCGGAGCAGGGCACGCCGGAATACCTGACTGCCGCGATCATCCTGGCCATCCTGTCCGGCCTGATCCTGGTGGTGATGGGCATTTTCCGGCTGGGCTTCCTCGCCAATTTCCTGAGCCACCCGGTCGTCTCCGGCTTTGTCACCGCGACGGGTATCCTGATCGCGGTCAGCCAGCTGAAATACCTGCTGGGCGTACAGGCGAGCGGGCACAACATCATTGAGACGCTGGCCAGCATCATCAGCCATCTGGGTGATGTGAACTGGTATACCGTCGCCATCGGCGCCCCGGCGGTGGCCTTCCTGTTCTGGGCGCGCAAAGGCCTGAAGCCGTTGCTGCTGGCGCTGGGCCTGAAGGAACATATCGCGGGCACACTGGCCCGCTCCGGGCCGGTTCTGGCCGTGGTGGTGGGCGGCCTGGCCGTCGTCGCCTTCGGGCTGGAAACCAAAGGCGTAAGCATTGTCGGCGACATTCCGAAAGGCCTGCCGGGCCTGACGGTGCCGGAGTTCGACCCCGGCCTGTGGCAATCGCTGCTCGGCTCTTCTGCGCTGATCGCGATGATCAGCTTCATTGAATCGGTTTCCATGGCACAGACGCTGGCCGCCCGGCGCCGCCAGCGGATCGACCCGGACCAGGAGCTGGTCGCCCTCGGCGCCTCCAGCCTCGCGGCGGGCTTTTCCGGCGGCTATCCTGTGACGGGCGGCTTTGCCCGCTCTGCCGTGAATTTCGATGCGGGCGCAGAAACACCTGCGGCCGGGGCGTTCACCGCCATCGGCATTGCGCTGGCGGCTCTGTTCCTGACGCCGCTGCTCTACAATCTGCCGCAAGCCGTGCTGGCCGCGACGGTGATCGTCGCCGTGCTCGGCCTCGTGGATCTGAAAAAGCTGGCCCATACGCTCAGCTATTCGAAGCGGGATTTCGCCGCCATGCTGGGCACGATCCTCGTGACGCTGCTGGCGGGCGTGGAGCTGGGCGTCACGACCGGCATTATCGTCTCCATCGGGCTGCACCTTTATGTCACCTCCAAGCCGCACTTTGCGATTGTGGGGCAGGTGCCCGGCACCCACCATTTCCGCAATGTGAACCGCCACGCGGTTGTTACACCGGAACATATCGTCACGATACGGATCGATGAGAGCCTCTATTTTGCCAATGCCCGCTTCCTTGAGGATACGGTTTATTGCGTCCTCGGGAACCGGCCGGATGTGCAGCATATCGTGCTGATGTGCCCGGCGGTGAACCATATCGATGTCAGCGGTCTCGAAAGCCTGGAGGCCATCAACCGGCGCCTCAAGGATGCGGGCGTGACCCTGCACCTCAGCGAGGTGAAAGGCCCGGTGATGGACCGGCTGGAACGCACGCATTTCCTGGATGAACTGACGGGCAATGTGTACCTGAACCAGTTCGACGCGATCGTGGACCTCGACTATGACTGCGCAAAATCCGCCATCGAAAAGACAGGCAAGGTGACCGACCCGGCCTCCGACCCGTGCCCCTCACAATGTATCGCGGGCGTGCGGGAGATGGGCTGAACTAGCCTTCACCTCGTGCGCCTTTCAGGCGCCCCTCACCGCCCGCTTCGCGGGCCACCTCTCCCAGAGGGAGAGGGGTGCGACGCGGAGCACGGATAATCCCTCTCCCTCTGGGAGAGGAGGGGCCCGCGCCCAAAGGGCGTGGGAGGTGAGGGGCTTGGTGAGAGGAAAAAGAGCGCTCTCTCCACAGTGTCATCCCGGAATTTGCGGAGCAAATATCCGGGGCCCAACCTGCGAGAGCCCCTGCAAATACTGGGTCCCGGACAATGGCTGTGCGTTTTCCGGGATGACAGCGCAATTTACCCAATCCTCCCCATACGCACTTGCACCACACTCCCCGCATGGCTGGACGAACGCAAAGACGAGACATCACCGAACGGGACGGACGGGCGATGCGGCTGCTGTATCTCAGCGGGCGCAGCGTGGCGGAGATTGCGCGCCGGCTCGGCCGCGATGCCGCGGTCATTTCCCGGTACATGAAACGGCATGATCTGAAACGGCCCGAGGCGCCGCTGGAGCGCCAGACGCTGGCGCTGGACTATGCGTCCGATCTGCTGATCGACGCGCTGGTGAGCGCTCAGGGAGCGGATGAGATCAATACCGCCACCGCGATGATCGTGCGGATAGCCGGCGAAGTGCGCCGGGTGCATGAAGCAAGGGGGGAACATGCCAATGCAAGTGCGGAAGCCGCGAGAGAGCGGCGGGAACATCTCGATCGACTTTTCGAAAGCCTGGACACCGGACTTGAGACAAAGAGTGCAGGACTGGAAGAAAAACGGGGGAATAGGCGAGCCGGACCTGCGGCAGTTCTTGGAATACTTTCCCTTCCTGCTGACCTGCCGGGACGCGCAGGTGCACCCGTCGGGAAACTGGCGCACCTGGCTGTTCCAGGGCGGGCGCGGGGCAGGCAAGACGCGGGCCGGGGCCGAATGGGTGCGCTGGCAGGCCATCCGGGGTGTGGGCCGGATCGCGCTGGTCGGGCCGACGCTGCACGATGTGCGCGAAGTGATGATCCATGGCGAGAGCGGCCTGTTGGGGATCGAGTCAGAAACGCGCTGGCGCCCGGTCTATCATGCCTCGCGCCGGATGCTGGAATACACGAACGGGGCGCGGGCCTATGTCTTCTCCGCCGAAGACCCGGACAGTCTGCGCGGGCCGCAATTCGACGCCGCCTGGTGCGACGAGTTAGCAGCCTGGCGCTATGCGGAGGCGGCATGGGACACGCTGCAGATGGCCCTGCGCCTTGGGGCCGATCCGCGGGCGCTGGTGACGACGACGCCCCGGCCGACGGCGCTGATGCGGCGGCTGCACGCGGCGCCGGACACGGTGGTGACGCTCGGCACGACGCGGGAGAATGCGGATCATCTCGCCCCGGGCTTCCTATCGGCGATGGAGGCGGCCTATGGCGGCACGCGCCTCGGGCGGCAGGAACTGGAAGGGCGGATGGTGGAGGACCCTGAAGGGGCGCTGTTCCTCCGTTCACGGATCGATAAGGCGCGCATCGCGATTGTGCCTGCGCTCTGGGATGTGGTCGTCGCGGTGGACCCGCCCGCCACCAGCGGCGAGACGGCGGACGCCTGCGGCATCGTCGCGGCGGGCCGGGCGGGGAATGATGCCTATGTGCTGGGCGATGCCTCTGCGCAGGGGCTGCGCCCGCTGGATTGGGCAGGCCGGGTGGTTGCGCTGGTGCGCCGGACGGGCGCGCGGGAAGTGATCGCGGAAGCCAATCAGGGCGGCGAAATGGTGCGGCAGGTGCTGGAGACAGCAGGGTGCCCCGTGCCGGTGCGGCTGGTCAATGCGCGCCTGTCGAAGCGGGCACGGGCGCTTCCTGTGGCGACGCTGTATGAACAGGGCCGCGTGCACCATGCCGGCCAGCTGGGTGAACTGGAGGACGAGATGTGCACCTTCGGGGCAGACGGCTTCACCGGCTCGCCCGACCGCGTGGACGCGCTCGTCTGGGCCGTCTGGGCGCTGATGCTGGACGACGCCGTACTGGGCGTGCGGCAGTTGTGAGGGCGGCGGCGCCCCCTTCTCCCTCGGGAGAAGGGTCGGGGATGAGGGGCAAAGGCATTGCGGAAAGTGCGGTGCTTGCGGACGCTCCGTGACCCCTCACCCCAACCCCTCTCCCAAGGGAGAGGGGCTTTCTGGAGGGCTCAGTTCCCGGTGCGGAAGCTCCTGCGGCCGAAATAGGCGCCGGAGGAGGCGGGCTTTTTCGGGGCTTCGGGCTCGGCTGGCGTTTCGGCTTCGGCTTCAGCAGGCGTCTCGGGCGCCGTCTCAGCCGGAGCTGGCGCAGCCTCCGGCGTCTTGCCGTCCATCAGATCGCGGATCCAGGCGCAGGCTGCGCCGGCGGTGGAGACTTCGATGTCCGGCACGCTCTTGTCGAGGCGGCGGGCGAGCAGGCGGGCCTGATGCGCCGTCAGCGATTTCAGCTGCGCCTCGAAGATGTCCTTGCCGACGGCGTCCCGAAGGGCCCGCATGACCTCGACCGTCTGCCCGGCAGAGATCATCAGCTTCTTCGTCAGCAGGCCGGCTGCGGCGGCGTATTCCTTCTCGCCGAGCGCGCTGAACGCCTGGTTGAGCAGCGCCGTCAGCGCCTCGGCGCCGGCCTTGTGTGCGTCGCCGCTCATGCCAGGGCCGCTTTCACTTCGGCCAACAGGTCCTTGATCACGGGCAGGGCGCCGTCGGCCCATTTTGCCTCGATCGTCGGCTCGGGGCCCAGTTCGATCGGGTTGGTGGCAAAGCCCGATTTCATCGGGATGATGGTCTTGAACATGTCGAACTCGGCTTCCTGTGCCGCGGCCGCTTCGCGCATGGCGTTGAGGACGACCTGTTGGTGGGACGAGTTATCATACCGGGTCGCCAGCACCATGGGGAGTCTCTTCACATCGCGATCGCGCAGGCCTTCCATCACATCACCGGTGAACAGGTCGAGGCCGAGCGTGGACATGAAGTCGGGGATGGTCGGCACGATCACGAGGTGGCTGGCCGCCAGCACGGATTCGGTCATGGTCGAGATGCCGGGCGGGCAGTCGCACAGGATGACGTCATACTTCGCCTTCAGCAGGTTGAAGTCGTCGCGCAGGCGCCGGCCGACCTGGTTTTCCAGGGCCTGCATGGAATAGCCCTGCTCTGTGAGATGGTAGATCAGCTCTTTCTCGGTCTTGCGCAGGCGCGGGCTGGACGGGATGAGGTCCAGCGGCAGCGGCTTGCCGCCCGAGGTCACGTCCGAGGCGTCGGTGACGATGAATTCCGACAGGCGCTTCTGCTCGTTTGCCTCGAAGTTCTCCAGCAGCCAGTCGGAGATGGTGGCGTAGTCATTGATCGCCTGGAACAGGTGTTCGTCGCCCTCATGCCCGAAGACGAGCAGGGAGGCGTTGGCCTGCGTGTCGAGGTCCACGACCAGCACGCGGCGGCCCTCTGCGGCAAAGGCTTCGGCCAGGCTGACCGTCGTGGTCGTCTTGCCGACCCCGCCCTTGGAATTGGCAATAGAAATGACGCGCGCTGACATGGCTGCAGCTCCTCAACCCCTTGAACCGGAAACGTCAGAGAAAGCAGATTTGCGCCGCGGTGGCTACGCCCGAACGCTGCTGTTCTGTGGGACAATTCAGCGCCTCTCCGACAGGGTTTATCAGAAAGCGCATTGTAAATATTGAGATATCTGGAATCCAATCCTCCGGAGGCGCCTGCATCTTAACTTACCGTCATCAGATGACGGAGGCGATTGCGGCGGCATGGCGTGGAACTGGAGACCCGGAAAAAACAGGCATGAGTCGAAATCGGCTCCACCCCTGGTGGCGCTGACCGGCCCCGGCGGTCCGAACTGGGGGGCGCGGGACGGCGCGGCCCTGACGCGGGACGGATATCTGCGCAATGCCGTGGCCTATCGCTGCATCCGCATGGTGGCCGAAGCCGCCGCCTCCGTGCCGCTGGTGACGGCGCACGAGGCCGCCGCCCGCCTGATCCGCAAACCGGCGCCGGACCTCTCCGGCCCGGCCTTTCTGGAAGGCGTCTACACACAGCTTCAACTGCACGGGAATGCCTTCATAGAGGCCGTGACCCTGCCAGGCGGGGAAGACGGAATCGACGCGCTCTACGCCCTGCAGCCGGGCCGCGTGCGCCCCATCACCGATGGCCGCGGCTGGGCCGAGCGCTGGGCGGTGCGGGAACGCAAGGGCGAACGCCTGCTGCCACGCGAGGCGGTGCTGCACCTGAAACTGTTCCATCCGCAGGACGACATTCTCGGCCTGCCGGCGCTGGCCCCGGCCCGCCGCGCGCTGGACCTGCACAATGCCTCCGCCGACTGGGCGAAATCCCTGATCGACAATTCCGCCAAGCCCTCCGGCGCGCTGATCTGGTCTGGCCATGGCCGGATGCCGCCCGAACAGTTCGACCGGCTGAAGCAGGATCTGGATGCCCTTTATTCCGGCGCGGCGAATGCCGGACGGCCGTTGCTGCTGGAAGGCGGGCTCGACTGGCGGCCGATGTCGCTGTCGCCTGCGGACATGGATTTCCTGGAGGCCCGCAACAGCGCCGCGCGGGAGATTGCGCTGGCACTCGGCGTGCCCCCGCAACTGCTCGGCATTCCGGGGGACAATACGTATGCGAACTACAAGGAAGCCAATCTTGCCTTCTGGCGGATGACTGTGCTGCCGCTGGCCGAGAAGATGGCGGCGTCCTTGTCGGTCTGGCTGGATGAGCCGCTGGGCGGGGATTTGGACGTGCGCTGCGATCTCGACCGCGTACCGGCGCTGTCCGCCGAACGCGAGGCGCTGTGGGCGCGGCTGGAGGCGGCCTCCTTCGCGACGCCGGATGAGAAACGCAAACTGGCGGGGCTCGGCTGATGGAGATCGAAAAGAAAGTCACCCTCGGCCTGATCGTTGCCATCCTGGTGCAAACCGGCGGCGCACTCGTCTGGGCAGGCTCTGCCGCCGAACGCATCCGCGCCGTGGAGACGGAACTGGACGATCGCAAGATGGTCTCCGAACGCCTGGTGCGCGTCGAGGCGCAACTGGAATCCGTAAGCGGACAGCTGAACCGGATCGAGCGCCGCATGGAGGCACGCGATGAGTGAGCGTCAATACGCGGCCCTTCCTTCCGCTCATCCCGGCGCAGGCCGGGATCCAGAGCGGCATGTCCTGCACTCCGTGGTTATGGACCCCGGCCTGCGCCGGGGTGAGCGGAAACAGACAGGCCTCCTCATCGAAGGCTATGCCGCCCTGTTCGGAATACCGGACCAGTCGGGAGACGTGGTGCGCGCGGGGGCGTTCGCGCACGCGCTCCGGTCCGGGGCCGCCCTGCCGATGTTGTTGCAGCACCGGCAGGGCGCGCTGGCCGGGCGCTGGACGCGGATTATCGAAGACGGGCGTGGCCTGTTCATGCGTGGGCTGATCGAAAAGCCGGGCGTGCAGCAACTGGTACGCGGCGGCCTCAGCGGCCTGTCCATCGGATTCCGCCCACGCCTGTGGAAGCCGCTGCCCGGCGGCGGGCGCGAACTGATCGAGGTGGACCTCGTGGAAGTGTCGCTGGTGCAGGCGCCGATGCAGGCACGGGCGCGGTTCGGTGTGGTGGGGGCGGAGGCGGCGTGAAAGGTCACGTTCCGAAGATGCCTGCGAAGGCAGGCATCCATGGGCCGGCCGATGCCTCGGGCGCGTGAGGAAAAATCTGTCCATGGACCCTGCCTTCGCAGGGGTCTGCGGAAACTGGAAAACAATTTCAAAAGGAGTGGCAATGACCAAGGAAACCAAAATGGCAGGCGGCAACAAGGCGGCGGAGGCCGACCTGATGGCGGCGTTCGAAGCCTTTCGCGAGGCGAACGATGCGCGGCTGGCCGAGATTGAATCGAAGGGGGCAAGCGATCCGCTGACGGATGAGCGCCTTGCCCGGATTGACCGGCGGCTGGAGGCGCTGAGCCTCAAGATGGCGCGGCCGGAAGCTGGCGCGGCGCCTGCCGCAGAGCCGGATGCCCGCACCGAAGCCTGGGGGCGTTACCTGCGCCAGGGCGATGACAGCGGCCTTGCAAAGCTGGACGTGAAGGCGCTGAACACGGGCACCGACGCGCAGGGTGGCTATGTCGCCCCGCCGGAACTCGACCGCCTCATCGAAGCGCGTCTTCTGGCGGCAAGCCCGATGCGCCAGATTGCGACCGTGCGCCAAACCTCTGCCGGCACCTATCGCAAGCCGGTCAGCCTCGGCGCAGCGGCGAGCTGGGTGGCCGAAGAAGGCGCGCGGACGGAGACCACGCATTCCGGCCTCGCCTTGCTGGAATTCCCGGCGGGGGAACTCTACGCCATGCCCGCCGCGACGCAGGCCCTGCTGGAGGATTCCTATTCGGACATCGACGCCTGGCTGGCCGATGAGGTGGAGAATGCCTTCGCCGCGCAGGAATCGGCGGCCTTCGTGACGGGCGATGGCACGAACAAGCCGAAGGGCTTTCTCGATTATGAGATTGTCGCCGAGGCGAGCCATGTCTGGGGCAAGGTCGGCTCGGTCGCCGGGGACTTTGGCGCCGCCAATGCCGCCGACCAGCTGATCGACCTGATCTACACGCCGAAAAGCCAGTTCCGCGCCAATGGCCGCTTCGTGATGAACCGGCGCACGGTGGCAGCCGTCCGTAAGCTGAAGGATGGCGACGGGCGATACCTGTGGCAGCCGGGCACGGGCGGGGACCCGGCGACGATCCTCGGCTATCCGGTGACGGAAGTTGAAGACATGCCGGACATCGGCAGCGGCAATGCGGCCATCGCCTTTGGCGACTTCCGCCGCTTCTACCTGATCGCCGACCGGCAGGGCGCGCGCGTGCTGCGCGACCCGTTCAGCGCCAAGCCCTACGTGCTGTTCTACACGACCAAGCGCGTGGGCGGCGGTGTGCAGAACTTCGATGCCGCGAAAGTCATGGTGTTCTGAGTCTTTCAACTGCTCGGGTGCGGCTCCTCGCTGCGCTCGGGCACCCTGCGCCTGCGCTTCGCTTGTGTGGGCACTCTTCTCCGCTCATCCCGGCGAAGGCCGGGATCCAGAAGCGGCAGGCGCCGCGCTTCATGGCTCTGGACCCCGGCCTTCGCCGGGGTGAGCGGAACAATTTGTTCTACCCCAAAAAAGGAAACCAACATGTTTGAATCTGTCATCGTCTCCATCATCCGCCAGGCCGCGCTGCTGACCAAGGCGCAGCAGGACGAGTTCACCACGAAAGTGGCCGAAGCCGTCGCCACCCTGATCAATTCGACCGAGACCGAAATCGACGACGAACTGATCCGCTCGATCGGCCTGCCCATCGGCTCGGCGGTGGTCGAGAAACTGGGAACGCTGGTCTAGCGGCTTCCGCATCGCCGCTTCGCCCTGCCGGGCGGGGCGGCTGACGGAGCAAGTTCACAAGCAAAGCGCAGGCGCAGGCGCGCCGCCAGAAGGCGGCAACAGCGCTGAGCAAGGACAAGAAAATGAGCAATCTGACGGTGATCACACCGCCAGCGGAGGCGGCTTTGTCTCTTAGCGTGGCGAAAGACTATCTCCGCATCGGGCATGACGGGGAGGACGCGCTGGTCTCGGCGCTGATCCCGGCGGCGGAAGCGCGGCTGGAAACGGCGGGCGGCCTGGCGCTGGTGACGCGGACGCTGAAGCGCAGTTGGACGTGCTGGCCAGCGGGGGTGCGCCGCGGCGGTCTGCGCCTGTTGCCCGCGCCGGCAAGCGCGCTGGTGGCCGTAGAGATCGTGGACGCAGAGGGCACTGCGGAGACGGTCACCACGCGCTTCGTTCTGGAAGGCGGTCGGCTGACGCTGAAGCCCTTCGTGCCGCTGCCGGGCATTCCGCTCGGCGGGCGCGTGGAGGTGACGTTCGTGGCGGGCTATGGCGCGGCGGCGGATGTGCCGGAGGATCTGGTGCACGCGCTGAAGCGGCTGGTGCTGGTGGCCTATCAGCGCGGCGAGGGCGCAGACCTGCCGGAAGATGTGGCGGCGATCCTGAACACCCGCACCGGGGTGCGGCTGTGAGCGGGCGGGCGGAGGAGGCCGTGCAGGTGGCGCTGATGGCGCTGCTGCGCACCGATGCAGATGTGAGGTCCGTATTCGGAACGCCCGCCCGCGTGCTGGACGCGGAGAGCGAGGAACCGCTCTACCCCTATGCGCTGATCGACCGGCACGAGACGAGCCCCGCCGGGGCGAGCCTTGTGGACGGGCTGGAGCATCGCATCACGCTGGCCTGCTACTCCCGCGACTATGGCGTGCGGGGCGCGAAGGAATGTCTCTCGGCCCTGCGCGCGGCGGTGGAGCGGGCGGACTGGGCTGTGGAGGGCCAGCATGTGGTGCTGTCGCAGGTGATCTTTGCGGATGCCATGCGCACGGCGGACAAGCGCGCCTTTCGCGGCGTGGTGCGGATACGGATCATTACAGAGGAGGTAGCCTGATGGCCGGGCAGAAAGGCAGGGACATCCTGCTGAAAATTTCAGACGGGGGTGGCGGCTACGTCACGCTGGCGGGCATCCGCGCAAGCCGGATCCAGCTGTCGGCCGCCCTGGTGGACGCCACCAGCGCTGACAGTCCGGAGGCGTGGCGTGAATTGCTGGCCGGGGCGGGCGCGAAAGCTGCCAAAGTCACCGGCCGGGGCGTGTTCAAGGATGCCGCCAGCGATGCGCGCATGCGGGCCGTCTTCTTCGCGGGCGAGGCACCGGACTGGCAGTTCATCCTGCCGGATTTCGGCACGCTGGCAGGCGCGTTCCAGGTCAGCGAACTCAGCTGGAGCGGCGAGCATGACGGCGAGGCGGAGTTCTCCGTCACGCTGGAAAGCGCCGGCCTTGTCAGCTTCGAGGCGATGCCATGAACGCGGCGCGAGGAGAGACCAGCCTTATGATCGGCGGGAGTGAGCGGCGGCTGTGCCTGACGCTGGGCGCGCTGGCCGAAATCGAGGCGGCCTTCGGCTGCAAGCGGATGAGCGAGCTGGACGCGCGGCTGCGCAGTCTTTCCGCCGCAGATCTGACGCTTGTGCTGGGGGCCCTGTTGCGGGGCGGCGGAGAGGACGAGGCCGCCGCGCGCCTTGGCAGTGCGGACGTCTCCCCCGGCGCGGCGGCGCGGGCGGTGGCCGAAGCGTTCCGGCTGGGGCTCGCGGCGTAATGTTTCCGTGGCGGGAGATGATGCGCGCCGCGCTGTCGGCCGGGATCACGCCGGACGCGTTCTGGCGCCTGTCCCTGCGCGAGTGGCGCTGGCTGGCGGGTGAACGCAGCGACGCGATGAGCCGGGGGCGGATGATGGCGTTGATGGAGGCCTTTCCGGATCAGCCTTCTACCGCTCATCCCGGCGCACGCCGGGATCCAGAATAACTGAGTAGGGGAATAACCGCTCTGGCCCCCGGCCTTCGCCGGGGTGAGCGGACCAGGTGGTATGAAAATGGATGATTTCGAGAGTGACCTGGCGTCTGCCGCCGATGCGCTGCAGGCATTGGCTGACGGGCCGGGGGCAGAGGCGGCGAGCGCGCTGGAGGCGGCCTTCGGGCAGGCGGGCGCGCGCATCGAAGCGACGCTGACGCAGGCGGCCCGCAGCGGCGAGCTGGACTTCCAGCGCATGGCCGATGCCATCCTGCGCGACATTGCGCGGGTGGCCGCCGAAGCCGTGTTCAATGGCGGGCCGTCCTCCTCCGCGCTTAACGTCAATATGAACTTTGCGCAGGGCACGGAACAGTCCGCTGTCACCGGACGCAATGCCATTGGCGCTGTGCTGGCGCGTCTGGTGAGCCAGGGAGGGCGGTTCCTGTGAGCCTGAACAATTTTCATGAGGTGAGCTTTCCCGTGCCGCTGGCACTGGCGGCAAGCGGCGGGCCGGAGCGGAAGACGGAAGTCGTCACACTGGCGAGCGGGGCGGAGGCGCGCAATGCGCTGTGGGCGGGTAGCCGCCGCCGCTGGGATGTGGGCAGCGCGGTCACGCGGCTGGACACGCTGCAGACCGTGGTCGCCTTCTTCGAGGCGCGTGGCGGGCGGCTGAACGGATTCCGCTTCCGAGACGCGCTGGACGACCGCAGCTGCGCGCCCGGCGCCGTGGTGGGCGCCACGGATCAGGTGATTGGCACGGGCGATGGGGTGACGGACACGTTCCAGCTGGTGAAGACCTATGGCGGCTATGCCCGGCCTGTCCTGAAGCCTGTGGCGGGCAGCGTGGTGGTCGCGGTGGACGGCGCCCCCGTGTCTGCAAGCGTGGACACGGCAACCGGGCTCGTCACGCTGGGGGCGGCCCCGGCAGAGGGCGCGGTGGTTACGGCTGGCTACCGGTTCGATTGCCCGGTCCGGTTCGATGCCGACCGGCTCGACGTGAACCTTGAAGCCTTCGGCGCGGGCCGTGTGCTGAGCATTCCCCTCATTGAACTGGTGGGCTGACACATGCGTCTGATGACAAGTGAATTTGCCGCCCGGCTGGCGAGCGGGGCCACAACGACCTGCCTCTGCTGGCGGCTGATACGCGCCGATGGCTTCGTGCTGGCCGCGACGGAGCATGACCGGGCCCTGCTGGTCGACGGAACCACATATTCGCCCGGCGGTGCGCTGAGTGCGGGCAGCCTCACACAGAGCGCCGGGCTTCAGCCGGGGCAGGCCGCGGCGGGCGGTGTGCTGGCCGATGAGGCCATCACCGAGGCCGATCTCGCGGCAGGGCTGTGGGATGGCGCGCGCGTTGATGCGCTGCGCGTCGACTGGGAGCGTCCGGACCTGTTCGTGCAGATCTGGAGCGGGCGCCTCAGCGAGGTGACGCACGGCCCCGGCGGGTTCGAGGCGGAACTGGTGTCCCTCAAGGCGGATCTGGAGCGGCCTGTGGGGCGGGTCTATGCGCGCGCCTGCGATGCGGTGCTGGGGGATGCGCGCTGCGGTGTGGATGTGGGCAGCTTTCCGGGGCTTGCCTGTGATCAGCGGTTCGCGACCTGCCGGGACGTGTTCGGCAATGAGGAGAACTTCCGGGGCTTCCCGCACCTTCCGGGGGCGGAGTTCGTGCTGGAAGGCCCGGCAGCGACGGGCAATAATGGGGGCAAGCGATGAAACGATCAGAAGTGGTGGCCGCCGCGCGCAGCTGGATCGGCACGCCTTACCGGCATCAGGCAAGTCTGAAGGGCGCAGGCTGTGACTGCCTGGGCCTTGTGCGCGGCGTGTGGCGGGAACTGGTGGGGCTGGAGCCGGAAGCCGCGCCCGCCTATTCGCCCGACTGGGCCGAAGCGCTGGGCGAAGAAACATTGCTGGAAGCCGCGCGGCGGCACCTGACCGAAATACCGGCAGGCAGCGCCGGGGCGGGCGATGTGCTGCTGTTCCGCATGGCGGCAGGCGTGCCGGCAAAGCATTGCGGCATCGCGACCGGCGAAGGCACGCTGGTGCACGCCTATTGGGGGCGCGCAGCGGTGGAGACGCGGCTGGTGCCGTGGTGGCAGCGGCGGGTGGTTGCGGCATTCCGCTTCCCGGGCGTGGAGGATTAAGGCATGGCGCAGATCGTATTGTCTCAGGCCGGGGCGGCGCTGGGGCGGCAATTGTTGCCGCAGGGATTGAAATTCCTTGGAACGCAGGTGGCGGGCGCCGCGATCGGCCGGGCAGCTGGCGCGTTGGCGGGCAGTCTGATTGATGCGCGGCTGGCCCCGCCGGTGGACGGGCCGCGTGTGAAGACGCTGCCGGTGATGGAATCGCGCGAAGGCGTTGGCATTCCGTCCGTCTATGGGCGCATGCGGGTGGCCGGGCAGGTGATCTGGGCCTCGCGGTTCCGGGAGCATCGCACGACGCAGTCCAGCGGCAGCAAGGGCGGCCCCCGCGTGACGACCTATGATTATACGGTGAGCATCGCCGTTGCGCTCGGCGAGGGGCCGGTGCTGGCCGTGCAGCGCGCCTGGGCGAATGGCGAGGCGTTCGACCTGTCGCAGGTCACGCATCGCCTGTATCGCGGGGATGAGACGCAGGCGCCTGATCCGCTGATCGAGATGATCGAAGGCGCCGCCCCGGCCTATCGCGGCACAGCCTATATCGTGTTCGAGGACCTGCCGCTGGACGATTTCGGCAATCGTATCCCGCAGCTGAGTTTCGAAATCGTCCGTGTGCCGCCGGGCAGTGATACGCCCGGGCTGGACGCGTCTGTCACCGGGGTGAACGTCATTCCGGCGTCCGGCGAGTTTGTCTATGCAACGGAAATCGTGCGCGAGCGGCTGCGCCGCGGGCAGGAGCGGGCGCTGAATGCAAATTCCGGTGAGGCGCGGGCGGACTTTCTCGTCTCGCTGGACCAGCTGGAGGCGGACCTGCCGCGTGTGAGCCGGGCGGCGCTGACCGTCGGCTGGTTCGGCACGGATGTGGCGGCGGGGACCTGTCAGATCCATCCGGGTGTGGAGACACGGGAACGGGTGACGGTGCCGCAGAGCTGGCGCGTTGCGGGCATCGACCGGGCGGAGGCTTATGTTGTCTCGCGCGATGAAGACGACCGGCCGAATTATGGCGGCACGCCGTCGGATGGCTGCGTGACGCAGGCGATTGCGGAAATGACCGCACGCGGCATCGCTGTGACGTTCTCGCCTTTCCTGTTCATGGACAGCGAGGGCTTTCCCTGGCGCGGGCGGATCGGCGTCAGCGCGGATGGCACGGCAGCGGCGCGCAGCGAGATCGATGCCTTCGTGAATGGGGCGAACGGCTTCCGGCGGTTCATCCTGCACTATGCCAATCTGTGTGCAGAGGCGGGCGGCGTGGAGGCGTTCCTGATCGGCAGTGAGATG
Organism: uncultured Hyphomonas sp.; assembly: GCF_963678195.1. NCBI lineage: Bacteria > Pseudomonadati > Pseudomonadota > Alphaproteobacteria > Hyphomonadales > Hyphomonadaceae > Hyphomonas > uncultured Hyphomonas sp. Next base: position 1,189,204 of record NZ_OY782759.1, read on the forward strand.
GTGGGCCTGACGCGGGTGCGTGATGCGGGCGGCGCGTTTCCGTTCGTGGAGGCGCTGGTGTCTCTGGCCGCGGAGGTGAAGGCGATCCTGCCGGGGGCGAAGGTGTCTTATGCCGCAGACTGGACGGAGTATGGCGCCTATGTGCCCGGCGATGGCAGCGGCGATGTCCTGTTCCCGCTGGACGATTTGTGGGCCAGCCCGAACGTGGATTTCGTCGGGATCGACTGGTATCCGCCCATGGGCGACTGGCGCAACGGGACAGAGCATCTCGACGCGCTGGCCGGGTATAAGGGGCCGGATGATCCGGACTATCTCACCTTCCAGATCAGCGGCGGCGAAGCCTATGACTGGTATTATGCCAGCCAGGCGGACCGGGACGCGCAGGTGCGTACACCGATCAATGACACGGCCCATGGCGAGCATTGGGTGTTCCGCGCGAAAGATCTGGCGGGCTGGGCGGGCAGTCTGCATTATCCGCGCCCCGGCGGTGTGCGGGCGGGGGTGCCGACGGGCTGGGTGCCCGGGGCGAAACCCATTCGCCTGAGTGAGATCGGTTTCGGCGCAGTGGACAAGGGCGGCAATGCGCCGAACCTGTTCTATGATCCCAAGAGCACCGAGAGCGCCCTGCCGCCATACTCCAGCGGATCGCGGGATGATGTGTTCCAGCGTCAGGCACTAGCGGTGACGCTGGCGCATTGGGAGGCGAGCCTGCTGGTGGAGGCGGCCATGGTCTGGGCGTGGGACGGGCGCCCGTTCCCGGCCTGGCCCCTGCGGGATGATGTCTGGGGCGACGGAGCTAACTGGGCCCGCGGGCACTGGCTGAACGGGCGGGCGGGCCTTGCTGCGCTTGGGGATGTGGTGCGGGACATCTGTGTGCGCGGCGGCGTGGAGGTCGTGGATACGGACGCACTCGACGGTGTGGTGCAGGGCTTCGCGCTGGAGGGCGTCTACAGTGTGCGCGGGGCGCTGGAGCCGTTGAAGCTGGCTTTCGGCTTTGAGGCTGTGGAGCGGGATGGTGCGATCGTGTTCCGCATGGAAGGTGATGGCCCGATCCATGAAATCGATAGTGAGCGGATCGGTGAGGACGGCCTCTCTGCCACAAGGCTCCTGCTGGACAAGGCGCCCGGCCGGCTGCGCCTGCAATTTGTCGACGGGGCGGAGAGCTTCGGTCCGGCTCTGGCGGAGGCGCGCCGGGCGGGGGGCGACATGCGGCTGGTGGCCGATACGAGCCTGCCGCTGCTGCTGTCTGGCATCGAGGCGGAGGACATCGCCGGGCGGCTGCTGGCCCGCGCCACGCAGGCCGAGACGGCGGAGATGACGCTGCCGCTGTCCGGTCTTGCGATTGAGCCGGGCGATGCCCTGCGGCTGGACGGCGGCGCGCTCTGGCGGGTGGACGAGGTGGTGGACCGGGGCGCGGAACGTGTCCTGTCCCTCAGGGAAGACCCGCCGGAAGCGAACCGGGTTCGCTCGGTCGGTCTCGGCGGCGTCCCTGCGCCGGCGCCAGTGTTCGGCGGTTTGGACCTGATCCTTGCCGACGGGCCGCGTCTTGCTGGTGAGACGTCCGGTGTGCGTGTCGCGGCCTGGGCAGACCCCTGGCCGGGGGAGGTCGCCATTCTGGCCGGGCCGGACGCCGGCGCGATGACCGAACGGGCGAGACTGACACGTCCGGCCGTGACGGGGACGCTCACCGAAGCTGTCACCGCGGGGCCGGTCGGTCGGTGGGATAGGCGCAACATGCTCCTTGTGGAAACATCCGGTAGCTTTGCCAGCCTGCCGCCAGAGCAGGTCTTGTCGGGTGGCAACAGCTTGCTTCTGGAAACGGTGGCGGGATGGGAACTCATCCAGTTCGAGACGGCAGACCTGGTGGGGCCAGACCAATGGGCCTTGTCGGGTCTCCTGCGCGGGCAGCGGGGCAGTGTCAGCGCCGCCGCTGAGGCCGGGGCCCGGGTTCTGCTGCTGGATGGCGCGGATGCGCTGGCGGCGGTGTCACCGGATGAGATTGGCGTGGCGCTCGATTGGCGCGGGCCGCAGGATGAGCCGGTACCGGTCTCGTTCGCGGACGAAGGTGGGCGCCCCTGGCCGGTTTGCCATCTTCGTGCATTGGACGGGCAGCTCAGCTGGGTGCGCCGCGGGGCAGACCTGCCGCAGAGCTGGGCCCTGCCGGAGGGGGAGAATGCCGGTAAGTTCGCCGTCGAATTCGATACGGGCAGCGGTTCTACAGGCGAGACCCGGCTGGAAACGCCGTCGGCTGCTATCCCATCCGGCGCAATTACGGCGCGTGTCGCTGAAATCGGCGCAGATGGCCGCACCGGCCCATGGGTTTCAATCCCCCTCGGGACACCCTAACTGTATGGCAGAAAATGACTTACCAGAAGGATCCGACTCACTTGGCCATCGACCCCTATATCGTGCTCGGCGTTCCGCGCTCGGCGACGGAGGCCGAGATCAAGAAGGCTTACCGGGCAAAGGCGAAAGCCCTGCATCCGGACCAGCATAAGGACGACCCGAAAAAGGCCGAGGAGTTCAAGCGCGTCTCGGCGGCCTACGAAATCATTGGCGACAAGGAAAAGAAGGCCAAATTCGACCGCGGCGAGATTGACGGCGACGGAAACCCGACCGGATTTGCCGGCGGGGGGCATCCCGGCGCCCATCCCGGTGGCGGCGGGTTCCGCTGGCAAAGCACGTCCGGTAAAAGTCCGTTCGAAGGCGCGCAGGGCGACCCGTTTGAAGACATTCTGTCCGGCATGTTCGGCGGCGGCGGGCGGTCCCGCCGCGGCGGGCCGGGGCCGCAAAAGGGCCGCGATGTCCGCTACCGCGTGCAGGTCGAGTTTGAAGATGCCGTACTGGGCGCCCGCCGCCGCATGACCATGGCCGACGGCCGGGCGCTGGACGTCAATATTCCTGCCGGCATTGATTCCGGTCAGACGCTCCGTTTGAAAAGCCAGGGCCAGCAATCGCCCTATGGCGGCCCGCCGGGCGATGCGCTGCTGGAAATCGAGGTTCGCCCGTCGAAGGTCTGGGACCGCGACGGCAAAGACCTGCGGATGAAGCTGCCCATCGGCCTGAAGGAAGCGGTGCTGGGCGGCAGCGTGGAAGTGAAGACACCTTCCGGCCACGTCACGCTGAAAGTGCCCGCAGGTTCCAATACCGGCGCGCAATTGCGGCTGAAGGGCAAGGGCGTGAAAACCACACCGCCGGGCGACCTTTATGTCCGGCTGGAAATCGTGCTGGAAAACCCCAAGGACGAAGGCCTGCGCAAATGGGCGGAGAAGTCCTGACGCCTGCTCATGTCCGCCACAGGTTAATCGCCAGAAGCCGCCTGGCAGGCCGATCCGGCACTGAATGAAAGTGAACGGTATCGTTCACTTCACATTCAGAGCTGCGGCCTTATACGGCAGGGTATGAAACGGATTGCTGCCCTTTTTCTGGCACTTGGCCTCGTCGTCGCGCCCGCCGCGTCGGCGCAGGGCTGGATGAACCAGTTCTCGCCCGGTCAGGCGCGCGATTCGCGCAATCAGGGGCGGACAGTGCCGCTCAGCCAGATTTTCAATAAACTGAAGCAGCAATATGGCGGCTACCAGCTGAGCGCGGATCTGTACGACAAGGGCAATGGCAAATCGGTCTATGAGATCGACTGGATGACCAAGGACGGCCGCAAAATGCATTTCGTGGTGGATGCGCAAACCGGCGCGATCCTTGACCGCCGCGGCGCCTGAGCCGACATTAGCCTTTTCAGGGAGTAGCTGAACCATGCGTATCCTGGTTGTTGAAGATGATGCTGACCTGCGCCGCCAGCTGGCCGACGTGCTGGGCCAGTCCGGCTATGCCGTGGACCTGGCCGCCGATGGTGAGGACGGGCACTTTCTTGGCGATACCGAGCCCTATGATGCGGTGATCCTGGACCTTGGCCTGCCCAAGATGGACGGGGTGAGCGTGCTGAAGAAGTGGCGCGCGGACGGCAAATCCTTCCCGGTCCTGATCCTGACGGCCCGCGATTCGTGGAGCGAGAAGGTGGCTGGCTTCGATGCCGGGGCCGATGACTATCTGACCAAACCTTTCATCACCGAAGAATTGCTGGCGCGTCTGCGGGCGCTGCTGCGCCGCGCGGCCGGTCATTCCGCCGCGACGCTGGAAGCCGGCAAGCTGATGGTCGATACACGTGCCGCGCGCGCCATGATCAATGGTGAGCCGGTGAAACTGACCGCCCATGAATACCGCGTGCTTTCTTACCTGATGCACCATCAGGGGCGCGTTGTTCCGCGTACGGAACTGGTCGAGCATATCTACGATCAGGACTTCGATCGCGACTCGAACACGATCGAGGTGTTCATCGGCCGCCTGCGCCGGAAGATCGGGCAGGACCGGATCCAGACCGAACGCGGCCTTGGCTATCGTCTGGTTGTGCCGGAGAACGAAGCGCGCGTGGCTGGCTGATGCCGGCCCGTGCTGAATGCCTTGTATGAGCGAGGCCGATCCCAAACCCGTGACATTCCTCGACCGCTGGACGCGTCTGTCGCTGGCCCGGCGGATCATGCTGGCAGCAGCCATCTGGGGACTGATCGTCCTGATTGGTGGCGCCCTGGCCCTGTCGGCACTTTACCGGGCGCAGACGCTCTCCCTCCTGTCGGATGATCTGGATCAGACGCTGATCACGCTGACCCGCGACATGACACGGGAAGGGGCGTTTCTGGACGATGGCCGGGTGACGGATGACAATCACGTCTTCCTGTCGACCGATTCCCGCTACCAGACGCAGTATTCCGGCCGTTACTGGGCGATTGTCGCGGTGGACGAGAATGGCGACCCGGTCGGTGACCTCAGGTCACGCAGCCTGTGGGATGAGCCGGTGCCGATGTCGCCGCGCCTGCTGACGCGCGCGCTTGCCACGCCGGGCACGACGCAGTTCGGCATTGGCCCCGGGCCGGCCGGCCAGAGAATTTTTGCGGCGGCCAAGGCCATTTTTGTCGAGAACCGGGAGACGCCGCTTGTGCTGGTCGCGGCGGCAGACAGGGCGCAGAACGACGCAGCGGCGACCCGGTTCCGTAACCTGCTCATCGGCACGATGGTTGTTCTCTTCGGCAGCGTCTTCGCGGCCATGGTGGCCGGTATCCGCTATTCCCTGCGGCCACTGGTGAAGCTGGGGCACGACATTGCCGAGATCCGGGAAGGCACCCGCCTGAAACTGGCCGATGACTATCCGTCTGAAGTGCAGCCGCTGACGGAGGAGCTGAACAAGCTGGTGGATCACAACCGGCAGGTGGTGGAGCGGGCGCGGACGCATGTCGGCAATCTCGCCCACGCGCTGAAGACGCCGATTGCGGTGCTGCGCAATGAGGCGACCGGCGAAACCCAGCTGGACGATGTCGTACGCCGTCAGGTCGATTCCATGCAGACCAATGTGGAACATTATCTGAAGCGCGCCCGCATGGCGGCCCGGGCCGAAGCGCTGGGCGCGCGCACGGAGGTTCGCCCCGTTCTGGATGGCATCGCCCGGCTGATGAACCGGCTTTACGATGCCAAGGGCATAGACGTGACGGTGTTCGGCGGTGAAGAGGCCGTGTTCCGCGGGGAACAGCAGGACTTGGAAGAGATGGTCGGCAATCTCATGGAAAATGCCTGCAAATGGGCCAGGGCCGATGTGCAGGTAAATGTGGCGGACGATGTAGCGGAGCTGCGTATCGAGGTCGACGATGACGGGCCAGGCCTGACCGGGGAAGAACGCGAAGGTGCGCTGAAGCGTGGGGTGCGACTTGATGAAACAACCCCGGGCACCGGGCTGGGTCTGTCGATTGTCACCGAGCTGGCAGAGCTGCATAAAGGCGTGCTTGAACTGGATGAGGCCCCGGCCGGGGGCCTGCGCGCACGCCTGAGGTTTCCGAAACGATGAACCGCCTGAACATTGCCATCGCCGGTATCTGCCTGGCCGTCGCTGTGGCGGGCTATCTGGCGGTGGGCAAGCCCGGCATGCCGGACAATCCCATGGCAGAGCGCCAGGCGGGCCTGGCGGACAAGATCAAGAATGCGCCGGAGACGCTGACCCCGGCAGAAACGCTGTCGCGTCTTGAACTGGCAACCCAGAAGCGCCCGAACGACCCGCAGCCGCATTTCTTCATCGGCGAGATGCTGCGCGCCGAGGGACGCCCGGAAGATGCTGCGCGGGCTTATCAGTCTGCCTTGCGCCGTGATGAGAATTTTGTCCCCGCGCTGGTGGCGCTGGCCGATACGCTGGTGGCCCTGTCAGGCGGCGGGGTCAGCCCGCAGGCGACCCGGCTATATGGCCGGGCCTATGAGCTGGACCAGACCCAGGTGCGCGCCGGCATGTGGGCCGCCATGGGCGCTGCGCAGGCAGGCGATCAGGACAAGGCCGAGCAGGCCATGCGCTATATCTATAACAATCTCCCCGAAGGCGATCCGCGCCGCGAACGCTTCAAGGGGATGATCGCCGCCATCGGGCAGGGGGCAGAAGCCCCGCCCGCGCCGGAAGCTGCCCCCTCAGAATAGGGTAGCCTCTGCTGAAGCTTATGCCTCCACCCGCATGTCTTCCGCGTGCCAGCGCTGGGCGAGATCGTTCAGACCTTCCAGAACGTCTTTCAGCTCAGCCCCGCGCGGGGTGAGAGAATAGGTGACGGCAGGCGGCACGGTCGGCTTGTAGTCCCGGTGGATAAGGCCGGCGCCTTCCAGCATGCGCAGCCGCTCGGTCAGCACTTTGGAGGAAATGCCGGGCATGCCGGCTTTCAGCTCACCAAAGCGTTGCGGTCCCTGAGAGCGCAGCAGCCACAGGATATACGTCGTCCACGGCCCCATCAGCAGTTTCAGCAGGGAATCCATCGGACAGGCCGTGTGATTTCCGTTCTGCGGTTTCGTCGTTTCGGTCATGGGGCACCTCTGAGCTGAGAAAAAGTCTGCCTGATCCTTTAGTTACTAATCGGAACCTACTTTTTCAAGGGAACTGGTGACTTATATGGGTCAGGTCGGGCGCAATGAGAGGCCCCACGAAACACATAGCGGAGTAGAACAGATGACAAAGATCGCAATCGTGTATTTCAGCGGCTACGGCCACACGCAGAAACAGGCGGAAGCCGTGCACGCCGGGGCCAGCTCGGTGGACGGCGCAGACGTGAAACTGTTCCGGATCAATGAAGACGGCGACCTCGGCGAAGGCGAATTCGAGGCGCTGGCCGGATATGACGCCATCATCTATGGCAGCCCGACCTATATGGGCGGCCCGGCCTGGCAGTTCAAAAAGTTCGCCGACGCGACGTCCAAGCCCTGGTTTGCACAGGAGTGGAAAGACAAGATCGCCGGCGGCTTTACCAACTCCGCCTCCGTGAACGGCGACAAGAAGGCGACGCTCGACTATTTCTTCACCCTGTCGCAGCAGCACGGGCAGATCTGGGTCGGGACCGGCCTTCTGCCGGCGAACACCAAGGCCCATGGGCCGGATGATGTGAACTGGACCGGTGGTTTCTCGGGCGCGATGGCCATTTCCCCGTCAGATGCCTCGCCGGAAGAAGCGCCGGTCAAGGGCGATCTCGAAACGGCCCGCCAATACGGTGTCCGGGTCGCCGAAGCCGCGAAGCGCTGGGCACAATAAGCCATCGGAACGGGCGGCAGGTGCGATGCATCTGCCGCACTCCCAATTCGGTGCAAGGCGGACTATAAGGCGGGCATGCGCGCACGCACTCGACGACTCTATACGTTTGGCATTGCTGCCGTCCTGCTGCTGGCTGCGGCGGGGCTGGCCTTTATGGCCCTGCGCCAGAATGCCAATCTGTTCTACACACCGCAGACGCTGGCCGAGAAAGGCATGCCGAAACCGGGCCGCGAGGTGAAAGTCGGCGGCTGGGTCGAGCCCGGCTCGCTGACCTATTCAGATGATGGCGCGACCATGTTGTTCAGCGTGATGGACAATGGCGACGCCGAGATCAGGGTCTCGTTCACGGGCATCGCGCCGGACCTGTTCCGCGAAGGGCAGGGCGTTGTCGCCATCGGTCAATTCGGTGAAGACGGCACATTCACGGCCCGGCAGATCCTCGCCAAGCATGACGAAAACTACCAGCCGCGCGAACTGCGCCCCGAGGCGATCGGCGGATGATCGAAGCCGGGCATTTGGCGGCCTTTCTGGCGCTGGGCGCCACACTGGCGCAAACGATCTTCGGCCTGAAGGGCGACCGCCGCTGGGCGGGCATGGCGGCTGTCACCGGGTTCGGCCTGATGGCATTTTCCTTCCTGACGCTGGTGTATGCCTTTGCCGTGTCGGACTTCTCGCTCGAACTCGTGGCGAACAATTCCCACACGCTGAAGCCGATGCTCTACAAGATCGCTGGCACCTGGGGGAATCATGAGGGTTCCATGGCGCTCTGGGCGCTGGTGACGCTGGCGTTCGGTGCGGCCGCAGCGGCCCTGATGAAGACCGGCCGGGAACGTTTCGAATCGCGCGCGCTTGGCGTGCAGGGATTCCTTTCCGCCGGTGCGATGGGCTATCTGCTGTTCGCCTCCTCGCCTTATCTGCGGCTGGATCCGGCACCTTTCCAGGGCGCGGGGCTGAACCCGCTGCTCCAAGACCCGGCGCTCTCCTTCCACCCGCCGATGCTGTATCTCGGCTATGTCGGCTATTCCTTCGTATTCGCGCTGGCGGCGGCTGGCATGATGGAAGGCCGGATTGACCGGGTCTGGGCAAAGGAAGCGCGGCGCTGGTCGCTGGCCGCGTTCGTGCCGCTTACCTTCGGCATCGCGCTTGGCTCCTACTGGGCTTATTACGAACTTGGCTGGGGCGGCTGGTGGTTCTGGGATCCGGTCGAGAATGCCTCGCTGATGCCCTGGCTGATCGGGGCGGCGCTGTTGCACTCGGTCATTGTCACGGAGAAACGCGAAAATTTTGCCGCCTGGACGGCGCTCCTCGCCGTGCTGGCTTTCCTGTTCTCGATCATGGGCGCTTTTCTCGTGCGCTCCGGCGTGCTGACCTCGGTGCATGCCTTTGCCGTCGATCCGACGCGGGGCACCATCCTCCTGTTCGGACTGCTGGTGTATGGTGTGCTGGCGCTGGGCCTGTTCGTCTGGCGCGGGCCGTCCCTCAAAGGCGCAAAACCCTGGCTGATCGGCAGCCGGGAAGGCGCGATGATGGCCAACAATGTCGTGCTGATCGTGGCGGCGCTGACCGTCCTGCTGGGCACGCTGTTCCCGCTCATGGCCGAGGCGGCCGGGCGCACCATGTCCGTTGGCGAACCATATTTTCGGCTGACCTTTGTGCCGATCCTGGCGATCCTGCTGGTGCTGTTGCCGGTCGCCCAGAGCTGGGCCTGGGGCAAGGCGGACCTGAAACAATGGTCGCGCTGGGCCATCGCCGGCGCCGCGTTGGTCGCGGTGTTTGCCGTTCTGGGGATCGCTGTCTGGGATATTTCGCTGGGGGCTGCGTTCGGTCTGGCGCTGGGCGTCTGGCTTATCGGAGGAGCGCTGTGGGAGCTGAAGCGCCGGGCGGTCTCGCTGAACCGGGTATTCCGTGTTTCGCCGCGCGTCTGGGGCATGACGCTGGCGCATATGGGCATCGGCCTGTTCATCATTGGCGCTGTCGTGGAAACCACCCAGCGATATGAAACCACCGTGGCCCTTGAAGAAGGTGGCTCGGCTCGGGCTGCAGGCTGGACCTTCACACTGGACGATGTGGGCTCCGTCGAAGGGCCGAACTGGTATGCCGACAAGGCTGTGCTGACGGCCGTTAAAGGCGGCACGAAAACCGTGCTGCAGCCTATGAAGCGCTATTATCCGGCAGCCCGCATGCCGACGACGGAGACGGCCATCTTCAAGACGGGCACAGGCGATTTGTACGCCGCGCTCGGAGAGCAGCGCGTGGTCGACGGCAAAGCGCGCTGGGTGTTCCGTGTCTACTTCAACCCGCTCATCGATTTCGTGTATCTTGGCGTGCTGTTGATCGGTCTTGGAGGCTTTCTGAGCATAGTGAGGGTCAAACGATGAAGGCGCTCTTCCTGTCTCTCGTGATTGCGCTCGCCGCAGATGTGCCGCTCGACAATGCCGAGGAAGAAGCCCGCGCGCAGGCCCTGATGCGGGAGCTGCGCTGTGTGGCATGCGAGAATGAGCCGGTCTCGCAGTCTGCCGCGCCGATCGCCGAAGACATGCGCGAACGGATTCGCGAAATGGTGGGCGAGGGGGCAACAGACCAGGAAGTCCGTGACTGGTTCGAGAGCCGCTATGGCGAGTTCGTCCTGTTCCGCCCGAAGGGGAACAGCCTGAGCGGGGCACTGCTCTGGATCGGTCCCTTCGCCTTGCTGGGTATTGGCGGGCTGATCGGCATCCTCACGGCCCGCCGCAAGCGGACCGTCGCCCAGCAGATCGAAGCCGAGGATGTCTGAGGCGTCAGGCGCGCAAGCCGTTAAGGCCTGACCTGTCACTCAATTCACGAAGAGAGATTCGGGACGAGGGGTTTGCCGGCGCCGCACCCCGTGGGAATAGCCGTCAGGCTGGGTGGGGACATTGCTTGACGTCTGAATGGGACTTCATGAGCCACCTTGGCAGTAGGCGGGCATCACGAAGTGGTGATTGACACCGGTGAGCCCGGGGAATGGGCCTTTCCAGCGCCGGCAACTGTTTTGAGGCATAGGCGCGAGCACGCAACAGCCTGTCTGGCATGCGATGCATCAAGCGCACTAATCAGCCCCTCCTGATCCGTCTTGAAAATCAGTATGTCTCGCAAACTGTAGTATTTCAAGGGTTTTTTCGTGTTCGTCATCTTATCGGTATGAATAACTGCAATTACACTTCAAGTGTCAGTATATTCGAGAAAGTTACGCTGATCCTTTCAGTGATAACAGAATTGAAGAGCCGATCTTGCAGGAGTCGCGCGACCTGTGGGCAGGCCGGTCAGGGGCACGTGCAATGGTATCCGGAGGCGGTCTGAACACCTGATTCCATTCGACTTACTGTCTTTTAATGACCACATTCGGTCTCGTATGATTATGTAACGGTCGTCCAGACAAACGACGTTTTTTCAGAGAGTTGGAGAGAGAAATCATGAAACTTGGCATTTCTCGGCAGGCACTGGTTGCAGCGCTTTTCGGAGCCGCAGCAGTTGGGACCTTGTCGATCGCACCTCAGATTCTCAGCCCTGAGGCAGGCGCTCAGCCGATCGCGATCCAGGCGCCCGCGGGCGCGCCGATGAGTTTTGCCGATCTGATCGAGCGCGTTGAACCGGCGGTCGTCAGTGTCAATGTGTTGTCCGAGCGCGAAGTGAACGATGTCGGCGACATGCAGGAATTCTTCGAGCAATTCCGCGGGCTTCCCGGCCTCGACGAGTTCATGGAGCAGCGGCGCCAGCAGGAAGAAGAGGGCGATGAGCCTCAGACCCGCGAAGCGCGGTCGTTGGGCTCCGGTTTCTTCATCTCTCAGGATGGGTACATCGTGACCAACAATCACGTGGTCCAGAATGCGGTCCAGATCGAAGTCGTCACCAAGGACGGGGAAGAACTGGAAGCGGAACTCGTGGGCACCGACCCCGACACAGACCTCGCCGTGATCAAGGTGAAGGACAAGGGAACCTACCCCTATGTCCGCTTCGGAAATTCTCACAATCTGCGCAAGGGTGACTGGGTTGTCGCCCTCGGCAACCCGTTCGGCTTCAGCGGCACGGCCACGGCCGGCATCCTGTCAGCCGATGGCCGCGAGCTGGGCAATGACAGCCCGTACACGGACTTTCTTCAGATCGATGCGGCTATCAACCGCGGCAACTCCGGCGGGCCGACTTTCGACCTGCACGGCAATGTCGTGGGCGTGAACACGCAGATCCTTTCGCCGACGGGCGGGTCTGTCGGCATCGGCTTTGCCATCCCGGCTGAACTGGCCCAGGAAGTGACCCAGGCCATCATCAAGGATGGCCACGTGTCCCGCGGCTGGCTGGGCGTTCAGATCCAGGATCTGACCGAGGACATGGCCGAAGCCCAGGGCATGCCGAACAATGACGGCTCCATCATTGCCGATGTCACGGAAGACAGCCCGGCAGAAAAGGGCGGCCTTCAGCGCGGCGACATCATCCTGTCCGTGAACGGGCAGAAGGTGAGCGACGCGACCTCCACCACCCGCCTGGTCGGGCGGCTGATCGCCAACACGTCGAACAAGTTCGACATCATGCGCGGCGGCAAGCGCCAGACAATCAATGTCGTGGTTGGCGAACGCGGTGACAGCCTGAATGCCCGCCGTCTTCCGGCCTCGGCCCTGTCAAACGACTCCGGCGATACTGGCGATGAAGCCACCATGTCGTCCCTCGGCGTGACGTTCGTGCCGCTGGATGACGAGATGCGCCAGCGCCTTGGCCTCGATGCAGACGAAGCTGGCCTCGTGATTTCCGAGGTCGAACGCGGCGGCGCCATCGAAGAAGCCGGTCTCCAGCGCGGCATGGTCATCCTGGAAGCCAATAATGAACCGGTCTCCAGCGTCGACGTTCTGAAGAAAGCGATCGATGCCGCGAAGAAGGCGAACCGGACGAAAGTTCTGATCGCCGTGCGTGTCGGCCAGATCACGACCTACCGCACCATCGACATCAGCGAAGACTAAGTGAGGCGCATATGCTAGACACAGTTCAGGAGGATCCCATGCGTGTGCTGGTGATCGAAGACGATGCAGAAATGGCTGGCTTCATCGAGAAGGTCCTCGTTGAGGCAGGACACTCGGTGGACAAGGCAGACGATGGTGAGCGCGGCCTTGCCAAGGCCCGCTCCGAAGAGTTCGACGCTATGGTCGTCGACCGTATGCTGCCTGAGAAGGATGGCCTGACCCTGCTGAAGGAATTCCGCGATGCAGGCGGCACAACGCCCGCGCTGTTCCTGTCCGCCCTGGGCGATGTCCAGAACAAGGTGCAGGGCCTGAAAGCCGGTGCCGAGGACTATCTCGCCAAGCCTTTTGCTCCGGCGGAACTGGCTGCGCGTGTCGAGGCCCTCGGCCGTCGTACACCTGGGCAGGAACCCCCTGTCACGGTGCTCAAGGCCGGCGACCTGGAAATGAATCTGCTCACCCGCAAGGTCACCCGGGCCGGCCAGAAGATTGACCTGCAGCCGCGCGAGTTCCGCCTGCTGGAATATCTGATGCGCCATGCCGGACAGGTCGTGACGCGCACCATGCTGCTGGAAAAAGTGTGGGACTATAATTTCGATCCGCAGACCAATGTGATCGACGTTCACGTCTCGCGCCTGCGCGCCAAGATCGACAAGGAGTTCGACGAGCCGCTGCTGCACACGGTCCGCGGGGCCGGATACCGGCTGCAGGGCTAGACGGACGGGCAGGGCGCTGGCACTAGCGAGCCATGAAATTCGCCCTCCCGACATTCCTGCGAACGACGACCTTCAAGCTGGCGCTGCTCTACAGCGCCATGTTCGCAGCATTTTCGGCGGCGTTGCTGGTCTATCTCTATTACTCGACAGTCTATTACATCCGCGCCGAATCCGACCGGCGGTTGGAGCTCGAATTCGAACAGCTGGGCAATGCCTATTACACCGGTGGCATGGAGCGCCTCAGCGAGTCAGTGTTTGAGCGGATGACCCGGAACGGGTCGACTTTTTTCTATTATCTTGAAGATGCCTCCGGCCGCCGAATCGCCGGCCACTTCCAGCGCATGCCGGCGCACAATCCGGACCTCGATATCCAGACGGTCTATTTCGAAATCACCCTGACAGAGCCTGACGGATCGGAAGTTGTCCGGCCCGTGGCGGGCCGAATTGTGCGTCTGCGCGACAATGGCGGGGCCCTGCTTGTGGCCTTTGACACAGCACAGCAGACAGCGATTGTCGGTCGCATCCAGAACGCGATCTTCATCGCCGCGCCGATCGGGCTTGTCCTGTCACTGCTGGGCGGCCTGTTGATCTCGCGCGGAGCGGCCCGGCGCGCGGACGAACTGGCGCGAACCGCCGAAATGGTGATGGGGGGAGAGCTCGGCCGGCGTGTGCCTGTGCGCGGCTCTGGCGATGAGTTCGACCGTCTGGGCCAGCGCATGAACGGCATGCTTGAGCAGATCGAGAAGCTGGTGGAGTCCACCCGCAATACCGGCAATGCCATCGCCCACGACCTGCGCTCGCCGCTGTCGCGCCTGCGCAACCGGCTGGAGATCGCGCTCTCTGAACCGATGTCGCGGGAAAGCGCCGAGGCGACCCTGGGCGAAACGGTTGAGGAAGTCGACCGGGTGCTCGGTACGTTCAACGCCATCCTCAGGCTGGCCCGTCTGGAAGCCGGTGCTGAAGGCGAGCGCGTCCGGATGGATGTTTCCGAACTGGCGGATGAACTCGCCGAATTGTTCGAGCCCGCCTGCGACGAAGCTGAACAGACTTTCCGCAGCCAGATCACGAAAAACCTGATGGTGCTGGGGGACCGGGACCTGATCGGGCAGGCGCTGTCGAACCTGCTCGACAATGCGATCAAATACACGCCCGCCGGAGGAACGATCCAATTCACCGTGGCGCGCGGACCGGAAGGCACGGTCGACCTGACGGTTATCGATACGGGGCCGGGTGTGCCTCCGGATGCCCGCAAACGTGTCGTGCAGCGCTTCCAGCGGATGGACTCTGCGCGCACCCAGCCCGGCAGCGGGCTTGGCCTCGCGCTTGTTGTGTCGGTTGCGGAAATGCACGGCGGGGAGCTTATTCTTTCGGATGGCAATGGCCCGGCGGGTTCGCCCGGCCTGAAGGCGACGCTGAGACTGCCGAGGGCCTAGGGCATGCTGAATGTAAGACCGATAGCGGAAACGCCGGAAGCGGCTCTGGCGCTCGCCATTGACCGGGCGCCCTATCTCCGGCGGCTTGCGGGCCGGGACCTGGAAGACGCAGACTGGCGTGAAGCCCTTGAAACGGTGCGTATGCTGCCGAAACTCGGCGAGCGGCCGATGCAAGAGGCGATGCGCATTCTGCGCCGCGCCAAGCAGGCAACGCATCTCTCGCTCGCCGGGGACGACCTGTCCGGCAAGCTGGATGTGATGGACGTCACACTGGTGTTGACGGAACTTGCCTGCGAATGCGTCGACACGGCGCTTAAAGTGGCCCTCGCGCATTACGGCCTGAGAGGCGACGGCATCTTCGCCATCGCGCTCGGCAAGATGGGCGCGTTTGAACTCAACTATTCCAGCGATATCGATTTCTGCCTCTTCTACGATCCGGACGTGTTCGATGGCGGGGAGCGCTCTCCCGGTGAGGCGGCCCAGCGCGTTGCGCGTGACATCGTGCGGATGTTCGATGACATCACCGAAGACGGCTATATTTTCCGGACCGATCTGCGCCTGCGGCCCGATCCGTCCTCGACACCTTTGGCCGTGTCCACGGCCATGGCGGAAGTCTATTATGAGAGCGTCGGCCAGAACTGGGAACGGATGGTCTGGATCAAGGCGCGGCCGGCTGCCGGCGATTTAGAAGCGGCGAAGCGCTTCCTGAAAGGCATGGAGCCTTATGTCTGGCGCCGGAACTTGGACTATTGGGCCATTGGTGACATTCAGGCCATCAAGCGGATGATCAACACCAAGGCCAAGGCCCGGGAGTTCAGTATTCCGAACCCGGATCTCAAACTTGGGCCCGGCGGCATTCGCGAGATCGAATTTTTCGTGCAGACGCAGCAGCTGATCCTGGGTGGCAGGCGCCCGGAACTGCGGGACAACACCACCCTCGGCGCAATGGAGGCCCTGCGTGCAGGCGGCGTGGTCGAGGACGAAACGGCACGAGACCTGACCGAAGCCTATCGCCAGTTGCGCAACGTCGAACATCGCATCCAGATGCGGAACGATGAGCAGACACATACGCTGCCCAACGACCCTGAGGCGCGCGAGGCGGTCGCCTTCCTCAGCGGTTATGGCAATCTGGAGGAATTCGACCGGGACGTTCTCGAAACACGCCGGATCGTCCAGACGGCTTATGATGCCCTGTTCGCCGCGGAAGACCGCGCAGCGGGTGAGACCCGTTCGGGCAATTTCGTCTTCACCGGCGTCGACGATGATCCGGGAACGGTCGAAACCCTGCGCAATCTGGGTTTCAGCGATCCGAGCGCGGCGATTGAGACCATCCGCAGCTGGCACCGTGGCCGTGTGCCCGCCACACGTACGGCGCGCGGGCGCGAATTGCTGACGGCGATCCTGCCGCGTCTTCTGGAAGATATGGGAAAGACGGGCGAGGCGGATGAGGCGTTCCGCTGGTTCTCCCGCTTCTTCGGGGGCCTGTCGTCCGGTGTGCAGACGCTGGCCATGTTGCTCGCGGAGCCTGACCTGCTGGATGACCTCGTGGCCACGCTGGCACTGGCACCGCGGCTTGCGGAAATCCTGTCTCGCCGGCCGGACCTCCTGGAGTCGCTGGTCAGCGGGCAGGCGCCGGTGCGGCCCGAGATTGGTCCGGACACAAGTTTCGATACGGCGCTGGATGCCTGGCGCCGCTATCACCGTGACCAGCACTTCCTGACCGGCCACCGCCTGCTGCATGGCCTGATCCCGGCCCGGGATGCAGCGGAATACTGGACCGCGCTGGCAGATGACACGATCACCGAAATGGCGGCTGCCGCGAAGTCGGAAACCGAGCGGCGTAACGGGCCTCAGCCGGGCGAGTGGGCCGTGTTTGCCATGGGCAAGCTTGGCGGCAAGGAACTCACGGCCGGATCCGATCTCGACATCCTCGTCATCTATGATGCCGATCCGATGGAGGCGCAGACCTGGTACACGCGCTTCACGCAGCGCCTGATTACGGCCCTCTCGGCCCCGACGGCGGAAGGCGCGCTCTATGAGGTCGACATGCGCCTGCGTCCCTCTGGCCGGGCCGGGCCCGTGGCCGTCAGCCTGCCGGCATTCACCTCCTATCAGAACAAGGATGCCTGGACCTGGGAGCATATGGCGCTCACCCGCCTGCGTCCGGTGACAGGCGACCCGGCGCTCGGCAGCAAGGTGATGGAAATCGCAATCGACGCCATCACGAGCCGCGCGCAGACGAACGCGGCCTCCATTCCGGCCGACATCACCGACATGCGTCAGCGGCTCTACCGGGAAAAGCCCGGGAAGGGGCTGTGGGACCTCAAAACCGCTGCAGGCGGTCTGATCGATGTGGAGTTCATTGTGCAGCAGGACATGCTGATGAGCGGCAGACCGGATGCGATCTGCGCCTCGACGCGGGATGCCATTGCCTATGCGAGCTTTAATGTCGAGGAGCGTCTGGTACTCACCGAGGGGCTCAGCCTGCTGCAGGCGCTGCAACAGGTCCAGCGCGTCGCTATCGGAACCGAAACGCGATCGGATGCGATGCCGGCCGGCTTGCGGGACCGGCTTTGCCGCGCGGTTGAAGCGGGCACGTTCCGGGATCTGGAAACCGAATTATCTTCCACAAAATCAAGCCTCCACCAGATCGCTGTGCAAAAACTGCACCTCGATGCGACGGAAAGCTGATCCTCCCCCGTTTGATAAACACTGGCTGCCCTGAACGAGCGGCAGTCTAATGAGAGGAGTTCCCCCTATGAAACGTATCTTTCTCGCAACAGCTTCCCTTGCTGCAGTGGCAACGATGGCCCTGCCTGCGATGGCCGGCCCGCGCGGTGGCCCCGGCAGTGGTCCGGGCATGATGAAAGACCGCATGATTGAAATGATGGACACGGACGGTGACGGCCAGGTCTCTGATGCGGAAATCAAGGCACACAAAGCGGCGATGTTCGTGGCGATCGACACCGATGGTGACGGCCAGCTTTCACAGGATGAATTGTCTGCCCATCAGGAAGTCATGCGCGCCCAGATGCAAGCACGGTTTGCGGAACGCCGCGGCGAACGTGTGGACTACATGTTCGAGCGGTATGACACGAACAAGGATGGATCGATCACGCGTGACGAAGTGACGGCTGTCCAGGCCGCACAAGCGACCAAGTGGAAAGCGAACAAAGCCCAACGCCAGGCCCAATGGGCCGAGAAAGGTGCCGCGAGGCAGGCCGCGCGCTTCACGAAGATGGACACGGACGGCAATGGCACGATCAGCCAGGAAGAGTTCGAATCTGCCCGGATGGGTCCTGGCAGCCGAGGTAATTTTGGCCGGCGCGGCATGAATGGGATGGCACCACCCCCGCCGCCGGTAGACGAATAGGAGATCGGGCTCAGGCCCGGTAGGGCGGCTCTGCACGCATTCAGCCGGCAAGATGTGTTGAATGCGTGCACCCGCGCCTTAACGGAGTAAGCTCGGTTCCGTGGCTTTCGTATCGGATCTCGACCAGATCACACGGGCGGCGGCGGGTGATCCGTCTGCCGTGGCGTGGCTGGTTGACCGGTACTCACCAGGTGTTCTGGGCCTCGCGACGCGGATGCTTGGTGATCGGATGGAAGCAGAGGACGTGACACAGGAGACTTTTCTTCGCGCGTGGAAGGCGTTGCCGGGCTGGGAGCCGCGGGCAAAGTTTTCGACCTGGCTGCACCGGGTCGCGCTGAACCTCTGTTACGACATCCTGCGCAAACGTCGGGAATCTCTTCCCGGAGAATTGCCGGAGATGACGGATCCGGAATTAACCCCGCCTGAACGCCTGATGCAGACGGAACGCGTGAAAGCCATTGAAACGGCGATCGCCGCCCTGCCGGAGCGCCAGGCAGCTGCCTTGACGCTTTGTGCCCTGCAAGGACACTCTCAGGTCGAAGCGGCGGAAATTATGGAAACAAGTGAAGAAGCGCTGGAAAGCCTTCTGGCTCGCGCAAGGCGCAGCCTGAGGGCGACACTGGCCGAACGGAGCGTGGCATGAAGGACCGCAGGCACACACCCATCGTGTCGGATGAGCGCATCATCGCGCTGATCGAGGCGTACGGGTCAGATATTTCTGCCTATCCTGAGGCAGAGCAGGGCGCTGCGGCGCGCCGGATGGCCGAAGCGCCGGGCGTGTTTGCCCAGGCGCTGGAGGAAGCCCGTCGGCTGGACGATGTCCTGAACCTTGTGCCCGAAGTCGACGTTCCCGCCTCCCTGCGGGACAGCCTGATTGCCGGTGCACCGAAGGCGGCCCGCACCGGACGGGCGCAAACCGGCTTCAGCAGGTTCCTGCCGGGCTGGCTGCCGGCCGGCGCGGTGGCCTCGCTGGTCATGGGTCTGCTGATCGGTGTGAACGTATCGCTGCCCACTTCGGTTGCGAATGCTGACACCAATGATGAAGCCGATGCCGTCATGTATGCCGCGCTCGGCTTCGGAGACTACGAACTTATGACTGAGACCGAACAATGAGCGATGCGCCTGAAACACCCCGCCCGTGGCCGCGCTGGCTGATCGTTTCGCTTATGGCGAACATGATCCTGCTTGGCTTGCTGGCCGGTTTCCTTCTGCAGTCTGGTCCAACGGGCAAACCATATGGAGCGCCACCGGAACGGTCCTCCTGGGCCTCCCGCGATGACGGAAGCCGGGACATCCTGAGACGTGTGTTCCGGCAGGCGTTCGAGGCATCCGGCGAGGAACGTACAGCGCGTGCAGAGGCCCGTGCGCGTCTGGGAGACGCTGTGGCGGCTGACCCATATGATGCCGACGCCGTCCGCGAGGCGTTCCGGGAATTGAGGGCGGCAGATGATTCCGTCAATGAAGCGATGCATGAGGACATGGTGGACCTTTTCGCCACGATGCCCTTGGACGAACGCGCAAAGATGGCGCGCTTCCTGAAACATGGCCCGGGGGACAGGCGGCCGGAGCGCCGGATGCGGCCCGACCGGCCGGGCGGCCCTGGAGAGCGCGGTTCACCGCCGCCACCGCCTGAAATGGAGCGCTGAGCAGGGTTTCCTTTCGGCGCTCACCGTTCCACAGTGGTGGCAAAACGGGAGGGCCGAATGAGAGAATATGCCGATTATGACGGGCTGGGTCTGGCGGAGCTGATCCGCAGCAAACAGATCAGCGCCGGAGAATTACTGGATGCGGCGGTCACACGGGCCGAAGCGGCGCAGGAGACGCTGAACTGCTTCAGCGCGCTCTATCCGGAGCTTGCCAAATCGCAGCTGGACGCAGGCATTGGCAGCGGCCCGTTTGCAGGCGTGCCGTTCGTCACAAAAGACCTGGCCGTTGAGGTGAAGGGCGCGCCGCTGACCAATGGCTCGGTTGCCTGGAAGGGCAATGTCGCCCAGCGGGATTCGGTGCTGACCGAACGCTACCGCAAGGCGGGCCTCGTCTTTTTCGGCCAGACGACCAGCCCGGAATACGGCCTGACCACCACGACCGAGTCCACGCTGTACGGGCAGACGCGGAACCCATGGGATCTGACGCGCACCTCGGGCGGCTCGTCCGGCGGGGCTAGTGCAGCCGTGGCGGCGGGTGTGCTGCCGGTCGCGCAGGCCAGCGATGGCGGCGGCTCGATCCGTATTCCGGCGTCCTGTACGGGCCTGTTCGGCATCAAGCCCTCGCGCGGCCGGGTGCCGATGGGGCCGGGGCGGACCGAAGGCTGGAATGGCATGTCGACTGTCCACGCCGTCAGCCGCAGCGTGCGCGACAGTGCTGCCCTGCTGGATGCCTGCCATGGCCGGGAGACCGGCAGCCGCTATGTTGCCCCGGCGCCGGACCGTCCGTATCTGGAGGAAGTCTCGCGTGGCCCGGGCAAACTACGCATCGCGCTGTGGAAGAAGGCGCCGAACGGCACCATGCCGGACGCCGATGCTGACGCAGGCCTCATGGCGACCGCGAAGTTGCTGGAAGAGCTTGGCCACGAAGTCGTCGAGACCGGACCGGAATTCAATGGCGAGCTGCTCGCCAAATACGCTCTGTTCACGATCTCCGCGAACGTCGCCGCCGCCTTCGACGACCGCTCTGAGATGCTGGGCCGGCCAGTGCGCGAAGATGAGATGGAGCCGATCACGGCGTCCATGGTTGCGCTCGGCCGGACCGTGCCGATGGTGGAACTGGCCAAGGCCAACAATCTCTTCAACTCGGCCGCGATCGACTATGAGCAGTTCCTCATCGATGGCGGGTTTGACCTCACGCTCTCACCGGTCACGCACCGCGCGCCGGACAAGCTGGGCACCATGTCCCTCGCGCAGGATGGCGAAGCGATGGGCAAGGCGATTGCCGGCTTCGGCGCGCATTGCCCGATCTTCAACCAGACCGGCTGCCCGGCGATGTCCGTGCCGCTGCACTGGACCGAGGCGACCGATGAGGCGCCAGGCGGCCTGCCGATTGGCATGATGTTTGGCGGACGACTCGGATCTGAAAGTCTTTTGTTCCGTCTGGCTGGACAATTGGAACAGGCCCGGCCATGGGCAGGCAAACGCCCGCCGCACTGGGTGGGCTGAACAATACGGACGAAAGACGATGAGTGAGTTGAAGACCCATTCCGGCGGTTGCCATTGTGGCGCGGTGCGGTGGGAGGTCGACCTGCCGGATGCCTTTGAGGTGGAAGACTGCAACTGCTCCATGTGCGCGATGTCGGGAAACATCCACATCATCGTCCCTTCGAGCCGTTTCCGCCTGCTGCAGGGGAATGACAATCTTGCCGAGTACACGTTCAATACGGGCGTGGCGAAACACCTGTTCTGCAAGACCTGCGGGGTGAAGAGCTTCTACATCCCGCGCTCCAACCCTGACGGCGTGGCCGTCACCTGGCGGTGTATCGATGACTGGCAGGATCTGAACGCGACCGTGAACAGGTTCGACGGGCAGAACTGGGAGCAGCACGCCCACACGCTGGCGCACAAGTCGAAGGACTGAGCCGTCAGTCCGCCATGTCGAGGATGCGGTGCATCTCTTCGTCGGACCAGCCGAAATGGTGGCCGTATTCGTGGATGGTGACGTGGGCCACCAGTTCGTCCAGCGTCACGTCCCCCCGCGCAGCCCATTCGAACAGGATCGGCAGGCGGTAGAGATAGACCAGCGGCGTCTGCATCGACGGATGCGTCACGCTCTCATGGATCAGCGGCACGCCGGAATAGAGCCCGCTCAGTTCCAGTGCATCCTGGATCTTCATCTCGTCGAGGATCTCATCCTCGGCATAGTCTTCGACAATGATGCGGACCGCGCCGGCAGCTGCCTGCATATGCTGGGGCAGGCGGGCGATACAGGCTTCGGCGAGGGCGAGAATGTCCTCCGCCGTCGGAGCGGTCTGGTCCAGCAGGCTCATATGAGCTGCACGGCTGTGCCGGAGACCGCCACCATCATCATCGAACCCGACTGGCCGATAACGGTATAGTCGAACTTGGCACCGACAATGGCATTCCCGCCAAGCTTCCGGGCTTCTTCCATCATCTCGGCCATCGCGTCGTCGCGCGTCTCGCGCAGCGTGCTCTCATAAGCGTTGGACCGTCCGCCGACGATATTCGTGAAGCTGGCCAGGATATCCTTGCCAAGGTGCGCCCCGATCACGACCTCGCCGCAGACGACGCCGAGATATTTCGTGATCTCATGGCCCTGAACCGTGGGCGTGGTGGTGACGAGCATGGGTGGCAATCCTTTTGCATTATCGAATAACGATATATTTGGGTAAGCCGAGGAGTGGTTTCAAGAGGTCTTTTCTATCCCGCAGCTTTCGATCCAGCGTCTCGGCAGGACGTTCGTCGAGATGTTCGGCCCGATCTCATAGAACGCCATTTTCCGGTAACTCCAGACATAGGTCCGGCAATCCTTCAGGACGGCGGCATGCGGATACGTCACATGAGGTTTCAGCGTCTGCGAGTAGGACCAGAAAACAACATGCTGAAACGCTGCGTCCGCTTCAAACTTTTCGACTGCTGCGCGCCGCGAAACCTCAAGGCTGACGCTCAGGACGGCCCATGTCGCCACAACAAAGACCATCATGAATCCGGGTGCAAAATATGCCCAGTTCATCGCGCGTTTGCGGGCGAACAATATCGCCAGACAAGCACATGAGAGGCCAAACGCAATGGCCAGTCCAAGATGCCCTTTGAGCGGGTCGCCGCCAGTTTCGTTGAGAAACCAGACAAACCCGGCCAATGGCAGCCAAGTATTCCCGAACAGTCCGGTGCTCAGCCAGAAGAAGACAAGCAGCGTCGCGATGCCCGACAACACGCCAATTCCAAGAGCTCTCAGATACCGCAAACCACTCTCCGAACGCGAACTGAATCGCTATCCTAGCGGGAGGTTTGGGTATTTTGTGTAAATCTTAGGGAGATTTCGGATTATTCCGCCGCCGTTTTTTCCCCGTCGTCTCCGCCGGTGAGGATCTCCAGCATCTTCAGCGCGCTGTCGGCGATGACGGTGCCGGGCGGGAAGATGGCGGAGGCCCCGGCGGCGTAGAGCGCGTCGAAGTCCTGCGGCGGGATCACGCCGCCAACGATGATGCGGGCGTTGGCCGCGCCTTCATTGCCGAGCGCGCGCTTCAGTTCCGGCACCAGCGTCAGGTGGCCTGCGGCGAGCGAGGAGGCGGCGACAATGTCTACCCCGGCTTCGCGCGCATCGGCGGCAGCTTCTTCCGGTGTCTGGAACAGCGGGCCGATGACGACATCCCAGCCAAGGTCCATCAGAGCGGAGGCGACGACCTTCTGGCCGCGGTCGTGACCGTCCTGGCCCATCTTGGCGATGTAGACTTTCGGCTTGCGGCCGTTCTGTTTCTCGAAGGCTTCGGCGAGGTTGAGCGCTTCATCAGCCTTTTCCGTGCCTTTCACGCCGCCGCCATAGACACCCTTGATGGAGCGGATGACGGCCTGGTGGCGGCCCTGGCTGCGTTCGACCGCTTCGGAGATCTCGCCCACGGTTGCCTTGGCGCGCGCGGCGTCTACGGCCAGCGCGAGCAGGTTGCCTTCGGTGCCGGCGGCGGCCTCGGCAATTGCGTCCAGCTTGGCGGTGACTTCGGCTTCGTCGCGTTCTGATTTGAGGCGCGCCAGCTTGTCGAGCTGCATCTTGCGCACGGCGGCGTTGTCGACCTTCAGCACCGGCACGTCTTCGTCTTCATCCAGCAGGAACTTGTTCACGCCGACCACGGTCTGCGTGCCGCTGTCGATACGCGCCTGCGTGTTCGCGGCGGATTCCTCGATGCGCAGCTTCGGCAGGCCTTCCTCGATGGCTTTCGCCATGCCGCCCATTTTTTCGACTTCCTCGATATGGGCGAGGGCCTTGGCGGCGAGATCGTGCGTCAGGCGTTCGACATAATAGGAGCCGCCCCACATATCGACCGTCTGACACGCGCCGGCTTCCTGTTGCAGGAAGAGCTGCGTGTTCCGGCTGATCCGGGCGGAGAAGTCTGTCGGCAGGGCGAGCGCCTCGTCGAAGCTGTTCGTGTGCAGCGATTGCGTCTGCCCGCCGGTCGCGGCGATGGCCTCAAGACAGGTGCGGATGACGTTGTTGTAAACGTCCTGCGCGGTCAGCGACCAGCCGGAGGTCTGCGAGTGCGTCCGCAGGCTGAGCGATTTCGGGTTCTTCGGGCTGAAATTCTCTTTGACGAGCTTCGCCCAGAGAAGGCGCGCGGCCCGCATCTTGGCGACTTCCATGAACGTGTTCATGCCGATCGCCCAGAAGAAAGAGAGGCGCGGCGCGAACGCGTCGACGTCGAGTCCCGCCGCTACACCGGCGCGGATATATTCAATGCCGTCGGCCAGCGTGTAGGCCAGTTCCAGGTCCGCCGAGGCGCCGGCTTCCTGCATGTGATAGCCGGAGATCGAGATCGAGTTGAACTTCGGCATGTTCTGCGAGGTATAGGCGAAGATGTCCGAAATGATCCGCATCGATGGTTTGGGCGGATAGATATAGGTGTTCCGCACCATGAACTCTTTGAGGATGTCGTTCTGGATCGTCCCGGCCAGTTTTTCCGGCCCGACGCCCTGTTCCTCAGCCGCCACGATATAGAGCGCGAGGATCGGCAGCACGGCGCCGTTCATCGTCATCGAGACGGACATCTTGTCCAGCGGGATGCCGGAAAAGAGGGTACGCATGTCATAGATGGAGTCGATGGCCACACCGGCCATGCCCACATCGCCCGACACGCGGACGTGGTCAGAGTCATAGCCGCGGTGGGTGGCCAGGTCGAATGCAACCGACAGGCCTTTCTGGCCGGCGGCAAGGTTGCGGCGATAGAAGGCGTTGGAGTCTTCAGCTGTCGAGAAGCCCGCATACTGACGAACTGTCCAGGGCTGGTTCGTGTACATGGTCGGGTAAGGGCCACGGCCGAAAGGGGCAAGGCCCGGGAAATCGTCCAGATAGTCCAGCCCGGCGCGGTCCGCCTCGGTGTAGGCCGTTTTCACTTCGACGCCTTCCGGGGTCTCCCAGGCCTCGCCAAGCTTCGGCGCGGTGGCTTTCGCATGGGGCGTGCCCAGGTCGAGTTTCGTGAAGTCGGGGAAGTCGGTCATTTGGACGTCTCCAGATTCGCCGTCCATTCGGGGGTCGGCTGTTTCAGGATGAGTGTTTCGCTGGACGTGGCAACGTAAGGCTTGCCGTTCTGGTCGACGGCGCCGAACAGATAGTCCTTGCGGTCAGCAGACCATTGTGCCTGCAGGATGATGACGGAGATCCGGTCACCATTGGCACGGGTCAGTACGGCCGGCAGCGGGCAGTCGACAGGGGCCACCGCGTGTGCGCTGGTTCCGGCGGTCGCGAAGATGGCACGGTTTTCCCGCACGTCCCGCTCGACTGCCGGGCGCCCCTTCACGCAAGGATGGTGTTCCCAGTTGTCGAGAGTGAATTCCAGCATCATGGCGATCACAGCCCCAGTTCGGCGTGGGCGAGTTTCAGGGTGTGCAGTACGTCGCAGCCCATGAAGATCTGTGTATCGATGCCGTCGCCTTCATGCTTGCCGGCGATCCAGACATGTTGCGCGCCGGCCTCTTTCAGGGCCTTGGCGGCAGCATCTGCCTCGTCGGCATAGCGGGCGTCGGCGCCGCAGATGCAGGCGATGCGCAGGCCGGAGGCCTTGAATGCGGCGGCGATCTCTGCGGCATCCTTCGGAGGCACCGGCGGTTCTTTCGCGGTGAGGCCGCCAGCCGCAAACAGGTTGCGGGCAAAGTCTGCGCGGGCCGTGTATTCGGCGAGCGGGCCGAGCGTTGCGAGGAAGATTGCCGGTTGTTTCGCAGCGGCGGCCGCCTTGTCGCGCAGGGCTTCGAAGTCCGCGCCGAGGTGGATCGGCTCCAGCGGCTCGGCTGTGGCATCCTCGCCCGCGGCAGGCGGCAGGTCCGGCACCAGCGCCTGCAGTGCTTCGTCCGTCAGTTCCGCGCCTGTGCGCAGGTGCGGGGTGTCGGCCACCGGGGCGGCGATCTCGTCCAGCAGCGGGAATTCGGAAACGCCCGTGACCGGGATCTTGCGTTTGGCGATGTCCTTGGCGCGGGCGTCGCGGGTCGCTTTCACGCGGCCCTGGAAAGCGCCGGAGGTGAGCGAGGCGGCATAGCCGCCTTCGCCTTCGATTTTCTGGAATTCGGCCCAGGCGGCTTCGGCCAGTTCGCTGGCAAATGTTTCGGTGAACCAAGCGCCGCCTGTCGGGTCCGCGACGCGGCCGAGCTGGCTTTCTTCCATGGCGATCAGCTGGGTGTTGCGCGCGATCCGGCGGCCGAGTTCTTCCGGCGTGCCCAGCGGTTCGTTGAAGGCGCGGATGGTCAGGATGTCTGCGCCACCGACGGCACCGGCAAAGGCGGAGGCGGTATTGCGCAGCATGTTCGTCCACGCATCGTAACGGGTCAGCATGCGGGCAGAACTGTAGCCCTGAATGCGCATGGGCCGGGCGGTGAGGCCGAGGGCTTCTTCCACACGTGCCCACAGGCGGCGGGCGGCACGCAGCTTCGCAACGCCGATGCCGTAATTGGCGTCGAGGGAGAGGCAGAAGATCGTCTTCGCGGCCACGTCTGCGGCGTCCATGTGCGGGGCGAGGCGGCGCAGCGTATCGACCGCCGAGGCGATCAGCGCGGCCAGCTCCTGCGCTTCCGACCCGCCGGCCTCATGCACGGCGCGGGCGTCGATGCGGAACAGGTTCGCTTCGGGGTATTTCCCGGCCAGCACTTTGGCGAGTGCGCCGGCTTCGGCAAACGCCGCGTCGAGCCCGCCGGCGAGCGTGCCGGTGCGGGCGAGGGCGCCGAGCGGGTCCATGTTGAAGTCGAGCTTCGCGTCAGCCTTGTTCCGGGCCCATTCGGCCAGGAAGGCAGCTTCGCGGGTGCCGGAAGTCATGACCGGGTCAAGCGCAACGCCGGCAATGGCCGCGTCGACGCCGTTCAGGGCAATGTCATAGTCCGGCATAGTCATGGCCTGGACACCGTTCCGCCCGGTCGGGTCGACGCAGAGTTCGACCGAACTAACGCCGCGTTCCAGGTCACGCAGCACTTCGCCATGCGTGTGCGAGGGGGAAGCATGCGTGAAGGCCTGGCGGATATCCCAGGGCAGCCACTTGTCCGGCGCCGCCGTCGGTCCGCGCAGATAAGGCGCCTCGCCGGGCGTGCCCAGCGGGTCCTCCGAAGCGGGGAAATCGCTCTCACGATAGAGCGGGCGAATCTTCAGCCCGTCCGCCGTGGTGCGGGTGATTGCATCAATGCCACGGCCCCTGAGGGCCTTTTCGACCGAAGCCATCCATTCGGCTTCGGTGGCGTCGGGAAAAGTGCTGGAAAGCGGGAGGATATCGTCTGCCATGATGGGTCCGTTTATTGGCGGAAAGAATTGCAAAAGGGAACCACTTACTTGGCGGCATTCCGTAGCGGCCCGGAACGAGTTGACGCAAGCGTCTTTTAATGCGATTGAGAATTATTCGCAAAAAGGAGATTCCCATGACACAAGCACGCGCGGTTCTGAGGCTCGTTTCCTGCGAAAACCCTGAAAATACAGGTGATTCCGGCGCCCCTGAAACTGGCGCACGCCGGGCCGAAGCACGGCAAGAAGGAAGTGCGGACCATCGTCCGGCGGACACTTCCTGCTCGTGCGGGCCGCTGCAAGGCGAGGGCGATGCAGCGCGCGGCGTGCGCCAGGACCTTCTGAAAGAGTGGATGGGGTCTCACACCCGAATCCTCGGCCTCTGGCTCGACAGGCTGCTGGAGGAAGGCGACGACGCCGACCTCGTCTCCATGATTCACCGCCAGCACGCCTGGCTGTCCATGATGCAGGCCCGGATGGAGCGCGGCTGACCTCACGTCCGGCTTGCGGCATTCCCGCGCGGCAGGTTTAGTTCCCGGCAGAAAACACCGGGAGGAAAACCATGAGACTGAAAGCCCCGCGCATCGCGCCCCTGACTGATGCCGATATTACCGATGACCAGCGCAAATTGCTCGGTCCGCGCTTTGCCGGGACGACCTACAATGTCTTCCGCACGCTGGCGAGCGACCCGGCGGCGTACAAGGCCTTCATGCACTGGGGCGGGTACATACTGTCAGACAAGAACGACCTCAGCGAACGAGACCGCGAACTCGTCATCCTGCGCACCGGCTATAACTGGAAAGCAGGCTATGAATGGGCCCAGCATGAGCGGATCGGCTTGCGGTGCGGTCTGACGCCGGAAGAAATTGCACGGATCAAGCAGGGCCCGGATGCGCCTGGCTGGAGTGCGAATGACAAGGCGCTGCTTCAGGCCACCGACGAACTGACATCCGACAGTTTCATTACCGACGAGACCTGGGCGGCGCTGTCCGGCTTCAGCAAGAAGCAGAAGATGGATCTGGTCATGACGGTCGGCCAGTACACTCAGGTTTCCATGATGCTGAACTCTTTCGGCGTGCAGCTGGACGATGACCTGACCCTCGACCCGGACCTTGCCAAGTAGGTGTCGTATAGGGGGGCGGTAAAATTCCGCCGTCATAAGCACGAGATTCGGCACAAACCCGCCTTCGATCTACAAAAGCGAAATTACAAACTGGTCATCCCGGCAACTCTGGATAGTCTGGGCGGATGGACGTTTTCGCCATCTTCAATGTGCTCGCCGAGTTCCTCGGCAAATACTGGGCAGGCGCCCTGATCGCCGGCGCGCTGGCGGTGTCGGGTGTGTACGGCTACTACTTCAAGATTGTCCTGCCGGACGGGAAGCGATTTGAAGGGGATGGCGAGAACGCGGCCGAGGAGCGGGAGCGGTATCTCAAATGGCGCGACCGGCTGACGCGGGGCGGAACGATCCCGGCGCTCTATGACGGCTTGCTGGTACAGGCCCTCGACCGCGTAGACCGTTTCTTCGGGGATGAGCCGCTGGCGGCGCGGGGCGGGCGCCCGGCGACATGGACCGGGCCGGCACTGGACCGCTGTCTGACGCTGGCGCTGATCTATCCGATCATGAGCCTGATGATCATCTGGCATATAACCGGCCTGGTTGGACCTGCAGAGGCCGCGTTAGGCATGCCGGACGGAACATCTCCGTTCGCCAGGGGCCTGAGCGCCGTATCGCTGATCTGTCTCGTGGCGGCCTCGTTCTGGATGCTCCTTCCGCCTGGCCATCACAGAACATTTAAGTGGACTGTGATACGCGTCGCGCTTTTCGCAGTCTTAATCTTAGTCGCAGGCACAGGCGCAGGCGCAGGCGTAGGCGCAGGCGCAGTCGCATTCGCAGTCGCAGGCGCATTCGCAGGCGCGGTCGCAGTCGCATTCGCAGTCGTAGGCGCAGTCGCATTCGCAGTCGCACGCGCATTCGCAGTCGCATTCGTAGTCATAGTCATACTCGTAGTCGCAGGCGCAGTCGGATTCGCAGTCGCAGTCGCAGGCGCAGTCGCAGATGAGAGGGCAAGGCGCGGCAAACGGCACCTTTTGTACTTGCTAAGTTTTATTGTCGTCTGTGTTGCGCTCATTCTCGGCTTTGTTGCCGGGCTGACGCCCCTGTTGCCTGTACAGAGAAAACCTGAATGGACCTTACTGGCTTTCTTTGGCGCCCTGCCTGTGATCAATGCTTTCTTTGACTGGCTGTCGCTGGGGCTCACGCGTTTCCTGTTGCGGCGGGGACAGTTGCAGGGCAGCGGGTGGCCGATCGTGTACGCGATGGTCGACCTTGCCACGGCTGTTGTCATGCTCGTCGCGGTGATGGCGGCGTCCCTGTTATTCCTGGATGCCATGAACAATCTGTCGCTCGCCGGGGGCGGCAACACCGTTCTTGATATTGAAGGCCTGATACAGGATTTGCGCACGGACCCAGGCAATCCGGCATTGTGGTGGGTGTATGTCACGGTGTTCTCCACATTCGTCCCCTCCCTGATGAACCTTATGCTGGGCGGGCTGGCCGTCATGCGGGGCATTCCCGGCCTGCCGCGTATGATCGTCAGGCACATGCTGCCGGAGAATCCGGCGCGGCTGACGCTTGAGCGGCGTGCCATTGCCAGTGCGGGCGTGACGTTTCAGATTGCCGTGGCGTTTACAGGCGCGTTGCTGGTTGGTTTCCTCGTTATCGGCATTGTGCTGAAAGGCCTCGGCTTGATTGGCCTCGGCCTTGTGGATATTGCCGACTGGCTGGTCTGATCCTTCCGCCGCTTTACGGAACCGGTGGCGACGCTTAGGCTTTGTTTTTCCATCTTTCTGCGCCATTGCGGCGTTCTTGCCGGCCGGGGCTAGCCCGGGCCGGTCTCATCTGTTTGAAAAGGCCCGGCCTGACATGATCGAATTTTTCATCCTCCTCGGTTTGATCGTGGTGAACGGCGTGTTCGCCATGTCGGAGCTGGCCATCGTTTCCGCCCGGCCAGCACGGCTGCAGGCGAAGGTGGATCGGGGTGACCGAGGGGCGCGGACGGTCACCAGCCTGCAGGATGATCCGTCCCGGTTCCTGTCCACGGTCCAGATCGGCATCACCTTGGTGGGCATCGTCGCCGGCGCCTATGGTGCGACCGCGATTGCGGACGAACTGGCCCCCTTCATTGCGGAACAGGTGCCGGCCGTTGAGGCTGAAGCAGGGGAAATCGCGTTCGGGCTGGTGATCGTTTTCACCACGTTCCTGTCTCTTGTCATCGGCGAACTGGTGCCGAAGCGGATCGCGCTGATTGCGCCGGAAGCCATCGCAACGATCATGGCGCCGCCGATGGCCTTCATCTCCAGGCTGGCCTTTCCAGTCGTCTGGCTGTTGCGCGTTTCGACAGACGGGCTACTCAGCCTGCTGGGGCTGGCGGGCATCCGGCAGGAGCCTGTGACGGAAGAAGAGATCCACGCCATACTGGACGAGGGCGCGACCAGCGGCGTGATCGATCTGGAAGAACAGCGCATGATGCGCGGCGTGATGCGGCTGGCGGACCGGGACATTCGGTCCATCATGATCCCGCGGCCGGACATTGTGTGGATCGACACAGATGATCCGTGGCCAGAGATCAAGAAGGAAATCCTTGAGAGCGGCAAGTCGCGCTTCCCAGTGGCCGATGAACGGCTGGACCGGGTGTTCGGCGTGGTCCAGACCAAGGATCTTCTGGCCTGCGACCTCAGCGGCGATGGGCCGGACCTGAAGCAGGTGGCACGCCCGGTGACGTTTGTGCCGGAAACGCTGTCGGTCATGCGGCTGCTGGAGTCGATGCAGGAGAGCGAAGTTCGTATGGCGCTGGTGGTCGACGAACATGGGAGTATTCAGGGCATGGTGACGGCGGCGGATCTGCTGGGCGCGATTGCCGGGGATAGTGCCTTTTCGCCAAGTGAAGGGATCGACCGACCGGCCCGGCGTGCAGACGGGTCATGGCTGATCGATGGGCTGATGCCGGTTGAAGACCTCGAAATCCTTCTGTCGGCGCCGGACTTCGGCGAGGCCGATGGCGGCGCGGTGACGGTTGGCGGCATGATCATCCACCACCTACAGCGCCTCGCGGCCGATGGGGATGTCGTCCATATTTCGGGTTACCGGTTCGAAGTGATGGATCTCGACGGCCGCCGGGTCGACAAGGTGCTCGTGACACCGCCGGGCGCCGGTGAGAACGCCTGACCCGCAACCGGGCGCTGCTGGCGCGATGCAGCTTCTCCCCACGTTATGACTTGCAGGGGCTGGCTCAGGCGCTAAATTTCAGGGCCAATGTAAACACTGTTCACTTTAAGGGGAAAAGCCCATGGCCGTGCCGCCCGTGCTTCAGAATCTGCGCCTGCCGCTGATCGGATCGCCTTTGTTCATCATTTCCGGTCCGGAACTGGTGATCGCGCAATGCAAGGCCGGGATCGTCGGCAGCTTCCCGGCGCTGAATGCCCGGCCGGGGCCCGTGCTGCACGAATGGCTGGACCAGATCACGACGGAACTGGCCGAACACAATGAGAAGAACCCGGACCGCCCGGCCGCGCCCTTCGCCGTGAACCAGATCGTGCACAAGTCGAACGACCGTCTGGAGCACGATGTTGAAGCCTGCGTAAAATACAAAGTGCCATTGGTGATTACTTCGCTCGGCGCGCAGAAACCGGTAAATGATGCGATCCACTCCTATGGCGGTGTGGTGATGCACGATGTGATCGACACCTTCTTCGCGAAGAAGGCGCTGGAGAAGGGGGCCGACGGCCTGATCGCGGTCTGCACCGGTGCGGGCGGCCATGCCGGCCGGTTGTCGCCCTTCGCGCTGATCCAGGAAATCCGGGAATTCTTCGATGGACCGCTGGCTTTGTCGGGCTCCATCGCCAATGGCGGGGCAATCGCCGCTGCAATCGCGATGGGCGCGGACTTTGCCTATATGGGGTCTGCCTTCATTGCCTGTGACGAGGCTAATGCGGTCGAGGGCTACAAGGACGCTATCGTGTCCTACGGGGCTGAAGACATCGTCTATTCGAACCTCTTTACCGGCGTGCACGGCAACTATCTGAAGCCGTCGATCGAAGCAGCCGGGCTCGATCCGAACAATCTGCCGGAGAGCGACCCGAGCAAGATGAATTTCGGTTCCGGCGGCAACACCAAGAGCAAGGCCTGGAAAGATATCTGGGGTTGTGGCCAGGGCATTGGCGCGGTGAAGAAGCGCGGGCCGGTGGCGGATTATGTCGACCAGCTGGAATCGGAGTACAAGGCAGCGATCGAAAAGCTGAACCAGCCGCGTACCTGGGGTGCGATGCCTGCAAACGCCGGCTGAGTTAAGGGGATAAAGCCGGTCCTATCCGACACCGGTAACTGGCGCGGCCTGCGGTGACACGGGCCGCGCTTTTGTGTCCGGGCGATCCTTATCCACCTGATACGGCAAGCGCGCAGACTTGTGTGCATGCTGATAGAAAATGTCTCTGAATTTGATGCCGCCGGCTGGCGCTGGCCGCATTTCACGCCGACGGAACTGGCTTGCCGCTGCGGCGGCCGGTTCTGCGCGGGCGAATACTGGCATGCGCCGGAATTCCTCGATGCGCTGGAAGCATTGAGAACCGATGCAGGGTGCCCGTTGGTGATCAACTCCGGCCATCGCTGTGCCGTCTGGAACAGCTATGTGGGCGGTGTCCGCTTCAGCCTGCACCGGGCGATTGCTGTGGACATTGCCCTTGCGGGGCATGACCGCCACGCACTGCTGGCGGCGGCCGAGCGGCACGGCTTCACCGGCTTCGGCCTTGCGAAGACCTTCCTGCACCTTGACCGGCGCCCGCGTCCGGCCCGCTGGTTCTATCCGGGGAGCGAAACATCATGGCGGACATAGCAGGACTGGCGGCGAGTGCCGCAGGCGGCGGCCTGTTTGGCCTTGTGGGAACTGTGATCGGCCGAATCGCCGGTGTGGTAGAAGCCCGGCAGTTGCAGGCACATGAGCGGGCTCGATGGGCGCATGAGTCGACGATGCAACAGCTCAGGATCGAAGCCGATGCCGCTGGGCGCGCCGCTGATCTTCGCGAAGCGGAGACGTCCGGGGCCTGGGCTGGCCTGTCCGCGTCATTGGCAGCGGAGGCAGCCATTGGTGAGAGCTACAAATGGGTCAATGCTGTGCGGGCGCTGACCCGGCCGACTCTCACCGTGCTGCTCTGGGGCATGACTGGCGCTGTGTTCCTGGGCGCGGATGAGGCGGGGCAAAGTGGGATTGTGGACACAGCCACCTTTGCCGCGACAGCCGCGACGCTCTGGTGGTTCGGCGACCGTGGGCCGCGCCGTGACATGCGTTGACGGAACTGGTCGGACCGGTCCATCCTCCCGGAAAATCCCGGAGGAACAAACACATGGCCGATGCTATCCTGGTAATTGATGAGGGCACGACCTCAACGCGGGCCATCGTGTTCGACCGGGACTTTGTCCAGATTTCCCTGGCGCAGGAGGAAGTGCCGCTGACTTATCCCGCCGATGGCTGGGTCGAGCAGGATGGAGAGACGATCTGGGAGAAAACCGTTGGCGTTTGCCGCAAGGCCCTTGCCGATGCGGGCGGTGTGGAACGGATCGCCGGTATCGGCATCACCAATCAGCGCGAGACGACGCTCGTCTGGGACAGGAAGACCGGCAAACCAATCGCGCCCGCGATCATCTGGCAGGACCGGCGCACCACCAGCGCTTGCGACGCCCTGAAAGCCGCAGGGCACGAACAAAAGGTGCAGGCGGAAACCGGCCTGTTGATCGATCCCTACTTTTCGGGAACCAAGATTGCCTGGATCCTCGACACGGTTCCCGGTGCCCGCGAACGCGCCGAAAAGGGGGAGCTTGCTTTCGGGACCGTAGAGACTTTCCTCATATGGCATCTGACGGGCGGGCGGATTCACGCAACAGACGTGTCGAATGCCTCGCGGACCTTGCTCTATCGTCTTGGTCTTGAAGAGCAGGGCGGCTGGAGCGAGGCGATGTGCAACCTCTTCCGTGTGCCAATGAGTATGCTGCCAGATGTCAGGCCAAATGCAGCAGACTTCGGCCTCAGCGATGAGGCCCTGTTTGGCAAGGCGCTGCCGATCCTCTCTGCTGCCGGGGACCAGCAGTCCGCGCTGGTGGGGCAGGGCTGTCTCTTGCCCGGAATGGCAAAAATCACCTATGGCACCGGCGCGTTCCTGGTCGCCAATTCCGGTACGGAAAAGCCGGAGTCTAAGAACCGTCTGTTGGGAACCGTTGGCTATGAAACGGCTGAAGGCGGGGCAATGGCGCTGGAAGGCTCCATCTTCAACGCGGGCACTGTGGTAAAATGGCTGCGCGACGACCTGGGG